>NZ_JPSY01000001.1:1466418-2199627 GCF_000763375.1 Microbacterium profundi | reverse complement strand
AGTTTGAACTGACCAAAGAAATGAATCAAACTGACTTCATTAAAAATGCCAACCCCCGAAAGGGCTGGTCTTTGATCCAAAGGAATTCTCAACCACCAACCCGAAGGTCAATGGACGAGGATAATTTGGCATTTGACAAGTGCACGCTGTTGAGTTCTCAAGGATCGGACGCTCCCCCGACCCAACCATCACAGTCAGGCCCGAAGGGCAACTTCTCAATCTTACCCGCTTCGCGGTGCCTGTCAAACCGGCGCTTCCGGACCTGAGATCCGGTGCGCAGCCGATGACTGCGATCCACGAGGTGGGACTCTCCATCCTAGACGCAAGCGCCCGCACTCTCAAGTGAGAGAAGGATTTCGGGGAGTTGTTCTTTCCGCTTGAGGGGGGTGAGGCCTTCCGGCCTTTCCGCTTCCCTGTGGGGCGAACAAGTAATAACTTACGCGGGATCCGGGCATGCGGCAAATCCTGCCCGTCCCCCGGGCGTGTCCGGGGGACGGGCTACGGTTTTCCGCGCGCCGGCGCCCCAGATACGTACGACGAAGGGCCCCTGTCGCGACGACAGAGGCCCTTCGTTGTCATGCTCAGATGGCGTTGACGTCCAGCGGGATGCCAGGACCGAACGTCGTCGACACCGCACCCTTCTGGATGTAGCGGCCCTTTGCGCTCGACGGCTTGAGGCGGACGATCTCCTCGAGGGCAGCGCCGATGTTCTCGTCGAGCTGCTCAGCGGTGAACGATGCCTTGCCGACGACGAAATGCACGTTGGCGTGCTTGTCGACGCGGAACTCGATCTTTCCGCCCTTGATCTCCTCGACGGCCTTGGCCGTGTTCGGGGTCACCGTGCCGGTCTTCGGGTTCGGCATCAGGCCACGGGGGCCGAGCACCTTGCCGAGTCGACCGACCTGTCCCATGAGCTCGGGGGTCGAGACAGCCGAGTCGAAGTCGGTCCAGCCTGCGGCGACCTTCTCGATGAGCTCGGCGCCGCCGACCTCATCTGCACCTGCGGCGATCGCTGCCTCGGCCGCGGGGCCGGTGGCGAACACGATGACGCGGGCGGTCTTACCGGTACCGTGCGGGAGGATGACAGTGCCGCGCACCATCTGGTCCGCCTTGCGCGGGTCGACGGCGAGCTTCAGCGCGACCTCGACGGTCGAGTCGAACTTCGCCGAGCCGGTCTCCTTCGCGAGAGCGACAGCCTCGGTGGGAGTGTAGAAACGGTCTGCCTCGATCTTCGCGACGGCAGCGTTGTAAGCCTTGGACTTAGTCATGATTGTGCTCCTCAGCCCTCGACCGTGATGCCCATGGAACGGGCGGTGCCCGCGATGATCGAGATCGCGGCCTCGACGTCATTCGCGTTCAAGTCGGCCTGCTTGGTCTCGGCGATCTGGCGGACCTGGTCCTTGGTGATCTTCGCGACCTTGACCGTGTGCGGCGTGGACGAGCCCTTGGCAACGCCGGCTGCCTTCTTGATGAGCTCCGCGGCAGGCGGGGTCTTCAGGATGAACGTGAAGCTGCGGTCCTCGTAGACGGTGATCTCCACCGGGATGACGTTGCCGCGCTGCGACTCGGTCGCGGCGTTGTACGCCTTGCAGAACTCCATGATGTTCACGCCGTGCTGACCCAGCGCGGGGCCGATCGGCGGAGCCGGGTTGGCGGCGCCGGCGTTGATCTGGAGTTTGATCAGGCCGGTCACCTTCTTCTTCGGTGCCATTTCATTTCCTCTCATCGAACGGATGCCGAAGCATCCGATCTCCCACGAACCCGGCATCTCCGGGCTGTGGTGTGTTCGCGCGCGCCGGCCCTTCGACAGGCTCAGGGACCGCAGCACAAACCACGCAAGTCTACCGCATGCAGAACGCCCCGCCGGCCGGAGCCGAACGGGGCGTTCGTGAAGCAGTCTCGTGTCAGTTCATCTTCGTGACCTGGTCGAACGACAACTCGACCGGGGTCTCGCGCTCGAAGAGGGAGACGAGCACCGTGAGCTTGCCGCTCTCAGGCTTGATCTCGCTGATCGAACCAGGAAGGCCGGCGAACGAGCCCTCCTTGATCGTGATGGTCTCGCCCACCTCGAAGTCGACCTCGGCGGGAATCGAGCGGGCGACAGCCACGCCGCCCTTCGACTGGACGTTCTTCGCGGTCGGGAGATCCTTGACCTCGACGAGCGCCTTCAGCATGTTGAAGGCCTCTTCGAAACGCAGAGGTGTCGGGTTGTGGGCGTTGCCCACGAAACCCGTGACGCCGGGAGTGTGGCGCACGACCGACCAGGTGTCTTCGTTGAGCTCCATGCGCACGAGCACGTAACCGGGGATCCGGACGCGCGTGACCATCTTGCGCTGGCCGTTCTTGATCTCGACGACGTCCTCCATCGGGACCTCGATCTGATAGATGTCGTCCTCGACCTCGAGCGTCGACTTGCGCTGCTCGATGTTGGCCTTCACCTTGCGCTCGAAACCGGCGTAGGAGTGGATGACGTACCACTTGCCCGGCATCATGCGCAGATCCATGCGGAAGGCCTCGTACGGGTCTTCTTCCGCGTCGTCGTCGGCCTCGTCGGTGACGGCGTCCTCATCGCCGTTCACGTCGGGGCCGTCGTAAGGGGTGACCTCGTCAGCGGAAGCCGCCTCGAGATCTGCGGCCTCTTCGGCCGCTCCGTCGTTGAGGACCTCAGCGGCAGCTTCGGATTCTGCCGCTTCGTCCAGGTTGAGAGCGTCGTTCACGATCGCGTCCGCCTCCGGGTCGTCGATGTCGATGTCTTCCGTGCCTTCGTCGTTCGAGTCATCCGCGTCGCCCTCGATGTGCAGGGCGACATGCTCGGCAGCCGAAGCCGACTTCTCTTCGGCGGAGAGCACGTTGCCCTCCTGCGCCTCGTCGTCCTCACTGGACTGCTCTGCAGCTGTCGCCCAGTCGGCGTCGTCGGAATATCGTTCAGACACGTTGTTTCTTTCCATTCATTGCGGCCGGGGCCGCGAGGGCGACGCTTACTGCGGCACCCCGAAGACCTGAGCCGTCAGCCACGAGAAGGCGGTGTCCAGGCCGTAGACCAGAGTCATCATGATCGCCACGAAGACCAGCACGACGCCGGTGAACTTGAACAGTTCCTTGCGCGTGGGCGTGACGACCTTGCGAAGCTCGCCGATGACCTGACGGAAGAACAGCGCGATCCGGCCGAAGAAGCCGAGCTTCTTCACACTGGCTGCGCCGCCTGCCGCGACGACATCGCCGCGCGGTTCGTCCTGATCCATCCTGAATGTACCTTTCGTGTGTCAGCGTTGCGCTGACGCGCAGGGCGGACAGGAATCGAACCTGCAACCTGCGGTTTTGGAGACCGCTGCTCTGCCAATTGAGCTACCGCCCTAGAGACCGTGAGGCCCCTGGATCCGCATCCCATCCGCACCCGCGGGCATGGAAAAAGAATGCAGACAACTGCCTCTCCAGTGTAGGGCATGCTGTCCGCCCCGGCGAACAGCGGCCCTCCGACAGGCTCAGGGGCCGCACGTCGTCAGAACAGCTGCCGCCAGTTCGCCCTGGCGAGATCGAGCAGTTCATCGCCTCTGCCCGACATGACGGTGCGGATCGCGTAGAGGGCGAAGCCCTTGACCTGCTCGGCGGTGATCGCCGGCGGCATGGACAGCTCCTGGCGCTCTGTGACGACGTCGAGCAGCGCCGGCCCGTCATGAGCGAGAACCTCGCGCACGGCATCCGGGAGATCCTCGCTGCGCTCCACGCGCCGCGCGAAGATGCCGAGAGCCTCGGCGACGGCCGCGAAGTTCGGGTTCTCCAGGTCGGTCGCGTATGTGACGAAGCCTGCCGCCTTCATCTCGAGTTCCACGAAGTTGAGCGAGGAGTTGTTCACCACGATCGTCTTCACCGGCAAGCGGTTCTGCGTGAGCGTGATGAGCTCGCCCAGCATCATCGCAAGGCCCCCGTCCCCCGCCAGCGCGACCACCTGCCGCGCCGGCTGCGCGGTCTGCGCACCGATGCCGTGCATGAGCGCGTTCGCCATCGAGCCGTGGGTGAACGAGCCGATCAGGCGGCGTCTGCCGTTCATGGTGAGATAACGCGCCGCCCACACCGTCGGCGAGCCGACATCGGCCGTGAAGATCGCGTCTTCGCTCGCCGCCTCGTCGAGGAGCCTGGCGAGATACTGCGGGTGGATCGGCTTCTTGCCCTTCGTGGGAACGGCCAGCTCGTCGAGCTTCGCCCGCGTCTTCCGATAGTGCGCGACGGCGTCGTCGAGATGCGAGCGATCCGACTTCTCGGCGATCCGCGGGAGCAGGGCCTCTGCCGTGTCCTTGACGTCGCCGACGAGACCCAGGTCGAGTGGATGCCGTCTGCCGAGCTGCGAGCCGCGGATGTCGACCTGGATCGTGGTCGCGTCCTCCGGGTAGAACTGGGCATATGGGAAATCCGAACCCAGCACCAGCAGCGTGTCCGCGGATTCCATCGCCCGATAGCCGGAGGCGAAGCCGAGCAGCCCGGTCATGCCGACGTCGAACGGGTTGTCGTACTCGATGTGCTCCTTGCCGCGGAGGGCATGCACAATGGGTGCGCCGAGGCGGTCGGCGAGAGCGACGACCTCGTCATGCGCTCCCTCGACGCCGGCACCGGCGAGGATCGTCACGCGCCGCGCCGCGTTCAGCAGCTCTGCGGCCTTCTCGAGCTCGCTCGGGTTCGGAACGATCACCGGGTGGGCGCGCTCGATGACGACGGCACGATCGACGGCGACGTCGGCGAGCGCGACTTCGCCAGGGATCACGACCACCGCGACCCCGCGCTTCTCGATGGCCTCGCGCATCGCGATCTCGAGGATGCGGGGCATCTGCACGGGGTCGGCCACGTACTCGACGTAGACGCTGCACTCGCGGAACAGCTCCTGCGGGTGCGTCTCCTGGAAGTACCCCGTGCCGATCTCGCTGGTCGGGATATGCGCCGCGACAGCCAGGACGGGAACGCGGGAGCGGTTGGCGTCGAACAGGCCGTTGATCAGGTGCAGGTTGCCCGGACCGCAGGAGCCGGCGACGACGGCGAGGTCGCCGGTGATCGCCGCGTCGGCGGCAGCGGCGAAGGCCGCGGATTCCTCATGGCGCACGTGCAGCCAGCGGATCGTGCCGTCTTTGCGCAGCGCATCGGTGAACCCGTTGAGCGAATCCCCCGGAATGCCGTAGACGCGATCGATGCCGTTGGCTCGAAGCGTGCGGACCATGTTCTCAGCGACGGTGACCATGCCCCGAGGCTACCCGCTCATCGAAGGGCGAGAGCCCCCGGCGTCTCCCAGAAGGTGGATGCCGAGGGCTCTCGCGGGATCAGCTGATCGGGATCGCCGCGTACAGGATCCAGGTGAGGAGGAACCCGGCCACGCCGAGGACCGTGGTCAGCGGCGTCCAGGTACGAAGGCCATCCTTCACCGAGAGGCCGAGGTAGCGGGTGACTACCCAGAACCCGGAATCGTTGACGTGGCTGAGCCCGAGGGCGCCGTAGCCGATCGCGACCGCGACGAGGGCGATGTGGATCGTGTCGAGGCCGAGCACCGCGACCGAGGGCAGCAGCAGCCCCGCCGTGGTCGTGATCGCCACGGTGGCCGATCCCTGCGCGGCGCGCATGATCAGCGAGATGAGGAACGCGGCGAGCAGCAGCGGCATGCCGGATCCCGCGAGCACCTCGGCGACGGCGCCGCCGATGCCGGTCTCGGTCAGGATCTTGCCGAACGCGCCACCGGCACCCGTGACGAGGATGATGACGGCTGCGGCGGGCAGGGCAGACTCCATGACCTCACCGAGCTTTGCAGCCGACCATCCGCGGCGCACGCCGAGGAAGAACATCGCGGCGGCGATCGCGACCATGAGCGCGAAGATCGGCTGACCGATCATCGACAGGAAGCTGTTCCAGAAGCTGCCTGCCTCGAACGTCGGGGCCACGGCGGTGCCGAGCATGATGAGGACGAGCGGCAGCAGGATCAGGCCGAGCACCGTGAAGGCGCTCGGCGCCTTCTCGCCGTCGCGAAGGCCTGCGTTCGCGGAGGGCTGGTCGTCACCGAAGTTCTCGAACATCTCCTTCGTCGCCTCGATCATCGCGAACTCGCGACGGTTGATCAGCTTGCCCACCCAGAACGACAGGGCCGCGAGCGGGATCGACACCAGCAGCGCGAAGATCGTGACCCAGCCGATGTCGGCGCCGAGGATCGTCGCACCGCCGACGATACCGGGGTGCGGCGGGACGGCGACGTGCACCGCGAGCATGATGCCTGCGACGGGGAGCCCGAACTTGATCGGGTTGAGGCCGGCGACCTTCGAGAACGCGAAGATGATCGGCACGAGGATGATGAAGCCGGCATCGAAGAACACCGGGATCGCGAGGATGGCCGCCGCGATCACCAGGGCGATGCCGACCCGCTTCGGGCCGAGCCACTTGGTGAACTTCCCGGCGAGAGAATCCGCACCGCCGGAGAGCTCGATGATCTTGCCGAGCATCGAGCCGAGGGCGACGAGCACCGCGACGGAACCGAGGGTTCCGCCGACACCGGCGATGATCGCCTGGATGATGCCGAGTCGTTCGACGGTGCCGTCATCCGCCGTGATGTTCGTCATCGGGAGGCCGGCTGCGAGGCCGACGACGATCGAGACGAGGATCAGGGCGTAGAAGGCCTGCATCTTGAAGCGGATGATCAGCAGGAGCAGCAGGGCGAGGCCTGCGATTCCGATCGCGATCAAGGCGGGAAGAGGGAGCGTCACTGGATCTCTTCTTTCAGTGTTCGGGCGCGCTCATGCGCACCGAGTGGGGGTCGGTCTGGGATCGGGTCAGGAGCGTCGTTCAGGTGCGATCACGCGGATCACCGCGGAGTCGTCGTGCGCGCCGAGGCCCTGGGCCTCGCCGAGCAGGAACAGCTGCTCCGCTGCGTTCGCGACCGGAGTCGAGAGGTGGGCGGCACGGGCCGCGTCGCCGACGATGCCCAGGTCCTTGACGAAGATGTCGAGGCGGCTGAGCACCTCGGCGCCGTCCTCGTCGTAGGCCTGCAGGGCACGAGGTCCGCGGTTGCCGAGCATGAACGAGTTGGCAGCGCCCGCCGTGAGCGCTTCGAGCGTCTTCTCACGGTCGAGGCCGAGGGCGTCTGCGAGTGCCAGTGCCTCTGCAGCGGCGGCGATGTGCACGCCGCACAGCAGCTGGTTGACGGTCTTCAGTGCCTGGCCGTCGCCGGGCTTGTCGCCCACGATCGACAACGTGGAGGCGAGCTGTTCGAGCACGGGCCGTGCGATCTCCAGCGCCGTCGCGGTCGCGCCGACGACGATCAGCAGATCGCCCTCGCCGGCGCGCACCGGCCCTCCGGACAACGGCGCGTCGACCAGTTGGGCGCCGTGCTCGGCGAGCCTGGCGGCGATGTCGGCGATGCCGTCGGTACCCACCGTGCTGGTGAGGATGACGACCGCGCCGTCTGCCAGGTGCGACGCGAGGCCGGTCTTGCCGAACAGCAGCCCGTTCAGCTGCTCCCCGGTGCGCACGGCCACGAGTACGGCCTGGGCATCGGCGACGGCATCCGCGGCGGAATCCGCCGGCGTGACGCCCTTCTCAGCGGCCAGTGCGATGCGCTCTGCGGCGATGTCGAAGCCGCGCACCTCGAAGCGCTCGGCGAGGCGGGTGGCCATCGGGAGGCCCATGGCTCCCAGACCGATGACGGCGACGGTGGAGGTCATCTTCTCTTCCTTTCAGTTGGCGTCGGCGAGCGTCGAGACGACGCGTGCCAGCGAATCCGTGTCGCCGACGTTGCCGGCGAAGACGATGTAGGGGATGCCGACCGCGGGGCCGGTCTCCGGCTGCCACAGTGAGACGATGCCGGGGAGCATCGGGCCGAGCACAGTGGCGCGGCTGATCTCGAGCGCTTCGCTCGCAACATCACTCGAGGTGATGCCGCCCTTCGCGATCACGAACCGCGGTGGCGCGATCGCGAGGACGCGGCGCACCAGCTCGACGACTCCGCTGGAGACCTTCCGGGCGATGTCGAGGCTCTCGTCGCCGTCGGCGCCCGTGACGAGCTCCCGCGTGGTGTGCACGATGACCGTGCCGGTCGCGAGCGCGTCGGCGACGGCATCCGCCTGAGCGTCGAGGTGGGCATCGCGGCGCTGGTCGATCAGCTGACGCACGTCGAGTTCGATCGTGACGGTGTCGGGTCGCTGCCGTCGCAGTTCGGCGAGCTGCTCGGTGGTGAGCGGCACGTGGCTGCCGACGACGACGAGTCCGCCGCGGTCGTAGGCGAACGGGATGTCCTCGGCGACGACGGGCTCGGCGATGTCCTGCCCGATGTGCGCGCGCACGTAGGGCGGGCCCACACGCAGCAGCACTTCACGATCGCGCATGCGGTGCAGCGCCAGCGCGACGACTCGCATGTCGGTCTCTTCGACGACGTCGACCACGACGACCGAGCCTGCGGGCACGTCGCGGAGGAAGGACACCACGCGATCGACGCCAGAGCGGATGACGTCGATCGTGAGGGCGGCCACCTGATCGGCGGCGATGCGGCCCTCGGTCTTCTCGGCGACCCACTTCCGCAGGTCCGACGAGGCGAATCCGAACGTGGCGTCCTGTGCGAACGGAGTCTCTCCGACCGGCGTCGCTTCGCCGTCGGTGACCCAGTAGTGCACGGAGTCCACAGTGATACGACCGGCATCAGGGAAGGCGGGGACGATCAGGACGAGGTCGGGGGCCATACCTCCGTGCGCGACGATCTCCTGCATGAGGACGTCGGTCTCGAGCGGGAAGTGGCCGCGGAGGGTCGAGTCGCTCCGCGAGACGAACGTCACACGACGGCCGGCCTCGGATGCTGCGGCCAGGGCGACAGCGACGATCTCGCGGTTGCGCGCGGCGGCGGTCTCCTCATCGAGCGATCGGGTGTTCGTCAGCACGTAGACAGCCGGAGCTCCGGTGGAGAATGCGCCGGCGAGGTCCTCGTGCTCCCAGCGGGTGAGCACCGGGAGGCCGGAGACCGACTGCGTTCCGGTGGGATCGTCGTCCAGGACGACGAGCACCCCCTGCGGGTCCAGCGCCGCGCGGACTTCGACCGCCGCGACCTCGAAGGGCTCCGGCAGAGGGGCGAGAAGCGCGTCGACGTGCATGGGAACTCCTTCGTTCAGAGGTTCTGCTGCGGATCTGCGCGATGTTCCGCACGTTATCCGATATCAGATAACGAGCGTACGCCTCGTTCGCTCATCCACAAAATCGCGACTTCTACTCGCCCAGCACGTATTGCAGCAGGTCGTCGCGCGTCTGGCGCATGTGACTGGCCATGGCCTCGCGCGCGGCATCCGCAGAACGCGTGCGCATCGCCTCGAGCACCGCCGCATGCTCGGCGATCGCGTGCTCGCGGATGTCGCGCACCGAACTCGTCTCGGTGCGCGAGTCCTGCAGCATCGTCGTGAGCGGGCGCACGGATGCGACGAGGATACGATTGTCCGCCGCAGCGAAGATCACATCGTGGAATGCGAGGTCGGCTTCCACGAAGCCTGGAACATCGCCGTTGTCGTGCGCCGCGCGCATCAGCGCGAGCATCGACTCGAGCTGCGCGATGTGCTCATCGGTGCACCGAGGGGCGGCGAGCTCGGCAGCCCCGGTCTCGAACATGACGCGCATGTCGATCAGGTCGAGTGACGAACGCCTGCGCGCTCCTCCGCTGCGCGCGAACTGCACGACCGCTTCGAGCCCGGTCCACTCGTCGACGGGCGCGACACGGTGGCGACTGCCCGGCACGGCGACGATGACACCCTGCGCCTGCAGCAGCCGCACGCCCTCGCGCAGGGTGAGCCTCGAGACGCCGAGCAGCGCGGCGAGATCGGCCTCCGCAGGAAGGGTCTCCCCCGCGACGAGCCGCCCGGCGATGATCTCGTCGAGCAGCCCGTTCACGACCGACTGCGTGCGTGACACTCGTTCGACCTTCATGCATCCACGCTACTGCGGTTCGATCCCTGAGCCTGTCGATCCCTGAGCCTGTCGATCCCTGAGCCTGTCGATCCCTGAGCCTGTCGATCCCTGAGCCTGTCGAAGGGTCTTCTGCACCGACGCTTCGACAGGCTCAGCGAGCGAGAAGGGTCTTCTGCGCCGACGCTTCGACAGGCTCAGCGAGCGAGAAGGGTCCTCTGCGCCGACGCTTCGACAGGCTCAGCGAGCGAGAAGGGTCTTCTGCACCGACGCTTCGACAGGCTCAGCGAGCGAGAAGGGTCCTCTGCGCCGACGCTTCGACAGGCTCAGCGAGCGGGGCCCCCTATGCGGTGCGGATGAGCTTCTTGTTGACGAACTCGTCGGCGGCGAGGTGGCCGAGCTCACGCGAGGTGCCACTGCGCTTCACGCCGCCGAACGGCAGTTCCGGGCTGTCGGCGAGCACGAGGTTCACGTAGACCATGCCCGCCTCGATCCGGTCCGCGACGCGCTCCGCCTGTTCGGGGTCCGTGGTGAAGAGATACGAACCGAGCCCGAAGGTGGTGTCGTTGGCCAACTCCACAGCCGCGTCCTCGTCCGCCACCCGATACACGACGGCCGCAGGACCGAATAGCTCCTCGCGGTACACATCCATCTCGGGTGTGACATCGGCGAGCACCGTCGGGGCGAAGAACGCGCCGTCGCGGGTGCCACCGGTGAGCAGCGTCGCGCCCTGCCCGACAGCGCCGTCCACCTGCTTCTGCAGCTGCTCCGCCGCCGAGAGCGACGCGAGCGGGCCGAGCACGGTGTCGTCCTGCATCGGGTCGGTCGCGGGCACGATCGACATGCGCGCGACGAACCTCTCGACGAAGTCGTCGTACAGATCGTCCACGATGATGAAGCGCTTCGCGCCGTTGCAGGCCTGACCGTTGTTGTCCAGGCGCGCGTCGACACCGGCCTGCACCGTGGCATCCATGTCGTCGGTGGAGAGAACGATGAACGGATCGGAGCCGCCGAGCTCCAGCGCGACCTTCTTGAGGTTGCGCCCTGCCACCTCGGCGACCGCAGCACCCGCGCGCTCGGAACCCGTCAGAGAGACGCCCTGCACACGAGGGTCGGCGATCATGCCGGCGATCTGCTCGTTCGTCGCGAGCACGTTCTGATACGCACCGTCGGGGAACCCAGCCGCACGGTAGATGTCCGCGATCGCGTTCGACGACTCGGGGCACTGAGGTGCCGGCTTGAGGAGGATCGTGTTGCCGACGATGAGGTTCGGAGCCGCGAACCTCACGATCTGGTACGCGGGGAAGTTCCACGGCATGATCCCCAGCAGCGGTCCCAGCGAGTCGCGCCGGATGATCGCCGACCCCTCCCCCAGGATCGCGATCGGCTGGTCGGCCATGATCGACTCGGCCTGATCGGCGTAGTACTCGGCGATGTCGGCCGCGAAGTCGACCTCGCCCAGGGCGGCCTCGCGCGGCTTGCCCATCTCACGCACGAAGATGTCGGCGAGCTCCTCGCGACGCTCGCGGTGCAGTTCGGCCGCTCGACGCACGAGCGCTGCCCGCTCGGCGACCGTCGAGGAACGCGACCAGTCGCGGTGCGCGGCATCCGCTGCGGCGAGCGCCTCGTCGATCTGCGCGTCCGTGAACGTGTCATAGGTGGTGAGCGTCTCTCCCGTGGCCGGGTTGACGACGGCATAGTCGGTCATGATCGGTCCTCTCAGTCGTCTTCGCAGTGATCAGTTCGGGATCAGCGTGTACTTGGTCGACAGGTACTCGTGGATGCCTTCGAGGCCGCCCTCGCGGCCGACGCCCGACTGCTTGACACCGCCGAAGGGCGCTGCGGCGTTCGATACGACGCCCACGTTGAGGCCCATCATGCCGGTCTCGAGTGCGTCGATCATCCGGTGTCCCCTCGCGAGGTCTTCCGTGAAGACGTACGACACGAGCCCGTACTCGGTGTCATTCGCGAGGCGCACACCCTCGGCCTCGTCGGTGAAGGTGGCGATCGCGAGCACGGGGCCGAATATCTCCTCGCGGAGGATGTCGCTGCCCTTGGCGACATCGGTGATGACCGTCGGCTCGAAGAACGTTCCCTCGCCGTCGATCGCGTGGCCACCCGCGAGCAGGCTCGCACCCCGCCCGACGGCGTCTTCGACGAGTTCGGATGCCTTCGACACGGCATCCGCGTCGATGAGGGGTCCGATCGTGACGCCGTCCTCTGTACCGCGCCCGATCTTCATCGCCTGCACGCGCTCGGCGACGCGACGCGCGAATTCCTCGGCCACGTCCGCGTGCACGATGAAGCGGTTGGCCGCCGTGCACGCCTGGCCGATGTTGCGGAACTTCGCCAGCATGGCTCCGTCGACCGCCTTGTCGAGGTCGGCGTCGTCGAAGACGACGAACGGGGCATTGCCGCCGAGCTCCATCGACACGCGAAGCACGCCTTCCGCCGCCTGGGCGATGAGCTTGCGCCCCACCTCGGTCGACCCGGTGAACGACAGCTTGCGCAGGCGGGGGTCGGCGATGATCGGAGCCGAGAGCTTGGATGACGACGACGTCTGCACGACATTGACGACACCAGCGGGAAGCCCCGCCTCCTCCAGCAGCGTGACGAAGAACATCGTCGTCAGCGGCGTCAGCGCCGGCGGCTTGATCACCACGGTGCATCCCGCGGCGAGCGCCGGCGCGATCTTGCGGGTCGCCATCGCGAACGGGAAGTTCCACGGGGTGATGAAGAACGACGGCCCGACCGGACGCTGCGAGACGACCATCTGCCCCGTGCCCTCCGGGTTGGATCCGTAGCGGCCCGAGATGCGCACGGCTTCTTCGCTGAACCACCGCAGGAACTCTCCGCCGTACACGACCTCACCGCGCGACTCCGCGAGAGGTTTGCCCATCTCGAGGGTCATCAGCAGCGCCAGGTCCTCCTTGTGCTCCTGCACGAGGTCGAACGTGCGGCGCAGGATGTCGCTGCGGGTGCGTGCGGGCGTCGCGGCCCAGGAGGCCTGCGCCTCGACGGCTGCATCGAGGGCACGGATGCCGTCGTCCGGAGTCGCATCCGCGATGGAGTGGATCACGGCGTTGGTCGCGGGGTCGCGCACATCGAACGTGCGTCCGCCGGTGGCATCCACCCACTGGCCGCCGATGAAGAGTCCCGAGGGGACGCGGTCCAGGAGGGCCTTCTCATTGGGTGCGGTTGTCATCGTGCTCTCTTTCTGTGCGGGGATGGATATCTGTGCGGGGGCGCGAGCGTCAGCGGCGACGCAGGCTGGGCGGAGCATCCATTGTCAGCGTCTCACCGCGGAAGAAGGCGGGGCGCTTGATCGCCTGCCAGATCATGATGACGATGCCGACGACGATCACGGTCACGCCGAGGATGAACACGAGCCCGACACCGGCGATGTTCGATCCGCTGCCGTAGTCGGGGTTCATGCTGTCGACCAGGGTCATCACGAACAGCGCGGCGAGGATGATGCCGCCGACCAGCGGGAACAGCAGCGTGAAGAAGAACGTGCGCGCAGAGTCGAACCACTGCTTGCGGAAGTACCAGACGCAGGCGAACGCGGTGATGCCGTAGTAGAAGCAGATCATCATGCCGAGGGCGGTGATGGTGTCCCACAGCACGTCTTCGCTGATGAAGCGCATGACGGCGTAGAAGGCGGATGCCACGACCGCGGCGATGATCGTCGCATAGCCCGGCGTGAAGAACCGCGGGCTGACCTTGGCGAACTGCGAGGGCAGAGCGCCGTAGTGCCCCATCGCGAGCAGGGTGCGTGCGGGTGAGACGAAGGTCGACTGCAGCGATGAGGCCGAGCTCGTGAGCACGGCGAGCGAGACGAGGAAGGCGAGCGGGCCGAGGATGGGTCCGGACAGGTAGAAGAAGACGTTGCTCTGGATGTCTTCGTTGCCGAGCCCCAGCGCGCCGGTGCCGATGCCGGCGAACGACAGCAGCGCGATCGAGAGCAGCAGGTAGAGGACGACGATCGTGATGACCGTGAGGGTCGCCGCGCGCCCAGGGGTCTTCTCGGGGTTCTTCGTCTCCTCGTTCATCGTGAGGGTCACGTCCCACCCCCAGAAGATGAAGATCGACAGCGAGAGCCCGGCGACGATCGCGCCGACCGATCCGACGGCGAACGGATTGAACCAGCTCAGCTCGATGGGGCTCGCATCGAAGGCGTTGCCCTGCGCGACCTGCACGAACGCCGTGATCGAGAAGATCAGCAGCACGAGCAGCTGGAAGCCGACGAGGTAGTACTGCAGCTTCTGCGTGGTCTGCATGTCGCGATAGGAGACGAGCGTCGCGCCGAGCATGAACAGCAGGCACACCGCGACATTGATGAACGGGTTGAAGGCGAGCTCGGCGATCGTCCCAGGACTTCCCGCGATCTGATCGATCAACAGGAACAGGAACTCCACCGCGATGCCGGCGAGATTCGACAGCACGAGGATCGTCGCCGCGATCAGCCCCCAGCCGGCCATCCACCCCACCCAAGGGCCGAATGCACGTGCGGCCCAGGTGAAGGAGGTGCCGGAGTCGGGCATCGAGCGGTTGAGCTCGCGGTAGCCGAAGGCGACCAGGAGCATCGGGATGAAGCCGATCAGGATGATCGCCGGCACCTGGAATCCGACCTCGGACACCGTCGGCCCGAGCGCCGCGGTGAGCGTGTATGCAGGTGCGATGCAGGAGATGCCGATGATGACGGCGCCGATGAGGCCGACGGTTCCGGCGCTCAAGCCCTTCTGCGAGAGGCCTCCGGTGACGGGGGCGGGTTCGGGAGTCGAAGCTGTGGTGGGAGGTGTGGTGCTCATGCGAGGTCTCCTTCGACCTGGGCACCTGTGCGGGTGCGTGGCACGACGATCATGGGGACGGGAAGCACGCGCAGCATCTTCGCGGCGGTGGATCCCAGGAACAGCCTGCGTGGCTGAGCGAGACGGCTCGAGCCGACGAGGATGACCTCGCCGGGAAGCCATGACAGGTGGGTGACGGCATCCTCGACGCTGTCACCCGGTGCCTGCTCGGCCGACACTTCGACACCCTGCGGCAGCGCGGTCTTGGCCGCGGCCAGCACCTCGTCGGCGTGCTCGCCGCCGGCGACGCGGATCGCGCCGGTGTCCAGACCCGGCGGAACGTCGAACGGCACCAGGGAGACGAGGCGCAGCGGAGCGCTGCTGTCGGTCGCCATCGTCACGGCCTCGCCGAGCAGGACATCGGCACCGGCACGGGTGCCGAGCGCCGCCGTGATGCGCGGGACGACGTCGACCTCGTCCTGCGCGGTCCCAGCCGGCGCCAGCGCCACCGGAATCGGCGAGGAGTGCACGAGTGCGGATGCCACGCCACCCAGGCGGTGCCGGCCGAAGCCCGCCCCCTCGGCAGCGCCCACGACGATCAGCCGGGCCCCGAATTCCTCACCCGCGGCGATCAGACCCTCGGCGAAGGATTCGCCGAGGCGGACGTGACCACTGCGGGCCAGCTCCTGCGGCAGGTGCGTCATCGCCTCGGCGAGCCATCTCTTGCCCTGCGCGCGGATGACGTCCTCATAGGCGCGCTCCGGCGGGACGGCCGCGCTGCGCGTGCCCTCCGACGGCAGCACGATGACCAGATGCAGTCGGGCGCCGAGACTTCGCGCCAGACGCGCTCCGAGAGCAGCGGCATCGGCTCCGGCATCCGTCGCGGTGTACCCGACGACGATCGCGCCGCTCACGATTCGCTCCCGGCCGCTGCGCTGGTGGTCCGGCTCGCTTCCACGATGTCGGAGGCGACGAGATGCCCCATGCGGATGGCTCCGTCGACGTGCTGGTATCCGGCGCCGGCGAGATCGCTGCAGGCGAAGTGGATCGGGCCGACAGGTGTGCGCAGGTCGTTGCCGTAACGGTGCAGGCCGCCGAGGTCGAAGCTCGCGGCATACGCGCCGCGCGTCCATTCCTCGCTCCCCCAGTCGCTCTCGTAGTACACGACCGGATTCGTCGCCTCCGGGCCGTAGTAGTGCGAGAGGGATTCGAGGATGCGCTCCTTGCGCTCCTCGGCGCTGAGTTCGAAGACGCCGTCGGCATGCTTGTCGGAGACGAAGCCGACGAGCGTTCCACGCTCATCGTCGTGGTTGGTGTTGTCGTACGCCTCGTGCGCGAGCTCGTACGGGCTGAACGCGGTGCCGCTCAGACCCTGTTCGCGCCAGAACGGACGGTCGTAGACGGCGTGCACCTTGATGACGAAACCCATCGAGAGGTGCTGGTGCAGCTGTTGCTGCCGGCGCGGCATCGGCGGGACGAACGAGATGCGGTTGTAGAGCACTGGCGCGTGGGCGAGGATCGCGAAGCGCGCTCTGACCGTCAGGTCATCAGTGGTGGCGGTCACCCCGCCGGTCCCTGAGCCTGTCGAAGGGCCCCATTCCAGCGATCGCACCGGCTGATTCAGCAGCACGTCGTCTCCCAGGCGCTCCGCGAGCAGCAGCGGCACCTGCTGCAGACCGCCGATGACCCGTTCGTCGAGGATGAAATCGGCATCGACGAGGTTGGAGAAGCTGCCGGCGGATGCTGCCATCAGCAGCGCCTGCAGCGTGGAGAAGGCGTGAGCGGGCTTGGTGAGCATGGCGCCGGCGATGAAGAGGGCGATGTTGTCGCGCGCTTCCTGGTCGTCGGTCTGCACGGCGAGCCACTGCTCGAACGAGACCTCGTCGAGCGCCTCGGCGTTCGGATGCGCCCATGGCCGGTCGGGGTCGATCTCGGCGACCATGGCGTCGAGCTTCTCGATGAGTTCGACCATGATCTTCTCGGTCGCAGGAGCGACGGGGAAGATGTCGCCCGTGAAGCGGGTGAGCTCTCCCGATGGGCCGATGTAGACGCTCTCGCCCTCGCGGTAGCGGCTGTAGGTCGACAGGCCCAGTTCTTCGAGCGTCTCCTTCAGCGCATCCTGATCGGGCGAGACCCACTGGCCGCCGATCTCGAGCATCGCGCCCTCGATGACGTCGGTCCACAACCGTCCGCCGACGCGGTCGCGCGCCTCGAGCACTGCGACGGAGAGGCCTGCCTTTCGCAGGTCGTTGGCGGCGGTGAGGCCTGCCGCTCCGGCGCCCACGATGAGCACGTCCCGTGTGATCTCAGCCATCAGCAACTCCTTCGTCGTTTCAGCGGTTTCGTCGTTTCAGCGGTTTCGTCGTTTCGGCGATCTGTGTGACAAGCGCCGGTCGCGATCCGAAATCCCCCGATACGGATCGCGACCGGACGTTCTATGCGGCGGCGAGCGCCTCCGCGACGACGTCGAGCCCTTCGATGAGCAGATCGTCACCGATGGACAGGGGCGGCAGGAAGCGGATGACGTTGCCGTACGTTCCGCAGGTGAGGACGATCACGCCCTGCGCGATGGCCGCTTGGGCGACCGCGGCGGTGAGTGCGGCATCGGGAGCGTTCGTCTCCGGGTCCACGAACTCGGCCGCGATCATCGCACCGTGTCCGCGGACGTCGCCGATGCGCGGATCCTGCGACTGCATGGCGGTGAGCCGCTCGGTGAGGATTGTGCCGATCTGCTGCGCGCGCTCGATCACCCCGTCGTTCTCGAACACGTCGATCGCCGCGAGCGCTGCGGCGCACGCGATCGGGTTGCCGCCGTAGGTGCCGCCGAGGCCACCTGCGTGCGAGGCGTCCATGATCTCGGCGCGGCCGGTGACGGCGGCGAGAGGCAGGCCGCCGGCGATGCCCTTGGCGGTCGTGATCAGATCGGGCACGACGCCGAAGATCTCACTGGCGAACATGTGCCCGGTACGGGCGAAGCCGGTCTGCACCTCGTCGGCGATGAAGACCACGCCGTTCGCACGGCACCAGTCGGCGAGCGCGGGCAGGAAGCCGTCTGCGGGGACGATGAAGCCGCCTTCGCCCTGGATGGGCTCGATGATGATCGCGGCGAGGTTGCCCGCCCCGATCTGCTTCTCCATCTGCGAGATCGCACGCTCTGCGGCATCCGGACCGGTGAGTCCGTCGCGGAACGGGTACGACATCGGCGCGCGGTACACCTCGGGCGCGAACGGTCCGAAGCCGCTCTTGTACGGCATCGACTTGGCGGTGAGTGCCATCGTGAGGTTGGTGCGGCCGTGATAGCCGTGGTCGAAGGCGACGACACCCTGGCGGCCGGTGTGCTTGCGGGCGATCTTGATCGCGTTCTCGACGGCCTCCGCGCCGGAGTTGAACAGTGCGCTCTTCTTCGCGAAATCGCCGGGGGTGAGCCGGTTGAGCGCTTCTGCGACCTCGATGTACGACTCGTACGGCGAGATCATGAAGCAGGTGTGCGTGAACTGCGCCGCCTGCGCCGCGACGGCGGCGGCGATCTTCGGGTGCGCGTTGCCCACCGTTGTCACGGCGATGCCGCTGCCGAGGTCGATGAGCGAGTTGCCGTCGGCATCCACCACGACTCCGCCGCCGGCCGCCACCGCCGCGACGGGAACCGTGTGTCCGACGCCGGCCGGAACCGCATCCGCCTTGCGGGCGAGGATCGCGGCTGAGCGCGGGCCCGGGAGATCCGTGACGAGTCGCCGCTGCTGAGGAAGGCCGGGGCCGCCCTGTGTCCGGTGTTCGGTCTCTGCATCGAGAAGTGCCATGTTCGTGAGCGTATGCCGCTTCGACACCTCGCCGCACTCGCCCGACTGTACAATCTTGAATGATTGTTCGCCCTCTTGTACAACGGAGTCGCTCATGGACCAGCCGACACTGCGCGCGCTTCTGCGACGCGGCGATCTCGGTCTGCGACTCATCTCCGTCGAGGGCGCCCTGCGCGAAGGCGCACTCGATCGACCGATGCGCTGGGTGCATTCCTCCGACCTCGCCGATCCGACGCCGTTCCTCGCCGACGACCTCGCGCTGCTCACGACCGGGTCGCAGCTCGACCAGCAGGACGATGCCGGCATCAAGGAGTATGTCGATCGCCTCGCCGCGCGCGGCGTCGTGGGGCTGGGGTTCGGCACCGGTATCGGCTTCGGTGCGAGCGGCACGCTCGCCGGCATCCCCGACCAACTGGTGCACGCGTGCGCGGTCGCGGGCATCCCCCTGTTCGAGGTGCCATACGACACACCTTTCATCGCCGTCGCCCGAGCCCACTCCGAGGCGATCGCCGCGCAGGCGTATGCGAGGCGCACCTGGGCGCTGGAGACCCAGCGAGCGCTCGCGCGTGCGGCGCTCAGGCCTCGCGGGTTGGAATCCACGCTGTCCGAGCTGGCGCGCCGGCTGGAGCAGTGGGTGGGGATGTTCGATGCGACCGGAGTGCTGGTGCACGAGCATCCGCATGGCCGATTGCCCGCCGACGATGTGACCGACCTCTCCGTCCGCGCCACCGAGCTGATCACGAGGGGCGGGCAGGCCGGACAGTCGCTGACGCTCGGGTCGGAGTCCTTCACGCTCTTCACCCTGGGCCGCAGCGGTCACCTGCGAGGCGTGATCGCCGTCGGAACGGCTTCACTCGACCCCGAAGCGAGGGCGGTCGTGACGTCCGTGATCGCGATGGCCGGGCTCGCTCTCGAGCAGAACGACCAGCTCGAGCGCGGCCGTCGACGGCTGCGCTCTCAGGTGCTCGCCTCACTGCTTCTCGACGACCCGACGCTCGCGCGCCGCGTGCTCGGTTCGCTTCCGGTCTCGCCCGTGGTCGTCGCGGTGGCGGATGCCGATGCTCCGGCGGATGCGATCGCAGAGTGGTGGGATCGCAGACAGGCCGAGCACGGCACGGCGGTGTTCGCCGCCTCGTCGGACGAAGGGCTCACAGTCTGCGTCTCCGCCGGAGATGAGGATCTGTTCGACGAGGTCGCGACGCGTTTCGGCATCCGCCTCGGAGTCTCGGAGCCGGAGGGGTACGGCGCCTTCTCCAAGGCGCACGCCCAGGCCGTCGTCGCGCTCAGACATAACGATCAGGGGGCGGTGCGCTACGTGGACACCGTGGCATCCAGCATCCTCACCGCCTTCGCCACGGACGAGGCCAGACTGGTCGCGGAATCACGGCTGGCGCCGATCCGACCGCACTCCGAGCTGGAGTATTCGCTGCGGGTCTGGCTCGAGCACGACGCGCGCTACGAGTCCGCCGCTGCGGCTCTCGGCATCCATCGCCACACGCTCAGATCGCGGATCACCCAGGCGGCCGTGCTGCTGAACCTCGATCTGAGTTCGTTCCCCGCCCGCGCCGAGCTGTGGGCGGCGCTGCAGACCGCCCGCGACTGAGCGCATCGACTACCCCGCGAGACCGACTCTGCCGCACGAGACCGACGCTGTACGACTCGGTCTCGTGCCGCAAGCTCGGTCTCGGGCGTCAGGCGCGATTCAGCGCGGCGCGTGCGCCTCCAGGAATTCGTACACGTCCGTCGTGTCGACCCCGGGGAACGCGCCGGTCGGCAGCGTCGCGAGCAGCGTCCGAGGGGTCTTGACGTTCGGCCAGGACTGCTCCCGCCAGCGCTCCTCCAAGTCGGCCGGAGCGCGTCGACAGCACGCTTCGACCGAATGCTTGGAGACGCCACGGTTCGTGGTGTCGCGTCCCACGAACCACTTGGTGTCGTCGAATCGCACGCCCACGCTCACCGAGTGCAGACCCTCGCTGGATGACTCGACCCGTGCCGTGCACCAATAGGTGCCATTGCCGGTGTCGGTGTACTGGTAGTACGGGTTGAAGCGGTCATCCTCGTCGAATACGACGCGACTGGTCCAGCGGCGGCAGCACATCTGCCCCTCGATCGAGCCGAGCCGATCGGTCGGGAAGTTCACGTCGTCGTTCTCGTACGCCTTCGTGATCGTGCCCGACTCGTGCACCTTCAGGAAGTGCACCGGGATGTCGAGGTGCCTCGTGGCGAGGTTCGTGAAGCGGTGCGCCGCGGTCTCGTACGAAACCGAGTACGCATCGCGCAGGTCTTCGATCGAGATCGCCCGCCGCTCCTTCGCCGCCTTCAGCGACGGCACGACGTGTGCCTCGGGAATCATCAGGGCGCCGGTGAGATAGTTCGTCTCCACCCTCTGGCGCAGGAACTCGGCATAGCTGCGCGGCTCCGAGTGACCGAGCATCCGGCTCGACAGCGCCTGCAGCACCGCGGTGCGCGCATCGCCCTTGGCCGGCACGCTGCTCGAGAGATACAGCCGGCCGTTCGCCAGGTCGGCGACGCTGCGCGTGGTCTGCGGAAGGTCGGGGGCGTAATGCAGCGTGAAGCCCAAGTAGGCGGCGATCTCGGATGCTGTGCGCTGAGTCAGCGGGCCACCTGGGTGCCCCACGGCGTCGAGAATCTCGGATGCCTTCGCCTCGAGTTCTGCGAAGTGGTTGTCCTGCCGGCGCATCAGGTGGCGCAGTTCCACGTTGGCCCTGCGGGCCTCCTCGGGCGTCGCCGCGCGTTCGTCCTTCAGTCGATCGATCTCGCCGTGCAGGGCGAGCATGGCCTTGAGCGCGTCCGTCGGCACGCTCTTGCCGATGCGGAACGGATCGATACCGAGCGCCTGGAACGTCTGCCCCTTCATCGCCCGCTCGAGCGCTATCTCCGCCGCACTGCGCTCGTCGAGCGGCTCGCCCTCGAGCAACGCATCGATGCCGGTGCCGAGCGCACGGGCGATCGCCTGCAGCAGGGTGAGCTTCGGCTCGCGCTTGCCCGTCTCGATCATCGAGAGCTGGCTCGGCGCCCTCTCGACCGCGGTGGCGAGGTCTTCGAGCGTCATCCCGCGGGCCGTGCGGAGTTGCCTGATGCGCCGGCCGATCGTGAGAGCGTCGGTGTCTTCTGCAGCGTCAATGGTGCCCATGGAGGCGATTCTGTCACGAATGCAGAAATTCGGCCAATCTTCACATCGGAATTGTTCGGTCGGGTGGTGGAACTTCACTCAGAGTGGTCTCAAAGCCACTCGGTTCAGTTACCGGGAAGACCGTAAGGAGCTCGCCATGACCACTCCCACCGCCACGCCGACCACCGCGCCGACGCAGACGATCCAGCAGGGTCCTGCGCTGCACGTCACCGGCCCGATGCGCGACCGGTTCGACGAGATCCTCACACCAGAGGCGATCGCCTTCCTCAGCGAGCTGCACCACCGCTTCGCGAACCGGCGGCACGACCGGCTCGCCGACCGCATGCGCCGCCGCTTCGAGATCGGCAACGGCCACGACCCCCGCTTCCGCGACGACACCCGCCACATCCGTGACGACGCCGAATGGCAGGTCGCAGGAGCAGGTCCCGGTCTCGAGGACCGCCGCGTGGAGATCACCGGACCGACCGACCCGAAGATGACGATCAACGCGCTGAACTCCGGCGCGAAGGTCTGGCTCGCCGACCAGGAGGATGCCACCAGCCCCACCTGGGCGAACGTGATCGGCGGCCAGCTGTCACTGCGCGATGCGATCCGCGGCGAGCTGAGCTTCACATCACCCGAAGGCAAGACCTACGAGGTCACGGCCCAGCAGACGCCCACGATCGTGATGCGACCGCGGGGCTGGCACCTCACCGAGAAGCACCTGACGTTCATCGACCGCACGGGGCGCAGCATGGCGGCATCCGCGTCGCTCGTCGACTTCGGGCTCTACTTCCTGCACAACGCGAAGGCGCTGATCGAGTCCGGCCGCGGACCCTACTTCTACATCGCCAAGCTCGAGTCCAGCGAAGAGGCCAAGCTGTGGGACGACGTGTTCACCTTCAGCGAGGACTACATCGGCATCGAGCACGGCACGATCCGCGCGACCGTGCTGATCGAGACCCTGCCCGCTGCCTTCGAGATGGACGAGATCCTGTTCGAACTGCGCGATCACTGCGCGGGCCTGAACGCCGGACGCTGGGACTACATCTTCTCCATCATCAAGAACTACCGCGGTCGCGGCGCACGCTTCGTGCTGCCGGATCGCAGCGAGGTCACGATGACCGTGCCGTTCATGCGCGCATACACCGAGCTGCTCGTGCAGACGTGTCACAAGCGCGGAGCCTTCGCGATCGGCGGCATGAGCGCATCGATCCCGAACCGCCGCGACCCCGAGGCGACTGCGACGGCGCTCGAGAAGGTCGCGGCCGACAAGAAGCGCGAGGCTGCAGACGGCTTCGACGGCACGTGGGTCGCGCACCCCGATCTGATCCCGACCGCTCAGGCCGAGTTCGACGCGGTGCTCGACGGTCGCCCGAACCAGCTCGACCGCCAGCGCGACGATGTGAGCGTGCGCGCGGAGGACCTGCTCGACCTGCGTATCGGTCGCCCGATCACGAGCAAGGGAGTGCGCGAGAACGTCTCGGTGGCGATCCGCTACATCGAGGCGTGGTTGCGCGGGCTCGGCGCCGTCGCGATCGACAACCTGATGGAGGATGCGGCGACCGCGGAGATCTCGCGCTCACAGGTCTGGCAGTGGATCCACCAGGATCGCTCCACCGAGGATGGCACTCGCATCACGCCGGAGTACATCGAGGGTCTGATCACCGACGTGCTGGCCCAGGCCACCCGCGCTGCGGGCGACCGGTTCGACGACGCCGCCGAGCTGTTCCGCGAGGTGTCTCTGGGCGTGGAATTCCCCGCGTTCCTCACCACCTCCGCCTACTCGAAGTTCCTGGTCGAGACGGACTGACTGCGATCACACGAAGGTCGGATGCTGCGGCATCCGACCTTCGTCGTGTGCTGCGCCGCGCGACGGTTTCGACTCGCCTGCGGCTCGCTCAACCCGTTTCGTCTTCGTCGCTGCGCTCCTCGCTCAACGCCCCGCGTCTCACCGCACCCCACGGGTCGTTGAGCGAGCGGAGCGAGACGAAACGGACTGAGCGAGCACCAGCGAGACGAAGTCAGATCTCACCGCACCCCACGGGTCGTTGAGCGAGCGGAGCGAGACGAAACGGACTGAGCGAGCGCCAGCGAGACGAAGTCAGATCTCACCGCACCCCGCTCCACGGGTCGTTGAGCGAGCGGAGCGAGACGAAACGGACTGAGCGAGCGCCAGCGAGACGAAGTCAGATCTCACCCGCACCCCACGGGTCGTTGAGCGAGCGGAGCGAGACGAAACGGACTGAGCGAGCGCCAGCGAGACGAAGTCAGATCTCACCCGCGGCGACCGTCTCGGCGAGCGCGTGCACGCGCGGGAGGTGGAGGGCGGCGTAGAAATCCGCATCCGTCAGGCGCGCGGCATCCGTCTCTGCGGGCGTCTCGTGCGCGGACACCGCGACGACGGCGAGCGCGTGCATCCATCCGCCGGCGAGCGTGCCGAGCAGCATGAGGTACGGGACACTGACGGCGTAGGCGTCGCGCGGAGACTCGGCGAATCCGAGCACCGCCTCGGTCGCGCGACGAGCGGCATCGAGCGCGCGAGTCAACCGATCCGCGAGCGGCGCGCCCCGCAGCGCGGCCACGGTCTGCTCGATCTGAGTGAACAACTCAGCCACAGTCGCACCCTGGTCGCGCAGCACCTTGCGCCCGATGAGGTCATTGGCCTGGATCGCGGTGGTGCCCTCGTAGATCGGCACGATGCGGGCATCCCGATAGTGCTGCGCGGCGCCGGTCTCCTCGATGAATCCCATGCCGCCGTAGACCTGGATGCCGTCGGAGGTCACTCGGAGCGCCTCCTCGCTCGTCCATCCCTTGAGGATGGGGACGAACAGCTCCGCCAGGCGCAGCACCTCTACGCCGCTGTCGGCGCGATCGAACAGGTCGCCGACGAACACAGACAGCGCGCGCATGGCGAACACCTGGCTCGACATCGAACCGAGGATGCGGCGCACATCAGGATGCTCGGCGATGGTCGCACCGGCGGGTCGGTCGAGCACACGCCCCTGCAGCCGTGCTGCGGCGTATGAGGCAGCCCCCTGGTAAGAGCGGTCCGAGATGCCGGTCGCCTGGTGGCCCATGCCCACGCGGGCGGAGTTCATCATCACGAACATGCCGGCGAGCCCGCCGTGCAGCTCTCCCACGAGGTAGCCGGTGGCGTCTTCATACGAGAGCACGCATGTGGGGCTGGCGTGGATGCCGAGCTTGTGCTCGATCGCGACGGTCTCGATCCGGTTGCGCTCCCCCAGTGATCCGTCGGCGTTCACCAGGAGGCGCGGCGCGACGAACAGCGAGAGCCCCTTGGCGCCGTCGGGTGCGCCGGGAGTGCGTGCGAGCACGAGGTGCACGATGTTGTCCGCGACATCGTGGTCGCCCCAGGTGATGAAGATCTTCTGCCCGCTGATCGACCACGATCCGTCATCCCTCGCGGTGGCCATCGTGCGGATCGCGCCGAGATCGGTGCCGGCATCCGGCTCGGTGAGGTTCATCGTGCCGGTCCACTCGCCGCTGACGAGCTTGGTCAGATAGGTCTCGCGAAGCTCTTCGGATGCCGCGGCGTCGAGGGCGTGGATGGCTCCTGAGCTCAGCATCCAGCACAGCGCGAACGCGGCATTGGAGGCGTTCCAGATCTCACCGAGCCCGGCGCCGACCGATGCCGGCAGGCCGTCGCCGCCGGCGGACTCGGGGGCGGTCGCGGTGACCCAGCCCGCTTCGACGAGTGCCTGGTAGGCGCCTGCGAAACCGTCGGGCAGGTGCACGTCACCGTCACGGAGCTGGGCCCCGGTCCTGTCGCCCGGCGCATCGAGCGGAGCGAGGACCTCGGCGGCGAACTCGCCGGCGCCCGCGATGATCTCCACGGCATCCTCAGCCGTGAGCGCGCCGCCCGATGCAGTGGCGACGATGTCGCGGCCGAAAGCCTCACCGTAGAGGAAGGCGTAGTCGGCGACGGGCGGGATGTAGGGGATGTTGGCGGTCATCGATGACTCCTGACGGTGAGAGACTCCGATCCATCCTAGCTGAGACTGAGTTTCATCTCTAGACTTTCGCCCGCAGCCCCCTGTGGATAACGTGCACGCTGCGCACAGGATGTCGGTTACGCTCGCCGCCATGTCGATCCTCGCTCCACGGCGCCGCATCGAGGCACGTATACGGCGCATCGCCTCGCTCGCGCTCACCGCAGTCTGCGGTGTGATCGTCGCCTCGAACATCGTCCTGTTCCTGGAGCGCCCGTCGACATTCTTCACCGATGGGACTTTCGGGCTCGCACCGTTTCCCGCCCTGCTCGTGCACGCCCTGTGGTGGACGCCCGTCATCGGCGCCGCGGCCGTACTCGTCGTCGGCACGATGCCCGAGGCTGCCAAAGGGTCACCACCTGTCGATCCGCTCCCGAGTCGGCTCCCCATGATGGCCGCAGTGGTCGCCCTCTGCGTCGCCGTCGCGTGCATCGCCGTGCCCACCGTGATATTCGTCGTGTCGTTCTTGACCGTGGTGCTCGCGGCTGTCTTCTGAGGCACCACTCCGAGTAGCATCTGAGGTGTGACCGAACGCGCCCCTCTCTCCCGCAAACTGTCCGCCATCGCCGAGTCCGCGACCCTCAAGGTCGATGCGAAGGCCAAGGCGCTGAAGGCGGAGGGCAAGCCCGTCATCTCGTACGCCGCTGGTGAGCCCGACTTCGCGACGCCGAAGTTCGTCGTGGATGCTGCCGCCGAGGCGCTCGCCGACCCGGCGAACTACCGCTACACCCCTGCGGCGGGCCTTCCCGCACTGCGCGAGGCGATCGCCGCCAAGACCCTCCGCGACTCCGGTCTCGAGATCTCGCCCAGCCAGGTGATCGTCACGAACGGCGGCAAGCAGTCCGTCTACCAGGCGTTCCAGACCGTGCTCAACCCGGGCGATGAGGTGCTGCTGCCCGCCCCCTATTGGACGACATACCCTGAGGCGATCGCGCTGGCCGACGGCATCCCGGTCGAGGTCTTCGCGGGCGCCGATCAGGACTACAAGGTCACCGTCGAGCAGCTCGAGGCGGCTCGCACTGACCGCACCACCGCGCTCGTGTTCGTCTCGCCGTCCAACCCCACCGGCGCGGTCTACACGGCGGAGGAGACGAAGGCGATCGGCGAGTGGGCCCTCGAGCACGGCATCTGGATCGTCTCCGACGAGATCTATCAGAACCTCACTTACGAGGGCGTCAAGGCGACGTCGATCGTAACGGCTGTTCCGGATGCCGCAGCGCAGACGATCCTCGTGAACGGCGTGGCCAAGACGTACGCGATGACCGGCTGGCGCGTGGGTTGGATGGTCGGCCCCGCCGACGCGATCAAGGTCGCCGGCAACCTGCAGTCGCACCTGAGCAGCAACGTGAACAACGTCGCCCAACGGGGCGCGATCGCCGCGCTGAACGGCCCGCAGGATGAGTCGGAGCGCTTCCGCGAGGCGTTCGACCGTCGCCGGCGCCTGATCGTCGCAGAGCTCTCCAAGATCGACGGCGTGCGCGTGCCGAACCCGCTCGGCGCGTTCTACGTGTACCCCGACGTGCAGGGTCTGCTGAACCGCACGTGGCCCACTCGAACAGGGGGCGGCGTCACCCCGACGACGTCACTCGAACTCGCGGATCTGATCCTGGACCAGGCCGAGGTCGCGGTCGTGCCCGGCGAGGCCTTCGGCCCGTCCGGCTACCTGCGTCTGTCGTACGCGCTCGGAGATGACCAGCTGCTGGAGGGCGTGCAGCGCCTGCAGCGCCTGTTCGCGTAGTCCGCTCTACTCGCCGGCCGGTTGCTCCTGATATCCGACGAGCCAGCGGATGCCGTAGCGATCGGTCACCTGACCGTCGAAGTCGCCCCAAGGGCGCTTCTGCAGCGGGTCGACATCCGTGCCCTTCTCGGACAGCTGCGCGAACCACTGCTGCAGCACGGCAGGCTCCGCGGTGCCCAGAAGCGAGAACGTCGCACCGACGATGTGCACGGCATCCTGATCGGGGCCGGCATCCGAGCCGAACAGCTCGACGGCGCCCGAGAGCATCCCGTGCGCGATCGCATCGCCGGGTCCGTCGGTGCGGCTGAACTGCTCGTACGTGAACAGCGACAGGTCACCGCCGAACACCTCGTGGTAGAAGGTCAGCGCTTCGCGGGCGTTGCCGGGGAAGAACAGGTACGGGACGAGTCCACTCATGCGGGCGAGTGTAGCGCGACGCTCCGACGGCGCGACGCGCGACGGTCGGCGCCCTCAGAGATCGACGTCGATCAGCACCGGCTCAGGCTGCAGCAGCAGACCGAACTCCGACTGGACCCGCGCCTGGATGAATCGGGCGAGCTCGGCCAGTTCGGCGGCGGTCGCCCGTCCCCTGTTGGTCAGGGCCAGAGCGTGCTTGGTCGACACTCCCGCACGAGAGCGCGGTAGGCGGAACCCCTTCGAGATGCCGGCGTTCTCGATCAGCCACGCGGCGCTCACCTTCACGTCGCTGCGCGCGGATCGCGTCGGCGCGATGAAACCGTCGTATGCGCCGAGCGGGATGACGGTCACGGCATCCAGATCAGGCGTGACCGGCCATCTCGGACACTCGGGCGGCAGTTGGAGCGCGACCGATTCCGGCACGATCGCGTTCTGGAAGAACGATCCGGCACTCGCGGTGTCTGGATCGTCGGGGTTCAGCAGCATCCCCTTCTCCGCACGGATCCACAGGATCTGCTCGCGCACCCACTCGAGAGGCACCGGCTGCTCGGCCGCGTCGCCCGAAAGCCCGAGCGCACGCCGCAGCTGCTCGCCGCTCACCACCCGCCCGGCGGAGCCGACGTCTGCGAGGTCCACCGTCACGGACAGGATCACGGCACGTCGAAGCGGCACGCCGCCGTGGTGGTGCTTGAGCACGGACGTGCGGAAGCCGAGTCCGAGCTCGGCCGCCGGCACGGTCGAGACATCGCCGGTTGACTCGTCGATCAGCTCGACCTCGACGAGCGTCGATTGGATCTCCTGTCCGTACGCTCCGACGTTCTGCACAGGTGCAGCACCGACTGTGCCTGGGATGCCGCTCATCGCCTCGATGCCGGCGAGCCCGTGCTCGACCGTGTAGGCGACCAACCCGTCCCAATCGTGCCCGGCCTGCACACGCACGCGCGCGCGGCCCTCGTGCGGCGAAGGAAGCCGTTCGATGCCGGAGGTCAGCACCCTGATGACCACGCCGTCGAACGGCTCGTCCCCGGCGAACAGGTTCGACCCGCCGCCGAGCACGAACCACTCCTCACCGCGCGACCAGGTATCGCGCAGCGCGTCGATGAGCTCGGGCGTCGTCGTCGCATCCAGCATCTGCTCCGGTGCGGCGCCGGTGCGCAGCGTCGTCAGTTGCGCGAGCGGGATGGGAGTGATCTCGGTCATGTCGTCCCGCGCGTCAGAGCGCGATGCGCAACTGGGCTTTGACGAGGACTGTCGTGTCGGCGTGCTTCACCGTGAGGTCGATGCGCACGGTCTGCTCATCGACCGCTCCGACCTTGGCGAGCACCGAGACGTCGGCGCCGGTCTCAGGGTCGACCACGACCGGGCGGGTGAACCGGACGCCGTAGTCGGTGATCTTCGACGAATCGCCGAGAGCCGCCACGACCACTGATGACGCGAGGCCCATCGTCAGCATGCCGTGCGCGAGCACGCCGGGCAGACCGACGGATGCCGCGACGTCGTCACGGTAGTGGATCGGGTTGAAGTCTCCCGAGGCCCCGGCGTAACGGACCAGCGACTCGCGGGTGAGGTGGACGGTGCGCTCGGCGATGACGTCTCCGATGGTGTAGCTCACGCTGCGTCCTCGCTCTCGTCCGAACCGACCAGCAGCACACTCGTCGCCGTGACGACGTGCTCGCCGGCAGCATCCGTGATCTCCGCTTCGCTGGTGATCATCGCGTTGCCGGCCATCATTCGGATGCCGGTGACCTTGAGGCGCCCGGAAAGCTCATCGCCCGCGACGATCGGCCGCGTGTAGGCGAAGCGCTGCTCGGCGTGGATGATGCGCGCCAGCTCGATCCCGGAGTCCGGCTCTGCCAGCAGCTGCTGCAGAGTCTGATCCTGGATGACCATCGCGAACGTCGGCGGAGCCACCACGTCGGCGTAGCCGAGCGCGCGTGCCGCGTCGACGTCGGTGTGCAGCGAGGCATCGGCGAAGACGGCGCGCGCGAACTCGCGCACCTTCTCGCGACCGACCAGATAGGGCGGGGTCGGCGGGAATTCGCGGCCGACCAGTTCGGAGTTCACAGGCACGGTCCGATTCTACCGACCGGAACCCGCGGCCCGGCACTGCTGCAGTCAGCGCCGCCGCGATCGGAGGGCCTTGACCGCCATCTGCACGGCGATCACCACGAGGTATGCCGCGAACAGCATGTTACCGAGGAACGGGTCGATCAGCGTCGCAAGCCACGCGCCGAGCGCGGTCGTGGTACACGCCGAGACGCCGACGACGCCGGCTGCGAGCAGGTCGACGTTGCGGTGGCGGAGGTTGCCGATCGTGCCGGAGATCGCGGTGGGGATCATCATGAGCAGCGAGGTGCCCTTCGCCTCGAGATCGCTCGTGCCGAACACGAGCATGAGCACGGGGACGACGATCACGCCGCCGCCGACGCCGATGAGGCCGGCGATGATCCCGGTGAGCACGCCGACGACAGCGAGTCCTGCGCCGTTCAGCCAGCCGAGTTCGAAGACGGCTGCCCGCGAGGGGATGACGAGGAACAGGCTGATGATGACCAGCACGAGGAAGCCGACGAAGCCCCAGCGCAGCGCGCTCTGGGAGATGCGGGGCAGCAGCCGTGTGCCGATCTGAGCGCCGATCACGGCGCCCGCGGCGAGGATGAGGGCGGGAATCCAGGCCACGGATCCGGATGCGGCGTAAGAGATCACTCCGATGCTCGCAGTCGGAACAATGGCTGCGAGTGAGGTGCCGGCGCCGAGCCGCTGGTCGAAGCTCAGCAGCAGCACGAGCAGCGGAACGATGACCGTCCCGCCCCCGACGCCGAAGAGCCCGGACAGAAGGCCGGCGAGAAGGCCGATGGCGACGAAGGTCACATAGGCACGGGGGCCGCGGATTCGTGGAGCGAGTTCTTCAGAGGTTCCGGGCACCACGTCAGACTATCGCGCGCGCTGCCGGCATCTGGCATCCGGCATCCAGCCGACCGGCATCCGGCCGATGTCGCAGCGCGAGAAGGCCCGCCTTCCCTGAACGGGATGGCGGGCCTTCTCTGCGGAAGAATTCCGGGGCGGCGTGTTACTTGCCTGCCTCGACGAATCCTGCGGCCTCAGCAGCCTCGGCGGTGCGGAACCAGACCTCGGCGACCGTCGCGTCGTACCACTGACCGTCGGGACGGTGGAACTTCATCGAGTCCTTGTTGCCCTTGATGTCGAAGCCCTCAGGTGCGGAGCCGTCCTCGTTCGGAGCGGCGGAGTCGGCACCGAAGCCACCGTCGACGAGTGCAGCGGCGGCGGCAGTCTCAGCGGCTGCGCCCTCCTCCTGCGACTCGGCACCGGCGGCGGCAGCGTCATCGGCCTTCGGGGTCTCTTCGGCCTTGGGAGCCTTCTCGGCCTTCGGCTCAGCCTTGGCGGTCGCCTTCTTCTTCGGAGTGACGGGCTCGAGGACGAGCTCGATCACTGCCATGGGGGCGTTGTCGCCCTTGCGGTTTCCGACCTTCGTGATGCGGGTGTAGCCGCCCTCACGGTCGGCGACCAGCGGTGCGATCTCGGTGAAGAGGGTGTGAACGACCTGCTTGTCGCCGATGATCGACAGCACCCGGCGACGGGCGTGCAGGTCGCCGCGCTTGGCGAACGTGATCAGGCGCTCAGCGAGCGGACGAAGGCGCCTGGCCTTGGTCTCGGTCGTCTTGATCGACTTGTGGGTGTAGAGGGCCGCGGCAAGGTTGGCAAGCAGCAGACGCTCGTGGGCGGGGCCGCCTCCGAGGCGGGGACCCTTTGTGGGCTTAGGCATATTGATCTAACTCCTGGTCAGAATTTCGGGAAGGTCAGAAGGACTCGTCTTCGCCTGCGCCGTAGAAGTGGGCGCCGTCGAAACCGGGCACCGAATCCTTGAGCGACAGACCGAGCGAGATGAGCTTGTCGCGCACCTCGTCGACCGACTTCTGGCCGAAGTTGCGGATGTTCATGAGCTGCGTCTCGGACAGTGCCACGAGCTCGGACACCGTGTTGATGCCCTCGCGCTTGAGGCAGTTGTACGAGCGGACCGACAGGTCGAGGTCCTCGATCGGCATCGACAGTTCGCTGGAGAGCACGGGCTCAACAGGTGCCGGACCGATCTCGATGCCCTCGGCCTCGACGTTCAGCTCGCGAGCCAGACCGAACAGCTCGGTCAGGGTCTTCGCTGCCGACGCGACGGCGTCACGCGGAAGCATGCTGTTCTTCGTCTCGACGTCGAGGATCAGCTTGTCGAAGTCGGTGCGCTCACCGGCACGAGTCGCCTCGACGCGGTAGCTGACCTTGAGAACGGGCGAGTAGATCGAGTCGACGGGGATCTGCCCGGCCTCGGCGTACTCGTTGCGGTTCTGGGTCGCCGACACGTAGCCGCGGCCACGCTCGATCGTGAGCTCGAGCTCGAACTTCGCGGTGTCGTTGAGCGTGGCGATGACGAGCTCGGGGTTGTGGACCTCGACACCGGCCGGAGCCGAGATGTCAGCGGCGGTCACTTCACCGGCACCGGTCTTGCGCAGGTACGCCGTGATCGGCTCGTCGCGCTCCGACGAGACGACGAGCTGCTTGATGTTGAGGATGATCTCGGTGACATCCTCCTTCACGCCGGGGATGGTGCTGAACTCGTGCAGCACGCCGTCGAGGCGGATGCTGGTGACAGCAGCGCCGGGGATCGACGAGAGAAGGCTGCGACGCAGTGCGTTTCCGATGGTGTAGCCGAAGCCGGGCTCGAGCGGCTCGATGATGAATCGGCTGCGGTCCTCGGCGATCTTTTCCTCGGTCAGTGTGGGACGCTGTGCAATGAGCACTCTGTGTTCCTTTCGATCACATGCCCGCTATATGACATGTGGTGGGGTGAGGTGTTGAGTTTTTGAAGTCAGGTGCCCGCGAACGGGCTGTGCGAGGGATGCCGAAGCATCCCTCGCAGCAACCGGATCAGACGCGACGGCGCTTCGGCGGGCGGCAACCGTTGTGCGCCTGCGGGGTGACGTCCTGGATCGAACCGACCTCGAGGCCTGCGGCCGTGAGCGAGCGGATCGCGGTTTCGCGGCCGGAGCCCGGACCCTTCACGAAGACGTCGACCTTCTTGACGCCGTGCTCCTGCGCCTGGCGGGCGGCCGACTCTGCGGCCATGCCTGCGGCGTACGGGGTCGACTTGCGCGAGCCCTTGAAGCCCACTCCACCGGACGATGCCCAGCTGATGACAGCGCCGGACGGGTCGGTGATCGAGACGATCGTGTTGTTGAACGTCGACTTGATGTGGGCCTGGCCCAGCGCGATGTTCTTCTTTTCCTTGCGGCGCGGCTTGCGCGCGGCGGCCTTGGGTGCAGCCATGAAAGTGTTCTCCTATTCCCTGGCCGCTGCTTAGCGGGCCTTCTTCTTGCCGGCGACGGTGCGCTTCGGGCCCTTGCGGGTACGGGCGTTGGTCTTGGTGCGCTGACCGCGCACCGGCAGGCCACGACGGTGGCGGATGCCCTCGTACGAGCCGATCTCGACCTTGCGGCGGATGTCGGCGGTGACCTCGCGGCGCAGGTCACCCTCCACCTTGTAGTTGCCTTCGATGTGATCGCGAAGCGTGATCAGCTGCTCGTCGCTGAGGTCCTTGACGCGGATCGACTCGTCGATCTCGGTCGCCTTGAGGATCTCGACGGAGCGGGTACGGCCGATGCCGTAGATGTAGGTAAGGGCGATCACCACGCGCTTGTCGCGCGGGATGTCAACGCCGGCAAGACGTGCCATGCGGTTCTCCTGGGATGTGTAGAGGTGTGGAGCAGGATGTGGACCCGGGCCTCTCTCCCGAGGTGTCAGCTTGTTCGGTCCCTGAGCTTGTCGAAGGGCCGTCGAAGCGTCTTGATCCTGCCTTTATGTGTTCAGTTGTGAGTCGGATCCGGAGATCAGCCCTGGCGCTGTTTGTGGCGCGGGTTGCTCTTGCAGATGACCATGACGCGGCCGTGACGGCGGATCACCTTGCAGTGATCGCACATGGGCTTGACGCTGGGGTTGACCTTCATTGTGTTCCTGTTCGCTGTCTTCGTGCACGCCCGGTGGCGCGCCGTTACTTCTCGACCGATCAGCGGTAGCGGTAGACGATACGGCCGCGAGTCAGGTCGTAGGGGCTGAGCTCCACGACCACGCGGTCTTCGGGGATGATGCGGATGTAGTTCTGCCGCATCTTTCCGGAGATCGTTGCAAGGACCTTGTGCCCGTTGCTGAGCTCAACGCGGAACATCGCGTTGGGCAGAGCCTCGGAGATCACGCCCTCGATCTCGATGACACCGTCTTTCTTAGCCATAGCCTCGCTGACGCTTCTGCAGACCGGTCGATCTGCGGTGGATGAGTGATGTGGTGACGCACCGGACGGACATGCCGAGGCACGGCGCAAGGCACCAACGGTCTATCTTATCGATCCGGATGCGATCCGGCAACTTGAGCTGCGTGGGGGGCGGATCTCAGCCGAGCAGCTTCTCCATCTCGGTGATCTCGCCCGCCTGCAGGTCGAGGCGCTTGCCGTTGACCTCGACGGTCGGCGTGCCCTGGATGTCGTGGGCGTTCGTCTGCGCATCGACGAAGTCCATGTAGGTGCCGTCGGCGATGCACTCGGCCGCGGCGCCTGCTCCGGCTTCTTCGGCCAGAGCGGCGAGCTCGTCGTCAGAGAGGCCTGCCGAGTTCTCTTCAGGCTGGTTCGCGAACATCGAGTTGAAGAAGTCCAGTGTGGAGTCAGGGGCTTCTGCGGCGACGCAGTACATCGCGCTGCCGGCGCGGGTGGAGAACTCGGTGTTCTGCGACAGCCGGTTCAGGATCGACACGGGGTGGATGTTCAGCGTGATGTCGCCGTTGGCCGCCGCCGTCTGCAGCTGCTCGCCGTACGACTGCTCGAAGTCGCCGCAGATCGGGCACATGAAGTCGACGTACGTGTCGACGGTGTCCTCGCCGTCGCCGAATACGATGGCCCCGGTCTCCTCGTTGACGATCGCACTCTGCGGCGCGGTGCCTGGGTCATTGGCCTGGTTGTTGAGGATGACCACGAGTGCGCCGAGCGCCACGAGAACGACGACGACCGCGATCGAGATGCCGATCGCGAACCAGTTGGTGTTGCTCTTTGCTGCTGCCATTGCTGTTCGTTCTCCTGGTGCTGGATGCCACGGGCGCGGAAAAATGCTGTGGGGGACGCTTCTATCGTCCCTGCAAAGTCTATGCACCCGTTGTGAGCGCCCCCTCCCCCCACCCCTCACCTCGCCTCCCCGCCCAGCCCACCCAGCGACGAGACCGAGTTCGCGGCATGAGACCGAGCCGGCCCACATCGGTCTCATTCCGCTGGGTCGGTCTCGCGCGTCGCAGAACGCCATGGCTTTGCCCGCGACCGAACCCTGAGCGTGGCGAGCATCGCTGGCACCGGCGGCCGAACCATGCGCACGCCTGCGCCGTCCAGCGCGGCACGGAGCGGACTCACCTTCCAGGCGTCGCCAAGATCCCAGCGGCCCATTGGATGCTGATGGCGACGCAGCCTGTCTTCCCGACGCTTCTCGTCCCTGAGACGCCGGGCGGCCTCGGCCGGGTCGTCAAGTTCGTACTTGCCCCATCCGTCAGCTTCGCCGATCGCACCGTTCGACCGGAAGTAGAAGTCGCAGCGGTCGACATGACCCTCATAGCGGAATTCGCGCTGCAGTTCGGGCATCTCATACCCGCTCCACATGATGACAGCGCGGCTGATGCTCTCCGCGGGCGACTCGGACAATGCATTCGCGTGACCCCAGACCCACCGCATCCTTGCGCGGCCACGCGGATCCTCGAGCTCGCGGCCGCGTTCGATCAGAGCATCCAGACGCAGCGATCCGCCCTGAACGGCCGAGATCGACGCATCGGCGACGGCCAGAGCATCCGCGGGGTTCATCACCCGCGCCAGGTCGACCACGGTGTCGAGCAGCGATGTGACAAGGGTGGCACCGATCCGAACCACCCGGCGTGGGTCTCGGCTGGTGTGCACCCTGATATCGCCGTAACGCTGCGATGCCATGGCCCGCGGGTCATAGACATGGATGAACCTGCCCTCGCCGAACTGCGGAAGACCGTGGATCACTCCCGCCGACTCCAGGCAGAGGATGGCATCCGGATGGAGGCGAAGGTACGCGTGCACGCAGACCGCGTACTTCTGCCAGTCGTTGAGCGCCAGGTACTGCTTCTTGTCGACGTGAACGCCCTTGCGTACGCGATGCCACCGCGGCGCCTCCAGTCGAAGACCGAGCATCCTCGCGTCTTCACGGGTGTAGAGCGGCAGCGGGGAGAGTAGTTGTGCACGACCGGACAGCGTGTATGCCATGCGCACAGCTTGGATGCGCGGCATCCCTGCCATTGGCCGCCAACCCAGCACCTCTGCACAACTCGCCCGCCTGCGATTGCGTGCAGGCAGAGTTACTCGCGCCGAGTTCGCCCACGAAACCGAGTCTTCAGTGTGAGACCGAGTTCACGCGGCTCGGTTTCGCGCCGCCAACTCGGTCTCGGCGAAATCGTCCCGGGCGGGGCGGGGGCTACGCCAGGGGCGTGGGGGTCACGCCGAAGGGGGCGAGGCCGGCTGCACCGCCGTCGGGCGCCGTCAGCACCCAGATGCCGTCCGCGTGGCGGGCGACGCTGTGCTCCCAGTGGGAGCCGTCACTGCCGTCGACGGTCGAGACGGTCCAGTCGTCATCCTCGATGTACGTCGCCTCGCCGCCGGCTGTGACCATGGGCTCGATCGCCAGCACCAGTCCGGGCTTGACGTCCGGTCCGGGGTCGGGCGTGCGGTAGTTGAAGACGCTCGGCGCCTCGTGCATCTTGCGTCCGATGCCGTGGCCGACGTACTCGCGCAGGATGCCGTAGGTCTCCCCCGAGACCTCCGAGTCGCCCTGCGCCTCGATGTACCCCTGGATGGCCGCGCCGATCTCGCCGATGCTCCCGGCGGTCGCCATGGCTGCGATGCCCGCCCACATCGACCCCTCGGTCACGCGCGACAGCTCCTCGCGCATCGCGACCAGGGAGGGACGGGTCTCATCCGGAACGACCACCGTGATGGCGCTGTCGCCGTTCCAGCCCTGGAACTGCGCTCCGCAGTCGACCGACACGATGTCGCCGGCCTGCAGCACGCGATCACCGGGGATGCCGTGCACCACCTCGTGATTCACCGACACGCAGACCGTGTGGTGGTACCCGCGCACCAGCTGGAAGTTCGACTCCGCCCCGCGCGCACGGATGGTGCGGTTCGCGATCGTGTCGAGCTCGAGCGTCGTGACACCCGCCCGAATCAACGGCCGTACGGCGTCGAGCGCCGCAGCGGTGATGAGCCCCGGCTCGACCATGGCCTGCAGCTGCGCAGGCGTCTTGTAGATGGATCGGCGGAACATGGCGGTCAGGCGATCAGGCGGCGACGGCGAGGCCGCGGGCGGCCAGTGCAGCGAAGATGCGCTCCGTGATCTCGTCGAGCGATCCGACACCGTCGATCCGGTCGACGATGCCTCGCTCGCCGTACACGTCGAGGATCGGAGCCGTCTCCTTCTCGTAGATGTCCAGGCGGTGCGCGATGCCTTCGACGGTGTCATCCGCCCGGCCCTGCTCGTGCGCGCGCAGCTGCAGGCGTCCGATGCTCTCCTCGCGGGGGACATCCAGCAGGATGACCGCATCCAGCGACTCGCCGCGGTCGCCGAGGAACGTGTCGAGGTGACCGACCTGCACGGCGTTGCGCGGGTAGCCGTCGAGCACGAAGCCCGACGCCGCGTCGTCCTGGGAAAGCCGATCGCGCACGATCTCGCTCGTCAGCTCATCCGGCACGAGGTCGCCGCGAGCGGTGATCTCGCTGACCTGCGCTCCGAGGGTGGTGCCGCCCTTGATGTTCGCACGGAAGATGTCACCGGTGGAGACCACCGGGACATCGAACGCCTCTGCGATGCGCACGCCCTGCGTGCCCTTGCCTGAGCCCTGGGGCCCGACGATGAGAATTCGAGCGGATGCTGTCAACGGAGAAGCCCTTCGTAATGGCGCTGCTGGAGCTGAGCGTCGATCTGCTTGACGGTCTCCAGCCCCACACCCACGATGATGAGGATCGAGGCGCCGCCGAACGGGAAGTTCTGGTTGGCGCCGACGGTGGCCAGAGCGATCAACGGGATGAGTGCGATCAGGCCGAGGTAGATCGACCCGGGGAACGTGATGCGGGTGAGCACGAAGTCCAGGTACTCGGCGGTCGGACGACCGGCACGGATGCCGGGGATGAATCCGCCGTACTTCTTCATGTTGTCTGCGACCTCGACCGGGTTGAACGTGATCGCGACGTAGAAGTAGGTGAAGCCGATGATCAGCAGGAAGTACGCCGCCATGTAGAGCGGCTGATCGCCCGTGGTGAAGTTCTGCGAGACCCACACGACCCAGGCAGCCGGCTCTGAGCCGTCCTGCGGGGTGTTGAACTGCGCGATGAGCATCGGGATGTACAGCAGCGAGGACGCGAAGATGATCGGGATCACGCCCGCCATGTTCACCTTGATCGGGATGTACGTGTTCGTACCGCCGTAGGTGCGGCGTCCGACCATGCGCTTGGCGTACTGCACGGGGATCCGTCTTTGAGATTGCTCGACGAAGACCACGAGGCCGGTGACGACGATGCCGACGGCCAGGACCAGCAGGAACACTTCGAAGCCGTTCGACTCGAAGATCGCCCACATGGCCGCGGGGAACGTCGCGGCGATCGAGGTGAAGATCAGCAGCGACATGCCGTTGCCGATGCCGCGCTCGGTGACGAGCTCGGCGAACCACATGATCAGGCCGGTACCGGCGGTCATCGCGATGATGATCAGCAGCTGCGCCCACCAGACGTCGTTGGTCAGCAGCTGCTGACATGCGGCGATGTCGGTCGTTCCGAACAGCTGACCGCTGCGGGCCACGGTGACGAGAGTCGTCGACTGCAGCAGCGCGAGGGCGATCGTGAGGTAACGCGTGTACTGGGTCAGGCGGGCCTGTCCGGCCTGGCCTTCCTTGTGCAGCGCCTCGAAGTGCGGGATGACGACTCGCAGCAGCTGCGTGATGATCGTCGCGGTGATGTACGGCATGACGCCGAGCGCGAAGATCGACAGCTGCAGCAGAGCGCCGCCGGAGAACAGGTTGACCAGACTGAGCAGACCCTCGGTGCCGGCGTTGAGGCGCAGGCACTCCTCGACGTTCGGGAAGTTCACGAACGGGGCGGGCACGTGCGATCCGAGCCGGTAGATGGCGATGATCGCCAGTGTGAAACCGATCTTCCGACGCAGGTCGGGCGTGCGGAAGATCCGCGCGATAGCGCTAAACAAAGGCGTTCCTCCTGAAAGGTTGCCGTTCCGCGGAGGAAAGGCTGAAAGACCAGGGTAACGCACGAGAGGGGCCGGAGAATCTCCGACCCCTCTTGCGCAGTGGTTACTTGACGGATCCGCCCGCAGCCACGATCTTCTGCTCGGCAGAACCCGAGACCTTGTCGACCGAGACGGTGAGCTTCACGGCGATGTCGCCGTTTCCGAGAACCTTGACCTTCTCGTTCTTGCGAACAGCACCCTTGGCGACCAGGTCGCCCACGGTGACATCGCCACCCTTCGGGTACAGTTCCGCGAGCTTCTCCAGGTTCACGACCTGGTACTCGACGCGGAACGGGTTCTTGAACCCGCGCAGCTTCGGAGTGCGCATGTGCAGAGGCATCTGCCCACCCTCGAAGCCGACGCGAACGGTGTTGCGGGCCTTGGTGCCCTTGGTGCCACGACCGGCCGTCTTGCCCTTGGAGCCCTCACCGCGACCGACACGGGTCTTCGCGGTGTTGGCGCCGGGGACCGGACGCAGGTGGTGGACCTTGAGCACACCGGGACGGGATGCCGGAGCATCCGCCTTCGGCGCAGCCTTCTTGCTCTTGGGAGCAGGCTTCTTGGCAGCAGAGTCAGCCTTCGCGTCGGAGGCAGCGGTCTTGGCCGGTGCCTTCTTCGCAGCAGGCTTCTTCTCGGCAGCATCCTTGGACGCGGCAGCCTTCGGGGCAGCCTTCTCAGCCGCAGCCTTGGGAGCGGCAGCCTTCTTGGCGGGGGCCTTGGCGGCCTTCTCCTCGACGGCGTCGTTCTTCTCAGCCATTAGTCGATCTCCTCAACCTTGACGAGGTGTGCGACGGTCTTGACGTAACCGCGCGTCTGCGCGTCGTCGGGGCGGACGGTGCTGTCGCCGATCCGCTTCAGACCGAGGCTGCGCAGCGTGTCACGCTGATACTGCTTCTCGCTCACCTTGGACTTGATCTGGGTCACCTTGAGACGCTCGGCCATCAGGCACCTACCTTCGCTGCGGCCGCAGCTGCGGCCTTGGCCTCGTTGCGGATGATGATGTCCGGAACGACGGCGTCGTACTCGAGGCCACGGCGAGCCGCGACTGCACGAGGCTCTTCGAGGCTCTTCAGGGCCGCGACGGTCGCGTGCACGATGTTGATCGTGTTCGACGAGCCGAGCGACTTCGAGAGGACATCGTGGATGCCGGCGCACTCGAGGACGGCGCGCACCGGACCACCGGCGATGACACCGGTACCGGCAGCAGCCGGACGCAGCAGCACGACACCGGCAGCAGCTTCGCCCTGCACCGGGTGCGGAACCGTGGTTCCGACGCGCGGTACGCGGAAGAAGTTGCGCTTGGCCTCTTCGACACCCTTGGAGATGGCCAGGGGCACCTCGCGGGCCTTGCCATAGCCGACACCGACCAGACCGTTGCCGTCGCCGACGACCACGAGAGCGGTGAAGCTGAACCGGCGTCCACCCTTCACGACCTTCGAGACGCGGTTGATGGTGACGACGCGCTCAAGGAACTGGTTGTCGCCGCGATCGCGCGAGTTGCGATCACGACCACCCTGGTTGCGGTCACGGCCGCCGCGACGACCTTCGCGTGCGGGCTCTGCCTGAGTCGTGCCGGCAGCCGTCTCGGAGACGACAGCGGCCGTCTCGGGAGCGGCAGCAGCCGTTTCGGTCACTTCGTTCTCCTTGTTGTCACTCACAGTGCCAGCCCTCCTTCGCGGGCGCCGTCGGCGATGGCCGCAACGCGGCCCGCATAACGGTTGCCACCGCGGTCGAAGACGACCTCGGAGAAGCCGGCGGCCTTCGCGCGCTCAGCGAGGAGCTCGCCGACCTTGCGGGCCTTGGCGGTCTTGTCGCCCTCGAACGAGCGCAGCTCGGTCTCGAGCGTGGATGCAGATGCAACCGTGATGCCCTTGCTGTCATCGACCAGCTGGACGAAGACGTGACGAGCCGAACGGTTGACGACCAGACGCGGACGCGCTTCGGTGCCGACGACCTTCTTGCGAAGGCGTGCGTGACGACGCGCGCGGGCGTCAGACTTTGACTTGAGAGCCATGGTTACTTACCACTCTTTCCGGCCTTGCGACGCACGATCTCGCCGGCGTAACGCACGCCCTTGCCCTTGTACGGCTCGGGCTTGCGGATCTTGCGGATGTTGGCAGCTGCCTCACCGACAGCCTGCTTGTCGATACCACTCACGGTGACCTTGTTGTTGCCTTCGACCGTGAAAGTGATGCCGGCGGGCGGGTCGACCAGCACGGGGTGCGAGAAGCCGAGAGCGAACTCGACCGAGCTGCCCTTCTGCTGCACGCGGTAACCGGTGCCGACGACCTCAAGACCCTTGGTGTAGCCCTGGGTCACGCCGATGATGTTGTTGTTGATGAGCGTGCGGGTCAGGCCGTGAAGCGACCGCGACTCGCGCTCGTCGTCGGGACGGGAGACAACCACCTGGTTGTCCTCGACCGCGACCTCGATGGGGCTGGCCACGTTCAGGGTGAGTTCACCCTTGGGGCCCTTCACCGCGACCGCGCGACCGTCGACCGAGATGGTGACGTCCGAGGGGATCGAGATGGGAAGTCGTCCAATACGCGACATTTCGAATTACCACACGTAGGCGAGAACTTCTCCGCCCACGCCCTTCTGCTCAGCCTGACGGTCAGTGAGAAGACCGGAGGAAGTGGACAGGATGGCCACGCCGAGGCCACCGAGGACCGTAGGCAGCTCCGTGGACTTCGCGTAGACGCGAAGGCCGGGCTTCGACACGCGCTTGATGCCCGCGATCGAACGCTCACGGTTGGGGCCGTACTTCAGCGTGAGGGTGAGGTTCTGGCCGACGCGAGCATCGGTGACCTCCCAGCCGGCGATGTAGCCCTCCTGCTGGAGGATGTCGGCGATGTGCGTCTTGAGCTTGCTCGACGGCAGGGACACGGAGTCGTGGTGTGCCGAGTTCGCGTTGCGCAGACGGGTCAGCAAGTCTGCGACCGGGTCTGTCATTGTCATGGGTGTTTTCCTTTGTTCATGAGGTTTCGGCTGCCGTTACACGACAGACGACCTTCTATGATTCGCAATCTTCAATTGTAAGCGCATGCGGGACCCCCGCCCGCCCTTCGACAGGCGCAGGAAACGGCGGGGGTCCTGAGCATCACGCCTTGGCGTCGTCAGCCGTGAAGGGGAATCCGAGGTGACGCAGCAGAGCGCGACCCTCGTCGTCCGTCTTCGCCGTGGTCACGACAGTGATGTCGAATCCACGGACACGGTCGATCTTGTCCTGGTCGATCTCGTGGAACACGCTCTGCTCCTGGAGACCGAACGTGTAGTTGCCGTTGCCGTCGAACTGCTTGCCCGACAGACCGCGGAAGTCGCGGATGCGGGGCAGCGCGAGCGACACGAGGCGGTCGACGAACTCCCACGCGCGGTCACCACGGAGGGTGACGTGCGCGCCGATGGCCTGACCCTCACGCAGCTTGAACTGCGCGATGGACTTGCGGGCCTTCGTGACGATCGGCTTCTGGCCGGTGATCTTGGTGAGGTCCTCGACCGCGCCATCGATCACCTTGCTGTCGCGAGCCGCCTCACCGACACCGGTGTTGACGACGACCTTGACGAGGCCGGGGATCTGCATCACGTTCTTGTAGCCGAACTCGTCCTGCAGCTTCTGCTGGATCTCGGCCTTGTACTTCTGCTTCAGGCGCGGCTGGATCTTGCCAGCCTGCGCGGCAGTGTCGGTGCTCATCAGAGGTCCTTACCGCTCTTCTTCGCGTAACGCACGCGGACGGTGCGCTTGACGCCGTCCTTGGTCTGCTCCTCGACCCGGTGACCGACACGAGTCGGCTTCTTGGTCTCGGGGTCGACGACTGCGACGTTCGAGATGTGGATGGGGGCTTCGATGGTCTCGATGCCGCCCGTCTTGGTGCCACGCTGCGTCTGGCCGACGCGGGTGTGCTTGGTGACGTAGTTCACGCCCTCGACGATGACGCGGTTGCGCTCAGCGAGGACCTCGAGGACCTTGCCCTGCTTGCCGCGGTCGCCGCCGCGCTCGGGCTTGGCGCCCGAGATGACCTGAACCAGGTCGCCCTTCTTGATTTTCGCCATGATCAGATAACCTCCGGCGCGAGCGAGACGATCTTCATGAACTTCTTGTCGCGAAGCTCACGACCGACCGGTCCGAAGATACGGGTGCCACGGGGCTCCCCGTCGGTCTTCAGGATGACGGCGGCGTTCTCGTCGAACTTGATGTAGGAGCCGTCCGGACGACGGACTTCCTTCTTGGTGCGGACGATGACCGCCTTGACGACGTCGCCCTTCTTGACGTTGCCGCCCGGGATCGCGTCCTTGACCGTGGCGACGATGGTGTCACCCAGACCTGCGTAACGACGGCGTGAGCCACCGAGGACGCGGATCGTGAGCAGCTCCTTCGCGCCGGTGTTGTCGGCGACCTTGAGGCGGGATTCCTGCTGAATCACTATTACTCCTTCAGTAAGCCGGAGGCTTACTTGGCCTTCTCGACGATCTCGACCAGACGCCAGCGCTTGGTGGCGCTGAGCGGACGGGTCTCACTGATGACAACGAGGTCGCCGATGCCCGCCGAGTTGGTCTCGTCGTGCACCTTGCGCTTCTCGGTACGGCGGATGACCTTGCCGTAGAGCGGGTGCTTCACGCGGTCCTCGACCTCGACGACGATGGTCTTGTCCATCTTGTCGCTGACGACGTAACCACGCTGCGTCTTGCGGTAACCGCGAGCGTTCTCGTCGCGCACGTCGTGCGAGACGGGAGCTTCCGCTTCCTTCTTGGTGGCCATTACTCAGCCTTCCCTTCGGCGTCAGCCGAGGCATCCTCGGACTTCTTCGCCTTCGACTTGGACGCCTTCTTGGCCGGAGCCTCGACGGGAGCAGGCGTCGCACGGATGCCCAGCTCGCGTTCGCGGATCACGGTGTACAGGCGCGCGATGTCGCGCTTGACGGCGCGGATGCGGCCGTGGCTCTCCAGCTGGCCGGTGGCCGACTGGAAACGGAGGTTGAAAAGCTCCTCCTTGGCCTTACGCAGCTCCTCGACGAGGCGCTGGTCTTCGAACGTGTCGAGCTCTGCCGGAGCGAGCTCCTTGGTGCCGATCGCCATTACGCGTCGCCCTCCTCGCGCTTGATGATGCGTGCCTTGAGAGGCAGCTTGTGAATGGCTCGGGTCAGTGCTTCGCGAGCAAGTTCCTCGCTGACGCCTGCGACCTCGAAGAGGACGCGACCCGGCTTGACGTTGGAAACCCACCACTCAGGCGAACCCTTACCGGAACCCATGCGGGTTTCGGCCGGCTTCTTCGTGAGCGGACGGTCCGGGTAGATGTTGATCCACACCTTTCCACCGCGCTTGATGTGACGCGTCATCGCGATACGAGCTGCCTCGATCTGACGGTTGGTCACATAAGCGGGCGTGAGGGCCTGGATGCCGTATTCGCCGAAGGAGACCTTCGTGCCGCCGGTAGCGTGCCCGGTACGACCCGGGTGGTGCTGCTTGCGGAACTTGACCTTACGGGGGATGAGCATTATGCCGACGCTCCTTCTGCAACAGGTGCTTCGCCCCGCGGGCCACGACGACGGTCGCCGCCACGGTCGCGCGAAGGCTTCTGGTTGGCCTGCTCGCGAGCAAGCTCCTTGGCGGTGAGATCGCCCTTGTAGATCCAGACCTTCACGCCGATGCGGCCGAAGGTGGTCCGTGCCTCGTAGAAGCCGTAGTCGATGTTCGCGCGCAGCGTGTGCAGCGGCACACGACCCTCGCGGTAGAACTCCGAGCGGCTCATCTCGGCGCCGCCGAGGCGGCCGGAGACCTGGATGCGGATGCCCTTGGCGCCAGCGCGCTGCGCGCCCTGGAGACCCTTGCGCATCGCACGACGGAACGCCACGCGAGCAGAGAGCTGCTCGGCGATGCCCTGTGCGACGAGCTGAGCGTCAGCCTCGGGGTTCTTGACCTCGAGGATGTTCAGCTGGATCTGCTTGCCCGAGAGCTTCTCGAGGTCGCCACGGATCCGCTCGGCTTCTGCACCACGACGACCGATCACGATGCCCGGACGGGCGGTGTGGATGTCGACGCGGACGCGGTCACGGGTGCGCTCGATCTCGATGTTCGAGACACCGGCGCGGTCGAGCTGCGTCTTGAGCAGGTTACGGATCTTGATGTCCTCAGCCACGTAGTCGGCGTAACGCTGACCAGGCTTCGTCGAGTCCGAGAACCAACGCGAAACGTGGTCCGTGGTGATTCCGAGGCGGAAGCCGTACGGGTTTACCTTCTGTCCCATTACTTGCTCGCCTTCTTCTTGCTTTCGCCGTCGGCTGCCGTGGCAACCTCAGGCGTCGAGAGCACGACCGTGATGTGGCTCGTGCGCTTCTTGATCTGGAAAGCGCGACCCTGTGCACGGGGGCGGAAACGCTTGAGCGTCGTGCCCTCGTCTACGTACGCGTTGACCACGTACAGGTCCTGCTCGTCGAGGTACTCGCCGTCACGATCCGCCTTCACCTGCGCGTTGGCCATGGCCGACGCGACAAGCTTGTAGATCGGCTCACTGGCGCTCTGTGCTGCGAACTTCAGGATCGCAAGAGCCTCCTGGGCCTGCTTGCCCTTGATGAGCGCGACGACACGACGAGCCTTCTGAGGGGTCACGCGGATGTGTCGCACGCGTGCGATGGACTCCACCATTTCTCTCTCCTCTATCGTCCCCGCGTCAGCGGCGACGGCCCTTCTTGTCGTCCTTCTCGTGGCCGCGGAAGGTGCGGGTGGGCGCGAACTCGCCCAGCTTGTGACCGACCATGGTCTCGGTGACAAACACAGGAATGTGCTTGCGACCGTCGTGGACCGCGATCGTGTGACCCAGCATGGCCGGGATGATCATGGACCGGCGAGACCAGGTCTTGATGACGTTCTTGGAACCGGCTTCGTTCTGCACGACGACCTTGCGAAGCAGGTGCTCGTCGACGAAGGGGCCCTTCTTGAGACTCCGTGGCATCTTCTTCTACTCCTACTTACGCTTCTTAGACGCGGTGCGACGACGAACGATGTACTTGTCGCTTTCCTTGTTGGCGTGACGGGTACGACCCTCTGCCTGGCCCCAGGGGGTGACAGGGTGACGACCACCGGAGGTCTTGCCCTCTCCACCACCGTGCGGGTGATCGACGGGGTTCATGGCCACACCGCGCACGGTCGGGCGGATGCCCTTCCAGCGGTTACGGCCGGCCTTGCCCCAGTTGATGTTCGACTGCTCGGCGTTGCCGACCTCGCCGATCGTGGCGCGGCAGCGGGCATCGACGTTGCGGATCTCGCCCGAGGGGAGACGCAGCTGCGCGTAGATGCCGTCCTTGGCGACGAGGCGCACCGAGGCGCCTGCCGAACGGGCGAGCTTCGCGCCGCCACCCGGACGGAGCTCGATCGCGTGGATCACAGTACCGGTCGGGATGTTCTTCAGAGGCAGGTTGTTGCCCGGCTTGATGTCAGCCGATGCACCCGACTCGACGACGTCGCCCTGGTTCAGCTTGTTCGGCGCGATGATGTAACGCTTCTCGCCGTCGAAGTAGTGCAGCAGTGCGATGCGTGCGGTGCGGTTGGGGTCGTACTCGATGTGAGCGACCTTGGCGTTGACGCCGTCCTTGTCATTGCGACGGAAGTCGATGACACGGTACTGGCGCTTGTGGCCACCACCGATGTGACGGGTCGTGATGCGGCCCTGGTTGTTGCGACCACCGGTCTTCGAGAGCGGGCGCAGCAGCGACTTCTCCGGCGTCGATCGAGTGATCTCGGCGAAGTCAGCCACCGACGAGCCGCGGCGACCCGGGGTCGTGGGCTTGTACTTGCGAATAGCCATGATTGTCCTTTATCCCCCGGATCAGCCGATTGCCGTGAAGATGTCGATGGTGCCCGACTTCAGGCTCACGATGGCGCGCTTGGTGTCCTTGCGCTTTCCCGTGCCGAAGCGGGTGCGACGGGCCTTGCCGACGCGGTTGATCGTGTTGACCGACGCGACCTTGACGCCGAAGATCTTCTCGATGGCGAGCTTGATCTCGGTCTTCGTAGCACGCGGGTCGACGAGGAAGGTGTACTTGCCTTCGTCGATCAGCGAGTAGCTCTTCTCAGAGACGACCGGCTTCAGGATGATGTCGCGGGGGTCCTTGTTGAACGCCGACTGGAGGGCGCCTACCTGCTCGGTCATGCCGAGACCTCCTCGGTTGTGCCGGTCTTCGAGGCGATGAAGCCCTCGAGCGCGGCCTTGGTGAAGACGATGTCGTCAGAGACGAGCACGTCGTACGCGTTGAGCTGGTCGAACGTCAGCACGTGGATGTTCGCAAGGTTGCGAATGCTCTTCGTGGTGATGTCGTCGCCTCGTTCGATCACGAGGAGCACGTTCTTCGACGTGACGACCGTCGTGAGGAAGCTCACGGCAGCCTTCGTCGAAGGTGCACCGTCGATGCCGAAGGACTCGATGGCGTGCAGACGGTCACCGCGGAAGCGGTCGCTGAGCGAGCCCAGGAGGGCGGCCGCGATCATCTTCTTGGGCGTGCGCTGCGAGTAGTCACGCGGCTTCGGGCCGTGGACAATGCCACCGCCGGTCATGTGCGGCGCGCGGATCGAGCCCTGACGGGCGTTACCCGTGCCCTTCTGCTTGAAGGGCTTGCGGCCAGCACCGGAAACCTCACCGCGACGCTTGGTCGAGTGGGTGCCCTGGCGAGCCGCCGCGAGCTGCGCGACGACGACCTGGTGGATGAGCGGAATGTTCGTCTTGACGTCGAAGAGCGCGGCGGGCAGCTCGATCGAGCCTGCCTTCTTGCCGTCGGCCTTGAGGACGTCGAGCGCGAGAGACGAGTCAGCCATGGACTAGGCCCCCTTCACTGCGTTGCGGACGTAGACGATGCGGCCACGAGCACCGGGAACGGCGCCCTTGACGAGCAGCAGCCCCTTGTCGGTGTCGACGGCGTGGACCGTCAGGTTGAGAACGGTCACGCGCTCGCCGCCCATACGGCCGGCCATGCGCATGCCCTTGAAGACGCGGCTCGGGGTCGAGGACGCGCCGATCGAGCCGGGCTTGCGGTGGTTGCGGTGCGAACCGTGGGATGCCGAGACGCCCTTGAAGTTGTGGCGCTTCATGACACCCGCGGTGCCCTTGCCCTTGCTGGTGCCGACGACGTCGACCAGCTGGCCTGCCTCGAAGAGGCCGTCGACCGTGAGTTCCTGACCGAGCGAGTAGTCAGCAGCATCCGCAGTGCGGATCTCGGTGACGTGACGGCGCGGCGTGACGCCGGCAGCCTCGAAGTGGGCCGTGAGGGGCTTGTTGACCTTGCGCGGGTCGATCTGACCTGCCGCGATCTGAACGGCGTTGTAGCCGTCCTTCTCGGGGGTGCGGATCTGGGTGACCACGTTCGGTGCCAACTCGATGACGGTGACGGGGACGAGCTTGCCGTCCGCGTTCCACACCTGGGTCATGCCGAGCTTGGTGCCCAGCATCCCCTTTGAATTCTTTGCGTTGATGTCAGCCATGTCGATCCTCAGAGCTTGATCTCGATGTTGACGTCAGCCGGAAGGTCGAGACGCATCAGCGAGTCGACTGCCTTGGGCGTCGGGTCGACGATGTCGATCAGACGCTTGTGGGTGCGCATCTCGAAGTGCTCGCGGCTGTCCTTGTACTTGTGGGGCGACCGGATGACGCACACGACGTTCTTCTCGGTCGGAAGCGGCACCGGGCCGACGACAGTCGCGCCCGCACGGGTCACGGTGTCTACGATCTTGCGCGCCGACGAGTCGATGACCTCATGGTCATACGACTTCAGGCGAATGCGGATTTTCTGTCCCGCCATTGTCTGTTCACTCTCTTTAAGGCGTCTTACCGTCCTGGGCCGGGTGACCCAGGGGCATTGGACGCACGTCGACGCTGTTCGCGCCGGGCACCACTGTTCTTCTGTCAACCCGCGCGTATTTCTACGCACGGCAGAACCTCCGTGAGGAGGTGGTTGCTGTTCTGCCACCCGCGGCCTAGGTCCCTGCGCGCGATCTCCGAGGAGATGACGCCGCCTATGCACTGCCCTGGTAGTGATCCGATGGGCACACAAAGTGCACCGCCGGAATGTGGAACCTGTCTATTCTGCCAGCCGGATTTCACTTACGCAAACCCGGGCGTGTCGCGCGGTTTCGGAGGCCCGCCGAGCACAGCAGAAACGGGGTGAGGCATCCCCATGCCCCACCCCGTCTTGGGGAGTGTTCAGCGCGAGGGGGCGCACCGAACACGAGGGCTCCGGTGCGAAGGGACACCGGAATCCTCGTCGAAGGCGCGGCGGATCGACCGCCGCGGATGCGGGGCGAAGCATCGACGCTCAGATGGCGTACGACGCGTGATGGTCCCCAAGATCGTTCCCCAGTTCCTGCTCACAGCCGGAGCTGTGCATTTCAGTTCGTCGAACCCCTTCGACGAACCCGACCGCGAGATCCCCAGGCGGTTGTCCTCATAGTACACGGAAGGGACGACGCACCCGTGGTGCGCCGTCCCTTCCGGTGAAACTGCGTCTACTCGTTGCCGACGGCCTTGTCGGCGCCGTCGCGGATCTCGTCGATCTTGTCAGCGGCACCCGGTGCGAGCTTCTTGGCGAAGTCGGCGACGCCGTCGAGGACCTTGTCGCTCACGTCCTCTGCCTGCTCGCTCTTGACGACGTCAGCGATCTTGTCCTTGTTCTGCTCGTACAGGTCTTTGCCCTTGTTGACCATGTCGTCGATTCCCATTGCGGGTCCCCCTTGAGGTTGTGACGCCGGCCGAGTATGCCGACATCTCTTATTCTGCACGGCATCCGGCGCGAAGGGAACCCTGCGCTGCGCGCACCGACGACAAAGCAGCGCGCACCGACGACAAGGCTGCGCGCACCGACGACAAAGGGGCCGAGCCCGAAGGCTCGCCCCCTTTGCGAAGTGGTCAGGATGAGAGAGGTTTCGACTCGCTCCGCTCGCTCAACCTGAGTCGATGCCGCGTCAACGCGCTTCGCGCATTGACCCGGCCCGACTCACTTGATGATGCTCGTGACCGTACCGGCGCCCACGGTGCGTCCACCCTCACGGATGGCGAAGCCGAGGCCCTCTTCCATGGCGATCGGCTGGATCAGCTCGACCGTCATGTCGGTGGTGTCACCGGGCATGACCATCTCGGTGCCCTCGGGCAGCGAGATGACGCCGGTGACGTCGGTGGTGCGGAAGTAGAACTGCGGGCGGTAGTTCGTGTAGAACGGGTTGTGACGGCCGCCCTCTTCCTTCGACAGGATGTACGCGGTGCCCTGGAAGTTCGTGTGAGGGGTGACCGAACCCGGCTGAACGACGACCTGGCCGCGCTCGACGTCCTCACGCTTGAGACCGCGAAGCAGCAGACCACAGTTCTCGCCGGCCCACGCCTCGTCGAGCTGCTTGTGGAACATCTCGATACCCGTGACCGTGGTCTTCTGGGTGTTGCGGATGCCGACGATCTCGACCTCGGAGTTGATCTTGAGCGTGCCACGCTCGGCGCGGCCGGTGACGACCGTTCCACGACCGGTGATCGTGAAGACGTCCTCGATCGGCATGAGGAAGGGCTTGTCACGGTCGCGCTCCGGGTCCGGAACGCTGTCGTCGACAGCCTGCATGAGCTCGAGGATCTTCTCGACCCACTTCTCATCGCCCTCGAGCGCCTTGAGTGCCGAGACCTGGACGACAGGTGCGTCCTCGTCGAAGCCCTGGGCTGCGAGCAGCTCGCGAACCTCGAGCTCGACGAGCTCCAGGATCTCCTCGTCGTCGACCATGTCGCTCTTGTTCAGTGCGACGAGCAGGTACGGCACGCCGACCTGCTTGGCGAGCAGAACGTGCTCACGGGTCTGAGCCATCGGGCCGTCGGTGGCGGCGACCACGAGGATGGCGCCGTCCATCTGGGCTGCACCGGTGATCATGTTCTTGACGTAGTCGGCGTGGCCGGGTGCGTCGACGTGCGCGTAGTGGCGCTTCGGCGTCTCGTACTCGATGTGCGAGATGTTGATCGTGATACCACGCTGGCGCTCTTCCGGCGCCGAGTCGATGGAAGCGAAGTCACGCTGAACGTTGGTGTCGGACGGGTACTTGTCAGCGAGCACCTTGGAGATGGCTGCCGACAGCGTCGTCTTGCCGTGGTCGACGTGACCGATCGTTCCGATGTTCACGTGCGGCTTGGTGCGCTCGAACTTGGCCTTGGCCACTTGGTCCTCCTCAGGACGTTCGTGTAGAGATTGCCGAGCACTGGATTGTGACCGGTTCCCTACGGGGTTTGATTCTCAGTTTAGTAGAGAGAGCTTTGTGAAGTTGTGTGTTGTCCGGGGCCCGACCCTTCGACAGGCTCAGGGAGCTCGACAGGCTCAGGGAGCGGGCCCCGGACGGAAGGGCTTACTCGCCCTTGATCTTCTGGACGATCTCGTCGGCCACGGCCCTGGGGACCTCGGCGTAGGAGTGGAACTCCATCGAGTACACCGCGCGACCAGAGGTCTTCGAGCGCAGGTCGCCGATGTATCCGAACATCTCGGACAGCGGAACCTGTGCACGGACGATCTTGATGCCGGTGGCATCCTCCATCGACTGGATCTGGCCACGACGCGAGTTCAGGTCGCCGATCACGTCGCCCATGTACTCCTCGGGAGTACGAACCTCAACGGCCATGAGCGGCTCGAGGAGAACGGGGTTCGCACGACGCAGTGCTTCCTTCATACCGATCGATCCAGCGATCTTGAACGCCATCTCCGAGGAGTCGACGTCGTGCGCTGCACCATCGACGATGGTCGCCTTGACGCCCACGATCGGGAAGCCGGCGAGGACACCGACGTTCATGGCGTCCTGGAAACCGGCATCGATCGAGCCGATGTACTCACGCGGGATGCGACCACCGGTGACGGCGTTCACGAACTCGTAAGTCTTCTCGGCATCCAGGTCGAGCGGTTCGATGTTGAACTGGATCTTTGCGAACTGACCCGATCCACCCGTCTGCTTTTTGTGGGTGTAGTCGTACTTCTCGACCGACTTCTTGATCGTCTCGCGGTAGGCCACCTGGGGCTTGCCGACGTTCGCCTCGACGTTGAACTCGCGCTTCATACGATCCACGAGGATGTCGAGGTGCAGCTCGCCCATGCCCTTGATGGTCGTCTGACCGGTCTCGGGGTTGAGCTCCGTGCGGAAGGTCGGGTCCTCTTCAGCGAGCTTCTGGATGGCGACACCCAGCTTCTCCTGGTCGGCCTTGGTCTTCGGCTCGATGGCGACCTCGATGACAGGCTCGGGGAACGTCATCGACTCGAGGACGACCGGAGCTGCCGGGTCGGTCAGGGTGTCACCGGTGGTGGTGTCCTTCAGACCGATGACCGCGTAGATGTTTCCGGCGGTGACCGAGGGGACCGGGATCTCCTTGTTGGCGTGCATCTGGAAGATCTTCCCGATGCGCTCCTTCTTGCCCTTGGTCGAGTTGATGACCGCAGAGCCGGAGTCGAGGTGACCCGAGTAGACGCGGACGTAGGTCAGGCGACCGAAGAACGGGTGCACGGCGACCTTGAACGCGAGTGCGGCGAACGGGTCGTTCGCGTCGGGGTTGCGCTCGACGATCGTGTCGTAGTCCTTCGGGTCGTGCGCCTGGATGGCGCCGACGTCGAGGGGGTTCGGCAGGTAGTCGATGACCGCGTCGAGCATCGGCTGCACGCCGCGGTTCTTGAACGCCGAACCGCACAGCACAGGGTAGACCTCAGAGGCGACCGTCAGCTTGCGGATCGCGCCCTTGATCTCCGCGACGGTGAGCTCCTCGCCACCGAAGAACTTCTCGAGCAGCGCGTCGTCGGTCTCGGCGACGGTCTCGAGGAGCAGCTGGCGGTACTCGGCAGCCTTCTCCTTGAGGTCGGCCGGGATCTCCTGGATGTCGTACTTGGCACCCATGGTCACGTCACCCTTGGAGTCGCCCTCCCAGACGAGCGCACGCATCTCGACGAGGTCGATGACGCCGACGAAGTCGTTCTCAGCGCCGATGGGCAGCTGGATGACCAGCGGCTTCGCACCGAGGCGGTTGATGATCGTGTCGACCGTGAAGTAGAAGTCGGCGCCGAGCTTGTCCATCTTGTTGACGAAGCAGATGCGCGGGACGTTGTACTTGTCGGCCTGACGCCACACGGTCTCGGACTGGGGCTCGACGCCCTCCTTGCCGTCGAAGACGGCGACTGCGCCGTCGAGGACGCGGAGCGAACGCTCCACCTCGACGGTGAAGTCGACGTGACCGGGGGTGTCGATGATGTTGATCTGGTTCTTGTCCCAGTAGCAGGTCACGGCGGCAGACGTGATCGTGATGCCGCGCTCTTTCTCCTGCTCCATCCAGTCGGTCGTCGACGCGCCATCGTGCGTCTCGCCGAGCTTGTGGTTGACGCCCGTGTAGAACAGGATGCGCTCGGTGGTGGTGGTCTTGCCGGCATCGATGTGCGCCATGATGCCGATGTTTCGGACCTTGCTCAGGTCGGTGAGCACGTCTTGTGCCACAGGAGTGTCCTTTTCTATCTAGCTGTACGACTACGAAAGTTTGGGTGCTTCGACAGGCTCAGGTAGGGCGAGCCCGGTCCCTGAGCCTGTCGAAGGGTTACCAGCGGTAGTGAGCGAACGCGCGGTTCGACTCGGCCATCTTGTGAGTGTCCTCACGACGCTTGACCGCAGCGCCCAGGCCGTTCGAGGCATCCAGGATCTCGTTCTGGAGGCGCTCGGTCATGGTCTTCTCACGACGACCCTTGGCGTAGCTGACGAGCCAGCGCAGCGCGAGGGTGTTCGCACGGTGAGGCTTGACCTCGACCGGGACCTGGTAGGTCGAGCCGCCGACGCGGCGGCTGCGGACCTCAAGGGTGGGGCGCACGTTGTCGAGCGCCTTCTTGAGGGTGGCGACGGCATCCTGGCTGTTCTTCGCCTCGACGCCGCGGAGGGCGCCGTAGACGATCGACTCTGCCAGCGACTTCTTGCCGTCGACGAGGATCTTGTTCACCAGCGAGGTGACGATCGGAGCGCCGTATACCGGGTCGTTGACGACGGGGCGCTTGGGGGCGGGACCCTTACGAGGCATCTAACTCAACCCTTCTTCGCGCCGTAGCGGGAACGAGCCTGCTTACGGTTCTTGACTGCCTGGGTGTCCAGGGCGCCACGGACGATCTTGTAACGCACACCGGGGAGGTCCTTGACACGACCGCCGCGGACGAGCACCAGGGAGTGCTCCTGCAGGTTGTGGCCCTCGCCGGGGATGTAGGCGGTGACCTCGGCCCCGTTGCGCAGCTTCACACGAGCGACCTTGCGCATCGCCGAGTTCGGCTTCTTCGGGGTGGTGGTGTAGACGCGGGTGCATACCCCGGCCTGCTGCGGGTTCGACTTGAGCGCCGGCGCCTTGGTCTTGGTGACCTTGGGCGAGCGACCCTTGCGAACCAACTGCTGAATGGTTGGCACGTTCTCTCCTCATAATGCTGCACGGTGACAGCGTGATGGGTTTCACATCATGACCCACCGGCACGCCGGATCAGGCGTGCTTTTGGTGTGATGGGTATGCCGTGGGGGCAGACCGGTATGGACCGGCGCCCGTGTGCAGGCACGCCGAGACGTGCACACACCTGATCAAGTGTAATGCCGCGTAACGTACGCGGTCAAATGCCGCAACGTCACCGCAGATCTCGGATCCGCGCGACCACCGTGTCCGCATCTCCGCCTCGCCGTTCGTAGGTGACGGCGATGATGAGCAGCACGCTGCCGATCACGGCGAGCGTGATCCACCACGGCATCGATTCTATGCCCCGACCGATCTGCACGGAGAAGACGAACACGTTCTCGATCGGCAGCACGATCATGCCGAGGATGAACGGGGCCGCGAGTCGCCGTCCGGCGCCGACCATGATCGCGGCGAGCGCGAGCACCATGACGAGGATCGCCCGCCAGGTCAGAGGGTCGGTGAACGTCGCGACGATCGACGCGCTCATCATCGTGATGATCCCCGGCGCGAGCAGCGACCAGGAACCGCTCCGCCCGGCCGGCCAGGCGTTGAGCCCTCCCCGTGTGCTGTCTCGACCGCGCCGCAGCGCATGGATGCCGGCGAGCAGCAGGAACGCGCCCAGCGGCAGCGAGAACCACTCCACCCGCAGGTCGCGTGGGCTCCACGCGACCACGGCGGTGACGAATGCGATCGCGAACAGGAACCACACCGGTGGCAGCGCCGTGCGCTCCGCGCGGACTGCCGCGGCGAGCATGAGGGCGAGGAGACCGATCATGAGCGCCCACATCGACCAGATCGAACCCCAGTCGCGCTCGATCGCGCACCACGTGCCGGCGGCGAGCGAGAGGACCGCCGGTGCGAACACCCAGCGGGAGGTGCGCAGCGGCGAATCCGCACGCACCGACGCGCGGATGCCGCGCCCAGCGCACACGAGGATGATGGCGGCCACCGCGGCGACCGCGAAGCAGGCGGCGAAGAGGGCTGCTCCGTGCAGCGTCCCCAGATCGGCGCCGAGGCCCATCCTGATGCCCTGCACCGGACCTGCGATCGCCGCGACGCCCGCTGCGGCGAACGTCGCGGGGACGAGCGTGCGCACGCGCGCGGTGCGGGCGCGGCGACCCAGGCGCCCGCACCACGTCCCGATCCCGAGCAGCACGGTTCCCCCCGCGAGCAGCGCGAATGCCCGCCACGGCACTTCGACCGCCGTGCGCGCATCCGGTTCTACGAGGACGAGCAGTGCGAGGCTCGGCAGCACGGCGAGACCGAGTCCCGCTGCGTACAGACCGCGCACGTCGATCCCCCTCGCACTGAGCACGGCGGCGATCGTCGCCGCGCCGAGCGCGGGCGGCAGCAGATACGCCTCGAGCAGATCGACGCCGTTCATGGTCCAGATGCACCACAGCGCCCCGGTGAATGCCGCACCGGCCACCCACCATGCATAGCGGCGCCGAGTGAACACGGCACTCGCCGCCGCGCCGACGCCGAGGATCATGAGGACGAGGAACGTGGTGCCGAGCCCTGCTGCCTCCCTTGCGAGGGCGAGAACGGTGGCGATCGCTCCGGTCAGCAGCGCGGATGCCTCGATCGCCACGCGGGCGGCGGCCGAGGCATCCGCCGGCAGGCCGTTGTGACGCAGCGCGTCACGGATCAGCGTCGTGCTCGGCAGCACCAGCGCCACGATCGCGGCGATGACCGGAAGCGTGACCGGGGACGCACTGACCGCGAGCACCTGGGCTCCGAGGCACACGACGACGACCGCGACGGTGGGCACCAGCATCCCGCTCGCGAGAGTGCGCAGCACGATGTTGAGCCCCGGACGTCTGGTGAGCACGAGCGACAGGGCGAGCGCGAACATCAGCGCGGTCGAAAGAGCGGTCCAGCCGCTGCGCTCGAAGATCACCTGCACGATGCCTGCGGCGAACGGCACCGACGTGACGACGAGAACGGCGTACCAGTCGCGGGCGCGCACCCGCGGCAGGAATGTCACGACGATCGCTCCGACCAGGCCCGCGGTCGTCACCAGGCACAGCACGGCGATGCTGCCGAGGTCGGTCTGCGCCAGCGCCTGGGCGAGGCACACGAGCGCGTACGCGAAGCCGGCTCCGACGTGCAGGAATCGGATGCCGTGTGGCAGAGTCCTGCTCGCCAGCGCCAGCACGGCGATCGCACCGATGCCGGCGAGCGGCACGGTCTGCGGATCGATCCAGGAGATGAGGATGCCGACCGCGACGGCGGCGTGGATCCCGATGAGCAGGACGACGCGATGGGGCGTGAGCGGGTGGTTCACCGTGCCATTGGTCCTGCTCAGTGCGACCGCCGTGATGGCGGCGGCACCCAGCACGATCACGAGGCGGGCGACGAGAGGCAGGAGATCGCTGCACGCGAGGGTGAGAACGGTCAGTACCGCTGCGCCGATCGCGACGACGTCCGTGCCGGCCGCGAAGCCGCGCAGGGACTGATGGGGCTCACGCTCGCCGCCGGGCCGGCGGATGTCGTCGGATACGTGGATCCGCCGCGCGTGGCGGGTGTCGCGGTCGCGGACGAGACCGCCGAACAGGGCGAGCCCCGCAGCGATCCCCGCCATGCCGAGCAGCGGCGCCCAGTCTGACGGTTCGGCGAGCACGGCACCGCCGTCGCCGCTGGCCACGGCACCGCGGACGACGGCGCCGAGTGCCTCGATGGCAGTCGCGGCGGCGTACAGCACCGGGATCACCCCGAGCATTCCGACCACGACGATCCCGCCCGTCGCGAGCATCGAGCGGACGAGCGTGCGCATCCCAGGTGTCACCGCGATCAGGGCGATTGCGAACGCCGCCGCGGTCGGCAGCACCGCCGGCAGCCACTGCCCGGCCGAATGCGCCACGGGCGACGTGGTGGCGAGCACGAGAGCCGACGTCGCCGAGCCGCCGGCGACGAAGCTCCACCAATGCCCCAGCAGCTGACGCGCCGCCAGGACGGCGTGCAGCGCGATGAGCGCGAACACCGCGCTGAGGCCCAGCATCGCCACGACGGTGACGCCGAAAGAGAGGGCGCCGAACACCGACAGCGGCACGGCGCTCAGCACGGCGATCACCTGGAACACCGCGAGCGAGCGCTTCGCGATCCTCGTAGACGCAGCGGTCCTCGTAGACGCAGCGATCCGCGTAGACGCAGCGATCAGCGCCGTCGCAGCGATCAGCGCTGTCGCGAGGAAAGCCGAACCGAGGTGCCCGAGAGCTGCGACATAGCTCGACGAGGCGGCGTAGCCGAGCATTGCAGGCACGGTCGCGACGGCCAGCATGGCGGCCCATTGCCACACGCGGACCTGCGAGAGACGGCCTGCGATGAGCATCACGGCCCCGGCGACTGCCGTGGCGAGAGCGGCGAGCAGCCAGGTGACAGCGTCGCCGCGGCCGAGTTGCGCGAAGGCGTAGACATCGAGGCTCACGAACACGAGGCCGAGGCCGCCGACGGCCTCGGCGGAGAACTGCAGGCCGCGACGGGCGAGCATGTAGGCGCCGCCGAGGAAGACAAGGGTCACCAATCCCACGACGACGCTGCGGATTCCGCGGTCGGAGAGGTCAGGGTTCAGGAAGGTGAAGATGAGGGCGGCGATCGCGAAGAGCCCCGCCCCGGCGATCGCGAGCACCGACTGGACGGTGGCGCTGGAGCGCGGCAGCCGGGGTTGGGGGAACGCGCGCGTGCCGGGAGGTGCGCTCGGCGGAGCGGGAGTCGTCGTGAGTGCCGACGCGGCCGCGTCAGGGGATGCGGATGCCGGTGTGGCGGTGTCGTCAGGGGATGCGGATGCCGACGCGGCCGCGTCAGGGGATGCGGATGCCGGTGCGGCGGTGTCGTCAGGGGTCGCTGATGACTGCGGTGCGCGGCTCAGCACCGCCTCGCGTGCCCGCAGCGCGGCGGCCGCGGAGGTCGATGCCTCCCACAGCTCCGCTCCGTACGCCCCGCGAAGATCCGTGCCGCAGCGGATGCAGCATCCGGCGGCGAGCCCGTCCAGGCCGCAGACCGGACAGACGGTGGCATCGAGCAGATGCCTGGCCACACTCTCGCCCCAGCTGATCGCCTTCGTCGTGGTGTCCATCACTCCCCCGCTCCGGCTGAAGCATCAGCATCCGTGCCGGGGATCCACCGCAGGATGTCGCCCGGCTGGCATTCCAGCACCTGGCAGATGGCGTCGAGCGTCGTGAATCGCACGGCCTTGGCCCGCCCGTTCTTGAGCACTGCGACGTTCGCGGGGGTGATGCCGATCGCATCCGCGAACTCCTGCACGCTCATCTTCTTGCGTGCGAGCTGCACGTCGAGGTCGATCACGATGGGCATCAGACGACCTCGGACATGTCCTGCTCGAGCTCGAGCGCCTTGCGCAGCAGACCGCGCATCACGACGACGAGGAGAGCCAGCGCGATGCCGACGACGATGCCGAGGATCGAGACGAGCAGAATCGACGGGGACCCGGCTCTGGCAGCCATGATGATCACGTTCGAGACGACGATGATCAGACTCGCTGCGACCATCGTGCCGATGATCACGTCGACGTAGATGAACGCCTTCGAACTGAAGATGCGCTCGGTTCGCACGAGCGACAAAAGCCGCCAGATGCAGATGAGCACCACCTCCACGCACACGAGGAACACCACCGCGGCGATGATTCCGGGAACCTTGAGCTGCGCGAACTCGGGGAACCTGTCGGCCGTGGCAGCAGCCAGACCTGGGATCATCCACACCTGGGCGGCCACGAGGAGCGCGAGCATCACGGCGATCAGGGTCTTGAGCACTGCGGTCACACGTGGTTGCATCAGTCTGCCTATCGATAAGCGGCCGGTATCTATCGAAAAACGATAGCCTACCCGCGATTCGCCGATCAAGCGGGCCGCGTCGCTCTCACAGCGAACGCACGGGTGCCGAGCGTGCGGCGCGAGACCGACGTTGCGGCATGAGACCGACCGTGCGGGCCTCGGTCTCATGCCGCAGACGCGGTCTCGCCGGGCTGAGGGGTGGGACTACGGGGATTCGGGGTCGAAGGGCGAGTCCAGCGAAGACGTCAGCTCCTCCAGCAGCGCTTCGATCTGCGGTTCGACGTGCTGCGAGATCGCGGCCTGCACGTTGAGGCGGTGCCGCAGCAGGATGCCGCAGATCTCACGGCCGACCATGTTCGCGTACTCGTCGGCGAGGGCGACCTCCTGGCGCAGTGCTGCTTTCGCCTCCTCGGTCAGCGGAGGCAGCGGCGGCAATTCGACGCTCTCCTCATCGGCGAGGCCGGCGATCGTGAACAGGAAAGGCGCGCCAGGCACCGGATCAGGGTCGAGCGGCAGCCCCTCGAACTCCGGCTCGAGGTCTTCGGACGGACGATAGCTGCGCGCGCGATTGCGCGCAGCCTGCTGATCGAGCTCCTGCTGAAGCATCGGAAGATTGCGCGCAGTGTACTCGGCGACCGCGTGATCCACGATCGTCTTGATGCGGGTGGAGAGGCCGTGCTGCACACCGTGCGGCACGTTCGCGCCGATGCCGGCGGCAGAGAGGATGGGCGAGCCGAGACACCGCCGGCACGGTGCTATGCGCCCGCGATGCGTGGCGGGCTCCCAACGCGGCACCCAGCGCAGCCAGGCCTCGACGGCCTGGTCGACCTGCGTCTCTAGCGACCGCTGCACGTTTTCCAGAATAGGGTCATCCGCACGATAATCGCGTCTGCCGATCAGTTCTCATCGAGATCGTCGCGTTCCCACGGCCACCGCGGGCGCTTCGCGCGTGTGCGCCGCAACGCGACACCGGCCCAGCCGGCGATCGCCGCGGTCACGAGGATCACGAGACTCGCGCCGCCGGTGATCAGCGCGCCCATCACCGCGAGCGCGTTCACGAAGTCGCCGGTCACGACCAGGGCGCCGACTCCCGCTGCGATCAGATGCGCGAACGCCGTGGCGACCGAGATCGCCCAGACGGAGCGGAACTTCGGGTGAGCGATCCGTACCGCGAGGTACAGAACGGCGGCGAACACGGCGACCGCGATGATCATGCCGACGATGCCTGGTGCCTGCCCCGCCTCGGGGACGTCGATGATCTCGGCATCCGTCACGATGCTCAGCACCCCGAGGCCGAAGACGGCGATCGCGAAGAAGCCGATCGTCGTCATCGCCGTCGCCAGGACGGCCGAGACCCCCGCAGGCACGGGCCTGCGGGGGTCTGGCGAAGTGGTCTCCGTGATTACCTCGAGAGTGTGGGGCCGGCTTCGAGCGTGCGCTCGTACTCGCGCTGAGCCTCGATGTTGAGCTCGGTCTTGCGTGCACCGCTGCGAGCGACCCAAGCGCCGAACCAGATGGTGAGCTCGCGGCCGAACACGAATGCTGCGATCGCGAGGGGTGCGAGGAGCTGGCTGCCGACGAGCTCGTTGCCCTCCGACGTCGAGATCAGCCAGAACGGCGCCTCGAACAGCTGGCCGAGGATGTGCCCGGCGTACGCGAACAGACCGACGATGATCCCGAAGACGACCCAGAGTCCCCATCGGCCGCGGTTGATGACGGCGCCGAGCAGCCAGAAGCCGATGAAGAACACGACGACCGGAACCCAGAAGCCCCACGTGGTGAGCGGGGCGAGGGCGGCTTCGCCGATGTTCTCGCCGGTGACATCGCCGGCGAGTGCTCCGAGCCCGATCGCGGTGGCGAGGTACAGGATCGCGAACACGATCGTCGCGAGCAGCCCGATTCCGGCTGCCGTGCCACGGTTGCCGCGGTCGCGGGGCGGCTCGGGTGCCTGCACGAAGATCGGCTGCTGCTGCTGTGTGACCGGCGCGGCGACGATGGTCGGCTCCGAGGGGACGACGCGCGTCTCGGAGTCGTCTGCTACCGGCGGCAGGTATGCGGTGTCGGCGATGGAGTCTTCGCGTCGAGCATCGGCGTCGGATGTCGACGCGCGGTCTCCTGCGAACATGCCCGTCGCAGCCGCAGGTCCTGCGCCGCGGTCTTCGGCGTCCGCGCGGTGGTCAGCGCGCTGGTCGAAGGATTCGGACGGCTCATTGAGCTCGGGAGTCGCGAAGGTTCCGGGGTGAGATTTCTCGGCCTCTTCGAAGGCTGCGAGGTCGGGGTCGACGGCATTCCGGTCTGCGGCATCGCGCTCAGCCGAGTCGCGCTCACCAGGGACCTCGGCGCCAGCCGCAGCGGCGTCGGCAAGTCCCGCGTTCGCGCTGTCGACGACGTCGTCGACGTCTTTCGGCCGCTCGGGCTGGGGAACCTCGGGGTCACTCATGGGGGCGCCTCTCGTCGGATATGTGCAGTGAGAGGTTATCGCCGTCCGGTACCGCCTCCGCGGAGGCGTGCCGACGTGTCGCGTGACCGGCGGCGTCGGCTCAGCCCACGCCGGGAGCGACCGCGCGCAGGGTGTCGCCGACGTACCCGACGAGCATCGGCCCCATCGGGAGCGCCAGCCAGAGAAGCGCCGCGATGACGCCGGCGCAGAAGATCCCTGCGATCCAGCTCATCACCGGATTGCGACCGCCCACTCGTGCCATGGCTCCACGCTACGACTGCCGCGCGCGTGCGCGCAGATGACACGCTCGGGCGCTCGTGCAGTCGCGGCCTCGGCGCGCGGCCTCGGCGCGCGATCAGCCCTTCGTGGCGCCCGCCGTCAGGCCGCCGACGATGTACTTCTGCAGGAACAGGAACAGGATCATCACCGGGATCGCAGCCATCACGGCACCGGCCGAGAACGCCGACCAGTCCGCGTAGCGCGGATTGGAGACGAGCTTGGTGAGTCCGACGACGAGCGTCTGCTGCTCCGGATCGATCAGGATGACGCTCGCCACGACGTACTCATTGACCGTGCCGATGAATGAGAGCAGTCCGACGACGGCGAGGATCGGCGCGACCAGGCGGAGGATGATCGTGAAGAAGATGCGCGCGTGACCGGCGCCGTCGATGCGCGCAGCCTCGTCGAGCTCCTTCGGGATGGTGTTGAAGAAGCCGTACATCAGATACGTGTTCACCCCGAGCGCACCACCGAGGTAGACCAGGATGAGGCCGGTGTGGGTGTTCAGTCCGATCGCCGGGAACCAGTCCCCCAGCGTCGTCATCAGCAGGAAGATCGCGACCACTGCCAGAAGCTGCGGGAACATCTGCACCACGACGATCGTGACGAGGCCGACCCGGCGTCCTGCGAATCGCATGCGCGAGAAGGCATATGCCGCGCATGCGCCGATGAACACAGTGGTGAAGCCGGTGACGAGCGCGATCACGAGCGTGTTCAGGAACCACAGCCCGTAGGGGTTCTGCGGGTCGGTGAGGATGCGCACGTAGCTGTCGATGCCGATCGCGGAGAACAGCTGGTTGGAGCCGGTCAGCGTGCCGCGGGGGTTCAGCGAGGCCGAGAGCACGTACAGCAGCGGGAAGATCGCGAACAGGCTGGCCACGACGGCGACCAGATGGCGCCATCCGGTGTCGGCGAACCATGCGCCGAACGAGCGGCGACGCCGGCGCGTGAGCGGAGCGGGAGCGACGGTCATCTCAGTTCAACTCCTCGAGAGCCTTGGTCTTGCGGAAGCTGATGATCGAGATCGCCGCGACCACGATGAAGATCAGGATCGTGAACGCGGAGGCGAGCCCGTAGTCACGGGTCTGACCGGTGAAGGCCACCTTGTACACCATCGAGATCAGGATGTCGGTGTGCCCGACCGGAATCGACACATCGGCGAAACGCGGACCACCACCGGTGAGCATGTAGATGAGGTTGAAGTTGTTGAAGTTGAACGCGAACGACGAGATCAGCAGCGGCGCCACGGTCACGAGCAGCAGCGGCAGCTTGATCTGACGGAAGACCTGCCATGGGTTGGCGCCGTCCATGACGCCGGCTTCGTTCACCTCTTCCGGGATGCCCTGCAGCGCCCCCATGCAGACGAGGAACATGTACGGGAACCCGAGCCACAGGTTCACGATCAGCACCGACACCTTCGCCAGTACGGGGTCGGTGAGCCAGGGTATGGATGCTCCGCCGAAGACCACCTGGTTGAGGAAGCCGAAGCTCTCGTTCATCATCCCGGCCCACACCAGCGCCGACAGGAATGCAGGGAACGCGTACGGAAGGATGAGCAGGATGCGGTAGCCGTTGCGGAAGCGCATCCTGGTGTTGTTGAAGACGATGGCGAGAAGCAGGCCGAGGAAGAACGTCGTCGCGACCGAGATCAGAGCGAACGCGAACGTCCAGATCGTCACGGAGATGAGGGGCCCGCGGATCGAGCTGTCAGTGACCGCACGCACGAAGTTGTCGAAGCCGACCGTGATCTGCCAGCCGGGCAGCAGCTGCTCGCCGTCCTCGGCGGTGAAGGCACCGGTGCCGTTGTCGCTGTAGACGGTGCCGGAGCGCACGTCGGTCATGGTTCCTGCTGGTTCGTCGTACTCGAGCGTCGAGACGTAGAGGAAGCCGCTCTGGCCATCCGGTGTGCGGATCGCGCCGTCGTTGGGGTCGTCGCTGAAGTCGACAGACAGCTTCTCGACCTCGCTCGAGCGTGCGATCACCTGTGCGAAGCTCAGCGATTCCCAGCCCTCGATCGAGACCGCTCGGTCGCCGTCCATCTCGGCGCCGTCGACCTCCTGCAGCGGCTGCTCGACCGTGCCGACCGAGACGTCGCCGTCTTCGGGGTCGGTGACGAGGAGCCCGAGCGTGCCGAACTGCTCGACCACGGTGACGGGGAAGGTCGGCGAATCCTCGACGCGTTCCTGAGCGGACGCCATGAGGGCGGAGACCGCCTGATCCTTGCTGCCGTTGTGACCGGTGCCGTAGTTGGTGAAGCCGATGTAGCCCGTGTAGAGGAGCGTGAAGACCTGAAAGAGGATGAGGAAGATGATGCCGGGTGTGAGGTACTTCGCCGCGACGCGCTTGCGCGAGAAGTAGATGTAGTTGACCAGGATCGCCACCGCGACCACCAGGGCGAGCACGACCCATTCCTGGTGTGTGAAGAGCACGAAGGCCGCGTACAGCGCGACGGCGTCGACGACCGCGAGCAGCAGGATCTTCAGCAGCATCCATCCGATCCGCTGCGAAGCGGCCTCGGCGATGCTCGCCGCCTGCCGCTGCCGCCTGGTCGGCGGTTTCTGCGGCTCTGTGGTGGTGGTCGTATCCGTCATCTCTCGCCCATCGTCGTTCTGCCGGGGTGAGGCGTGCGCCTCACCCCGGCAGAAGGAACAGTGTTACTTGATCGCTGCCGTCACGTCTTCGACGAGCTTCTGCCACGTCGCGGCAGGATCCGCACCGTTGATGGCAGCCGCCTCGGCGACGCCCCAGAACTCCCAGACGGACCCCATCGCTGGGATGGCCGGCATCGGGACGGCGTCTGCGCCGACGGTCTTGAACCCGTCGATGATCGGATCCGCTGCTGCGGTCTCGGCTGCCGAGGTGAGGGCGGGGAGGATGTTGCCGGACTCGAACAGGGCGAGCTGGACGTCCTCAGTGCCAAGGTAGTTCACCAGGAAGTCGTTCGCGGCGACCTTGTTCTCGGACTCGCTGCTCACGAAGAAGCCCTTGACGCCGGCGAACGGCGAGGCCGCCTCACCGGTGGGGCTGGGGATCGGGTCGATCGCGACGTTGACGCCTGCGTCGACGGCGGCGCCGACATTCCACGGGCCGGTCAGCCAGAATGCGGCCTTGCCGTCGATGAACTGCTGCTTCGCGATCTCGCCGTCGATGTCGGTGTTCAGCGTGCCTGCGGCACCCTGCGCGCCGAGCCAGCTGGCGAATGCGGTGCCACCGTCGCTGCCGAGCTGCAAGTCGGTGGAGTCGTACGATCCGCTGTCGTCTGTGCCGAACACCGGTGCGCCGAACGCGGTCTGGAACGGGTACAGGTGGTAGGGGTTGCCCTCGACGCCCTGCTCGACGACGAACGGCTGGGCGAGGCCGGCGGCCTGGCCCTTGGCGATCATGTCGTCGAAGCCGGTCGCGGCCTCGGGGATCAGGTCGGCGTTGCGCAGCACGGCGATGTTCTCGACCGCGTACGGAAGCATGTAGACGGTGCCGTCGTAGGTCGCGGCCTGCAGAGCGACGGGCAGGTAGTCCTCGGCGCTGTCGCCGAGCTCGAGCGGTGCGACGACGCCGTTGGTGGACAGCTCGCCCAGCCAGTCGTGCGCACCCATCGTGATGTCGGGGCCCTTGCCGGTCGGGACCTGCTGGATGAAATCGTCCTTGATCGTGTCGACGTCCTTCGCCACGACCTCGACCTTGACGCCGGTCTTGTCCTCGTACGCGTCTGCCGCTCCCTTGAGAGCGTCGACGCGCTCGGCATCGACCCAGACGACGAGCGAACCCGCGTCGCCTTCGGCGTCTGCGGAGTCGTCAGTGGCGCCGGTGGCGCAACCTGCCAGCGTCAGCGTCGAAACGACGGCAATCGCGCCGAACGCGGCGATGCCCCTCATGTTCACCTTCATTGGTGTGTGCCTCTCTCAGTGCGTGATCGACCGGCACTGCCGATGGATGCACCGGTGCAGGCCGTTCGCGCCTGCAAACCTGCAAGCGCTTACAGTATGCATCGAATCACCCCAAGGATGCAACGCCTGAGTGCGCTGATATCAAGCCGTGATACTCGAGGGCCGATGCTGGTCTTCGTGGAAGCGCTTCCAAGATCGACGGTGAGATGCCGCATCGGTAGACTGATCCCATGGCAGACTCATCGTTCGACATCGTCAGCAAGGTCGACCACCAGGAGGCGGAGAACGCCCTGAACCAGGCGCGCAAGGAGATCGAGCAGCGCTACGACTTCAAGGGCACCGGCGCCTCGGTCGAATGGAGCGGCGAGTCCGTCCTGATCAAGGCGAACACCGAGGAGCGGGCGAAGGCCGTGCTCGATGTGTTCCAGTCGAAGCTCATCAAGCGCGGCATCTCACTGAAGAGCCTCGAATCGGGCGATCCGTTCGCCAGCGGCAAGGAGTACCGCATCGCCTCCACGCTCAAGGACGGCATCTCCTCCGAGAACGCGAAGAAGATCAGCAAGATCATCCGCGACGAGGGCCCCAAGAGCGTGAAGAGTCAGATCCAGGGTGATGAGCTGCGTGTGCAGTCCAAGAGCCGTGACGATCTGCAGGCGGTCATCGCGCTGCTGAAGGGTTCTGACCTCGACGTCGATCTGCAGTACATCAACTTCCGCTAGAGCCTCCGCGCCGGACTCATTCCCTGTTCAGATACTGCAGCACCGCAAGCACGCGCCGATGCGCATCGGAGTCGACCGCCAGCGAGAGTGCGGTGTAGATGCGCGAGGCGTGCTGCACGACGGCCTTCTCGGTGAGGAACAGCCGCGCCGCGATCGACGCGTTGCTGCGACCCTCCGCCATCAGTCCCAGCACCTCCTGCTGCCGCGGCGTCAACGCGCTCACCGCTGAGTCCGATCGGCGAGCGCGCGAGACCATGACCTCCACCACGTCCGGGTCGATGGCCGTTCCGCCCTCGCCGACACGGCGCAGGTCTCCCAGGAACTGACCGACGTCGGCGATGCGCTGTTTGAGGAGGTATCCGATTCCTCCCGTCTGGTCGGAGATCAACTCGACGGCGTATCGCCGCTGCACGTACTGCGACAGCACGACGACTGCCGTCCCCGGCAGCCGGGCACGGATGCGCAGGGCCGCGAGCAGGCCCTCGTCGGTGAAGGTCGGCGGCATTCGGATGTCGGTGACGACGAGGTCCGGTTGATGCATGAAGGCGACCTTCTCGAGCTCGTCGGCATCGGCTGCGACGGCCACCACATCGTGGCCGGCATCATCCAGCATCAATTCGAGACCCCGCCGCAGCAGCGCCTCGTCCTCCCCGATCACAACCCGCATGGGATCTCCGCTCGAATGGTCGTACCGTTGCCTCTTGCGCTCTCGATGTGCACCTCGCCGCCCATGGCTTCGACGCGCTCGACCATACCGGTGAGGCCGGAGCCCCGCCCGGCTCGTGCGCCTCCGTCGCCATCGTCGTGCACCTCGACGTCCAGGACATCGCCTCTTCGGCTCAGGTGCACGGCGATGGCGCTCGCTCGCGAGTGCTTCACCGCGTTCGCCAGCGCTTCCGCCACCACGAAATACGCAGTGCTCTCGACCACCGGCGGGCATTCGTGATCGACGACGCCGAGTGTCAACGTCGTCGGCACCGGCATCCGATCCACGAGGTCTTCGGCCGCCGCCGACAGCCCGCGCTGGGTCAGCGCGGCAGGCATGACCGAGTGCACCACCTCACGAAGCCCCGCCGCTGCCGCATCGATGCCCCTGCGCAACTCGGTGGCTCGCTCGCGCACCGCTGTCCCGCCGTCGCCCGCGTTGGCGATCTGCTGCGCCTCGAGCGCGAGGAGGACGAGTTGTACCTGGAGTCCGTCATGCAGATCCTGTGCGATGCGACGACGTTCCCGGTCGGCGACCTCGACGAGGCGCTCGCGCGAGGACTGCAGTGCGCGACGGCTGGCGAGGAGCTCGGCGATCAGCCGCTCACGATCGAGCGCGATGGCCACGACCCGGCCGGCGGTGCGGACCAGGTCGGGCTCGGCCATGAGCGCGGTGTCGTACGAGATCGCACCGATCCGGCGCCCGTCCAGTTCGACTGGCTCGACCTCGTGGCGCGCCTCGCGCGCCACTGTCACCTCGACGCCGTCGACATCGACATAGCCGTCGCGTCCGGGGACCCAGAACCAGACCTCGAGCGCAGGGTCGCCGAGCGCGCGGGAGAGCGCCGCGCCGATCGCCGGCTTGGTGCCGGCCTCACCCAGCCAGACTCCGAGCTCTTCGAGCTCAGCTGTTCTCGCCACACCTCCTCGCAGGATACCGAGTGCGAATGCGATGGGAACGCCGCAGAACATCAGCAGCTGCAGAGCGGCGACGTCCGGCGGCGCCCATGCGAAGACCGGGCGCAGGATGCGCGACGCGAACAGCAGCACGACGACGGCGGCGATCCCGTAGCCGTACAGCGGCACGAGAACGCGTCGTTCGGCTTTCGACGCATTCCTCAGCCGGCGCGCCAGCAGCAGCATCGTGCTGATGAGGACGATGAAGCCGACGACCTCCTGCACGGTACCGCCGAGTCTCGCGAGCTCCGGCGCATCCGCGAGGGCCATACCAGGGGCGGCAGGATCAGGCGCGAACAGGTATCGCGGGGCCTGCAGGAGCAGAGACGTGCAGTAGGCGACTGCCACCGTCGCCCGCGAGATCCGACCGCGCAGCCGGCCGGAGGGAAATGCCAGCAGCAGGTGCACGAATCCGGCGAGCGGCATGCTGCTGGCGATGGTGCCGAGCAGGACGAGCGACGGGATGTCGGTGTTCCCCGCACCGCCGAGGAAGACCCATACGCCGGTCAGCAGGATCAACGCACCCATGCTGTTGCTCGGTCGCCGGTACCAGGCGAGCAGGCCGGCGCCGAGATAGATCAGCACGTTGATCGGGAAGAGGGCGAGCGCCGGAGCGAACGGACCGCCCCACGGCAGCAGCTCGATGAGCATGAGCACGAGCAGCAGTCCGAGGCACAGGATCGCCAAGAGCGCCAGGCTGAAGGATCGCCGTATCGGCGCACTCGTTCCTGAGCCCATTGAAGATCCCCGGTCGTGGAAGGTGCGCGCATCTCGCGCTCGACGCAGTCTCATCATGGTGGCGGTCTCGGCGCAGACGCAAATGCGACGCGGCTTCCGCTCGGCCGGTTCGGAGAACTGGCGACGCAGGTCCCTACTCCGCCGGCCTGCGCCCGAATAGTCTCCCCAGTATGAGGTCTGCGCGCATGCCATCGGTCGCTCCGCGTTCGCGTCGGCGCGCACCACGTGCGACACTGCTCGTCGTTCTGGCCGGCACTCTGATCGTCACCGGGTGCACGACGGCTCCGATCGTGGAGAGCACTGCTCAGACCGAGCTCGCCGACGCCACGAGCATCCTGCTCGATGACCTCTCTCAGCAGGAGTTCGACGATCACGGGTTCACGTCGCTCGTCGCCCAGGTGATGGTGGACGGCCGTGTCATCGAGACCGTGGCGCTCGGCGACGCGATGACAGGATTCCCGATCACCGAGGACGGACGCTTCCGCAACGGCGCCGTCGCGATCATGTACATGGCCGCCACCATGCTCGCGATGGCCGATGCGGGCCTGATCGACATCGACGAGCCGATCTCGCGCTGGCTCCCCGACCTGCCGTATGCCGACCAGGCGACGCCGCGGATGCTGGCTTCGATGACCTCCGGCTACCCCGATCATGTCGCGAACGCGGACTTCCTCACGGCCCAGGCGGCGAATCCGTTCCGCGCCTGGAGCGAAGAGGAACTCCTCGCCTACAGCGCCGCGAGTCCGAGGCTCTTCGCCCCCGGCGAGAACTGGGACTATTCGCACGCCGGATACATCATCCTCGGCCACGTGCTCGAGAAGGAGAGCGGCAAGACGCTCGACGAGCTCATCGCGCAGTACGTGCTCGACCCGCTGAAGCTCGACGGCACTGTCGCAGACGTCACCGCGCACGTGCCGAGCCCTGTCGTGCACGGCTTCACCGCCGAGCGCGGACAGTTCGAGGACTCGACGTACTGGAATCCCTCGTGGACCCTCCCGCATGGCGCGATCGAAACGACCACGATCGGCGACATGACGAAGAGCTTCGACGCGATCGTGGGTCGCGGTGAGCTGCTCAGTGCCGAGTCATACCAGTCGATGATCGGGGCCGATCTCGTCGGCTTCGGCGCCCCGCTCGACGGCTGCCGCTCATGCCACACGCTGACCCCGCAGTGGTCGTACGGACTCGGTGTCTTCCTCCGCGACGACTGGGTCATGCAGACCCCGCTCTTCGGCGGCTACCAGGCCGCCGTCGCGACGCTGCCGGAAGCAGAATCGCCGATCGGCTCGGTCACGATCTCCGTCTCGGTCGTTCCGGGTGCCCAGACCTACACGGATGACGAGTGGGGCGGCAACCTGAAGAACTTCGCGGCCGACTTCGCGACCGAGCTCGCGGCGCAGATCGTCCCGGAGAATCCCCCACCCGCACCCACGACCGGGCCGTGAACGCCATGAGACCCAGGAGCGCAGCAATGAAGACGAAGAACAGAACGAAGACGACCACGTGGGCGGCGACAGCGCTCAGCGCCGTTCTTCTCGTGAGCGGATGCTCGTCCGGCGCCTCGAGCGCTCCGACCCCCTCCTCCGTCGCCACTCCTGCCGCGGATCCGTCGTACGCCGCGGCGCTGGAGTCGCAGATCCCCGAGGTCATGACGCAGAACGCGATCCCCGGGGTCGTCGTGAAGATCCTGTCGCCCGAGAAGGGCGACTGGACTGCGACCTTCGGCACCGCTGAACTCGGAAGCGACGTGCCGATGTCACTGGATGACGCGTTCCGCATCGGCAGCAACACGAAGACCATGACGTCGACCGTCATCCTGCAGCTGGTCGAGGAGGGCCTGCTCGCCCTCGACGACCCGATATCGGACTTCCGACCGGACGTCCCCGGCGGCGAGGACATCACGATCGCCCAGTTGTCGGAGATGCGCAGCGGGCTGTACAGCTACTCGTTCGATCCTGGCTTCAACGCGGCACTCGACCGGGAGCCGCAGAAGGCCTGGACGCCGGATGAGCTGCTCTCGATCGCGTTCGCGCATCCCGCGAACTTCGCACCGGGTGCGCAGTACGACTACAGCAACACGAACATCGTGCTGCTCGGACTGGTGATCGAGGAGCTGACCGAGATGTCGGCATCGGACGCCTTCCGACAGCGGATCTTCGAACCGCTGGGAATGACGCGCACCCTGCTGCCCGAGCCGTCGGACTCGAGCATCCCTTCACCGCACGCGCAGGGCTACCAGTTCGGCACCAACGCGGAGACCATCGATTCGTATGCAGTGCCTGCGGCCCAGCTCCCGGCCGCGCTGGACGGCACCCTCGCTCCCCTCGACCAGACGGATGCGAACCCGTCATGGGCGTGGACCGCCGGCGGAGCGATCTCGACACCCGACGACCTCGCCGTGTACGTGAAGGCGCTCGTGGGCGGCGGCCTGCTCGATGCGGAGACGCAGAAGCTCCGCCTGGCGAGCGTGCAGCCGACCGTCGCCGGACAGCCCGACGGCGTGGGCTACGGATGGGGGATCGCGCAGTTCGCTCCCGGAATCCTCGGGCACGACGGACAGCTGCCCGGCTACTCGTCGTTCATGGTCTACAACACGAACACTGAGGACACCATCATCGTGGCGGCCAATCTCTCCGCATCTCCGGTCGACGGCGAGACGGCAGCGGTCGTGGTGGCCAAGACGATCATCGCCACGCTCTACGGCGCGGCGGCCGTGCCGTCCAGCAACCCGGCCGCTCCACCGGCGACGGCGCCGCCCGCTGGATGATCCCGCGAGTGCACCCAGCCGGTGACCCAGCGCTCCAGCCGCGCGTAGGCATCGTCTCGCGCAGCCTTGCGCGAGAGGAACACGTCATGAAGAGCGCCGTCGATGCGTTCGATGGTCACCGATGAGCCGAGTCTGAGAGCTCGCCGGGCGATGTCGTCGACGACCAGCACCGAGTCGGCCGAGGTGAGCTCCTCCGACCAGCGGGACGGCATCACCGAGCGCGCCGAGAGCAGCACGCACACCGGCGACTGGATCGAGAGGCCGTCGCCGACCGCGCGGTGACCCCGCAGGATCGCGTGCAGCCAGCCGGCGTGCACCGGCATCGAAGGCACCGGCCGCCAGGCCGGATTCGTCTCGAACGCATCATCCGGATCCGCGGACTCAGCCTGCGCCCTGGCGTAGAAGCCCAGATCGATCTGCGGCGCGACGTCGAGGGGCCGCAACCGCGCCTGCAGCTCGACCACCGGTGCGAGCGCGGCGCGCAGCGGAGCGAGCTGGAACTCCAGCCACGGCGAGTTCAGGATGACGGCGGATGCGGCATCCGGATGCCGAGATGCCCACAGGCTCAGCACGAGCCCGCCCGTCGAGTGGCCCATGAGCACCAGACGACGCGGACCGCGCGAGGTATCCGCATCCTGCGCGATCACCTCGAGCGCCGCGGCGATGTCCTCATCGTAGGTCGCGAGGTCGGCGATGTATCCGGGCGTCTGGCCGTCGCGGAGGCTGCGACCGTACTTGCGCAGATCGAGCGCGAAGAACCGCGCGCCGCGTGACGTCCAGAAACGTGCCAGACGCTTCTGGAAGAAGTAGTCCGACCACCCGTGCACGTACAGCACATCGACGCCGTCGAGCAGGGGCGCGGCTTCGGCCGGTGCGGGCAGGCCGCGAAGACTGCGCACCGCCCGCTCCCATCGCCCCATCCGATGCGCGTCGTTGGCGGTCGGCAGCGCTCGCACGAGGGTCGCGACGACAGCACCCTCGTCATCGTCGCCGAGCGGAAGCGTGCGCTGCGCGAACTCGTCGCCCAGCACGTCCGGCACCCATTCGGTCATGCAAGCCACCATACTCAGTGGCTCGTGACGACCTCGGCGCCGTGGGGCGCAGAGAGCCTCACTCGCCGCGCGAGATCCGCACCATCTCGTCGCGCGGAACGACCTTCACACGCGCACGCTCGTGCGGCGCGCCGAGGGCGACCTCGTACTGGTCGAGTCGATGCCAGCCCTCGAGGTCCGTCCACTTGACGCCGCGTGACTCGAGCAGTGCGGGGATCGCCGCCTCTGACGGGTCCTCCGGCTGCCACCACGCACCCTGGTCGTTGACGAGGTGCTGCACGGTCTCCATGGCGTCGGATTTGGTGTGGCCGATGAGCCCCACCGGTCCGCGCTTGATCCAGCCGGTGGCGTACACGCCGGGCACCCGCTGGTTCGAGTCCTTCGCGAGCACCTGACCCTCGTGGTTCGGGATGACGCCGTGGCGCTTGTCGAACGGCACGTCCTTGAGCGGGGAGCCGAAGTAGCCGACCGCACGATAGAGCTGGCCGATCGCGATCTCGCGCAGTTCGCCGGTGCTTCGCAGCCCGCCGGAGCCGTCCGGCTCGGTGCGCTCGTAGACGATCGCTGCGACCTTGCCCTCGGCATCCGTCCTGATCTCGACGGGCTTGGCCCAGAAGTGCAGATGCAGGCGGCGGGATGCTCGCCCTTCGACAGGCTCAGGGTTCGAAGAATAATTGTTCACGGACGGACGCGTGCGCCACTGCTGCAGCACCCGATCGATGACCTTGACCTGCTTGTTGCTGGAGATCGCCGCGAGCGACGCCTCGTCGTAATCGAAGTCCTCGTCGTAGACGACCGTGTCGACGTCGCGCAATTCGCCGAGTTCGCGCAGCTCGAGGGGTGTGAACTTCACCTGCGCCGGTCCGCGGCGGCCGAACACGTGCACGTCGGTGACGTTCGAGGCCTCGAGCCCGGCGTGGACGTTGTCGGAGATCTCAGTCGGGAGCAGGTCCTCCGCATGCTTGGCGAGGATGCGGGCGACGTCGAGTGCGACGTTGCCGTTGCCGAGGACGGCGACGGATTCGGCATCCAGCGTCCAATCGCGCGGCACGTCGGGGTGGCCGTCGAACCAGCTCACGAAGTCGGCGGCTCCGAACGATCCTCGGGCGTCGATCCCCGGGATGTCGAGCTTCGTGTCGCGGATGGCGCCGGTGGCGAAGATCACCGCGTTGTAGTGCTTCTTGAGGTCGGCGAGGGTGATGTCCTCACCGAAGTGCACGTTGCCGAAGATACGGATGTCGCCGCGATCGAGCACGTCGCGGAGGGCGTTGATGACGCCCTTGATGCGCGGGTGGTCGGGGGCGACGCCGTAACGGACGAGACCGTAGGGCGCAGGCAGCCGCTCGAACAGGTCGATCGACACGTCGAAGGAGCGCTCGGTCTTCAGCAGGATGTCGGCGGCGTAGATGCCTGCGGGGCCCGCCCCGACGATGGCCAGGCGAAGCTTGGTCATGAGTGTCCTTTCGGATGCTGCGGCGATCGATTCACGATCAGCTGCTGCGGTCAGCGAGTGATTCTGCGAAGCGGGTCAGCGCTTCGCGCACCGTGCCCTTGGGCAGCGGTGCCAGTGCGTCGATGGCGTCGCGCGTCCAGGTGCGCGCGAGCTCGAGAGTCTTCTGCGTCACGGCGTGGTCGCGGAGCTCTGCCAACGGCTGGTCGAGGATCGCGGGGTCGGCACCGTCGGCGATGAGGGCGACGCCCTCGTCGATCTGCACCGCGAGGGCAGCGGATGCGGCATCCGTCTCGGCCTTGAGCAGCAGGTACGGCATGGTCGGCACTCCGGCGCGAAGGTCGGTACCGGGGACCTTTCCGGTCTCCTCCGGCTTGGCTGACAGATCGATCACGTCGTCCAGCAACTGGAAGGCGACGCCGACCTTCTCGCCGTAGAGGCGCAAGGGCTCCACGAACTCGGCCGGAGCGTTCGAGAAGATCGCCCCGCCCTGGGTGGCCGCGGCGATCAGGGAACCGGTCTTGTCGGCGAGCACCTGGATGTAGAACTCGATCGGGTCATCGCCCGGCTGTGCGCCGACGGTCTCGTGGAGCTGCCCCATCACGAGGCGCTCGAACGTGTCGGCCTGCAGACGGATCGCACGATCGCCATAGCGCGACATCAGCTGACTCGCACGCGAGAACAGGATGTCACCGGTGAGGATGGCGACGCTGTTGCCCCACACCGCATGGGCCGCCGGGACTCCGCGTCGGCGGTCGGCACCATCCATGACATCGTCGTGGTAGAGCGAGCCGAGGTGCGTCATCTCCAGCGCCTTGGCGATGTCGATCACGGCGGGGATGTTGCCTTCGCCCAGCTGCGCGGTGAGCAGCGTGAGCACCGGACGGATGCGCTTGCCTCCCGCTTCGTAGAGGTACCGGCTCGCGGCATCCGCCACGGAGTCGGCTACGCGCAGGTCTTCGGCAAGGCCGTTCTCGACGAGGTCGAGCCCCAGTTCGATCTGGTCGGCCACACGGCGGGCGGCGCGACCGATGAATACGCGGTCGCTGAAGCCGAGACGGCTCGCGAGTCGCGAACCCGGGGCGGCAGGGCTCGAAGTCACGGTTCCACCCTACCTGGGGCTCACGCCTTCTTCGGCTTGGAGGTCTTGGTCGATCCGGGGGCCTTCGCCTGCGTGGTCGCCGGCTTTCTCGCACGGTGCAGCGCGACGATGCCGAACGAGAGGTTGCGGTAGGCGACGTTCGTCCAACCGGCCTCCCGAATCCAGGCCGAAAGCTGCTTCTGGTCCGGCCAGTGCATGATCGACTCGTTCAGGTAGTCGTACGCATCTGCATTCGTGCCGGCCACTCGAGCGACCCTTGGCAGCACCTGCGCGTTGTAGAAGCGGTAGAGGCCACGGAACGCCTTGCCCGGAGGCGTCGAGAACTCGTTGATGACGAGGCGTCCACCGGGCTTCGTGACGCGCAGCAGTTCGGCGAGCGCCTTCTTCGGCTGCTGCACATTGCGCAGTCCGTACGACATGGTCACGGCGTCGAACTCGTCGTCGGCGAACGGCAGATTCATGGCGTCGGCCTCGACGAACGACAGATTCGGCAGATGGCCGTGGCGACGCTTCCCCTCGGCCAGCATGCCGGGCGAGAAGTCTGCGGCGACGACGTCGGCTCCGCTCATCGCGAGGGATGCGGATGAGGATGCCGTACCTGCGGCGAGATCGAGGATCCGCTCGCCGCGCTTCGGAGCGACCGCCCGGGTCGTCGCCGCGCGCCAGAACGCGTCGTTGCCGAACGTCATCACGGTGTTCGTGCGGTCGTAGCCTGCGGCGACCTGGTCGAACATGCCGCTGACGCGCTGGGGATCCTTGCCGAGGTCGGCGCGCTTGGACTGAGTCACTTGTCCAGTCTAGGTCGGTCGAGGTGCAGTGCTTCCAGGCGGTCGAGCCATACGTCGGCAGTCGCGTCGTCGAATGGGGCGACCTGTGCCCGCACCCGCGCCTCGAGGTCGAGGGTGAGTTCTTCGAGGTGCGCCATGACGTCGGCCGGATAGCCGTATCGGATGCTGTGCTCGGCCCATTCGTCCCGGTCGTCGACCCATGTGCCGCTCGGACCTTCGGCAGGGTCCCGATCCCGCTCGAGGCGGATGACATCGAGATCCATGTCTATGCCGGTGGCGAGCAGCGGATCGTTCGACCAGTGGATGTCCCAGCCCAGGTCGATGTAGACGCGCATGCCGAAGGGGTGGTCGCGGTTCACGGTGAGAGCGAAGTCGCCCGATGCCGGGACGAGGGTGACGTTCGGCGCTTCGGCATGGAACTGCGCACCGGGGCGGATGCTGTGCCATCCGATCGGCTGGCCGATCCAGTCACCCCGATCATCTGCTCCCAGATACACGCACTCGTGCCGCCAGTGCGTCTGACCGTCCCACTTGCGCCATTGGAAGATCATCTCGGCACCGGGTTCGGGTCGCGCGCTCACTGGACTACCTTTCTTGTGTCAGCGTTCTCCGATAGGGCGCTGATGCACCCCGGGTGCCGCCGGGCCATCGCCCGGCTCGCTCGACACTGTTGATGTCCAGCATGAGATCTGCGAGGTCTGGTGGCTGCCCGGGACGTGTGGACCGTCGATAGGGCTGAGCGCCAAACCCGGGATGACCGGGAGCGAGCGCCGATCAGTGAGCGAACCGGCAGACACGTCCCGGCTCCCATGGCACCGTGAGACGAGGGCGCCTCCCCACTGGGCTTAGCAGCAAGGAGGCTGACATGAAGTCTGCCAACACACCCGACAATGAACAAACCCTGTCCCTGCCCGACGACCCGCCCGGCGACGTCACCGCGGGTCTGGACTGGGCCCGCGACGATCACGCCGTTAGCATCGTCGATCACCGTGGCCGAGAGCTCGACCGATGCATGATCGAACACACCACAGACGGACTGCATAGCCTGCTGGCCTTCCTGGCCCGCAACAACGCCGCCGAGGTAGCAATCGAACGCCCCGACGGGCCCGTCATCGACGCGCTGTTGGACGCGGGCATCACCGTGGTCGTAGTCAGCCCGAACCAAGTCAAAAACCTCCGCCGCCGCTACGGATCCGCCGGCAACAAGGACGACCGGTTCGACGCTTACGTGCTCGCCGACACACTCCGCACCGATCGGGCCCGACTGCGCCCGCTGATTCCCGACCGCGACGACACGACCGCGTTGCGTCGGGCCTGCCGTGCCCGCAAGGACCTCGTCGCCCACCGCATCGCGGTCGGCAACCAGCTGCGCGCGCACCTGCGCAACGCCCTGCCCGCCGCCGTCGGCTTGTTCAAAGACATCGACTCGAACATCGCTCTGGCGTTCCTGGAACGTTTCGACTCCCAGGACAAGCTCGACTGGCTCACCCCCACCAGGCTCGGTTCCTGGCTGCGTAAGCAGGGATACTCCGGACGCACCAATCCCACCGTGCTGCACGCGAAGACCCTTACCGCACCGCGTGGCCCCATCGGCGAGTTCGCCACCGCTCTGGCCGCTATCACCGCCAGCTACGTCAAGGTCTTGCGAACCCTGCAAGACCAGACCCGCACCCTGGAAAAGCACATCGACAGGCAACTGAGCATCCACACCGACGCACACATCTTCACCAGCCTGCCCCGAGCCGGGCGCATTCGCGCCGCCCGCCTGCTCGCCGAGATCGGCGACTGCCGGTCCCGGTTCCCCACCCCGGAGTCGTTGATCTGCCTCGCCGGTGCCGCACCATCCACCCGACAATCCGGGAAGATCCGCGTTGTCGGCTTCCGCTGGTCCTGCGACAAACAACTCAGAGACGCCGTCACCGACTTCGCCGCCGACAGCGTCAAAGCCAACCCCTGGGCCGCGCACCTCTACCAACGAGCCCGTGACCGAGGCCACGACCACCCCCACGCCGTCCGCATACTGGCCCGCGCATGGCTCACCATCATCTGGCACTGCTGGCAAGACAACGTCCCCTACGACCCCACCAAACACCGCGCACTTCAGGCCTACCTCGACCCGAAAACCGAGGCGGCTTGACATAGGGCTTCTCATGCGTTCACTCTATGCACCGGATCGGACAACTATTCTGGAACGGTGAGCAGAAGCCTGGTCGTGCAGACCCGTGAGATCGATCCGGTGGAAGACCTTCTGGCGTATGCCCACCCCTCTGCTCCCCTGGCCTGGCTCCGTCGCGGCGACGGCATCGTCGCCGCCGGCGACGCGATGCCGACCTTCATCCGCATCCCGGCGGGAACGGCATCCATGCGTTCGGCGATGATGGCCGACGCCTGGCGCGATCTGGCTGCCGCGGCGGAGATCGACGACCCGATGAGCCTCCCCGGTACCGGGCTGGTCGGCTTCGGTGCGCTGACCTTCGATGAGGACTCCGCCTCCGAAAGCGTCCTCATCGTCCCCTCCGTCATCCTCGGCAAGCGCAAGGGCCGAGGATGGATCACGCGCATCGCGCCCGCGGGCGACGATCTGCCGCAGGATCGGCCGGATGCCACGCTCGAGCGTCGTCCCTACGGACCGCACTGGGCGGGCACTCTCGGCCCCGGGCAGCAGACTCCGAACGGCTATCAGGCGTCCATCCGCGCCGCGCTCGGCCTGATCGGCGCTGGCGAGATCAGCAAGGTCGTGCTCGCGCGCGATCTCGCGGGGACGGTGCCAGGCGGCAGCGACCTGCGCCGGCTCGTGAGAGAGCTGTCGGCGGGGTACCCCGACACGTGGACGTTCGCCGTCGACGGTCTGATCGGCGCGAGCCCCGAGACTCTCGTCACCGTGCAAGGTGGCACGGTGACCGCGCGCGTCTTGGCCGGGACGATCGGCCGTGGAGCGGATGCCGACGAGGACAATGCCGTGTCCGCATCGCTGTCGTCCAGCGTGAAAGACATCGACGAGCACGAGTACGCGGTGCAGAGCGTGCTGGTCTCGCTGCGCCCGCACACGAGGGCGCTGGCGTCGAGCGAGCAGCCGTTCCTGCTGAAGCTGCCGAACCTCTTCCATCTCGCCACCGATGTGGAGGGCGAGCTGTCCGACGGCGCATCCGCACTCGACCTGGTCGGGGCGCTGCACCCGACAGCCGCTGTCGCCGGCACCCCGACGAAGGCTGCGATCGCCGCGATCCGCGAACTCGAGCCCTTCGACCGCGGTCGCTACGCGGGCCCTGTGGGCTGGGTCGACGGCAACGGCAACGGCGAGTGGGCGATCGCGCTGCGCTGCGCGCAGTTCGAAGTCGGATCCCTGCGCGGTACGGACGAGGGCGAGACTCTCGGCGTCACGGCCTACGCTGGTGCGGGCATCGTGGCCGCGAGCGACCCCGAGACGGAGCTGCTCGAGACCAGGGTGAAGTTCCGGCCCTTGGTCGACGCCCTGGCCTGAGTCAGCTTGCCGTGAGGCTTCGTCTCGCTGCGCTCGCTCAACCCGTTTCGTCTCGCTGCGCTCGCTCAACGACCCGCACGAGGTCAGCTTGCCGCGAGGCTTCGTCCCGCACGAGGTCAGCTTGCCGCGAGGCGCTTCTTCTCCGCCTCGATGTCGAAGTCGGCGGTCGGCCATTGCGGGTCGATGTCCTCCAGCGCGGCCAGCAGCAGTTCCTGCACAGCCAACCGGGCATACCACTTGCTGTTCGCCGGCACGACGTGCCACGGAGCGACCTCGGTCGACGTGCGATCGAACACCGTCTGATAGGCCGCCATGTAGTCGGGCCAGCGGAGGCGCTCGTCGACGTCGCCCGGGTTGTACTTCCAGTATTTGTCCGGGCGCTCGAGGCGCTCCATCAGGCGCTCCTTCTGCTCCTCCGACGAGATGTGCAGCATCACCTTGACGATGCGGGTACCGGATGCCGCGACCCTGGACTCGAAATCATTGATCGCACCGAATCGGCGTTCGATCTCGTCCGCTGATGCGAGCTCGCGCACCTTTCCGATCAGCACGTCCTCGTAGTGCGACCGGTCGAAGACCCCGATGAAGCCCGGCTCCGGCAGACGCTGCTCGACGCGCCACAGGAAGTCGTGCGACAGCTCTTCGTCGGTCGGCGCCTTGAACGCCGTGAGCGCGATCCCCTGCGGATCGACGCCGCCGACCACGTGCCTGACGATCCCGCCCTTGCCTGCGGAGTCCATCGCCTGCAGCACCAGCAGCACCGAGTCGGTCGTGGTGCCCGCGCGGCTCTCCGCGTACAGCCGTTCCTGCAGCTCTCCCAGCGACTCGATGCCGGCGGCGAGGTCTGCCGTGCCGCTCTTCTTGTCGCCGTCATAGCCGGGATGGCTGTCAGGGTCGACGTCTGCCAGGCGGAATCCTTCGCCCACTCGCAGGATCTCGGATGCGTCGCCTGACCAGCCTCGTGTGCTCATGCGTACATCTTGCCCTGATCAGCGCGGCAGCGGCACCTCGATGAGCTGTCGGCCCCCGACGGGTGCCGTGAGTGCCTGGTTGAGCGCGGCGCGCGTCGTGATCCGCTGATAGGTCCAGCCGTATGCGAGCGCGAGCTGCTCAAGCTGCACGGTGTGCGGAGTGTAGAAGGCGCGGTCGAGGTCTTCGCGCGGTGCGGATGACGCGACCTCGAGCGCATCGAAGATCGTGCCACCGCCGTCGTTGCCGACGATGACCTGGATGCGCAGCCCCGTCTCGTCGGGCGGCATGAGCAGCGCACCGACGTCGTGCAGGAATGCAAGGTCACCCAGCAGCACCCTCGTCACACCGGCTGCGCCTTCGGCTTGACTGGCCAGAGCGATTCCCATGGCGGTGGAGATCGTGCCGTCGATGCCGGCCAGGCCGCGATTGGCGTGCACCGGCACCTTCTTACCGCCGAGCACCGCGTCTGCGACGCGCACCAACCGCGAGGATCCGAACATCAGGCGATCGTGCGGCCACGTCGCGCGCCACACGGCGTCGACGAGCAGTTCGCGATCGAGTGGACGCCGCACCGCCTCGAGTTCGGCGCGCACCGCGTTTCGGCGTTCGGCGAAGTCGGTCGATGCGAGTCCCTCCTGATCCGGCGCGGCTTCGCTGAGGTCGACGACGGATGCCGCGGATGCCTCCATCCACGCCCCCATCCAGGAACGATCAGCCTCGCCGGGGGCGACGGAGACGGATGCCGCGGACACCGTTCGTCCGTTGAGATCGAGCGCCTCGCCGCCCGAGCGCACTGCGACGACCTGGACGTCGTCGCGGCGCAGCAGCGCGGTGACCTCGCGGCTGAGGGTGGGATGGCCGAGCACCACGGCGCGCTGGATCCGACCGCCGAGGACGTCGTCGCGGAGCATCTCGCGGTAGCCGTGCACGATGTAGCGGCCGTATCGCGCTCCGCTGACGATCTCGGCGATCAGCGGCCACGTGCCGGCGTGGGCGATCTCCTCGGCCTCAGCTCCGGCATCCGCGCCCGCGATCACGACGGTGCGGAGGCCGCGGGTGAGAACGAACGGCTCCCCCGGCGTCGCCGTCGGAGCCGGACCGGGAGCGACCGCGGCTTCCCCCACCGCTGCGGCGGACAGCGGCTCACGCGACGGGAGGTTCAGGTGCACGGGACCGGCGACTCCCGGCAGGGCCGTGGGGACGGCATCCGCTCCCATCGCCGCGATGACCGCGCGCTCGGCGAGGCCGTCCCACGTGCCGTCGCCGGGTACAGGGGCATCGAGTGAGAGTCTCACGAACGGGTCGAACAGTCCCGGCTGGATCGTCGCCTGATTCGCGCCGACGCCGCGCAGTTCCGGAGGGCGGTCCGCGGTGAGCAGCAGCAGCGGCACGCCGGAGTGGAAGGCCTCCATGGCGGCGGGAAGCAGGTTCGCCGTCGCCGTTCCCGACGTGCAGATGACCGCGGCCGGAACCCGCGTCTCGCGAGAGAGACCCAGCGCGGTGAATCCGGCGACCCGCTCATCGATGCGCACATGCACGCGCACCGCGCCCTGACCGGCCAGGCGGGTGGCGGCGAGAGCGAGCGCCTGGGAACGCGACCCTGGCGAGATGACGATGTCTCGCACCCCGTGCGCGATGAGTTCAGCCAGAAGGGATGCCGCGGCATCCGACGCCGGCGACGCCGTCACGATCGCGGCTCAGCCGCCGGAGGGTCTGTCTCGTCGTCCAGGCGGGCGAGTTCCTCTTCGAGGCGGCGGATGCGCTCGTCCTGCTCTGTCTTGCCGAGGCTGCGCAGGAACTCCGGGTCATCGTCCGGCGCGGTCTGGTGAATGCTCTCCTGGTCGCGGCGGCGCCGACGCCCGAGGGCGAACCAGAGGATTCCGCCGAGCACGGGGATGAGCACCACGATGGCGATCCAGGCGGCCTTCGACGCGCCACGGTGCCGCGTCGCCGGCTGCACTGCGCAATCGACGATGCTGAACACCCAGAAGACGAGGGCCAGAAAACCCCCGACGATCAATAGTCTCGCCACAGGTCCAGTCTAGGCGGGTTAACCGCTGGTGGATTCCTGACTCGGGGCGCTCGGGGCGGCCTACGCTGAAGGCGTGAAGATCGAGGAGACCGCTCTGGGTCCGGTGCGGATCGCCTGGACCTCCGCGGTGGACGACGCCGACCTTCTCGGCGCCGTGCGTGTGCTGGGGCCGTCGCAGAGGATCCGCCACGACAGCATGGATGCCGTGCGGGCGCGCCGATTCGCCACCGGACGACGACTCCTCTCCGCGCTCGTGCACGGGCCGTCGGCCGGGGCCGTTCGAATCGAGAGCGTGTGCGACCGATGCGGAGGCGACCATGGCCGCCCCCGCATCGAGGGAGCGCCGTTCGCCGTGAGCCTCAGCTACGCCGGCGACATGGTCGTCGCCGCCGCCGTGGGTCTGGATGCGGCATCGGCCGTCGGCATCGACATCGAGCGCCGCACGTCGGATGTCGACTCGCCGATGCGCGAACTCACGCACCTGTTCGCACCGCACGAGCCGCCAGGGCTGCGCGAGTGGACCGAGATCGAGGCCGCCGTCAAGGCAGATGGGCGGGGGCTGCGCGTACCGCCTGCGGACGTCGCATTCGGCGAGCGCTCCCCGATGCTCCCTGGCGGTCGGGTCGTCCACGTTCCCGGTCGGCTCGAGCGCATGGAGGTCGCTCCTGCGCCGGGCCCTCCGGATCACATCGTCAGCGTCGCGGTCGTCGCTGCTGCGAGCGAGGCAGCGCCGGAAGCGGTGCGGCATCCAACCACGCATGGAACAGCTCCGCGAGCGGCGCCCCGGTGATCTCCTCCGCAAGCGCGATGAAGTCGCCCGTCGTCGCGGTCGTCCAGCGGAAGCGCTCGGCCCACGTGCGCAGCAACCGGAAGAACGACTCGTCTCCGACGGTCAGCCGCACGGCGTGGAGGGTGAGCGCGCCGCGCTTGTAGATCCGGTCGTCGAACATCAGATCGGGACCGGGCTCGCCGAGGATGATGTCCTGGTCGAGGCTCGCGAGGCGCCGGTGATGCGCCACGGCCTCGTCGTGCGTGCTGGCACCGCCGGAACGCTCGGACCAGATCCACTCCGCGTAGCAGGCGAACCCCTCGTTCAGCCAGATGTCGCGCCACTGCGCGAGGCCGACGCTGTTGCCGAACCACTGGTGCGCGAGCTCGTGGGCGACCAGTCGCTCCGAACCGCCTTCGCCGTCGGCGTGGTTCGCCCCGAAGATGCCGACACCCTGTGCTTCGAGCGGGATCTCCAGTTCGTCCTCGGTGACGACGACACGGTAGTCGGGGAGCGGATAGCCGCCGAACGTCTCCTCGAACACCCTCATCATCTCCGGCAGGTCGGCGAAATCCGCCAGGACCCGGCTCTCCAGCGCCCGCGGGTAATGGAGTTCCCCCACGACACCCGCGAATTCGAGCGGCGTGGCGACGTATCGGCCGATCTGCACGGTCGCCAGATATGTGGCCGTGGGGATGTCGCGATCGAAGATCCACGTCGTCCTGCCGCCGCGGGTCGAGCGCGAGGTGGTACCGCCCGCAACCACCGTGTACGCGGAATCGGTGGTGAACGTCAGCCGGTAGGTCGCCTTGTCGGACGGGAGATCGTTGCACGGGAACCAGGTCGGCGCCCCCGTCGGCTGCGAGGCGATGATCACGCCGTCCTCCAGCTCTTCCCAGCCGATCGTCCCCCACCGGGACCGGCGCGGTCGCGGAGCACCCGCATAGGCGATGGTCACCGCGAATGCGTCTCCGGCGGCGAGCGGAGTGCCGAGGGAGACCCGGAGCTTCCGATCGCTCTGGCGGAACGGCACAGACTTGCCGGAACCGAGCCGCACACGAGAGGCGCGCAACCCGACGAGATCGAAGGACAGCGCGCTGGTCGCGGCGCGGACGTGCCCGCGCACGACCGCTGTGCCGCTGAGGCGGTTGGTCGTCACCTTGTAGTCGAGCTCGAGCTCGTAGTGGTCGACGCTGATGTTCGCGTCGCCGCTCTGCGCGACGTACGGGTCGCCGCTCACAGGTCGGCAGCCTGGTACGCGCGGACCTTGACCGCTCGCCACGGTCCGATCGGGTTCCCGCTCCAGCGGCTGCCGACCGGAACCGTCTCACCGCGCATCACCAGGGACGCGGGTCCGACGGTCGCGTCGGCGCCGATCGAGGCGGCCGGCAGGATCACGCTGTGCGGTCCGAGGGTCGCACCCGCTTCGAGTGTCACTGTGTCGGTGCTCATCACTCGATCATGGAACAGATGCGTCTGAACCACACATCCCCGGTTCACGGTCGCCCCGTCGCCGAGTGTGACGAGGTCGGGCTCCGGAAGCCAGTAGCTGTCGGTCCAGACGCCGCGGCCGACCTTGGCACCGAGTGAACGCAGCCACATCGCGAGGATCGGCGTGCCCGCTGCCGCATTCGCGAACCAGGGTGCGGCGAGCATTTCCGTGAAGGTGTCGGAGACCTCGGTGCGCCAGACGAAACTCGACCAGAGCGGGTGCTCGCCGGGACGGATGCGCCCGACGATGACCCACTTCGCGATCGTGCTGATCAACGCCGCGAGCAGGCCCGCGAGCATGATGGCGGCGCCGGAGAGCACCACGGTCGCCACCAGCCCCCATGTCCCGATCATCGCGGCGAGCGCGAACAGGACGGCGACGCCGAGAGCGCAGCTGACGACCACGGGAACGATGCGGCACAGCTCCCACAGGGCGCGGGCGACGCGAAGTGCGCCGCGCGGCCGGTACGTGCGCTCGAGGTCGGCGTCGTTGACCACGCGGCGCAGCCTCATCGCCGGCGACCCGAGCCACGATGATCCCGGCTTGGATTTCTCGGGCGCCACCGAGAGCACCGCGACCAGACCGTCGCGCGGCACCCGGTGACCGGGACCGGCCATGCCGGAGTTGCCCAGGAAGGCGCGCTTGCCGATGCGCGCACGATCGATGCGCATCCATCCGCCCTTGAGCTCGTAAGCCGCGACCATCGTGTCGTCGGCGAGGAACGCGCCGTCGTCGATGGTCGTCATGGACGGGATCAGCAGCACCGTGGACGCCTCGACCTCGCGGCCGACCTTGGCGCCCAGCATCCTCAGCCAGATCGGCGTGAACAGGCTCGAGTAGATCGGGAACAGGATCGTGCGGGCGGAGTCGAGGAGCCTCTCGGTCGACCAGGCCTGCCATGCGACGCGGCTGCGGACGGCGTGGATGCCCTCGTTCAGACCGATCGACAGCAGCCGGGTGAGCAGCACCACCAGCGCGGCAAGAGTGAGACCGGCTGCGAGCGTCGCAGGAACCAGCCATGCGGCGACGACAGGGAGGGCGGCGAGAAGGGATTCGGATCCCCGGATCGCCTGTGCGATCACGAGCACGCCGACGCCGTAGGCGATGAAGGGAAGCAGGGCGAGTCCCGCGGAGGAAAGGCCGTAGACCCAGAGCCATCTGCGCGGAGCGAGCGGACGCTCCGGCGCCAGCGGGCTGGATGTTCCCCCCACGCGCACCGCGGGAGAGCCCGCCCATCGCTGGCCGGCCCTGACGCGGCCGAACACCGCCGAACCAGGGGCGATCTCGGCATCGCGGCCGATCTTCGTACCGGGGGCAAGGGTGCTCCGCGCGCCGATCGTGGCACCGGCACCGATGCGGATGCCGCCGATGCGCACGGTGTCGCCGTCGATCCAGTACCCGGAGAGATCGACCTCGGGCTCGATCGCCGCGCCCTCGGCGACGACGAGCATGCCCGTCACCGGCGGCAGCGCGTGCAGATCGACGTTCGGTCCGATCTTGGCACCGAGAGCGCGTGCGTAGTAGGTGACCCACGGCGCTCCGGCAAGGCCCACCGGATCGATCTGGTGGGCGATCTGCTCGGCCAGCCAGAGGCGCAGATGCACCCCTCCACCACGCGGGTAGTCGCCCGGTCGCACTCCCGCGAGCAGCAGTCTGGACAGGCCCGCCGACACCGCCATCCGTCCGAACGGGATCACGAAGATCAGCAGACCGAAGACGATGACCCACCATGGGGCGTCCGGCAGGAACTCGAATCCCGGCACGAGCTGCAGGAGCCAGCTGCCGGTGAGCAGCCACAGCGTCCAGCGGATGCCGGTGAGGATGAACAGCGGCACACCCGCGACGCTCTGCACCCACTGCATGATCCTCGGCGTGGGATGCGCCGTGCTGAAGGTCGCGGCGACCTCGTCCTCGTCGGAGGCCTCCTCTTCGACGGCATCCGCCATCTGCCGGAGCTTCGGCAGATCGTAGACGTCAGCCATGGTGAACTCGGGTGCGCGGACACGGATGCGGGAGACGAGCTGCGCGGCCGCGAGTGATCCGCCGCCGAGCTGGAAGAAATCGGCCTTCTCGTCGGCGGGCCGGATGCCGAGCACGGCCAGCCACTGCTCGGCGAGCCACGCCGCGGTGCCCGACAGCGAGGAGTCCGAGCCGGTTGTGTCTTCGAGCGGCCAGGGCAGCGCGGCCTTGTCGACCTTGCCTGACGTGCGCACCGGGAGGTCATCCATCACTGCGAGCAGCGGGATCAGCGGCGCCGGCAGCGTCTCGGCGAGCTCGGCGCGGGCGGTCTGACGGTCGAAGCCCTCGGCGGGGACGACGTAGCCGACGAGCAGCGGCACGCCGCCTTCCGAGCGCTGCACGACCACGGTGGCGGCGGAGACGGCAGACAGCGCCTGCAGAGCCGATTCGACCTCGCCGAGTTCGATGCGGCGTCCGCCGACCTTCACCTGGTCGTCGGCACGGCCCTGGAACAGCAGACCTGCGGGATCGGCGCGCACGAGGTCGCCCGACCGATAGGCGCGCTCCCAGCCGAGCGACGGCATAGGCGCGTACTTCTCGGCGTCCTTGGCGGGGTCGAGGTATCGGGCGAGACCGACACCTCCGATGATCAGCTCGCCGACCTCGCCGTCTGCGACGCGGTTGCCGTCCGCATCCACGACGGCGAGGCTCCATCCGTCCAGCGGCAGTCCGATGCGCACGGGACCTTCGCCGTCGAGCAGTGCAGCGCATGCCACGACCGTCGCCTCGGTCGGACCATAGGTGTTCCACACCTCGCGGCCCTCGGAGACGAGGCGAGCGACGAGTTCGGGCGGGCAGGCCTCTCCCCCGAAGATCAGGAGGCGGACGTTCTCGATGGCGTCCTGAGGCCACAGTGCGGCCAGCGTCGGAACAGTGGAGACCACGGTGATCCCGTGGCCGAGGAGCCAAGGCCCGAGGTCTTCTCCCGAACGGACGAGCGCGCGGGGCGCGGGGACGAGACAGGCACCGTAGCGCCACGCGAGCCACATCTCCTCGCACGACGCGTCGAACGCGACGGAGAGGCCCGCGAGCACCCGGTCACCCGGACCGAGCGGTGCATCCTGCAGGAAGAGGCGCGCCTCTGCGTCGACGAAGGCCGCCGCGGAGCGATGCGTGACGGCGACGCCCTTGGGCACACCGGTCGAGCCGGACGTGAAGATGATCCAGGCGTCGTCGTCGACCGTGGGCATGGGCGCGGTGCTGATCGCGCTCGAGCTCGGGTGAGGCGCGTCGCCGTCGAAGAGAGCTCTCGTCGTCTCAGATGCCGCGGACGCCCGCGGTTCGTAGACTCCTGCTCCGGTGATCACGCCGGCGACGCCGGCCTCTCCGAAGACGAGGTCCGCCCGCTCCTGAGGGTCGTCGGCGTCGACGGGCACGTAGGCGGCACCGGCGGCCATGATCCCGAGGATCGCGATGTAGAGCTCGCGGTCGCCAGACGGCATTCGCACGCCGACCCGGTCGCCCTTGTCCACGCCGTTCTCGCGAAGGCGTGCGGCGGTCTGCCAGACGAGCGCCAGCAATTCGGCGTAGCTCAGGGCGCCGTCGGCGTCTTCCAGTGCCGATGCCTGCGGATGCTGCTCGGCGGATGCTCGGAGGATGTCGATCAACGTACGCGAGGCGGTCGCGTCGCCGGAGTGGTCGAGATACTCCTGCATCGGCGGGTTCAAGCCGACAGAAGGGTGATCAGCTGCGCCTTGTTGAGCCGGGAGAATCCGGTGCGGCCCTCGGCGGCGGCGCGTGCGCGCAGCTGCACGACGGTGAGCGTCGACAGATCGGATGCTGCGGGTGCAGTGGCCTTCGGTGCCGCGGTGCGCGCCGCAGCAGGCTTGGCGGCGGGCTTGGTTGCAGCAGCGGGCTTTGTCGCGGCCGGCTTGGTCGCAGGCTTCGCCGCGGCAGGCTTGGTCGCAGCGGGCTTCGAAGCGGCAGGCTTTGCCGCAGCGGGCTTTGACGCAGCAGGCTTTGTCGCGGCCGGCTTAGTCGCAGGCTTCTCCGCAGCGGGCTTGGAAACGGGCTTCACGACCGTCTCGGCCTTCTCCGTTTTTTCGGCCTTCTTTGCCTTCGCCGCCTTCTTCGCAGCCTCGGCTTGCAGCTTCTTAGCGGCCTCGGCCTTCGCTGCCAGCTTGCTCTCGATCTTGTCGGCGGTCTTCTCGATGCGATCGATCGCGGCGACCGCCTTCTTCTCGACCTTGCGCGGGCTGCGTTCGACCTTCTTCTTCTTCGCCTTCGAGACGTCCTTGGCGTCGTCTGCGAGGGCGCGGAGCTTCTTCGCGTCCTTCTTCGGGAGCGTCTTGCTCAGCCGCTTGGCGTCCTTCGCAGCCTCAGCCGCGGCATCCAATGCAGCGTTCGCCGACTTCACGGCCTTGGTGATCTTCGCCATCTTCACTCCCTCATTCCGCATGTCCGCCGCGGGATGACGGCGTACTGCATGCGGCGCACATCGTACAGGGGCAAGAAGAACGGTACGGAAACTGTCGCCACACGGGTTCGCCCTTTCATCGGCCTGACACCGCTTCGGCTCGACGTCGCCTCCTAGCCTGAGGATGACGCCCAACCCTCTACCTGGTCCGCGGCCGGGCGGCTTCCGTAGCAATCATGCGAGGCGCTCGCGGTCTGTGAGGTGAGTGGCGAGCCGCTCGATGGCGCGCGCGAGTTCGGGCGGCTCGACGACAGACACGGGAGCGGTGAGCGCTATCTCGGCGACCGTCATCGCGAGTCGTCCGAGATCTTCGCTGCAGATCTGGACGACGCAGTGTTCTGCGTGCTCCTCCCTCAGAGTGTGGTCAGTCCACCGAAGGACGCCCTCAATCTCTGCGAACGGTTTGTGAATGGCGAGCGTCGCATTGCGATCGCGGGCAGAGCGGCCGATCGAGCTCGCGACAAAATCGGCCGCGTCTCCACCGGGAATCGTGCGAGGCGTGAAATGACTGCCGACCGGTCGCGGCTCGTGGATCCGGTCGAGTCGGAATGTTCTCCAATCGCGACGGTCTCCGTCCCATGCCACGAGATACCATCGACGCCCGGCTGTGACGAGCTGATGCGGCTCGACATACCGCCTACTGCTCTCGCCCTGGCTTTGTCGGTACTCGAATCGCACGAGCTCATGGTCACGGCAAGCGGCGGCGAACACGCTCAGCGACTCAGGATGGATGACCGCGTCATTCGCTGTTCGCCGCAGTGATGCGACGCTCGAGTGCAGCGCGGATACGCGTCGACGGAGTCTGTGGGGCAGCAGGGCTTCGATCTTTGCCAGCGCGCGGAGCGACGTCTCCTCGATCCCGCTGACGGCGGCCTCCGCGCCGTAACGCAATCCGATCGCTACCGCGACGGCCTCCTCGTCGTCGAGTATTAGAGGCGGCACGTGCGCTCCGGTCGCGAGCCGGTAGCCGCCGTACCTTCCCGAGATGGAATCGATCGGGTAGCCGAGCTCGCGAAGGCGGTCGAGGTCTCTTCGCACCGTTCGTTCGGTCACCCCGAGCCGAGCCGCGAGTTCTGCACAGGGCCAGAAGCGATGGGTCTGCAGAAGGGACAGCAGTTGCAAGGCCCTGCCCGTGGAATCCGTTCGCATGATCTCAGCTTGCCGAGGATCTAGGACGTCCGGTGTCCAGAATGCCTCGTACGTTCTGAGCGCAGCCGATCCGCAACGCGATCTGGCACCCAACTCATAGGAGTATCCGTGAACCTGTCCGCCTTCCCCGACCCCACCCTCATCCCCGTAAACGGCATCGAACTCGAAGTGTTCGAGGCAGGACGAGACAACGCCGGAAACCCCATTGTGCTGTGCCACGGGTGGCCGGGGCATGCCTCGGTATGGCGCCATCAGGTGTCGGCCCTCGTCGCCGCGGGGTACCACGTCATCGTCCCGAACCAACGCGGCTACGGCAACTCTTCGCGGCCGGACGATGTGACGGCCTACGATATCGAGCACCTGTCAGGTGACCTCGCCGCGCTTCTCGATCACTACGGATACAGCAACGCCACCTTCGTCGGTCACGACTGGGGCGCGAACGTCGTCTGGGGTCTGGCCCTGTTGCATCCCGACCGTGTGGACAAGGTCATCAACTTGAGCCTGCCCTACCAGGAACGCGGGGAGACGCCGTGGATCGAGCTCATGGAAGCAGTGCTCGGCGGCGACTTCTACTTCGTCCACTTCAACCGTCAGCCTGGCGTCGCCGACGCCGTCTTCGATGAGTACACCTACCAGTTCCTTCGCAACCTGTACCGGAAGAACGAGCCTCCTCGCCAGCCCCAGCCCGGTATGGCGTTCATCGATCTCGCTCGAGCTGAAACGCCACTCGGTGACCCGGTGATGAGCGACGACGAACTCGCCGTTCTGGTCTCCGCGTTCGAAGCCTCCGGATTCACCGGCGGTGTGAACTGGTACAGAAACCTCGACCGCAACTGGCACTTGCTGGCCGACGTGGACCCGATCGTCCATCAGCCGACCCTCATGATCTACGGTGACCGAGACATGATTCGGAAATCTGAGACGCTTGCAGACTTTGTGCCCAACGCCGACGTCGTCACTCTCGAGTGTGGGCATTGGATCCAGCAGGAAAAGCCGGCCGAACTCAACCATGCGATCCTGAGCTGGCTGCAGCAACAGGACACCGCACGCCGCCGATAGACAACGTACAAGCCGCTTGTTGCGGCCCCGGCTCCGGGGCTGCAACAACACCTGCCTTCAAGAAGCAGTGCAGAGGTTCTCGGCGACAGTTAGAACTCGTCCGCGACGACCTCTGCTTTGAACCCCGCGGAGTTCTCAAGCCAGCCTGCATAGTGATCTGTTCCACCCGCGTGCGGATATCGATCGTGATACAACGGCTGCCACCCATGTGACGTGGCGGTTGCCATGATCGCATCCACGACGGCGGCCGTGCCGGCCTTGAACGCGAGATGATTCATGCCCGGAGCCCGCCGGTCATGCGTTGGCCCGCTCAGGTTCGGTGACGTCGTCAACGTGACGTAAGCGCCACCTGCCGCCCAGGACTCACCGTCCTCCCACTCGCTCTCCCGCGCAAATTTCAGCTCGCGAAGCAACCAGCCCCATTCAGCGAGCGCGGGGGCATCGACAATCCAGATCTCCACATGGTGTATTCCCGCCACGTCGCCAGTCTCGCAGTTCGACTACCGAGTCCGGAAGTCGGTGCTCAGGGGTATCGCAACACGAGGCGGGGATACTCGGCACGGTCCTGCCGTAAACGATCATTCTGGTGTGTTCAGCATCGGCACCTTAAGGTGTTCTCACTGCCCGCGAACAGAAAAGGTGCGATGCTCCGACGATCTGCCGCGCTTGTCTCGGCCGCCCTGCTTCTGGCTATCGGACTAGTGGCCTGCGGTGCGCGCGAGCCCGAATCCAGGCCACAACCCTCGGCGGCGTGGGACGGTGGCCGAATCGACGAGGTTGCCATCGAGCCTGAGCCAAGAATGTCTTTGACGATCTCTTCCGGCGGCAACGCCCAGTTGGCGAACATGCCGGAGGGCCAATGGGAGAGAACCGACTCGGGAATCTGCTGGGACGACACAGGGGGTCTGTATTCGGGCCCTGCAACTTGGAGCTGGTTCGCCGAGAGCGGCATCGAGGTGAAGTTCGAAGACTCCGCGGTGATCTTCTGGGCATGGCCCGGCAAGTTCGGGAGCTATGACTGGTCAGCGTTCAAGATGGTGAATTGTCGAGGCGACCGAACATGGGGGATGTCACTGACCTGCGGATCTGCAGGCACTGTGGACCTTACGCCATGCAAAGTCCCATCTGATTAGACGTCTGCCGAAAACGATCGTTTCCGGCAGGTGCGCAGCGCGTCGGGACGGAACGCTCCTGACGTGTCCCGCGGGACGGATCTGCCGTCAGGTCGCGTCACCCACGTGATCTCCGGGCCTCGCGCCCTGTCTGCTGTCAGTTCCGACCGGAAGGGACCAGTTCACCCACGAGCGTCTCGATGCGCGCCCTGATCTCATCGCGGATCGGGCGCACCGAGTCGATGCCCTGGCCTGCCGGGTCGTCGAGCTTCCAGTCCTCGTAGCGCTTGCCCGGGAAGAACGGGCAGGCGTCGCCGCAGCCCATCGTGATGACGACATCAGAGGCCTGCACCGCTTCGGTGGTGAGCACCTTGGGCTGTTCGGCGGTGATGTCGATGCCGAGCTCGGCCATCGCGTCGACCGCGACGGGGTTGATCCGGTCGGCCGGCACGGATCCTGCGGAGCGCACCTCGATGCGATCGCCGGCGATGTCGCGGAGGAATCCGGCCGCCATCTGAGAGCGACCGGCATTGTGGACGCAGACGAACAGGACGGAGGGCTTGGTGGCAGTGTCGGTCATGAGGTCTCCTCGAGTAGTTCCTGGACAAGGGCACGCACGCGGGCGGTGATGTCATCGCGGATGGCTTCGACGCCTTCGCGCGAGGCGAGGGCCGGGTCACCGACAGCCCAATCGTCGTAGCGGACGCCGGGGATGATCGGGCACACATCCCCGCAGCCCATCGTGATGACGACATCCGCTGCCCTGACGGCGTCGTCGGTCAGCGGCTTCGGGAATCGCTCGGCGGCCGCGTCGCCCTCGATCTCGGCGAGCAGCGAGCGCACGTGCGGGTGGATGACGTCGGCGGGGCTGGATCCGGCCGAGCGCGCGACGACCCTGCCACCGGCGAGCTGATTGACGAGTGCGGCGGCGAGCTGCGAGCGGCCGGCGTTGGCGACGCAGACGAACAGCACCTGCGGGACTGCCGTGTCGCGGTCGCGGGTGAGATCGCTCAGTCGCTGCCTGGCGAAACGCTCTGCGAGCGGGATCAGCGCCGAGGTCACCCTGGCGGTGCGCGCGAGGGCTGTGTACGACTCGCGGACGACAGTGAGGACGACGGCCTCGTCCACCTCGGGAATGTCGGCGAACAGTTCATCAGCGAGACGGGTCACACGGGCGTCGAAGTCGGGCCGGAGCGACTCTTCCGATGCACCATCGGAAGCCGGACCGGCGACCGTAGCCGGCGCGAAGGAGTCCAACAGTGTGGTGACGGCGCGGCGGCGGTTCGGGTGGATCTTGTACCAGACCCAGGTGCCGCGGCGCTCGGACGTCAGCACATCGACGTCCTTGAGCACCTTCAGGTGATGCGACACGGTCGGCTGTGACACCTCGGCGAGCTCGGCGAGATCGCAGACGCAGGACTCGCCGCGGGGGTTGGAGGCGATCGCGGACAACATCCGCAGGCGCAGGGGGTCAGAGAGCGCCTTCAATGTGGCTGCGACGGATGACGCCGCGTCCTGCCCTATCGCGTGCGAGGCGACCGGACTGCAGGTGTCTTCAGCGGTCAAAGTGACCTTCATGATGGCGTCCTCACGTCGGCGTATGGAGCTGCGGCGTATGGATCGGTGTGGAACCAGCGCCTGGCTGCCCAGAGCGAGACGTAGACGAGCCCCACGAGCAAAGGCACTTCGATCAGCGGGCCGACGACGCCTGCGAGGGCCTGGCCGGACGCGGCACCGAAGGTGCCGATGGCCACCGCGATCGCGAGTTCGAAGTTGTTGCCGGCTGCAGTGAACGCCAACGTCGATGAGCGTGCGTATCCGAGGCCGAGAGCCTTGCCGGTGAAGAGTCCGACGAACCACATGACTGCGAAGTACACCAGCAGCGGCAGTGCGATCCGCGCCACGTCGAGCGGGCGGGAGGTGACCTGTTCGCCTTGCAGGGCGAACAGCAGCACGATGGTGAACAGCAGCCCGTAGAGGGCCCACGGGCCGATCTTCGGCAGGAACTTCTCCTCGTACCAGTCGCGGCCCTTTCGGCGCTCGCCGATGAAGCGGGACGCGAATCCGGCCAGCAACGGGATGCCGAGGAAGACGAACACGTTCAGCGCGATCGCCCCGACGGAGAAGTCCAGCCCCTGCGAGTCCAGCCCCAGCCATCCGGGGAGGACGGTGAGGTAGAACCAGCCGAGCAGTGAGAACGCGAAGACCTGGAACACCGAGTTGACCGCGACGAGCACGGCGGCGGCTTCGCGGTCTCCGCAGGCGAGGTCGTTCCAGATGACGACCATCGCGATGCATCGGGCGAGCCCGACGATGATCAGGCCCGTCCGGTATTCCGGCAGATCTGGCAGGAACATCCAGGCGAGTGCGAACATCAGCGCGGGGCCGATCAGCCAGTTCAGCACGAGCGAGGAGATGAGCAGCTTCTTATCGCCGGTGACCGCCGCGACCTTGTCGTAGCGGACCTTCGCCAGGACGGGGTACATCATCACCAGCAGGCCGAGAGCGATCGGGATAGAGATCCCGCCCACTTCAAGGCTCGCGAGCAGCGGCGATACGCCGGGAACGAAGCGCCCGAGGAGGATGCCGCCGACCATGGCGAGCCCGATCCACAGCGGCAGCCAGCGGTCCAGGGTGGACAGGCGTCGCGTCGTCGACGTCGGCGCGGGAACGGTTACAGCACTCATGCGAGCAGCGCCTCCATCTTCTCGGTGATAACAGTCTTCGGGTGTGCACCGATGAGGATGTCGTTGCGGACACCGTTCTTATAGAAACTCAGGGTGGGGATCGAGGTGACGCCGGCGGCCACTACCGCCGCCGGGTTCTGGTCGGCATCGAGCTTGACGATCTTGATCCGGCCGTCGTACTCGACTGCGAGCTGCTCCAACAGAGGTGCGATCTGCTTGCACGGGCCGCACCAGGTGGCCCAGATGTCCACGACTACGGGGAGATCCGCATCGAGGACCTCGGTCTGGAATGTGGCGTCGGTGACAGATGCGGGGCTTCTCATGCGAACACCTCCTCGGTCTCGAGTTCGAACGTGGTGCTCTCGTCCAGAGCGGATAGGTAGTGCTGGGCGTCCTGCGCGGCGGCGCATCCGGTGCCCGCAGCGGTGATGGCCTGACGGTAGGTGTGGTCGACCAGGTCGCCAGCCGCGAACACTCCGGGAAGGTTCGTGCGGGTGGAAGGATGTTCGACGAGCACATATCCGTCGGCGTCCGTGTCGATGATCCCAGTGACCAGTTCGGAGCGCGGGTCGTGCCCGATGGCCACGAATACCCCGGTTGCCGAAAGCTCGCGTTCTGCTCCGGTGACGGTGTCGCGGAGGGCGACAGCGTGCACCTTCTCGGCGCCGATGATGCCTGCGACCTCGCTGTTCCAGGCGACGTCGATCTTCGGGTGGTCGAGTACCCGCTGCGCCATGATCTTCGAGGCGCGGAACTCTTCGCGGCGGTGCACGACGGTGACCTTCGATGCGAAGCGCGTCAGGAACAGTGCTTCCTCCATCGCGGAGTCGCCACCGCCGACGACGACGATCTCCTGCTCGCGGAAGAAGAACCCGTCACACGTCGCACACCACGAGAGTCCGTGGCCGGTCAGCCGGTCTTCTTCGGGCAGTCCGAGCTTGCGATAGGCGGACCCCATCGTGAGGATGACTGCGCGGGCGTGGATCGTCTCTCCGCCGCCGGTCTCGACGATCTTGATCGGGCCGTCGAGATCGACGCGGATGGCGTCCTCGAGCAGGATGCGTGCGCCGAAGCGCTCGGCCTGCGCTCGCATCGACTCCATCAACTCCGGCCCCTGCACACCGTCGACGAACCCGGGGAAGTTCTCCACCTCGGTCGTCGTCATCAGTGCACCACCCGCAGTCACGGAACCCGCGAGCACGACCGGCTCAAGTCCCGCACGAGCGGCATAGACCGCAGCGGTGTACCCGGCAGGTCCGGAACCGATGATGACCAGCTCAACCTCTTGAATCGACATGTGTCTATATTGACATTCGTCGATACCGAAAGCAAACCATACAGAAGAGGAGTTCACCTGCCCGTCACCCGACGAGCGGATCATGCCAATGCAGCACACCCTCTTCCTTCCTCCGAGAAAGCCGCGAAATGACGACCCAGCCCAAGACCGTCCTGTTCATCTGCACTCACAACGCGGGGCGTTCGCAGCTGGGCGCCCACCTGCTCGCCCATGTCGGAGACAAGCACCTGGTGGCCACAAGCGCGGGGATCAACCCGGCCGAGGCGATCAACCCGGCGGTCGCGGCATCATTGCAAGAACTCGGCATCGACACGAGCGCCGCACATCCGCGTGCGGTGACGGCCGGAGATCTCGACGCCGCTGATGTCGTGGTACTGATGAAGCCGGGCCTGTCTTTACCAGGCCCGGTGCGCGGAGAACTCGTCGAGTGGTCGTTCCCTGATCCAACGAACTGGGAAGCCGACGGAGTGCGCGAGCTGCGCGATGCTGTCAATGAGAGCGTGCGCGGGCTCGCTGCGCGTCTCGCGGGCTGAGGACACGAACGGCTGGGCCCTCCTCCCCGGGGACCCCAGCCCTTCGTGACGTGACGATCAGCCGACGGTGACGGGACGCAACCCGATCTGCACCAAGGCCGGAGCCGGGGCTGCACAGCAGCTTCCCGCGTTGTCGTCGAAGTCGCCGGATCCACCGCACACGCCAGTATCGGGAAGGACGAGTTCGTTGCGTGCGGCGGCCTCGTGATCTCCCGCGATCTGCGCGGTGACGCTTCGTACCTGCTCGTATCCCGTCATCGCGAGGAACGTCGGCGCGCGGCCGTACGATTTCACTCCGACGATGAAGAAGCCCTGCTCCGGCTGGGCGAGCTCCCTGGCGCCGGTGGCCCCCACCGATCCGCATGAGTGGATGTTCGGGTCGATCTCCGCGGCGATCCCGGCGACGGCATCGAGAGCCGGGTCAAGGCTGATACGCAGCTCGCGCAGCATCTCGGTGTCCGGTCGGAACCCGGTCAGAGCGAACACATGAGCGACACCCGCGACCTCGCGTCCGTCCTCGGCGATGACCGTCAACGCCTCATCCTCTTGACTGATTTCCGCGACCCGGAATCCGGTGACCAGGTTCACCAGACCCTCATCGATCATCTTGCGGGCGCGCGAGCCGAGCGCTGCGCGCTCCGGGAGCTCATCGCCGAGCCCGCCACCGAAGACATTCGTCGCGCTCCCGCGACGCAGCAGCCACGTGACCTGGGTACCGGGCGATCGCCTGGTCAGTTCGCCCAGGCGCAGCACGGCGTGCGTGGCGGAGTGCCCGGCGCCCACGACGACGACATGCGCCCCGGCGAGCTCGGACACGTCGTCAGGGATGCGGTACGAGATCGAGGCCGACGCCGTCGACTCACCGAGCGCCGGGAATCCATCGCTGCCCGCCGGGTTGGGAAGACCCCACGTGCCGCTTGCATCGATGACGGCCCGGGCACCCAGGCGGAATTCATTGCCGTCTCGGTCGACCGCGTGCACGATGAAGGGCTGGCTCTTGCGTCCGCCGTCGACGACCTTGTCACGCCCTTGACGAGCGATGCCCGTCACGGTCGTGGCGTATCTCACCTGCTCCCGCAGAACGCCGGCGAGCGGCGCGAGGTATTCGTTCACCCATTCCGCACCGGTCGGGCACCCCGACGTTGGGGCACTCCAGCCAGTGGATTCGAGGAGACGTCGTGCCGCCGCATCGGTCAGTTCCGGCCATGCCGAGAAGAGCCGTACATGGCCCCATTCCGATACTGCCGCTGCGGGCCCCTCGCCACGCTCGAGGACAACGACGTCCACACCGCGTTCGGCAAGATGCGCCGCTGCGGCAAGCCCCTGCGGGCCCGCCCCGATCACGACAACTGGAAGCTCATCCATCACATCTCCTCAAATCGAAGTTCTTCGATACGAAAAGAGTTCCGCATCTATCGAAGAATGTCAATACGTGTCAGACTAGCCCCGTGAGCTTGCCAACCACCATCGAAGCGAACACCTGCTGCGTGCCGCGCATCACATCCTCGCTCACCGCTGAGGATGCGGAGCGGGTGTCACGCGTGTTCAAGGCGCTCGGCGATCCCACTCGGGTCAGGCTGCTGTCGTTGATCGCGGCCGGCGCTGGCGGCGAGGCATGCATCTGCGACCTCACGGAGCCCGTCGGCCTCTCGCAGGGGACCGTCTCCCATCACATGAAGCTCCTCACGGATGCCGGCCTCGTCACGCGGGAACAACGTGGCAAGTGGGCGTACTTCGCCCTCAACGACGGCGCTCTGGAAGCGGCCGCCGACGCGCTCCGCTCCGCATGACGGGAGTGGACGCGCCACCCCGCCTTGGTGGTCGGCTGGCCGCGCTCTCCGTAGGGCAGGTCATCAGCTGGGGCATCCTGTTCTATGCGCTCATCGTCGCGTCCCCTGCGATCGCAGCCGATACAGGTTGGCCCGTCGCCCTGGTGACCCTGTCATTCTCGTCAGGCCTGATCGCATCCGCGGCCGCGGGGGTGTTCGTCGGCCGGTGGCTCGATGCGCGCGGCCCACGACTCATCATGACCATCGGCAGCGTCGTCGGCCCCGCCGGGCTCATCGTCGTCGTGATGGCACCGGATCTCGCCGTGTTCACCATCGGGTGGGTCATCGCGGGCATCGCGCAATCAGCGGTGCTCTATCAGGCGGCCTTCACCGTCATCGCCCGCAGGTACGGGTCGCGCCGACGTGGCGCGATGACGATCCTGACCCTGGCCGGCGGTCTCGCCTCCACGGTCTTCGCCCCCATCGTCGCCGGTCTTCTCGCCGTGACGGATTGGCGAACGACGTTCTTGCTTCTCGCCGGAGTCCTGCTTGTCACCACCGTGCCACTGCACTGGTTCGGTCTCGAGCGCGCGTGGACACCGATGGCGCACGACGACGGCGTCCAGGCGCATACCGTGAGCACGGTCATCCGGACCCGACACTTCTGGATGCTGGAACTGTCCATGCTCGCCCTGGCGGCAGCGCTGTTCAGCGTCACGCTCGCCCTCATCCCGCTGTTCACCGAGAAGGGCCTGAGCTATGAGCTCGCAGCCTGGGCACTCGGCCTCCTCGGCGCAGGGCAGGTGATCGGCCGCCTCCTCTATGTCGCCATCCCGCACACCGCAGCCCCCTGGATCCCGCTTGCGGCCACGGCCGGGCTCAGCGTCGCGTTCCTCGCTCTCCTCGCACTCGTCCCTGGACCGCCGTGGCTACTCATCTCGATCGGCATCGCCGCCGGCGCCGTCCGCGGTGCACAGACGCTCGTGCAGGGCTCAGCCGTCGCAGACCGCTGGGGCACGCACAACTACGGGGCCATCAACGGTGTCTTCGCTGCGCCCATCACCCTCGTCGGTGCGCTCGGGCCCGCCCTCGGACCGCGCCTCGCGGTCGCGACCGGCTCCTACTCGGCCATGGCGCTCATCGCCGTCGCCCTCGCTGCGCTCTCGCTCGTCTTCGCCCGGTTCTCCTGACGCGGTAACTCAGGAGAGCTCTTCCACGTTCGTTCACCTCACGTTCACATAGATGACCTTCTATGAATACGTCGGATAGACAACCATCTATTTGAGGCGGTCCACTGGCTGCCTGACACGTATCTGAGATGAAGGAAGCAATCGTGCGAAAGACCACAGCAAAGATCTTCGCGTCCACGGCGCTGGTCGTCATCGGCGCGCTCACGCTGAGCGCCTGCGGGGGACAACCCGCGGAAGGCGACTCCGGCGGATCGAGCGGCTCCGCAAGCGGATTGTCCGGTTCGGTGACCACCGACGGTTCGTCGACCGTTGCCCCGCTCACCGAGGCGGCAGCCGACCTCTTCGGCGACGAGGAGTCCGGTGTGAACGTCTCCGTCGCAACGTCCGGCACCGGCGGCGGGTTCAAGTCCTTCTGCGCCGACGAGACCGACATCTCCAACGCGTCCCGTCCGATCAAGGACGAAGAAGCCGCGGAGTGCGAAGCCGCGGGTGTCGAGTACACCGAGATCGTCGCCGCCAACGACGGGCTCTCGGTCATCATCAATCCGGAGAACGACTGGGCTGAGGATCTCACCGTCGAGCAGCTCAACACCATCTGGGGCCCGGAAGCCGAGGGTGAGATCACCAACTGGAACCAGGTCGACTCAAGCTTCCCCGACCAGGCCATCACGCTCTTTGGTGCGGGCACCGACTCTGGGACGTTCGACTACTTCACTGACGCGATCAACGGTGAAGAAGGCGCGATTCGTACCGACTACAGCCCTTCGGAGGACGACAACATCACGGTCCAGGGCGTCTCGGGCGACGTCGGCGCGATCGGGTTCCTTGGCCTGAGCTACGTCGAAGAGAACGAGGGGGTCATCAAGGCCGCCATGATCGACGGTGTGATGCCGAGCACGGAGACCGTTCAGGACGGCACGTACACCCCGCTGGGGCGTCCGCTGTTCATCTACGTCAACAACGCCTCCTACGTTGAAAAGGAACAGGTGAAGGCGTTCGTCGACTTCTACGTCGCGAACTCGCTCGACATCGCCGAGCGCGCCCTGTTCGTCCCCCTTACCGAGGAGCAGGTCACCACGGCCTCGGACGAGCTCGCATCCCTCGGCTGATCCGCCCGCTCACGACGATTCTCATGACCACCGTCTCTGAGCGGACAGGGGGTCCGGCCACTGGTCGGGCCCCCGCCCCCTCCGCATCATTCGCTGGACGCCGCCGGCCCGGTGAGTTCCTCATCAAGCTCGGTTTGCGCGTGGCGGCCGGCATCACTGTCATCACGACGGTCGGCATCCTCATCGCGCTGCTGATTCCGTCGCTGAGCTTCTTCGCCGAAGTGCCCGTGCTCGAGTTCCTCTTCGGCACACGCTGGGCCCCCCGATTCGCCGACGCCTCGTTCGGTGTCCTGCCCCTGGTGACCGCCACGTTATGGACGACGGTGATCGCACTCCTCGTCGCCGTGCCATTCGGTCTCGGCGCCGCGATCCTCCTCGCGGAGTACGCCAAACCCCGCGTCCGCAAGATACTCAAGCCGTTGCTGGAGATTCTCGCCGGCATTCCTACCGTCGTCTACGGGTTCTTCGCCCTTCAGTTCGTCCAGGGCACGGTACTCCGCGACTGGCTCCAACTGCCGACGGGTGCGTTCAGCGTTCTCGCCGCTGGCCTTGTGATGGGTGTCATGATCATCCCCACCATCGCCTCGATCGCGGAGGATGCGATGTCTGCCGTTCCCAGCGCACTGCGACAGGGAAGCGCCGCTCTCGGCGCCAACCGTATGCAGACCACTCTCCGTGTTGTCTTCCCCGCGGCGCTGTCAGGCATCGTCGCCGCCGTCGTTCTGGGGATCTCCCGCGCGGTCGGAGAAACGATGATCGTCGCGATCGCCGCCGGCAGCCAGGCACAGATGGTGAGCAACCCGCTTGAGCAGGGACAGACGATGACTGGCTTCATTGCGAACGCCGCGCTCGGGGACTCCCGCGTCGGGAGCCTGGAATACAACACGCTGTTTGCCGTCGGGCTGCTGCTGTTCCTCATCACGCTGCTCATTAACTTCATCAGCATCCGCTTCGTGCGCCGATTCCGGGAGGCCTACTGATGTCCGCGCCGACAACCACCCCGCCCCGCGTGATCCACGCGTCCCGCCCACTCGCTACGGGCCGAAACGGAGAGATGCGCCCCACCGCGCTTCTGTTCCTTCTGCTGCTGTGGTTCTCGCTGTTCGTCGCGTTCGCGGTCCTCATCACCCTGCTGGTGACCATCTTCCTCACCGGACAGAACAAGCTCTCCTGGAACCTCATAACGAACTTCCCCTCCGCCGACCCTGAAGAAGCCGGAGCTCGCCCCGCCATCCTCGGCTCTGTCTGGGCGATCGGCACCACCGCTGTACTGACTCTGCCCCTGGGCATCGCCGCCGCCGTGCACCTGGAAGAGTTCGCCGACCGGAAACGCTGGTTCAACAAGTTCGTCGAGCTCAACGTGCAGAACCTCGCCGCTGTCCCGTCGATCGTCTATGGCCTGCTCGCTCTCGCGTTCTTGTCCATGTTGGGTGTCACCAACAAGAACATCGTCATCGGTGGGGCGCTCGCGCTGACGCTGCTCATCCTGCCGGTCATCATCATCGCCACCAGGGAAGCCCTCCGTGCCGTGCCCCGCGAGATCCGCGACGGTTCCCTGGCACTGGGCGCGACGCCATGGCAGACGACGTGGCGGCAGGTGCTCCCCGCATCCGTCCCCGGAATCGCCACCGGTTCGATCCTCGCCCTGTCCCGAGCCCTCGGCGAAGCCGCACCACTCCTCGTACTCGGTGCTCTCGTCTACATCACCTTCGATCCGAACGGGCTCCTCAGTGGTTACACCACCTTGCCGATTCAGATCTTCAACTGGACCGGGCGACCACAAGAGGGATTCCACGAGCTCGCCGGCGCGACCAGCATCCTTCTGCTCGCCGTTCTCATCCTTATGAACGCCCTCGCCATCTTCATCCGCAACAAATTCCAGAAACGGTGGTAACCATGAGCACCCCCACAGACGCTGCCACAGCGCACACCCACTTCCACGCCGCCGAATCACGACGCCTTGCCCACACCCCCAGCGGACTCATCCGCTGCGAAGACGTCAACGTCTACTACAGCGACTTCCGCGCCGTCACCGGTATCGGTCCCTCCGGATGCGGCAAATCCACCCTCCTGCGCTCTTTGAATCGGATGAACGACCTCGTCGACGGCGCCCGCGTCGAGGGCAATGTCCTCTTCCAAGAGGAAGACATCTACGCAAAGGGCGTCGACCCGATCGAGGTTCGCCGGCGCATCGGCATGGTATTCCAGAAACCGAACCCGTTCCCGAAATCCATCTACGACAACATCGCCTACGGCCCCCGCGTCACCGGTATGAAGGTCGACAACATGGACGATCTCGTCGAAGAAGCCCTCACCCGCTCGGCGTTGTGGAACGAGGTGAAGGACAAGCTCAAGCAGTCGGCGTTCGGTCTCTCCGGAGGTCAGCAGCAGCGACTGTGCATCGCTCGCACCATCGCCGTACGCCCCGACGTGATCCTCATGGACGAGCCCTGCTCCGCGCTCGACCCCATCGCCACATCCCGCATCGAAGATCTGATGTACGACCTGCGCCAGGACTACACGATCATCATCGTCACCCACAACATGCAGCAAGCGGCGCGCGTGGCCGACAGGACTGCGTTCTTCACGGCCCTCGCCGATGACACCACCGGCGACCGCACCGGGGTGCTGGTCGAATACGACCTCACCAAGAACATCTTCGAGCAGCCTCAGGATCAGCGCACCGAGGACTACATCAGTGGACGGTTCGGATGAGCGACATCCCCCGGACCGGCAACGCCCGCTTCGTCGTACACGGCAACAGCACCGATATCCTCCGGGGCAGCTTCGCCGAATTCCGGCACGCGGGAGTGCCGATCACAATCCACCCAGAGATCGTCGGCGCCCTCGCCGATCTCGCTCACGATGACGACGCCTCGCTCATCCTCGCCGGCGGCGAAGCCTTCGCGCAGCTCAGCGCCATCCTGCAGATCGCCCAGCCTGTGTGCAGCGGATCTATCTTCCTCGGTGTTTCCGATACCACCGCGACGGCGACGATAGCCGGCGCGATGAAAGCGGGAGTGCGCGGCACTGTGCGGTTGCCGATGACTCCACAGCGACTGCGTGACGTCGCGCGGCTGCACCCGCGGACCGGCCCGATAGAGCGAATCCTCACCATCGGCGAGTTGACTCTCGACATCCCACACCGCAGCCTTCGATGGCGAGACCAGGCGCTGCTCCTGCCCGCGCGGGAGTTCGAGCTCCTGCACCAGATCATTCGTGCATACCCGGAGAGTGTGAGCATCGACGCCCTCGCCCTCGCCTTCGGCTCCGACCTGGAAGACCCCCATGCCTCGGTACGGGTCGCGATGACGAAACTGCGTGCACGGCTGGCGGCGTTCGCCCCCGCACAAGCACTCATCGAGACCGTGCGGGTGGCAGGCTACCGGCTCGCGTCCTGACCATCGACTCCCAGCTCTGTCATCAGGTCGAGCACCCGTGCACGGATGTCATCGCGCACCGCGCGTAGGCCGGCGTCGTCGAGTTCCAACGGATCAGCCAGTTCCCACTCGAGATAGCGCCGTCCAGGAAAGACGGGGCACGCGTCCCCACACCCCATCGTGATCACGTAGTCGGCCGCACGCACGACTTCATCAGTGAGAGGCTTCGGGAACTCGCCCCACAGCTCGATTCCGGCTTCCTCCATCGCCGCTGCGACGCGGGGGTGAGCCGCTTCGGCGGGTGCGGAACCGGCAGTGCGCACATGGACTCGATCGCCCGCAAGATGCCGCAGGAACGCACCTGCCATCTGTGACCTCCCAGCATTCTGCACGCACACGAACAGAACTTCGGGCGTATCGCGCAAGACCAGTCCCTGTGCGGAGGCGAGGGCATCCAGACGATCGGCGGCGTACCGAGCCGTCATCGTCAGCAGGTGCTCGGGCACTCGCGTCCTCTGTGCCAACACGAGATAGCTCTGCCCCACATAACTCGCCACCGTCTCGCGACTGAACGTCGAGCTGAATCTGTAGGCCAAATCGGAGACCACCGTCGCGACTCCTCGAGGCAGCGCCACAGCGGGCCGCACTTCGGGCAGGTCGGCCGAGTCATTAGACAGCAACCGACCGAAGCGCACCCATGCGTCGGCAGACGGAACCCATTCGTCGCCATCTCGCTGCAGAAGACGCGTCAGACGCAGAGACTCCATCGCGGCCTCCACGACGCCCAACTCGAGATCGAGCGCGTCAGCCAATTCGGCCGCGGTGACACCGGATGCGACTGCGCTGAGCACCCGCAACGTGTCAGGGTTGCCCAGCACCGCGACCTGCGCGGCGCGTTCGCGCGCTGCCTGCGGGTCAAGTGGCCGCCCGACGCGATGCCGCGGCTGCTCGTTCATCTTAAGAAGTCTTCCACCGCCGCGCGTCGACCGGGATCAACCGAGAGCCACCCCAGTTTTCCTGCCTGCTCGCGCTTCAGAAACCCGTCGCTGACGAGAATGCGCACGTGGTGGGTCACGGTCGGCTGGCTCAGCATCAGCGTATCCGCGAGTTGTCCGACAGTAGCTCGTCCTTCTGCCGAGCCGAGAACAATGCTCAAGATCTGAAGTCGCGTAGGATCAGCTACCGCACGCAGCGTGCGCGCGAGTTCCTCGGCTGCGGTCCGATCGAGCGCGACCCGGCCCGTTGACTGCTTCACGGGTCGATTGGACATGAATCAAGTCTAGCGATTGCGTCCAGGCTGACCCTTCCGCCGCCATTCTCTACTTTGTGGTCGGTCTGAAGTAGACGCGACGGCGGGAGTCGAACCCGCAACGCTCTCAGGTATGAACTGGAGCCCGGGACCACCCGGATCGCCGCGATGTCATCGACGTTACCCGGCCGTGACATCTGTGACCAGGAACCGTGCCTGGGATAACCCTATGAGTCACCCGATGACGGCACGTTTCGCCGCGATCTAGACTGGAGGGATGAAGTTGCCACCCCTCCTCGTCTATTCCGTGCTGCGGTTGCTCGCGTTCCTCGTGCCACTCGCGGTGATGTGGTTCTTCTTCCCGATCATGCGAGAGCTCTGGTGGCTCACAGTGATCTTCGCCGCGCTGATCGGCATGAGCATCTCGATCCTGTTCCTGCGCGGACCCCTCTCGGGCGCGTCATCCGAGATTTATGAGCGCCGCGAGTCGCGCACGACGCAGGGTCGGTCGAGCGCCGCCGCGGAGGATGCCGACGCTGAGGATACTGCGCTCGACGACGCCGCGGACACCGCCTCCGGCACGAACCCGGGCACCTCCGCCAAGCAGGACTGACCGCTCAGCCGACGAAAGCCCAGTACAGCGCGCCCGCGTACAGGAGCGCGGTGAGTGACGTGAGGGCGAGGGCGACGACGAGCTCACGTGACTGACGGTACGTCCACACGATGATGATCGCCGGGAGGCCCGCGAGCAGCGCCAGCAGCGAGAGCCAGGCGATCGGATAGAGCAGCGCGATGAATGCGGCGATGAGGAACGGCACGACCATGAACACCGTGTAGACGATCTTCGTCGCGCGGCGGCCGATGAGCACGGTGAGGGTGCGTTTTCCGACCTCGCGGTCCTGGTCGATGTCGCGCAGGTTGTTGGCGAGCAGCACGGCGCAGGCGAAGAGCCCTGCCGCGACGGCGCCGAGCCATGCCTCCTGGGGCAGCTGGAACGCCTGCACCCACGTGGTGCCGAGCGTCGCGACCAGACCGAAGAACACGAACACGAACACCTCGCCGAGCCCGAAGTATCCGTACGGTCGTTTGCCGCCGGTGTAGAACCAGGCCGCGACGATGCACACGGCGCCGACGGCCAGCATCCACCACTGACCCGTGCGGATGACGATCCCCAGCCCGACGAGGGCTGCGAGCGCGAAGAACGCCAGACCGATGATCAGCACGCTGCGCGGACGCACACGGCCAGACGCAGTGAGACGAGCGGGCCCGACGCGATGGTCGTCAGTGCCCCGGATGCCGTCGCTGTAGTCGTTCGTGAAGTTCACGCCGATCTGGATCAGCACGGCCACCGCAAGGCACGCCAGAGCGATCACCCAGTGCAGCTCGCGATCCACGAGTTGCGCAGCACCTGTTCCGATGACGACCGGGGCGACGGCGAGGGGCAGTGTGCGAAGGCGTGCGGCGCCGATCCAGTCGCGAGCCGTGATCGGCGGCGCTTCGACGATGGGCCGGCGAGCCGGGTTGCCGCTGGTGCGAACCGGCTTCGGTCTGGATGCCGATGTCTTGCGCTTCGAGGATGCTGCCACCCTCGAGATCTTAGTCGGCGCCCCGATGCGCCTACGGGTGGGGGTTGCTGTCCTTGCCGTGACCGCGGCCGAGATCGCAGCCGGCCTTCAGCCGCTCGAGGATCGGTGTCGCCCTGGTGGTACTCGTGATCAGTCGGCGCTCTCGACTGCGATCGGGCGGTTCTCGTAGTACGTCTGCAGCACGACGGTGGTGTGGGTGCGCACGTTCGCCGCGAGGCGCACTTCGTTCACCAGCTTCTCCAGCGCGCGCGGTGACGCCACCCGCACGAACAGCATGTAGCTGGCATCGCCCGCTATCGAGTGGCACGCTTCGATCTCCGTGAACGACTCGAGCAGCTCTGGGGCGTTGTCGGGCTGACCAGGATCGAGCGGAGTGATCTCGATGAACGCCGACAGCGGCTTGCCGAGCGCTTCCGCATCGAGTATCGGACGATACCCGCTGATCACACCGCGCGACTCCAGCCTGCGCAGCCGCGACTGCACGGCCGAGCTCGAGAGCCCGACGGCCTCGGACAGCTGGGCCAGGGTCGCTCGGGCATCGCGCGAGATCTCCGTGATGATCTGACGGTCGACAGCATCCTCCATGGTGGAATAATATCTGCATAGTCACTATTTCGCCGGATATTTTCCGCTGAGCCATCGATCGGAGGTCCCGATGTCCACTCCTCTTCACAACACTGCCATCATCGGCGAGCCCGAGGTCGTCGAGGACGCCGCCCGCGCCGAGAAGAGCGACGCCTGGCGGACGCTGAAGAACGCCGCCCTCGCGCTCCGCGAGATGCAGGTCAAGGACGGTTCGATCCCTTCGACAAGCTCAGGGCACGACACCGCACACACCTCCGCAGGCGAGCACGTCGCAGCGATCATCGCCGGCATCCGCGCCCTCGCGCCGGCCTTCCCGCACGACGCGGAGTATCTCGCAGCATCCGTCAGTGACTTCGAGCGCTGGGCATCCGAGGGTTTCGGCGTGCCGGACTTCCTCGATTCGCTCGTGGCCTTCCAGCCGCAACGGCATCGCGTCGACGGCATCCGCCATCTCGTCGTGTTCCCGATGTACACGCAGAACGGTTCGCCAGACCGCCTCGTCGAGGCGCTCATCGTCGAGGCGATCTGGCCGGAGTTCATCGCCGAGCTGGAAGCCGGCGACTACGGCAACAAGCTGTTCGTCTCGCTTCGGCTGATCGATTTCACGCCCGGGTACGACACGAACTCGGCCGTGCTCTTCCCCGAGACCGTCGCGATGCGCGAGATCCCCACGTTCACGTGGGGCGCGATCTTCCAGGACCGCGAGGCCGCCCGTTATCGACGCGTGGTGAGCGCGGCATCCGAGATCACGAAGCTGGACCTTCCGGAGCCGGCGGCGCGGATGCTGGATGACCAGGACCTCACCGAGAAGACATTCGTGATGTGGGACATCATCCACGACCGCACGCACATGCGCGGAGATCTGCCGTTCGACCCGTTCATGATCAAGCAGCGGATGCCGTTCTTCCTGTACTCGCTGGAAGAGCTGCGCTGCGATCTGACGGCATTCCGCGAGTCGGTCGCGATCGAGCGCTCTCTCGCCCTTCGACAAGCTCAGGGGTCGGATGCGCTGTCCGAGACCGAGCAGCAGATGCTCGAGCATGCCGGACTCGTGCAGTACGCGGTGATCTTCGACCGCATCTTCCGCTTCGCGATCACCGGCTCGCGGGTACGAAACTACGACGGTCTCGGCGGGCAGCTGCTGTTCGCCTGGCTGCATCAGCGCGGAGTGCTGCACTGGACCGACACGCAGCTCGCCTTCGACTGGGCCGAGGTTCCGGATGCCGTGATCGCGCTCAGCGACGCGGTGAATGAGCTGTACTGGCGTTCGATCGACCGCCCGAAGACAGCGCACTGGCTCGCCGCGTACGACCTGGTGAGCTCGGTGCTGGCGCCGAATCCGGCGTCGATCTGGGCGCGCGGGCTGCCCGATGAGGTACTCGCCGGGCTCCCGAAGGGCTACACCGACCGGGTGCTGGACGACGAGTTCCCCCTGTCGATGTTCTTCGAGGCGCTCGAGAAGAAGATGCGACCGGTGATCGAGTCGACTGCGGGGATTCGAGCGTCTGATGCTTAGCTTCGGCGTGCACGTTCTTCGGAGAAGTGCAGCATCCTCGGAGAATTCGGGCCGATTCGTCCGAAGTACGTGCACTTCTCCGAAGTTGTTGCACGGCTCGGTGAGTTTGAGCATCGGAAGAAGAGCGTGATGACAGCGGACAGGCATGCGATTGTGCTTGCGGGCGCCACGAGTGCGGCCGGCCTGGCAGTGACCCGCGCTCTGGTCGAGGCGGGCGCACGGGTTGTCGCGACTGGGCGCTCAACGGATCGGCTGGCTGCGTTAGCGGATGCCGGCGCCGAGGTAGTCGTCGCGGATGCGACATCGCTCGCCGCGATGACGGACCTGGCCGCGCGGCTCGGGCAGGTCGACGGCGTCATCCCCCTCGTCGGCGGCTGGAGAGGGGGCGGGGGCCTCGCCGGGCAGTCCGACAAGGACTTCGATGCCCTGCTGCCTGCGCTGCAGGCCGTGCGGGCGACGAGTCGCGCCTTCGATCGTGCTCTGCAGGCGTCGGATGCCGGGCGCTTCGCGATCGTGTCATCCACAGCGGTCGCGCGCCCGCTCGCGGGCGGGGCGAACTACGCGGCGGTGAAGGCCGCGAGCGAGGCATGGGCGCGCGCCGTCGCGCACGGGTTCGAGAAGACCGCTCGGGATACCGGGGAGCCTCTGCGCGCGGCATCCGTCATCTTCCGCGCCAAGGCGTTGGAACCGGAGGCGCTCGCCGACGCCGTCGTCGCGCTGTGGGAATCGGATACGGCCGACCTCAACGATCGGGTGATCGAACTCTAGGAGTGGCGGTCCCGCACTGGGCTTCCGGTCGTGCCGAACACCATCGCGAAGAACGCGACGAACAGCATGTAGGCGCCGCCGATGATGCCGGTGGCCAGCACCGATTGCGGCCGTGCGCTTCATGGGTCAAAGCGTATTCTTCACCACCGACATCCGACATAGGCTTATCCGGTGACCACTCTGCATGACCCCGCGATCCGGGGATTCGCGTCGGACAACTACTCCGGCATCCACCCCGAGATCCTCGCGGCGATCGCCGCAGCGAACGACGGCCACCAGATCGCGTATGGCGAAGACCAGTACAGCGAGCGCCTGCAGGAGGTCTTCCGCGGCCACCTCGGCGACGGCATCCAGGCGTTCCCCGTCTTCAACGGCACCGGCGCGAACGTCGTCGGCCTGCAGTCGATGTTGCCGCGCTGGGGCGCCGTGATCACGGCATCCACCGCTCACATCAATGTCGACGAGGGCGGTGCGCCCGAGCGGATCGGCGGCATGAAGCTGCTCACGGTGCCCACCGACGACGGCAAGCTCACACCTGAACTCGTCGACCGTGAGGCCTGGGGCTGGGGCGACGAGCACCGCGCACAGCCGCTCGTCGTGTCGATCACGCAGTCCACCGAGCTCGGCACGCTCTACTCCGTCGACGAGATCCGCGCCCTCGCCGATCACGCGCACGGCCACGGCATGCACCTGCACATGGACGGTGCACGCATCTCCAACGCCGCCGCCGCCCTCGACGTACGCCTGCGCGCGTTCACGCGCGACGCCGGTGTGGACGTGCTCAGCTTCGGCGGCACCAAGAACGGCGCGATGCTCGGCGAGGCGATCGTCGTGCTGAATCCCGAAGCATCCGCAGGTCTGATCTACGGCCGCAAGTACAACATGCAGCTCTCGTCGAAGATGCGCTTCGTCTCCGCGCAGCTCATCGCGCTGCTCGAGGGCGACCTGTGGGTGCGCAATGCTCGGCACTCCAACGCGATGGCCGCCAGACTGCGGGCCGGCATCGAGGCGGGGCTGGATGCCGGGAGCATCCGGGGCGTCGAATTCACCCAGGAGACGCAGTCGAACGGCGTGTTCGCGACGCTTCCGGACGGCGTCGCCGACCGGCTGCGCGAGTCGTTCCGCTTCTACGACTGGGATGCCGCGCGCAACGAAGTGCGCTGGATGTGCAGCTTCGACACGCAGGAGTCGGACGTGGACGCGTTCATCGCGGAGCTCGGGCGACTGACCACGGCGTAGTCTGCGTCAGCGCAACAGGCCGAGACTGGCGAGGGCCATCCTGATGAGGGTGCCGCGGCCGCCCTCCATCTCGGCGGCCACCGCGTCCGATGCCGCCTCCTCCGGCGAGAACCAGGTGATCTCGAGGGCGTCCTGACGGGGCTCGCACGTGCCGGTGACCGGGACGACGAACGCGAGCGAGACCGCGTGCTGGCGATCGTCGTGGTACGCGCTGACGCCGGGAAGCGGGAAGTACTCCGCCACGGTGAACGGCAGCGGTTGCGGGGGAAGCAGAGGGAAGGCCATCGGGCCGAGGTCGTTCTCGAGGTGTCGGAAGAGGGCGTCGCGCACTGTCTCGCCGTAGCGCACCCGCCCGGAGACGATCGTGCGCGTCATCTCGCCGAGCGGCGTGGAACGCAACAGGATGCCGAGCTCGGCGACCTGTCCGGTGCCGTCAGTGCGCACGGGAATCGCCTCGACGTAGAGCATCGGCAGTCGGCGTCGAGCCTCTGCGAGCTCGAACTCGCTCAGCCATGCCGGATTGTTCGCGTCTGCGGGCAGCTCACTGAACCGGGAGAGGTCGTCGTCGCCCCCCTCGGGGTCAGGATCAGGTGTGCGCACCGACATGTCTCATTTCTACCAGTGTCTGCGTCTGCGCAGTTCTGCGGCGGTGCATGTCAGTGCAGGCTGGCAGGATGGATGCCGTGAGCGAGGAACTCAGAATCGACGCGGCTGCCACGCGCTGGGCACCCGAAGAACGCGCAGGTCTGCCGCTGCTCGTGCTGCTGCACGGGTACGGCGCCGACGAGCACGACCTGTTCGGGCTCGCGCCTTTCCTTCCCGAAGGCGTCGCCGTGGCATCCGTCGCCGCGCCCCTTGCGCCGCCGTGGCCTATGCCTGGCAGGTCGTGGTACGCGATCGACGGTCTGAACGGACGGGATCCGGATGCTGTGACGATCGCCGCCCGCGCATTTCTGCGGTGGCTCGACGTCGCGGCAGGCGACGCGCCGACTGTGGCGCTGCTCGGGTTCTCGCAGGGCGCCGCGGTCGCACTGCAGGCGCTGCGCCTCGATCCAGCGCGCTTCGGGGCCGTGGTCGCGCTCAGCGGCTACACCTCACCCGGTGATCTGCCGGAAGACGAGGCGCTGCGCGAAGCGCGGCCCCGCGTCTTCTGGGGCCGCGGTACGAACGACGACGTGATCCCGGCTCAGCTGATCGCCCACACGGCGCAGTGGCTGCCTGACCACTCCGAGCTCACCGGCCGCGTCTACCCCGGGTTGACCCACAGCATCTCCGAAGACGAGCTTCTCGACGTGCGCGTCTTCCTCGAGAAGTGGCGAGACGCCTCAGCTGGCTGAATCCGCTCCACCGCCGGGGTCGGCGTCGTCTTCCTGTTCCTCTGGCGGACGCTTGCGTCGCCCGACCGCGCCCAGCGCGATGGCGAACGCCACTCCGATGGCGATGCCGATCGAGATGCCGAGCCCCATGTCGTCGAGCGCTGCGCCCATGGCGACGCCGACGCCCATTCCCAGCGCGATGCCGGCGCCCCAGCTCATCCGCTGTCGCGCCTCTTGTCCGCTCATCCGGTCATCAGGCATGACTCCACGCTAGTCAGCGTCGATCAGCGCGGCATCCCCCATGAGGCGGATGCCGCGCTTCGAGCGGGTCAGCGCTGCCCGCCTCCTGGAACGTCCACGTCGGACCAGACGAGCCGGTGGTCGCTGGAGGGGAACGGGTAGACGCCGGTCAGGCGGGAGAGCGGATCATCCGATGCCGGCCAGAAGACCCCCGAGTCGAGGATCCGGATCTGGCGGCTGGGCAGCACGTAGTCGACGCGGACGTTTCCTGGAGGCTCGGAGAAGTCGGCCGTGTCCTGCGCGGGGTCGCCCACGTGCTCGAGGTTGATTCCGCCCTGCAGTTCGGTCGCCTCCAGTGCGCCTGTGCTGGTGTGCACGGATGCCGTGTTGACGCGAGGGCTATCCAGGAGCTGATCGATCGCACCGTCTGTGGAGTCGCCGTCGTTCGGGTCGGCGTTCTGGTCGCCGGCGATCACGAAGAGCTCGTTGCGGCCGAGACCGCCTTCCCCGCCCTGGTCGTCGACGATGTACGAGGCCGTCTTGCCGCCCGCGATGTAGTCGGCCCACAGCCGGATCTCGTCGTGGTTGCGTCGGCCGTTGCGATCCTCTGCACCGTCGAACGTCGGCGGAGTCGGATGCGAGACGAGGAAGTGCACGGTCTTGTTCTTCGACACCTCGATCGGCACGTCCCAGTGAGATTTGCTCGAGAGTGGGAATCGGGCGAGCTCCTCCGCGGAGTAGAAGTCGGCGGGCTCCGCCGTCGTGGGGTCGTCGGGGAGAAGCGCGCCAGGCATGTCCGCCCAGACGAGGTTCTGGAAGGTGCGGATGGCGTCCTGATCGATCGGGTACTTCGAGTAGACCGCCATCCCGTACTGACCGGGGAAGAGACCGAAGCCCCAGGCGTCGTCGCCGCCGGAGATCGCGCCGTCGTTGTTCAGGTCGAACCCACTGGGCACCCCCGTGTTGACCGGGGCGGAGTACCGATAGGCGTATTCGACGGGCTTCGCATCGTCGTGCGGCACCGACAGGTAGTTCTCCTGGAACAGCCGCAGCGCCTCACCGCCTGCGTCGTAGTCGAACTCGTTGATCAGCAGCACGTCGGGGTTCGAGCGCTGGATGATCTCGGCGACGGCATCCGCCTGAGGGTTGCCAGGGGCGGCGAGATCGGCGACGAGCGCGCCCTCGGTGCCGCGATTGAGCGAGGCGTTGAAAGTGGCGAAGCGCAGGTCGGAATCACTCGGCGCACGATCCGGCGGTGCGGCGACGGCAGGGACGGCGGTCATGACGGCAACGCCGACGACCAGGAGGGCTGTGAGAGCGGCCGCGCGGACGCGGCGATGCGTGATCATGCGCGCCAGGCTAGCCGGGAACCGTGACGTTCTGAAGACCGATCGGTGAACGGATGACGACCGCGACACGCCCGACGGTTGCATCGTTCGACACGCCCGGGTATCGTCGGGACGTCTTGTCCGCCGTGTTTGGAAGTTCGGGCTGGGCGCATTGACTATGCGTGCTTGACGGATTCCGATTCGTGCTCGCTGATGTGCTCGGTCTCGATTTGGAATGTCGAATGGTAGACGGAGACTTCGAAGTGGTCAGCCACGCAGTCCTTCACATCTTGGAGAACTTCAGCGGCGTGACCGTCCGTGAAGCAGGCGTCCTCGACCACCACATGCGCCGTGAGGGTGGGCAAGCCGGTTGCGACGGTAGAGGCGTGCACATCGTGAACGTCCTTGACGTGGTCAAGCTTCAAGATGTGCTCTCGTACCGCATCCAGATCCAGCCCCTTCGGGGTGAACTCCATCAGGACGCTGGCGGTCTCGCGCATGAGTTTGAAGGCGCGTGGCACGATCAGCGCGGCGATGAGCAGACCCGCGAGAGCGTCCGCCTGCATGAACCCGGTGGTGGCGATCACGATAGCGGCGACGATGACGCCGAGTGAGCCTAGAGCGTCGTTGAGCGCCTCAAGGAACGCGGCCCGCATGTTGAAGTTGGCTCCTCTGCTGGAGGAGAGGATGAGGATCGCGATGATGTTGGCAGTCAGTCCGATGACGCCGAACACCAGGAGCTCCGTCGCCGGAACCTCCGGGGGCTCGAACAGGCGGCGGACTCCCTCGATGGCGGTGTAGAAGCCCACCACGAGAAGCAGGGCGGCCTGACCAAGCGCGGCGATGACTTCGATGCGCCGGAATCCCCATGTCCGCTTGGAGCTCGCGGGCCGCAGCATCAGAGTTGCCGCGATAAGAGCCACCAGGAGACCCGAGGAGTCCGTGATCGCGTGAGCCGTATCGGTCAGCAACGCGAGGCTACCAGTCACGACTGACCCAACGGCCTGCGCGACGGCGATCATCGCCGTGATGCCGAAGGCGATCCACAGCTTCCGTCGGTAGTCGCCGGGAAGGCCCGCCTTCTCGTCAACAGCCGGCCCGTGGCTATGTCCTGCACCCATCAGAGGGTCTCCATTTCTTCTCTTCGTTTCTCACCGAGACCGCGCAGATGCGCGCACAGTTCGGCCCTAGTACCTGTTGCGTCCAAGAGTTCCTCCGCAGCGCCGATCAACGCGGAGATCGCCGCTGGCTCGGAAAGCGAATACCACGACGACCTGCCAGAGGGACGAACGGACACGAGCCGACACTCAAGGAGGAAGCTGAGATGTTTGCTCACCGTCGATTGGGCCAGACCAGCGCCGTCGCCTTCCCGTCGAACTTCCGAGGACGCATCATCGCCATCCATCGATGATGCCGACCGAGAGCGATGAAAGCTACCATCAGCCACAATCGATATCGATTCCCAGATGCAGTTGAGCCAATCAGCGCTTCACCGCCGCGGCACCTGGCTGGCAACTTCCACCAGCCTGCATGCCGAGCTCGCCCTCGACTCCACCGCGAATCTCACTCGTGCGGTGGGAGCAGTCAGCCCCGATGTCCCACCCACAGACGATGATGGAGTGATGAGCGACGCTTCGACAGGCTCAGCGCACCGGGTGCTCGACCGCTTCACCCCTGCCACACAGGACTGGTTCAGGGGCGCCTTCAGCGCGCCCACCCCGGCGCAAGCCGGCGCCTGGGACGCGATCTCAGCCGGCAGGCACGCGCTCGTCGTCGCCCCGACCGGATCGGGAAAGACGCTGTCGGCGTTCCTGTGGGCGATCGACCGCGTCTTCCGCGAGAGAACGGATGCCGGCGATGCCGCCCCTGCGAAGGGCACAGCGCGCACGCGCATCCTCTACATCTCACCGCTGAAGGCGCTGGGCGTCGACGTCGAGCGCAACCTGCGCTCCCCCTTGGTCGGCATCGGGCAATCCGCTCGTCGGCTAGGGCTGGCGGCCCCGTCTGTGAGCGTCGGCGTCCGCTCGGGCGACACCACCTCGAGCGACCGCCGCAAGCTCGTCTCCGACCCACCCGACATCCTCATCACCACGCCCGAATCCCTGTATCTGATGCTCACCAGTCGCGCGGGCGAGACCCTGCGCGACGTGCACACCGTCATCATCGACGAGGTGCACGCGGTCGCCGCGACCAAGCGCGGTGCGCACCTGGCCGTGAGCCTGGAGCGACTGGATGCCCTCCGCCGAGCCGGTCGCGAAGACACCTCCCCCGCGCAGCGCATCGGCCTCTCCGCCACCGTCCGCCCGATCGACGAGGTGGCCCGCTTCCTCGGCGGATCCGAGCCCGTCGAGATCGTCGCCCCGAAGGCATCCAAGACCTTCGACCTCTCGGTCGTCGTGCCGATGGCCGACATGACCAACCCGCCTCCCCCACCCGGCACTCCGCCCGCGAGCGACGACCCGGCCGAGTACACCGAAGTGACGGGATCCGTCTGGCCGCACGTCGAAGAGGCGATCGTCGACCGCATCCTCGAGAACAAGTCCACGATCGTCTTCTCGAACTCGCGTCGCCTCGCCGAGCGCCTCACCGGCCGGCTCAACGAGATCTACGCCGAGCGCACCCTTCGACAGGCTCAGGGACCGAGCGTGCCCGTCCCAGAGCGGGCGGGCCCGCCCGCCGCGATGATGGCGCAGGCCGGATCGACCGCAGGCGCGGACGCAGTGCTCGCCAAGGCGCACCACGGCTCGGTCTCGAAGGAGCAGCGGGCGCTCGTCGAAGAAGAACTGAAATCCGGCATCCTGCGCTGCGTCGTCGCGACGAGCAGCCTCGAACTCGGCATCGACATGGGCGCCGTCGACCTCGTCATCCAGGTCGAGGCGCCGCCGTCCGCGGCATCCGGCCTGCAGCGCGTCGGACGCGCAGGACACCAGGTCGGCGAGATCAGCCGCGCAGCGCTCTTCCCCAAGCACCGCGGCGACGTGCTCCACACCGCGATCGTCACCGAGCGGATGCTGGCGGGCAAGATCGAAGCCATCGCGGTGCCGCGCAACCCGCTCGACATCCTCGCGCAGCAGACCGTCGCGGCCTGCGCGCTGGCGCCGATCAGCGTCGAGGAGTGGTTCGAGACCGTCCGGCGCAGCGCACCCTTCCAATCGCTCCCCCGCTCCGCCTACGAGGCGACGCTCGACCTGCTCGCGGGCCGCTTCCCGTCCGACGAGTTCGCCGAGCTCCGCCCACGACTCGTCTGGGATCGGGATGCCGGCACGCTCACCGGACGACCCGGCGCGCAGCGCATCGCCGTCACCAGCGGCGGCACGATCCCCGACCGAGGGTTGTTCGGCGTCTTCGTCCCCGGCGAGGGAGCGGGAAGACGCGTCGGCGAGCTCGACGAAGAGATGGTCTACGAGTCCCGAGTGGGCGACGTGTTCACGCTCGGCACGACCAGCTGGCGGATCGCCGAGATCACCCACGACCGCGTCAACGTGCTGCCCGCGTACGGACAGCCCGGCAAGGTGCCGTTCTGGCACGGCGACGGCATCGGGCGCCCATACGAGCTGGGCGAGGCACTGGGCAAGTTCTCCCGCGAGGTGTCAGCTGCGGCCCCGGAGAAGGCCGCCCAGCGCCTGATCGAGGCTGGCCTCGACGAGCAGGCGCGCACCAATCTGATGGCGCATCTCAGCGAGCAGCGCGAAGCCACCGGCACCCTCCCGACCGACCGCACGCTCACGGTCGAGCGCGGTCGAGACGAGGTCGGCGACTGGCGCGTCATCCTGCATTCCCCGTACGGCATGAAGGTGCACGCGCCCTGGGCGCTCGCGATCAACGCGCGCATCAGGGAGCGACTCAGTGTCGAGGGATCGGCGGTCGCGAGCGATGACGGCATCATCGTGCGGATTCCGGATGCCGATGCCGAGCCGCCCGGCGCTGAGCTGTTCGTGTTCGACCCCGACGAACTCGAGCACGTGGTCACTGAAGAGGTCGGCGGCTCGGCCCTGTTCGCCTCGAGGTTCCGCGAGTGCGCGGCGCGCGCCCTGCTGATGCCGCGCATGAACCCGAACAAGCGCACGCCGCTGTGGCAGCAGCGCCAGCGCTCAGCGCAGCTGCTCGAGGTCGCACGGCGCCACCCCACCTTCCCAGTCATCCTCGAGACGCTGCGCGAAGTGCTGCAGGATGTCTACGACCTCCCGTCACTCCGACGACTCACGAACGCCATCGCCGAACGCAAGGTGCGCCTCGTCGAGACCGAACCGGCGCAGCCGTCGCCGTATGCGCGAGACCTGCTGTTCGGCTACGTCGGCGCGTTCATGTACGAGGGCGACTCTCCGCTCGCCGAGCGCCGCGCCGCTGCGCTGTCGGTCGATCCGGCGCTGCTCGGCGAACTCCTCGGAACCGTCGAACTGCGCGAACTGCTCGACCCCGACGTGCTCGCACAATGGGAGCAGGAGGCCCAGCGCCTCGACCCGGAGCGCCGCGTGCGCGGCCTGGAAGGCGTCGCCGATCTGCTGCGGATGCTGGGACCGCTCGATCCGGCTGAGGTCGCGGAGCGGCTGCAGGATCCGAGTGCGGAGTCGGGCAGCGCCGACGGGTCGTTGAGCGAGCGCAGCGAGACGAAACGGGCTGAGCGAGCGCAGCGAGACGAAGCTTCCCCCGAATCCGCCTCAGGTGCCATCGCGCAACAGCACCTCGACGACCTCGTCGCCGCCCGCCGCGCCATCCCGGTCACGATCGCCGGCACCGCCCGCGTCGCAGCCATCGAAGACGCCGGGCGCCTGCGCGATGCGCTGGGCGTCGCGCTGCCCACGGGCATCCCGGTCGCGTTCCTCGAACCGTTCGCCGATCCGCTCGGCGACCTGGTCGCCCGTTTCGCGAGAACTCACGGTCCGTTCACGACGGATGCCGTCTCGCTCCGCTTCGGGATCGGCTCAGCCGTCGCCCGTCACACGCTGCAGCGGCTGGAGAACACAGGGCGCCTCACCAGTGGATACTTCCTGCCGGCCCCTTCGACAGGCTCAGGGTCCGGTTCTTCGTCGGAGATCGAGTGGTGCGACACCGAGGTGCTGCGCCGGCTGCGGATGCGCTCGCTCGCGGCCATCCGCGGCAGCGTCGAACCGGTCTCCCCTGAGGCCTACGCGCGGTTCTTGCCGGAGTGGCAGCACCTCGGGCGCCCGCTCGAGGGGCTCGACGGCGTCGTGTCGGTGATCGAGCAGTTCGCCGGCGTGCCGATCCCGGCGAGCGCATGGGAATCGCTGGTTCTGCCCTCCAGAGTCCGCGACTACACACCGGCGTTGTTGGACGAGCTGACCGCCAGCGGCGAGGTCATCTGGTCGGGCCACGGCACGCTGCCGGGGCGTGACGGATGGGTCTCGCTGCATCCCGCCGACCTCGCGCCCTTCACGCTGCCCGAACCTGAAGACGAGATCGCACCCGACTCCCTCGAAGCGCAGCTACTCAGTGCGCTGGGAGCAGGCGGCGCCTATTTCGCCGCACAGTTGCGTGAGATGACCGGCGCCGAGAATGAGCAGTCGGTACTCGAGGCCCTGTGGAACCTCACGTGGTCGAGCAGGGTCACCAACGACACGTTCGCACCGATCCGGTCGCTGCTCGCCGGCGGCTCGCAGGCGCACCGGGTGACCCGCCGCGCGCCTCGCACGCGCACGTACCGTGACATGTCGCTGGCGCGCACACCCGCCAGGCCGGCAGCGGTCGGCGGGCGCTGGTCGCTGCTGCCTTCGACAGGCTCAGGGAGCGACTCCGGCGATGCTGCGCGCCGAGCGACCGTGAACGCAGGGCTGCTGCTCGACCGCTACGGCGTCGTCACCCGTGGGGCCGTACAGGCCGAAGGCGCGCCCGGCGGCTTCGCCCAGGCATACCGCGTGCTGGCCGGGTTCGAAGAGGCCGGGCACTGCCGACGCGGCTACGTCATCGAGAAGCTCGGCGCGGCGCAGTTCGCGGCATCCGCCACGGTCGATCGCCTGCGCACGTTCGCGGCCCTGGCCGATCCGCCACCGCGCAAGGCCGTCACGCTGGCCGCGACCGACCCCGCGAACCCGTACGGAGCGGCGCTGGCCTGGCCGCGACGCGAGGGCGTTTCGCATCGGCCAGGACGCAAGGCCGGCGGCCTGGTCGTCCTCGTCGACGGGGCGCTCGTGCTCTACCTCGAACGCGGCGGACGCACGGTGCTCGCGTTCGATGATGATCCGGAACTGCTGCGTGCCGCGGCATCCGATCTCGCCGTGACCTCACGTGCACGCAGGCTCGAAACCCTCACCGTGGAGAAGATCAACGGCGAGGCGATCTACGGCACCGACTTCGCGATGGCCCTGCAGGAAGCCGGGTTCGTGGCGACGCCGCGCGGCTTCGCGCTACGCAAGGCCATTTAGCGGTGAGACCGACGCTCCGGCGCGAAACCGAGCTGCGCACGCTCGGTCTCGCGCCGGAAACTCGGGCTCGCCGATGCGCCCTTACGCTATAGGCATGATCCGCGAGTTCTTCACCGGCGTCCGGATCCTCGGGCGCGGATTCGGCATGTGGCGCACGCGGCCGAAGCTGCTCGCGCTCGGACTCATCCCCGCAGTCATCGCATTCCTGCTGCTCGCGGGCGCGCTGATCCCGCTCGGGCTCACGCTCGGATCGATCACCGACTGGGCCACGCCCTTCGCCGATGCCTGGGTCAGCCCGTGGCAGGAACTGCTGCGGTTCAGCCTCGGCGCGGTCATCCTCGTCGCGGCGCTCGCGCTCAGCGGCGCCGTGTTCACCGCGCTCACGCTGACGATCGGCGACCCTTTCTACCAGCGCATCTGGCGCGGGATCGAACGCTCGCTCGGTGGCCCCGAACCGACCGGCGACACCGGATTGCTGACCACGATCGGCGAGGGCATCCGCCTTGTCGTCCTCGGCATCCTGGTGGCACTGCTCACCCTCGTCATCGGATTCATCCCCGTCGTGGGTGGGGTGCTCGCGTCGGTCATCGGCGTGATCCTTTCCGGTCGTCTGGTCGCACGCGAACTCACCGGACGAGCCTTCGACGCTCGCGGGCTGACCGCTTATTCGCGCTCGGCACTGCTGCGTTCCGGCCGGGCGCGAGTCATCGGCTTCGGCGTCGCGACGCAGCTGTGCTTCCTGATTCCGTTCGGCGCGATCATCACGATGCCGGCCGCGGTCGCAGGGTCCACGATCCTCGCGCGATCACTCACCGAGCGAGCGGCTCCGCCCGATGCCTGAAGGCGACACCGTCTTCCGCACCGCGCTGCGTCTCGATGAGGCGCTGGCGGGCGAAGTCGTCACGCGTTTCGACCTGCGCGTTCCTGCCTTCGCCACCGCCGATCTGACCGGCGACACCATCGGCGGATGCGTCTCACGCGGCAAGCACCTGCTGCTGCGCGTCGGCGAGATGACGTTGCATTCCCATCTGCGCATGGACGGCGCCTGGCTCCTCTACCGCCCGGGCGAGAAGTGGAAGCATCCGGACTTCAAGGTACGCGCGATCGTCGGCACTGCCGACCGGGAAGCCGTCGGAGTCGACATCGCAGAGGTCGAACTCATCCCGACCAGTGCCGAGGATCAGCTGCTCGGGCATCTGGGCCCTGACCCTCTTGCGGATGACTGGAACCCCGTCGAGGCGGCGCGCCGATTGGGCGCCGATGCCCGCAGCATCCACGTCGCACTGCTCGACCAGCGCAACGTCGCGGGCTTCGGCAACGAGTACGCGGCAGAACTGCTGTTCCTCCGCGGAATCCTGCCGACGACGCCCGCCCCCGAGGTCGACGTCCGAGCGCTGCTCGACCTGGGCACACGCACGATACGCGCCAACCGGCTGCGGGTGAACCGCACGTTCACCGGTGTCGATCGGCCGGGGCGGAGCACGTGGGTCTACGGCCGCGGGAACCGGCCGTGCAGGCGATGCGGAACGCTCATCCGTCGAGGTGAACAGGGCGCCGATCCGACGCGTGAACGCGTCACCTTCTGGTGCCCGAGCTGCCAACGGTGACACAGCGACAGACTCGAGCCCCTGCATCCCTGTTCGGGAATGAATTCGCCACTCCCGTGGTTGTTCATATATCCGGAGATGTCCGGACACGGGAGGAATCTTGGGTAAGAACTACATCGATATCGAAGACGAGCAGGGCTCGACCCTGCGGTATCGCAAGCACGTGAACGGGCGCGGTCTGGTCGCGCACGGAGCGAAGGTGCACCCGAAGGCTGTTGTCGAAGCCGGCGCCTATGTCGAACCAGGAGCGCGCGTGGGCGCGGGAACGAAGGTCGCCCGCGGCGCGTGGGTCGAACCGGATGCCGTCATCGGCGACAACGCCTACATCGACGCGCACGCCCACATCGGCCAGGGCGCTGCGGTCGGCGACGGCGCGCACATCGGCGTCCGCACCGAGATCGGCGCCGGCGCACGCATCGCCAGAGGCGCCAGGATCGGCGCCGACGAGATCGTCGCAGCCGGTCTGCGGATCTCCACCGACCGGAAAGGCCTCTGGCTGGCGGCCTGAGGCCACCGGCTCTACTTCAGAGCGCGCCGGATCAGGATCGAAGCCGCCTCGACGATCACGACCATGCCGATGATCACGAGAACATAGGCGAGCACCTCGTCGAAGTGACGCCCCTGCAGCGCATTCAGCAGCAGGAAGCCGATGCCGCCTGCGCCGACGATCCCGAGCAGGGTCGCCGAGCGGATGTTCTGCTCCAGCAGATACATCAGGTGACTGACGAGCGCCGGGACTGACATCGGCACAGTCGACGAGAAGAAGACCTGCGCACGTGTGCCGCCGGCGGCGGCGAGTGCGCGCTCAGGACCATTCGGCACCTCCTCCATCGAGTCGCCGATGAGCTTCGCGAGCAGTCCGACGCCGCCGATGCCCAGTGCAAGGGCACCCGCCTGCGGCCCGATGCCCGCAGCGATGATGAACAGGATCGCGACGACGAGGTCGGGGATCGCTCGGATGACGAGGGCGATGCCGCGGAACACGTTGCGCACCGTGCTGTTGGGCGCCACGTTCCGCGCCGACAGCGGTCCGACGATCGCCGAGATGATCGTCGCCATCAGCGTCGCGGCGAACGCGATCTGGATGGTCGTCACGACCGCCGCGAGCACATCCGACCAGTCCCTGCTGCCGAAATGCGGCGGCCAGATCGCACGGTCGCGCGTGGGGTCGACGATCTCGTTCCACGCGGGCGCGAACATCTTCGTGACATCCGGCGCGGTGTAGAGGAATGCGCCGACGACCGCGGCGATGCCGAGCCAGATCCACAGCGTGTTGCCGACGCGGGTGCGATCCCAGGGGCGGTGCATGGCTGCCTCGATCCGCGTATTGCGATCATGCGTCGTGGCCGTGCCGGTGCTGGTCGCGCCCTCAGCGGACGCCTTCCTGCGCGCGACGGCGCGAGCCACCGTGTCGCCCACGCTCTTGCCGGTCGGCCGGACGTTCAGCAGTCTGGAGCGCAGCAGCGAGGAGACGATCTCGAACAGCACGCACAGCGCAATGATGATCACGACGAGAGGGATCACACGCCGCATGCCGGCCGGACCGCCGTGCAGCGCGTCGTCCAGCTCGTAGCCGATGCCGACGACACCCACGACCCCGAGGATGACCGTGCCTCTGAGGTTGATGTCGGCACGGTGCAGCGTCACCGCGACCCATGCCGGGAGCACCTGCGGTACGACGCCCGACCAGAACTGCTGCGCCTTCGTGCCGCCGGCGGAGCGGATCGCGAGGCGCGGGCCCTCGTCGACCTGCTCGATCGCGTCTGCGAACATCTTCGAGATCATGCCGACCGAGTGGATTCCGATCGCGACGATCGCAGGAAGGGTGCCGGAGTTGAACCACAGGAACGCGAGCACCACGACGAAGACGATGTCGGGAATCGCCCGCGTGACCACGCCGATTCCGCGGCACAGCGCCATCACTGCGGCATTGGGCGTGGTGTTGCGCGCCGCTCCGTACGCGACCGGGATCGACAGCACGGCGGCGAGCGCGGTACCGGCGATGACCAGCGCGAGCGTGATGACGATCGTGAGGAACATGTCCCAGATCGGCTCGAAGCCGACCCACGTCGTGACGAAGACCTTCTCGCCGCCGCCCTGGACCTCGGCCGTGACATCCCATCCCGGCCACTGCATCGGCGTCGCCATGCTGAGGAATCGGGAGAGATTGGCACCGGTGGTCTCGAGGCTCTTCAGGCTGTAGTCGAGGCCGATGAACGACCAGACGCCGAGCCCGAGGACCGCGATGATGACGCCGTACGAGACGACGGTGGACAGCCGCGGCGCGGGGCGCGGCACTCGCGACAGGCGCTCGGCGAGGGCCGCGGGACGCTCGGCGAGGGTGGTCACGCCGGCTCCTCGTTGGCGAAGTCCTCAGCCAGCCGCTCGCGCGCTGCGGAGCGCTGGATCTCCTGCGCGAGAACCTGCTCCCGCGCCTCGGCGAGCTCGCTCTCCAATGCGGCGATCTCGCTCGTGGTCGTGGCCACACGGCCGTAGATCTCCATGACCTCTTCGCGGGTCAGGTCATCGGTGCGAGTGTCGAGGACGACGCTTCCGGCACGGAGGCCGATGATGCGGTCACCCCAGCTCAGTGCGAGATCGACCTGGTGCAACGAGCAGATGACCGTGAGAGAGCGCTCAGCCGCGATCTCGCGGATGAGCGACATGACCTGACTGCTCGACTCCGGGTCGAGCGATGCGACCGGCTCATCGGCGAGCAGGATCTCCGGATCCTGCATGAGCGCGCGGGCGATCGCGACGCGCTGCTGCTGGCCACCGGAGAGATTGTCGGCGCGCTGGTAGGCGAAATCGAGCAGGCCGACCCGGTCGAGGTGGCCGAGGGCCTTCTCACGCAACCGTCGCGGATAACTCAGACTGCCGACGCGCGGGCCGCGCAACGTGGCGAGCCCGCCGGTGAGCACGTTCTCGAGGACGGTGAGTGCACCGACGAGCTCGAACTGCTGGAAGATGAACCCGATCCGCCCTCGAAGTGCACGCAGCGCCTGCCCACGCAGGTCCGGCACCGCCTGACCGAGCGAGACGACTGAGCCGGCGGACGGCGTCTCCAGTCCGTTGACGTGGCGGAGCAGCGTCGACTTGCCCGAACCGGAGAGGCCGAGCAGCACGACGATCTCGCCCGGAACGACGGACAGCGACACCCCCTCCAGAGCCGGCCCGGCGGCTCCGGGATAGGTCTTCCCCAGATCGGTGATCTGGACTGCGGGGGCGTCGCTGTTCGTCATGTCATCTCTCCTGTGGCGCGTGCGAGTCTGCTGACCGGATCAGGCCTGGCAGGCCTCGACCTCGTCGGCGATCTCGGTGCACAGGGTGCGGATGAGGTCGTAGTACGCGTCGTCGACCGCGCCGAAGCCGAACCAGCCCTCGGTGAGGAACTCGTTGAGCTCGACACCAGCGTCGGTGAGGTCGGACTGCGTGCTGTCGGCGAGTGCCTCGACAAGCTGGTCCTGGACGTCCTGGGGCAGAGCGGCCTGCATCACGATCGGAGCGGCGGGAACCAGCACGCGCGTGACCTCCTCGAGCTGACCCGACTCGATCAGCGGGTCAGCGTCGATGTCCTGCGCGAAGCCGACCTGGCAGTCAGTACCCTCGGCGACCTTCTTGGCGTTGAGGTCGTGCTCCTCGCCGAAGAGTCGGTTCTCATCGGCGACCGTGACGCCGGCCTCGAGCAGCCCGCCCATGGGAACGGCGAAGCCGGAGGTGGACGTCGGGTTGACGAAGCACACCGGCTGGTCGGCGAAGTCCTCGAGCGAGGTCACGTCCGTCGCGGCCGGGTTCTTGACGGCGACCGAGAAGTAGCCCGGCTCGGCGCCTTCCTGGGTGATCTGTGCGCCGATCGGAATGATGTCCGCGCCGGCGTTCTGCGACTGGAAGTAGGTGAAGGCCGAGATCTGAGCGATGTCGATCTGGTCTGCGGCGAGGCCCTGCACGACAGCGGTGTAGTCGGTGGCCTGGAAGAGCTCGACCTTCTTGCCGGTGATCTCGGCGATCCAGTCGGCGATCGGCTGGGCGTCCTGGTCTGCGCCTTCGTGGTCGGGAAGCACGGCGAAGACGAGGGTCTCCGAGTCGCCCGAAGCGAACGTGCCCTCGGCTGCGGAGGCGTCGCCTTCGGTGTCGGAGGAAGCCGGGGTGGCGGCGCAGGCTGCGAGGCCGAACGCGAGGGTGAGGCCGGCTGCGACGGCGAGGCCGCGCTTGAGGGTGGACTGCATGGGGAAGACCTTTCGGTGACTGTGCAGGGTGATGATCGGCGGGACGGCCGACTGCGACAGTCAAAGCGCGGGAGAAGACGACGGCGGATCGAGAACGCAAAGGTCGCGTGATCGCGGAATGAATTCGCTGTGGCGTCGCTGCCGGTGGCGCACGGGTACCCTGAATCCATGGCGAAACAGCGGGGGCGCGGGGGCGCAGCGAAGCGCCCGGCGACAGGAAAGACCGCCTCGCGCGCGTCATCGCCATCCAGGAGGAAGCAGAACGCGCCTGCGAACAAGGTCGTGTTCGACACGCCTCGCGTCATCGAGGAGCCACGTGTGTTCCGTCTCGGCGCCGTCCCCGGCGCGACCCCCGGCAAGTGGATCGACACGTGGAAGCAGCGCCTGCCGCACGTGAGGCTGGAGCTCGTGCCGATCGATGCCGAGACCCAGCGCGCCTCGATCGACGAGTTGGATGCTGCGCTCATCCGCCTTCCCCTGAACGACGACACCCTTCATCTGATCCCGCTCTACGAGGAGATCGCCGTGGTCGTGGCATCCGCGGAGTCCCACCTGCTCAGCGTCGATGAGCTCGAGCCGACGGACCTCGCGGGAGAGGTGCTGATCACCCCGCTCGACGATGTGCTCGGGCCACTTGACATTCCCGGCATTCTGGCGCCGGAGTTCCCTCCGCTCGGCACCACGGCCGACGCCATCGCCACCGCCGCCACTGGCGTCGGGATCGTGATCGTGCCGATGTCACTCGCGCGGCTGCATCAGCGCAAGGACGCCGGTCATCGGCCGCTGCGCGGTGGACCGACCTCCACTGTCGCCCTCGCGTGGCCTCGAGGCCGGACGACCGACGATGTCGACGCGTTCGTCGGCATCGTGCGCGGACGAACCGCGAACTCCTCCCGCTGAGCGGCGATAGATTTATGTCCATGGCCCCGCTTCTCTACGTCTGCGTGCGCCCCGAGCGCGGCGCTGCAGACGCCGAGCACGTCTCGTTCCAGCGGGGTCTCGCGGTCGACGCCCTCGACCAGTTCGACCTTCTCGCCGCGCCGCTCACCGATGAGCTGCTCGCGCGCCACGACGGGTTCGTCATCGGCGGCTCGCCGTTCAACGTGACGAATGCCGTGAAGTCGCCGTTGCAGCGGCGCGTCGAAGCAGACCTCGAGCGCATCGCCGCCCGTGCACTCGCGAACGATGCGGCCGCCATGTTCACGTGCTTCGGCATCGGCGTCGTGACGCGCATGCTCGGCGGAGCGCTGACCCTCGCATACCCCGAAGCCACGCGCTCGACCGAGATCAGGACGACGGATGCCGGGGCAGCCGACCCCGTGTTCGGGCCCAGCGCCCCCGCGCTGAACGTGTTCACGGCGCACAAGGAGAGCGCGGTCGCTGTGCCGCCCGACGCGGTACTGCTCGCGACGAACGACGACTGCCCCGTGCAGGCCTACCGAGTCGGCACGCAGCTGTACGCGACGCAGTTCCATCCGGAGCCGAGTCCGCGTGACTTCGCCGACCGCATGACGTTCTACCGCGGCAACGGGTACTTCGATCCAGAGGCCTTCGACGCCGTGGAAGCAGAGATCCTCGCCGCCCGGGATGTGGGCGGCGAGGATCTGCTGCGCAGGTTCGCGGAGACCTTCGTCTGAGCGAGAGGCGCTGGACCGAGACGCGCTAGGCGACGGCGTGCGCCGCCGACTCCACGACGAGTGCGTCTTCGGCGGCATCCACCCGCACGACGCCGCCGTCATCCAGCGACCCGGAGACCAGCAGGTCGGCGATGCGGTCGTCCACCTCGCGCTGGATCAGCCGGCGCAGCGGACGCGCACCGAACTCGGGCTCGTAGCCGTGCTCGCCGAGCCACTGCACCGCAGCATCCGAGACGTCGAGGCGCATGTCGCTCTCCGCGAGACGTCCCGAGGTCGCCGCGAGCATGAGCCGCACGATACGCGCCAGCTCGTCCTTGGTGAGCTTCTGGAACAGAACGATCTCGTCGATGCGGTTGAGGAACTCCGGCCGCATCACCTCGCGCAGCTTGCCCATCACACGATCGCGCAGGTCCTTCATCGACGAGAAGCCGTTCGCCGAGGCATCCTGCGACGATACGAAGCCCAGCGCACCTGAGCGCGAAGCGAGGAACTCGCTGCCGACGTTCGAGGTCATCACGATCACCGTGTTGCGGAAGTCGATCGTGCGGCCCTGACCGTCGGTGAGACGCCCGTCGTCGAGCACCTGCAGCAGCAGGTTGAAGACGTCGGGGTGAGCCTTCTCGATCTCGTCGAACAGCACGATCGAGTACGGGTTGCGCCGCACGCGCTCGGTGAGCTGTCCTGCCTCGTCGTAGCCGACGTATCCCGGAGGGGCACCGATGAGCCGCGACACGGTGTGCCGCTCGCCGAACTCGCTCATGTCGAAGCGGATCACGGCGTTCTCGTCGTCGAAGAGCCGGTCGGCCAGCGCCTTGGCGAGCTCGGTCTTGCCGACGCCGGTGGGCCCGAGGAAGAGGAACGAGCCGACCGGACGACGTGCATCACCCATTCCGGTGCGGCTGCGCCGGACGGCGCGCGCCACTGCGGCGACGGCGTCCTCCTGACCGATCACGCGGGCGTGCAGGTCATTCTCCAGATCGCCCAGGCGCTCGCGCTCGCCCTCGGTGAGACGGCTGGCAGGGATGCCGGTGGCACGCGCGATCACCTCGGCGATCTCCCGCTCGTCGACGATCGCCGGTGCACCGGACTGCTCACCGGAGGTCACCGCGTCGATGCGCGCCTGCGTCTGCACGATCTCGTCACGCAGGCGCGATGCCTCCTCGTAGTGCTCGGCGCTGACTGCGGCGTTCTTACGGGACTCGAGATCGGCGAGCTCCGTCATGAGCGCAGAAGTGTCCACGGGCAGGCCCAGCTTCAGGCGCAACCGTGCACCGGCCTGGTCGATCAGGTCGATCGCCTTGTCGGGCAGCACACGGTCGGGCAGGTAGCGGGCGCTCATCGTCACGGCTGCGCGCAGCGCGGCATCCGTGTAGGTCACCCGGTGGTGGTCCTGGTACGCGTCCGCCAGCCCCTCGAGGATGAGCACGGCGTCGTCGATGCTCGGCTCGTCGACCTTCACGGGCTGGAAGCGGCGCTCCAGCGCAGGGTCCTTCTCGATCTGGCGGTACTCCTTGAGCGTCGTCGCGCCGACCATGTGCAGGTCGCCGCGTGCGAGACGGGGCTTCAGGATGTTGCCCGCGTCCATGCCGCCCTCACCTGATCCACCGGCGCCGACGACCGTGTGCGCCTCGTCGATGAACACGATGACCTCGTCCTTGTGAGCGGCGATCTCATCCATCGTCTTGGTCAGACGCTCCTCGAAATCACCGCGGTAGCGGGTACCGGCGAGCATGGCGGGCAGGTCCAGCGCGATGACCCGGCGCCCCTCAAGCTGGGCGGGAACAGTGCCGTCGACGATCGCCTGGGCGATGCCGTCGATGATCGCGGTCTTTCCGACGCCCGCCTCGCCGATCAGCACGGGGTTGTTCTTCGTGCGGCGGCTGAGGATCTCGATCGTCTGCTCGATCTCGTCGCTTCGTCCGATCACGGGGTCGAGTTCACCGGCGCGTGCGCGCGCGGTCAGGTCGATGCCGTACTTGTCGAGCATGCCGGTGCCGGATGCCGGCGCCTCTGCACTCGCGGGTTCGCCGCCGACCGGGGCGTCCACGTGCTCGCGCGCGGCGTCGGTGAGAGCATCCGCCGTCACACCGATCTGAGCGAGCACCTGACCCGCCGGCACGTCCTGACCGAGCACGAGCGCGAAGAAGACGTGCGCCGGCTCGATGTAGGTCGCGCCGGAGGAGCGGGCCACCTGGTAGGCGTGGAAGAGCGCGCGGCTCGCACTCGGCGTGATCGTGGCAGCGTCAGCCTCGGCACGCGCGCCGGGCGCCGGCAGCCGGGTCTCGACCGCGTCGATGATCTGGTTCGGCGTCACGCCGATGCGCTCGATCGCCTGTGCGACCGTGGCGTCTTCGACGATCGCGCGCAGAACGTGCAGCGCGTCGAGCTCGGTCTGGCCGCGTTCAAGTGCCAGCCGGCCGGCGTTCTGCAGGATCTCCTGCGTGCGCGCGGTGAGGAACCGGCTGAGGTCGATCGACCTGGTCTGCCGGGCTCGCTCGCCTGAGAGATAGCGCGAGAGGAACTCATCGAACGAGTTCGCGCCGTTGTCGCTGAAGTCGTTGGGCATTGCATTCTCCTAAAGTTGAGCGTGCTTCACTCAACTTCAACGCGACATGTATCGGAGTATTCCCTGCGTCTCAGAGATCGCGCATCAATTCGATCCGCTCGCGCAGATACGCCTCCAGCGGCATGTACGCGCCGGCGCCCGACCAGCGGACGGACGGCACGCCGTCACGCAGCGCGAGCGGGCCGGACGAGCCGCCGGCATCCACGGCATCCACATCGATGACCGACCAGCCGATGTGCACGACGTCGCCCTCGCCGAAGCCGCCCCGCAGCGCGAGTTGCCGCCGCGCCGCCCTCGCTCGAGCCGATTCCGCGGTGTAGCCGCGACGCCCTGGATCAGCAGCGCGCAGCACCTCTGCTGTCGCGAGCAGCTCGCGGTCGGTGAGCAGCAGCACTCCGATGTGCCAGGCCTCGCCCACGCGCACGATCCGCTCATCACGCCAGCGCGACGAACGCTCCTCGCCGAGCCCCTCCTTGGGTACGCCCACAAGCGACGCTCGCGCGGCGTCCAGGATCTCGGCCGCCGTGCTCACAGCTCCCCCTGCGGCAGTGCCTGTTCCGCAGCATCCAGTCGCGCACGATCGCCGCGCAGGATCATCGCGACGAGCGGATAGATCAGCACCGACAGCATGCCTGCTCCGACCAGGGCCGCCGCGATCGCAGAGTCGAGGACGCCTTCATCCACGCCGATGGCCGTGACGGCGACGATGATCGGCAGGCCCGTCGCCGCCAGCATCCCCAGCGCCGTGCGTTCGCGCAGGCCCGCCCCGCGCGAAGCCGACAGCTGGGCCGCGGCACCGCGGATCACGAGCAGCGCGATCAGGAACAGCGGCACCAGTGAAAGGGCGAGCGGCGAGGCTGCGAGCACGCCGAGCTCGAACGTGACACCGGTGTACAGGAAGAAGATCGGCACCAGGAACCCGAACGCGATCGCCTCGAGCTTGCTCTCCACGGCGGCGGCATCCGGCTCCGGTGCCCGCGCCATGATGATGCGCCACACTGCCCCGGCGACGAAGGACCCCAGCAGCATGTCGAGGTCGAGCACCACGCTGAGCCCGACCAGCCCGGCGATGAGCATCAGCACGAACCGCACCCCGAACTGGTCGGAGGTGTGCAGTGTGGCTGCGAAGAATGCGTGCAGGCGGCCGTGCGGGGCGCGACGCGCGATCAGGATCACGAGAGCGGCGAGCACGACGAACGTGAGCAGGATCGCTGCCGCCACCGGGGCACGGCGCGTGCTGAGGAAGATCGATATCGCGATCAGCGGCAGGAACTCCCCCACCGCACCGATCGCGGTGACGGTCTTCCCGAACGGGGTGCCAAGTTCGCGGGCATCGCGCAGGATCGGCATGAGGGTACCCAGCGCTGTCGAACTCAGGGCGATCCCGATCACGATCATTCCCGTGTCGGGTGCGATCAGGAATCCGATTCCGATGCCGATCATCAGGCCGAGCAGCCACCCGAGCGAGGCCCGCACGAGCGGGCGACCGGCGATCGCCCGGAAGTCGATCTCGCTGCCTGCCATGAAGAACAGCATCGCCAGCCCGAGATCGCTGAGCTTGTCGAGCACCTCCCCCGGTGCGACCCAGCCGAGCACGGCCGGCCCCACGATGATGCCGAGCACGAGCTCGAACACGATGATCGGCACTCGCAGCACCGGACGGATGCCGCGAGCCAGCAGCGGAGCGGCCACCGCGAGCAGCGGCAGCAGCACAAGCCCGATCTCGCTCGCAGTCACCCGCTCAGAGTATCGACACCACGGCCCTGCGCAGTGTCGATTCGTCACGGCACTCACTCACGCGAGAGAATCTACGAACACCTTGCAAGGAGCATCCATGTCTCAGCCCGACACCGCACGTCTGCTCATCGCCTGCGACGACCAGCCTGGAATCGTCGCCGCCGTCGCCGGCGTCCTCGCCGAGCACGGTGCGAACATCGTCTCGCTCGATCAGCACTCGACGGATGCCGCGGACGGACAGTTCTTCCAGCGCACGGTCATCCAGCTCGCGGGCCTCGCTGCCGCACGACCTGCGCTCGAGGCCGCGATCGGAGAGGTCGCGGGGCGATTCGGGATGGAATGGTCTCTGCACGACGTCGCCAAGCGGAAGCGGGTGGCGATCTTCGTCTCGAAGTACGACCACTGCCTCATGGAACTGCTGTGGCGCACGCAGCGCGGCCAGCTCGACATCGACATCACGATGGTGATCTCCAACCACCCCGATCTCGCCGAGTCCGTGCGCACCTTCGGAGTGCCCTTCGTACACATCCCCTCCGCCGACAAGGTGACGATGGAGCAGCGTCAGTTGGAGTTGCTCCAGGGCAACGTCGATCTCGTGGTGCTCGCGCGGTACATGCAGATCCTCACCGACGACTTCATCGTGAAGGTCGGCGCCCCCGTCATCAACATCCACCACTCGTTCCTGCCCGCATTCATCGGCGCGAACCCCTATGCGCGCGCCAAGGAGCGCGGCGTGAAGCTCATCGGCGCCACCGCGCACTACGCGACGGCCGACCTCGACGAGGGGCCGATCATCGAGCAGGACGTCACGCGCGCCTCGCACTCCGATTCCGCGGCCGACCTGCAGAGCCGTGGCGCCGATGTCGAGCGTCAGGTGCTCGCCCGCGCCGTGCAATGGCATGCAGAGGACCGCGTGATCGTGCACGGGAAATCGACCGTCATCCTGTAGGTCGACGGCACGCGCGCTGAAGTCGAAGGTCGCCTTGCGCTCGTCGGTGATCGACATTCCCGCCATGACCGCGTCGACCTGGTTCGACTGCAGCGCCTGTACGGCGGCGTCGAACCCGAGCTGGCGGCGCGAACGTCGTGTCGGTGCCGATCGGATGTTACGACCGGACAGCCGCGGTCATCCAGCCCAGCCTCGGTCATCCACTCACAACGTCGACGGCCAACCCACGAGATGCCGCGGCAAGTCGCTTGTTGTTCGTCCAGAGCTGTTCGGCGCCCGCGAGCTGTGCCGCCGCGAGATGCAGCGAATCCGGACCCTTGAGCCCGAATCTGGCCCGGAGTTCGGCTGCTTCAACGAACACGGACAGGTCCAGGTCGATGTGCACCATCCGGTCATAGACATCCGAGAACCGCTTTCGCATCTCGGCATCTCCGTCGCGCATCGGTTTCACCAGGCATTCATGCAGCACCAGAGGGCTCGCCACGAGCACCTCGCCGACGCCCCTCAGCCGTGCGCGAGTGCGATCCCCGCGTGCACCTTGGTCTTCCAGTGCATAGATGAGAATGCAGCTGTCGGGATAGATCAATCCCATGACTCCCGCGCTTGTCGAATCTGCTCTTCGATCTCTTCGGACGAACGCACCAGCCGCGCGGGCAGCGGGTGCGCATCGAGCCATTCGGCGAGCGTGGCCCCGGTCAACGGCATGTCGACAGGAGCAACCGATCACAGCCCCGCAACCAGCTCATCGAACACAGCGGTCGCGTCGTCCAGCCGGGCGAGCGGAGCGGCCTGCCCGAGCCACAGCGACTGCAACTCGCCGAGGTTCTGCTCCCCCGCCGCGGCGCGGAACTTCCCGGTCAGCCAGTTCTGCATGGGGAAGGGCGCGATCGTACCGCTCGCCTCGATCGCCCGCACAGCACGGTTGCGTGCACCACGGGCCAGACGGCCGCTCATCGCCCTGGTCAGCACGCTCTCACCAGCCGCCGTCTGGTTGATCGCCGCCCGGTGCGCGTCGGTCGCCGCGGACTGCGTCGTCCGGAGGAACGCCGTGCCGACCTGCACGCCCTGGGCGCCGAGTGCGAACGCCGCCGCGACCCCTCGGCGATCGGCGATGCCTCCTGCCGCGATCACCGGCACCGAGACGGCATCCGCCACCTGAGGCACGAGGGCGAACGTACCGACCAATGAGTCGGCAGCCGGCCGGAGGAACGAGACGCGGTGGCCGGCCGCCTCCGACCCCGACGCGATGATCGCATCGACTCCGGCGGCGTCCAGCGCGACGGCTTCCTCGACGGTCGTCGCGGTGCCGACGACGCGGATGCCGCGGCGATGAGCCTCTTCGACGATCTCGGCCGACGGCACCCCGAAAACGACGCTGAGCACGGCGGGGGCCGCATCCCAGATCGCTCCGAGCTGCTCATCGAGAGACGGCAGATAGCGCTCAGGACGTGCGGGAACGTCGACGCCCACGGCTTCGTAGAACGGCTCGAGCGCCTGCGCGAACACCGTGTGCTGCGGACCGGGTTCGACCTCGTCACCCATGGGGAGCCAGATGTTGAGGGCGAACGGCCGATCCGTCGCCTCGCGCAGCGCCGCCGCCGTCGATCGGATCCGCTCGCCGTCGTATCCATAGAGCCCATAGGCACCGAGACCGCCCGCAGCGCTCACGGCGGCGGTCAGCGAGATCGATGACAACCCACCGAAAGCTCCCAGAAGGATCGGATGCCGCACGCCGAGGATCTCACGCAGTTCACTCATGCCATCGAGGCTACGCTTCAGCAGCCCGCTGATATCCTCGATGACATGACGGACTGGATCGAGCAGCTCATGCAGCTCGTGCTGTCCGCCCTCGGGTTCGCAGGCATGCCCGATCTCGCGTCGCTGGATCTCGCGGCCCTCAGCCTCGCCGTCGCCCTGCTCGCCGTCGCGACGCTCGTCGTCGCCATCACCCTCGGCGTACTGCAGACCGGGGAGGGCTCGGCCCCTCATCCGCTACGCGCCATCGGCCGTTCCGTGCTGCTGTCTCAGAACGATCCGGATGCCGCAGGTCATCCCCGTCCCAGGGCCCCGGGAGTCGTGCGCGCCGTGTGACCGTCCGTTCGTGACGGGAACGCGGCGCATCTCTTGATGCATGCGCCGCAGGCGCAGCCGACATTCCCGCACACTCTGAACGGACCCTCTTGGACATCTATGCCTTTCCGCCGATCGCGGCGATCCTCGACGCCGCATACAGCGTCCTCACCGGCCTGGCCGATCTGCTCGCACCGTTCGCCGGCGCGGCGGCGGCTGCGGCCGCCGTCATTCTCATCACCCTCCTCATCCGCGCACTGCTCATCCCCGTCGGCATCTCTCAGGCCAGGGCCGAGCAGACCCGCGCCCGGCTCGCGCCGAAGCTGCGCGAGATCCAGAAGCGCCACAAGAAGAACCCCGAGCGTCTGCAGCGCGAGACCATGCAGCTGTACAAGGACGAGAACACCTCGCCGCTCGCCGGGTGCCTGCCGGTGCTGCTGCAGGCGCCGGTGATCGGCATCCTCTACACGCTGTTCCTGCGCACCGATATCGCAGGCCACGCCAATGATCTGCTGGCGCATGAACTGTTCGGCGCGTCACTCGGCACGAGCCTCGTGGGCATGCTGGCGACCGGCCCGTTCTCGCTACCGACGCTCCTCGTGTACGGCGCCCTGATCGCGATCATGATCGTCGTGGCCGAGATCACCCGCCGCGTGTTCCAGCCGGTCCCCGTCGACGACTCTCCGCTGTCATCGCCCGGGATGCTGCGCATGATGAGTGCGCTGCACTATCTCACTGCGGCGTTCGCCGTGTTCGTGCCGTTGGCTGCGGGACTCTACCTCACCGTCACGGTGGCGTGGACGCTCGTGCAGCGGGTGATCCTGCGCCGCCTGTACCCGCTGCCGGTCAACGCGGGTTGAGCGCCACGCGCAGCGGCGCGCCCGGTGCCGCCGCTGCGGCGAGCGCGGCATCCACGTCATCGAGCTGGTGCACGGCGCCGACCACGTCCGCGAACGGATAGGCGCGTCCTCGCCCGGCGAGGAATCCGACCGCCGACGCGAGCTCGGCACCGGTGTAGTTGTGCACGCCGGTCACCGTGAGCAGCCGCCGCACAAGGCTCTCGGCTTCCAGCGGAACCGGATCGGCGGGGAACACGCTGCCCACCAGCACGACGGCTCCGCCGACGTCCGCCGCCGCGATCGCGTCGGCGACGGCATGACCGGATGCTTCGATCACGATGTCCGCCGGCTCTGTCGCCTTCACAGCCGATGCGGCGCCGAATCGCTCCGCGAACGCCCGCCTGGACGGGGACGGGTCCACGATGGTGACATCGGCTCCGTCGTCGGCGGCGATGGCCGCCGCGGAGAGTCCGACGAGCCCCGCGCCGTAGACGAGCACCCTCATGCCCTCGAGGCTGCGCCCGGCCGCACCTCGGACGACGGCGGCCCACGCTGTGGCCGTGGCGCACGAGGCCGGCGCCAGCACAGCGGCCGGAAGCGCCTCAGGCACGCGCACGATCGTGGTTCCCGTGCGCAGGTGCACATGGCTCGCGAAGCCGCCGGTCAGCTCCCAACGCGGGCCGATCCGCTCGTGACCGTACTTCACCAACGTGCGACACTTCTGCGTCAGTCCCGCCGTGCACCGATCGCAGGTGCCGCACGACACCGTCACCGACCACACCGCGCGGTCGCCGATGCGCAGAGCCGCGCCATCCGCCGCCGTCGCACCGCCTTCGCCGATCGCGATCACCCGGCCGACGCTCTCGTGACCGAGCACCAGCGGCGCCGGCGCCGACCTATGGCCCTGGACGGTGTGCACATCGGAGCCGCAGATGGTCGACAGCTCGACGGCGATCAGCACGTCGCCGTGCCCGAGGCCTACGCCCGGCACCGCGACGGTCTCATGCTCCTGGCCGACGCCGAGCCAGACCTTCGCCGTCGCCGCGGGTCTCAGCGTCACGTCCTGCCGTTCATCGTGCGGCAGCAGCGTGCGCATGTCAGGAGGTCCGCGCGAGGGCGGTGCCGAGAAGTGCGCGCTCGTGAAGCGTCGGCAGCAGCGCGGTGACGTCGTCGAGCACAGCATCCGCTCCGGCGCGCTCCAGCGTCGCGCGAGCATGCGCACCGCTGAGAACGCCGGCGACGAAGCCGGCGCCGGCACGGCGGCCGGACTGCACATCGCTGCTGGTGTCGCCGATGACCGCCACGGCGGTGACGGCGGACGCCTGCGTGCGCAGCAACGCGGTGAGCACGAGGTCCGGTGCCGGACGGCCGCGACCAGCGTCGACCGGCGACAGAGCGATGTCGATCAGTCCGCGCCAGCCGAGTCCGTCGATCAGCGCGTCGCGCGTGACCGGAGCGAAGCCCGTCGTCAGTGCGACCTTGAGGCCCGCATCGCGCATCTGCGCGATCGCCTCGGCCGCGCCGGGGATCTCCGCCACGCCCTGCTCGGCGACGATCTCGGAGTACGCGCCCTCGAACGCCGCGGTGGCCGCGGTGGCTGCGACGACATCGCCACCGGACAGGTGCGTGAAGACGTCGATCTTCGACATGCCCATGGTGTCGCGGACGTACTGCAGGGCATCCGCCCACGGCATCCGCTCGGCGACGCCGGTGCGCTCGGCCGCGCGCTGGAACGCCTGCTCCACCACACCGTCGTCGAGCACGGTCGTTCCAGCCATGTCGAGGACGACGAGTTCGATAGCGGTCATGGGGTTCCTCCTTGTACGGGCAGCGGTGCCCGGTCGAATGCAGTGTCAAGAGTGCGTTCCGCGAGGCCGAGCCCGGTCGTCATCCCGATCCCCGTGGTGGCGGCGACCACGTGGAGCCCGGTTTCCGGCTCTTCGATGAGGAACTCGGTTGCGGCGGATGCGTAGACACCCTGCCAGCGCTCCAGGACCCGGAATTCGTCGACGTCGAACAGCGCCGACACCTCATCGAGGAACGCGTCGAAGGCGGCCTCGGGCTGGAAGGGTGCGGGCTGAATCGCCTTGGCATGCGAGTCGCCCAGGATGAGCGAGCCGTCTGGCAGCTGCGTGTACATCTGGTTGAGATCGAGAGCGGCGAGCTCCGGGCGTTCGGCGTGCAGCCGCTCTCGAAGCGTCGTGGTCTCCGGGAAGGCGGCGAAACGCCCGTAACGCAGCAGCGACCAGGCGGTCAGCAGCGGGGCGTCGAGGGTGCGCGGCAGAGGAGCCGTGACGCGCATCATGTCGAGCGCGCAGCGGACGACGCCCGCGCTCTCGGCCAGATCGGGCAGCAACTGGTCGATGTCGTGACCGGTGGCGACGACGACGAGGCCGGCGTCGATCGCGCCGCGCGTGGTCTGCACACGACCGGATGCCACCGCGGTGGCCGCGGTGCGGAATCGGAACTCGACACCAAGGGATGCGAGGTGGCGGACGATCGCCCCGGCGGCCTCGCGCGGGTCGGTCTGCAGATCGGGCGCGATGAGTGCGCCGCCGATCACGGCGTCGCGGCGCAGGGGTGCTCGCAGGCGCAGCTCGTCTGCGTCCAGCATCCGGATGTCGGCGTCCTGCCCGGATGCGGCTCTTTCCAGGACCGCGAGCTCGTCCGCCTGTCGTGCGGCGACCAGCGTGCCCGATTCGCGCAGCCAGAACCCGGCGTCCGTCGCGAGACGAAGCCAGATGTCGCGCGACGCGTCGGCGAACTCGCGGGCGAGCCCCGACTGCGCCCCGATGCAGATGTGACCGAAGTTGCGGATCGTGGCGCCGACCGGCGCATCGGTGCGATCGAGGACGATCACGCTGAGGCCCCGGCGGATGCCCGCGTACGCGGCACCGAGACCGAGAATGCCAGAGCCCACGACGACGAGGTCGGCAGCTTCGGAGGCCACGGGATGACGCGTCATGATGGCCTTTCCGGGTGTGGGGATCGGATCCACTGTGACACCCGCAAAACACACATGACGGCCGAAAGTGTCAACGTTCGACGCGCGTTCACCACCCCGACTCCCGGGTTAACGTTTGGGTTAACGTCAGGCAAACTCGCTCGCTGGGACCAGCAACGACGTCCTGGTCTGAGTGAATGCAACGCGATCGTGGCGATGCGACAGATGGGCGAGCTTAAATCGCGTCTGAGAGGAACGAGTATCGCTGGCGGCCATAGGCAACACGAGCGACACAGAAGATCAGCGACCGCGAGCGCGACAGCTTTTAACACCAGAATCGCGCTCGCGATCAAGCGCTGGGGACGCTTCTTCAGCCCAGGCGCTGGGGACGCCTACTTTGGGTGTTTCCCAACCTACCGAGACCCTTACCGCGCGAGAACGCCCAAAGGTCGAAAGAGTATTGGACTTTCGTCCAGACTCTGACCGGAGAGCAAGTGCAACCTTCGCTTTTCAACCGATCGGCAACGAGGCCGACACGATCCACTGGCCGTCGACAGCGCCGGCGTCGAATTCGCCGCTTGCACCGACGACACGCTCCGCCATCCTGTTCACTCCGGTACTACTGGAAGGAAGATCTCGCCTTGGAGTCGCCGGTAGCGGGCTGCTGATCGCCAGCGTCAGCGCCTCGTCGTCAACATCGAGTCTTATGCTTACGTCGCCGGGCCCCGCATGCTTCAAGATGTTCGTCGCCGATTCGCGAATGATGCGCGCGAGGATGATCTCACCGGCACGGTGAATGCGCTCGTCGCGTGGGTCTCCTTGGCAGATCACCTGATGGCCCGCGGCCTCGATCTCGCCGCGCGCCTCATCGATGGCCGTGGCGAGGTCGCCCGAGTGCACAGCAGACGAGCGCGGTCCGTCGTCTGCGAGCTCGATCACGAAACGCAGATCTGTCATCGCCGTCTTCGCAGCGACACGAATCGCCTCCTGCGAGTCACGGCTGCGTTCGGCATCGTCGAGCATCTGAACATGCAGGGCGACGACGGTGAGGTGGTGCGCGATGCTGTCATGCAATTCGCCGGCGATCCAACGGCGTTCGGCGAGGACCGCTTCGCGCTCGTGTTCTGCGCGCTCCGCGAGCTCCTGCTCCAGCCTTCGCCCCTTGTCCAGGGCGATTCGGAGAGCGAAACCGATCGCTCCCGCCACTATCGCGATGATCAGGTAGATGCCGACGTTGACCAGGACGTTCGTATCGCCGTACGCGACGATCGCGGTCGCCACCAGGAAGGCACCGATGTAGGACAGGATCAGCGCGGTTCGGCCCAACCGCATGACGAGTCCTACCGCCACAGCGGCAGCAAAGATCGACTCGGACTCCGTACCCGCGATGAACGACAGCGCGAACACGATTCCGAGCGAGATTGTGGCCACCCATGGCGACCAGAGATACAACGCGAACACGGTTGTGGTCGCGATGCTGAGAAGAGATTGAGAGAGGCCGGGCCCGTAGGAGAAGATGATGCCGGAGACGTCGACAGCGATGACGCCGCCGATGACCACGAGCATGACGACACGCTCGAGAACGCTCAGTGCTCCGACTCGCGTCAGCCGAGGAAAGCCAGAGCCATCCGGGAACCAACGACCGAAAGCCATAGTTCCAGTATCCCCTATTCGCCAGATGCGCTAGCCTTAGAGACCGAAAGCCTTTGCAAGCATTTGCCAGAAAGTCATAGTATTCACCACCAAGATTGGGTCTTACGTCGAATGTCTAGACCCATCTTCTCGGTGAACAAGCCGCAGCACATCTGACTACTGGACAGTCTTTTTTGGCCAAAGGTCTAAGACAACCGCGACAACCCTCCTGGCGGTTAGGCTTCTCCCATGCCGGAAATCCGTGTTCTCATCGTCGATGACGATCCGCTGGTGCGCTCAGCGCTCTCGCACTTCGTGTCGCGCGACGCAGAGATCGAGGTCATCGGCGAAGCCGAATCCGGTCTCGAAGCGATCGCCTTCGTGGAGCAGGACATGCCGGACGTGATCATGATGGACGTGCAGATGCCGGAGATGAACGGCATCGAGGCGACCGCAGCCATCGCACAGCGCTGGCCGGACATCCGCATACTGGCCGTGACCACCCTCGAAGGAAGTGACACCGTACTGCCGATGCTGAGCGCCGGCGCCTCCGGATACATGCTCAAGGACTCCAGCGCCGCGAGCATCGTCGCTGCGGTCCGGGAGGTGCACAACGGTGCCAGTTCCCTCTCACCACGGATCGCGTCCATGCTCATCGAACACGTTCGCGCGACCGAATCCGTTGGGTCCGACCAGGCCGAGCCTCTCGTCCCGCTCACCGAGCGCGAGACAGAGGTGCTGCAACGCCTCGCAGAGGGCATGTCGAACGCGGAGATCGCGCGCGCACTGATAGTTTCCGAAGGCACTGTGAAGGCACATCTCGGCAGCATCATGTCCAAGTGGCATGTCCGCGATCGGGTGCAGATCATCGTCGCCGCCGCGCATGCCGGGCTGGTCGCCTTCCGCTGACCTCTTCCTTCGCGCGGCTAGGATCAAAGGGCCCCGCAAGCAGAAAGCTCCTCATGCCCGCCACTCCGGTCGCTCTGACCCACGCCGAGGATCTCGCCGACTTCGTCGCAGCCTCTCCCTCCAGCTACCACGCCGCGGAAGAGGTCGCACGGCGGCTGGAATCGGTCGGATTCGCGCGCCTGGATGAGGGCGACGCGTGGCCGACGCAGGCCGGCGGCCGTTTCGTCGTCGTACGCGACGGCGCAGCGATCGCATGGGTCGTCCCCACAGGTGCAGCCCCCACCACCCCGGCGCAGATCTTCGGCGCGCACACCGACTCCCCCGGGTTCAAACTCAAGCCTCAGCCGACGACCGGCTCTCGTGGCTGGCTGCAGGCCGGTGTCGAGATCTACGGCGGACCGCTGCTGAACTCCTGGCTCGACCGCGAGCTGCGCCTGGCCGGGCGACTCGCACTCGCCGACGGCCGCGTCGTGCTCGCCGACACCGGCCCGCTGCTGCGGCTGCCGCAGCTCGCCGTGCATCTGGACCGCGGAGTCAACAACGGCCTGGCGCTCGACAAGCAGAACGAGACGCAGCCCGTGTGGGGACTCGGCGACCCGAGCGAAGAAGACCTGCTCGGCGAACTGGCCGCTTCGGCCGGGGTGAACGCCGCCGACATCCGCGGGTTCGACGCCGTCGTCGCCGACTCCGCGCGCGGAGCCGTGTTCGGCAAGGACAAGGCGTTCTTCGCGAGCGGACGGCTGGATGACCTCGCGTCGGTGCACGCCGGCGTCGTGGCGCTCGCCAGCGCTTCGATGGGCTCGGCGGCCGGAGAGCCCCGCGGCATCGCCGTGCTCGCCGCATTCGACCATGAAGAGCTCGGTTCCGCCTCCCGCTCGGGCGCCGCAGGGCCGTTCCTCGAGGACATCCTCGCGCGCATCTACGCCGGACTCGGCGCCGATGCCACCGAACAGCGCCGCGCGCTCACGGCATCCTGGCACCTCTCCAGCGATGTCGGACACTCGGTGCACCCGAACTACGCGCAGAAGCACGACCCCGTCGTGCAGCCTCTGCTCGGGTCGGGACCGATCCTGAAGATCAACGCCAACCAGCGCTATGCGACGGACGCCATCGGCTCAGCCGCCTGGGCTGGATGGTGCGAGAGCGCCGGCATCGCATCCCAGGAGTTCGTCTCCAACAACGCTGTGCCGTGCGGCTCGACGATCGGCCCGATCACGGCCACCCGTCTCGGCATCCGCACCGTCGACGTCGGCATCCCGATCCTCTCCATGCATTCCGCGCGCGAGCTCGCCGGGGTCGCCGACCTCGAAGCCTTGACACAGGTTGCGACGGCGTTCTTCGCGGCCTGAGCCACCAGGCACCAGGCCAGACCTTCGCCCTCACGGCTCCTCTGTGACGTCCCGACTATTCCTCCACAGATGGATGATTATGGGTGGTTGTCCACAGGTTGTGAATAGTGCCTGATCTGGGGTTTGAATGTCGGTGGCCCTGGGTTGAATGGGGGTATGACATCCCTGGTTCAGGAGTTGGAGAGCATCGATCGGTTGTTGGCCGATGCGATGGGTTCCTCCTGCGCGGGTGACGGTGCGGATGGCGGAGTACGCTTCGCGAACGACTCCGAACTGTTGGATGTGGTACAGGTGTTGGGGCGGGTGCAGCGCCGCCTGGATGGGGCGATCGTCGCGGTCACGGACCAGGTCGTGGGGCGGGATCAGGTTGAGCGGGATGCCCGGTTCTCGACCCGGGCGGGATGCCGGGATGCCGCCGAGTTGCTGCGGCGCACGCTGCTTGTGGACGGGCCTGCCGCACGAAGGTATGTGACCGCAGCCGGAGCGGTGCGCCGAGAGACGGACATCACCTCGGGGACACTATTGCCGGGAAAGTTCCCAGAACTGGCGGCGGCGTTGGCAGACGGATACCTGTCGGTGGGCGGGTTTTTGGCGTGCACGGTCCCGTTGCAGAAAGCGACCCGGATCGGTGTGACCGATCGCCTGGCGGCCGATGCCGTGCTGGCACGGTTCGCGTCCGGGCTGCCGTTGGACGGTCCGGATCATGACCTGAGCGATGAGAGCTCTGGGCGGGGGCCGTTGCCGACGACGGATGAGCTCGCCGCTCTGGCCGCGCATATTGTGGCCCGGTTGGATCCGGATGGTGCGGAGCCGTCGGATCGTGCGGGTAAGCGCCGGAGGCATTTCACGATCGGGAAGCTCCGCGACGGGTCCGTCCCGGTGCGCGGTGAGTTGCTGCCCGAGGTCGCCGCACAGTTGCAGAAACTCATCGACAGTCTGATGAACCCGAAAGCCGAAGACAAAGCACGCGGCGGAAGCAGCACGGTGCGATTCCGGCCCTCCGACGACACCGGCGACGGCGAACCTGAAGGCGACGGCGACGGGGAGGGTCTCAGCGATGCGGACTTTGATGCGAAGTACTCCTCCAGCAGCACCGAGTACGGTGCGCCGGTGGATTCGGATCGTGCGGACGGGCTCGAATCCCACAAGGTAGCCGCGCCGCCCGAGGACGCCGCGGACCTACGCACGCATGCCCAGAAACGTCACGACGCGTTCGCGACCGCACTGATGGTCGCTGCGGCGTCCGGGGGTATGCCCACGTTGGGTGGTGCCGCGCCGACGCTGGTCGTGTCCGTCACCGCGGAAGACTTCACCACCCGCACCGGGCGGGCCAGGGTCGAAGGCGCCGGATACGACGTGCCCCTCGGCGCCGCCGACCACGCCGCCTGCGCGGGCGGGGTGCAACGGGTGCTGTTCGATGAGAAAGGCGCGATCATCGCGATCGGGACCAGTGCGCGCCTGTTCACCGCGGTCCAACGCCGGGCGATCGTGCTCCGTGATCGCGAATGTCTCATCCCGGGCTGTGATGTGCCCGCAGAATGGTGCGAAATCCATCACGTCGATGAACACGCCCGTGGTGGGCCGACACATACGTCCAACGGGGTGCCGTTGTGTTGGCATCATCACCGCACCCTCGACGAAGGCATCTGGCACATCCGCATCCGAAACGGCAGACCCGAGATCCGAGGCCCAGGCTGGTGGGACCCCTACGCCAAATGGCGAGACCCACACCTCGACTACAAAGCCGTCGATGAAGCACTCAACAGCGAACGCGAGCGAGAGCGAGCGGACGAACCCTCCTGGAACACCTGGTAGCGCCCCTCACGGGCCGCTCGGTGCCAATATAGGGGCATGTCAGAGAAGATTGCGACAGCGCCGGGATTGATCGAGCGCGCCGGCATCGAGATCATCCCCGAGTCCGAACGCACGGCGAAACCGCGCGACCTGTTCTGGCCGTGGTTCGCGGCGAACGTGTCGGTGTTCGGCATGTCGTACGGGTCGTTCCTGCTCGGGTTCGGCATCTCGTTGTGGCAGGCCACCCTGGTGTCCATCATCGGCATCGTCGTATCGTTCGCGCTGTGCGGTCTGATCGCGGTCGCCGGCAAGCGTGGCTCCGCACCGACCATGGTGCTGTCGCGTGCGGCCTTCGGCGTGCAGGGCCAGAAACTTCCCGGCATCGTCTCGTGGCTCACCTCGATCGGCTGGGAGACGTCGCTCGCGATCACCGCCGTGCTCGCCACGGGGACGATCCTGAGCGAACTCGGCTGGACGACCGGCGATGACACCGCGGTGAAGATCATCGCGACGATCGTCGTCGCGGCACTCATCGTCGGAGCATCCGTGCTCGGTTACCACACGATCATGAAGCTGCAGTCCGTGCTCACCTGGCTCACCGGTGCGATGACGGTGCTGTTCCTGATCCTCACATTCCAGCACATCGACTGGGGCACGGCGTTCTCCCGACCAGACGGCACTGTTGCTCAGACGATCGGCGCGCTGGTCATGGTGATGACCGGATTCGGGCTCGGCTGGATCAACATCGCCGCCGACTGGTCGCGCTATCAGAAGCGAACGGCATCCGACGGGGCGATCATCGGGTGGAATACGATCGGCGGCTCTGTGGCCCCGATCATCCTGGTCTTCTTCGGACTGCTCCTCGCCGGTTCCGATGAAACTCTGCTGGACGCTGTCGGCTCAGACCCGATCGGCGCGCTCGCCGTGCTGCTGCCCGCGTGGGCGCTGTTCCCGTTCCTCATCGTCGCCATCCTCACCCTGGTGTCAGGCGCTGTCCTCGGCATCTACTCCTCCGGTCTGACGCTGCTGAGCCTCGGCATCCGCATCCCGCGCCCCGCAGCAGCAGGAGTCGACGGCGTCATCCTCACGGCCGGCACGATCTTCGTCGTCTTCTTCGCGACGAGCTTCATCGGACCGTTCCAGTCGTTCCTCATCACCCTCGGCGTACCGATGGCGTCGTGGGCGGGCATCCTCATCGCCGACATCCTGCGCCGCCGGAAGGACTACGACGACGAAGCGCTATTCGACTCGTCTGGTCGCTACGGCGCGTACGACTGGACGTCGATCATCACGATGGTCGTGGCGACAGTGATCGGATGGGGCTTCGTCATGAACCAGATCCCCGACACCCCATGGAACGACTGGCAGGGGTACTTCCTCGACATGTTCGGCTGGCGCGAAGACTGGGGCTATGCGAACCTCGGCGTGCTGTTCGCACTGATCCTGTCGTTCCTCGTGGCCTGGTTCGCGCGGGCCGCGAAGATCCAGCGGCAGGAAGCATGAACGCGATGGCCGAAAAGTGGCTCGTCGTCATCGATCCGCAGAACATCTTCGCCTCGCCCGACTCGGCCTGGGGGTCGCCGTTCTTCGCGGAGACGATGCCGCGCATCCGCGCGCTGGCGGATGCCTTCGGCGAGCGCGTGCTCGTCACCAGATGGATGCCGACGGCCGACCGCTCCACCTCATGGGGTGAGTACTTCGCCGCGTGGCCGTTCGCCGATCAGCCGCCGACCGATCCGTTGTTCGACCTGGTTGCGGATGCTGCCGGTCTCTCGAGCCGGCCCACCCTCGACCTGCCGACCTTCGGAAAATGGGGCGCAGAGATCGAGCAGATCGTCGGACACGGAGCATCCATCGTGCTCGCCGGCGTCTCGACCGACTGCTGCGTGATCTCGACGGCGCTGGCCGCGGCGGACGCCGGTGCTCGTGTCACCCTCGCGGCCGACGCCTGTGCAGGGTCATCGGCCGAGAATCACGCCGCGGCGATCACGGTGATGGGCCTGTATCCACCTCAGATCACGATGTCGACGACGGCCGAAGTGCTCGCCGGCCTCTCCTGAACGGTTTCTCCGGTCTTTGCTATCGTCAGTGCAGCACGTGACTGACGACGCCTTTGACTGAGCGATTCCTAACGAAACTGAAGTGATGCCTGAAGATACCTCGCCGCCCCTGCCCGTGATCAAGCGAAGCACTGTTCCACCACCTCGTTGGCCAGTGCTGATCGGCTCGGCGGCTGCGATTCTGGCCATCGCGCTGTGGGCGATCTTCGCTCCGGTTCAGGCCGGTGAAGTGATCGGCGTCATGGTCGGCTGGATCGCGACGAACTTCGGCTGGTACTTCGTCCTCACCGCAGCGATCGTGGTGGTGTTCGTGCTGATTCTGGCGTTCTCCTCTGTGGGGCGCACCAAGCTCGGCCCCGATCACTCCAAGCCGCAATTCAGCATGTTCACGTGGGCCTCGATGCTGTTCGCTGCCGGCATCGGCATCGACCTGATGTTCTTCGCCGTCTCAGAACCTGCTGCGCAGTACATGAATCCGCCGACGGGCGAAGGCGAGACCATTGCCGCCGCACGACAGGCGATCGTGTGGACGTTCTTCCATTACGGTCCGGTCGGCTGGGCGATGTATGCGCTGATGGGCGCGGCATTCGCTTACTTCGCCTACCGTCTCAACAAGCCGCTGACGATCCGGTCGGTGCTCTCTCCGATCTTCGGAAGGTTCACCAACGGCTGGGTCGGTCACAGCGTCGACATCTTCACTGTGCTCGGCACCGTCTTCGGTATCGCGACCACGCTCGGTATCGGCGTCGTGCAGCTCAGCTACGGAATGCACGTGCTGTTCGGAACTCCGGATGGCGTCTCGATGCAGATCGCACTGATCGTTCTCGCCGTGGCGATGGCGACGATCTCGACCGTATCCGGTGTGGAGAAAGGCATTCGCCGTCTCTCCGAGGCCAACGTCATCCTCGCGATCATCCTGCTGCTGTGGATCACCATCACCGGACAGACCCGGCGCATCCTCGATGGTCTCGTCATGAACGTCGGCGACTTCTTCGCCACGTTCCCGAGTCTGCTCATGGAGACGTTCGCGTGGGAGCGTCCTGATGCCTGGATGCAGGGGTGGACGCTGTTCTTCTGGGCATGGTGGGTCGCCTGGGCACCGTTCGTCGGGCTCTTCCTGGCGCGGATCTCGCGTGGCCGCACCCTCCGACAGTTCATCGTCGGCGTGCTCTTGATTCCCTTTGCGTTCATCGCGATCTTCGTCTCGATCTTCGGCAACTCCGCTCTCGAGATCATCCTCGGCGGCGATACAGCATTCGCCGAATCAGCAGTCAACACCCCGGAACGGGCATTCTTCGATCTGTTGCAGCAGTATCCAGCAGCCCCCATAGTGCTCGCAGTCGCGCTCCTGACCGGCCTGCTCTTCTACGTGACTTCCGCCGACTCCGGCGCCCTTGTGCTGGCGAATCTGACATCGAAGATGGAAGACCCCAGGCAGGACGCCGGCAAGCTGCTGCGCGTGTTCTGGGCGCTCGCCACCGGACTCCTGACCCTCGGCATGCTGCTGGTCGGCGGGGTTCCGACATTGCAGGCGGCGACGCTGATCATCGGCCTGCCGGTCTCACTGCTGCTGTATCTGGTGATGATCTCGCTTTACCGATCGCTCGGAGCAGAGAAGCAGCGCCGTGCCGGCTACCTCGCGACGATTCCAGGCCGCTTCGGCCCGACGCAGACGAACTGGCGTCAGAGGTTGCGCCGCTCGACCGTCTATCCGACGCGTTCGCAGGTGATCACCTACCTCGGCGACGTGGCGGCTCCGGCGCTGGAGGACGTGAAGGAGGAGTTGTGCGCGGCAGGAGTCGACGCCGTCATCGAGACCATCGACATCGACGGACTCGACATGCCCTCGCTGATACTCACTGTTCACTTCAACGAGGGTGAGGACTTCACGTACCAGCTCTATCCGGTCGCGCACGAGTTGCCCTCCTACGCCTATCTGAGCGTGAGCGGCGCCGGGCACTACTTCCGCCTCGAAGTGTTCTCGGCCATCGGATCGCGTGGGTACGACGTCTACGGTTACACCACCGACCAACTGATCACCGACGTGCTGAGCAGCTACGAGTCGCACCTGGAGTATCTGCGCCTCACCGCCGATGTGTCCGAGTCCGTCTTCACCGAGGCGCTGCCGGTGATCACCGATTGGCAGGACGATTTCCTTGATCCTGCGTCCAGCGGCGACGCCGCCGCTGACGGCACCGAAGAGACCACAGTGAAGGAGACACCATGACCGCCACACTCTTCATCGACGGCATCTGGACCTCGGCGATCGAGGGGGGAACCAGGGAGATCCGCTGTCCTGCCGATGGCTCGTTCGTCGCGGTCGTCGACGAGGCCACCGCAGCCGACGCGATCGCTGCCATCCAGGCCGCGCGTCGTGCATTCGACAGCGGCGTGTGGAGTGCGAAACCGGCTGCCGAGCGCGGCGACTTCGTGCTGCGCGTCGCCGCACGGCTGCGCGAGCGCAAAGAGGAGTTCGCCCGTGCTGAGGCACTCGACACCGGCAAGCGCATGGTCGAAGCGCGCATCGACATGGATGACATCGCCGCCTGCTTCGACTACTTCGGAAAGCTGGCCGCGCAGGATGCCGGTCGCATCGTGGATGCCGGCAACGCCGACGTCCTCAGCCGCATCGAGTACGAGCCGGTCGGCGTCTGCGCGCTGATAACACCGTGGAACTACCCGTTGCTGCAGGCCGCCTGGAAGATCGCGCCGGCGCTGGCTGCGGGCAACACCTTCGTGCTGAAGCCCGCCGAGCTGACGCCGCACACCGCGATTCTGATGATGGACGTGCTCGACGAACTGGGCCTCCCTGCGGGGGTCGCCAACCTCGTGCTCGGCGCGGGCGCCACAGCCGGTGGCCCACTGTCGACGCATGAGGATGTGGACATGGTCTCGTTCACCGGCGGCCTGGTCACAGGCAGGTTGCTCGCCGCGAACGCTGCAGCCACCGTGAAGAAGGTCGCGCTGGAACTCGGCGGGAAGAACCCCAATGTGATCTTCGCTGACGCCGACTTCGATGCCGCCGTCGACAATGCGCTGAATGCGGCGTTCCTGCACTCCGGGCAGGTCTGCTCCGCTGGGGCGAGGCTGATCGTGGAAGAGTCGATCGCTGAACGCTTCGTCGACGAACTGGTGCGACGTGCAGAGGGCATCCGCCTCGGAGGACCGTTCGATGAAAGCGCAGAGAGCGGGCCGCTCATCTCCGCCGCACATCGTGAGAAGGTCGACGCATACGTGCAGGCCGGCGTCGCAGAGGGCGCACGACTGCGCACCGGCGGAAAAGCGCCCGAGGGCGATCTGGAGGACGGCTTCTACTACCTGCCGACGATCCTCGACCAGGTGCAGCGCGGGATGTCCGTCGTGCGCGATGAGGCCTTCGGTCCGGTTGTGACGGTGGAGACGTTCTCCACCGAGGATGAGGCCATCGAGATCGCGAATGACACGATCTATGGTCTTGCCGGCGCTGTGTGGTCGCAGGATGCCGGTCGCGCTCAGCGCATCGCAAGGCGTCTGCGCCACGGCACGATCTGGGTCAACGACTACCACCCCTATCTCCCGCAGGCCGAGTGGGGTGGGTTCAAACAGTCCGGCTTCGGACGAGAGCTCGGTCCGACCGGACTCGCCGAATATCAGGAGGCCAAGCACATCTACCAGAACCTCACCCCCGCGGTGACCGGCTGGTTCGCCGAGCACTGATCAGGAGCTGATGAAGATGAAGACGACGCACACTTTCGACTACGTTGTGGTCGGTGGCGGGTCGGCAGGTGCGGCCGTCGCCGCCCGGCTCAGCGAAGACCCATCGATCACGGTCGCGCTGCTGGAAGCGGGCCCCTCCGACACCGACGAGCAGGTCGTGCTGCAGCTGAACCGCTGGATGGAGCTGCTCGAGTCGGGCTTCGACTGGGACTACCCGATCGAGCCGCAGGAGAACGGCAACTCGTTCATGCGCCACGCGCGTGCAAAGGTTCTGGGCGGATGCTCGTCACACAACTCCTGCATCGCCTTCTGGGCGCCGCGCGAAGACCTCGACGACTGGGCCTCGGTGCACGGCGCCACCGGCTGGGAGTCCGCCCGCACCTTCCCGTTGTACAAGAAACTCGAGACGAACGAGTTGCAGGGCGAGCTGCACGGCCAGGACGGCCCGGTGCATCTGATGAACGTTCCAGCGGTCGACCCGTGCGGCATCGCACTCCTGGATGCCTGCGAGCAGGCCGGCATTCCCCGAGTGCAGTTCAACACCGGCGAGACGGTCATCAACGGCGCGAACTTCTTCCAGGTGAATCGTCAGGCCGATGGCACGCGTGCGTCGTCGTCGGTGTCTTACCTGCATCCGATTCTCGATCGCGAGAACCTCACAATCCTCACCGGACAGCACGTCAAGGAGCTCACCTTCGACGACGCGGGCGCCTGCACCGGCGTGATCAGCGTCGACAACCCTTTCGCTCGTCCGTCGCACATCGCGGCCACGCGTGAGGTCATCGTCTCGGCCGGAGCGATCAACACCCCTCAGCTGCTCATGCTCTCGGGCATCGGCCCCGCCGATCACCTGCGCGAGGTCGGGATCGACGTGCGCGTGGATTCCCCCGGTGTCGGCGCGAACCTTGCAGACCACCCCGAGGGCGTTGTGCAGTGGGAGTCGAAGAAGCAGATGGCTCGCGAGTCGACGCAATGGTGGGAGATCGGCATCTTCACGCCGACCGAAGAAGGGCTCGACCGTCCGGATCTGATGATGCACTACGGCTCGGTGCCCTTCGACATGCACACCTACCGCGCCGGCTACCCCACCGCCGAAGAGATGATCTGCCTGACGCCGAATGTGACGCACGCCCGCTCGCGCGGCACCGTGCGGCTGCGCTCGATCGACTACCGCGACAAGCCGAAGGTCGATCCGCGCTACTTCACCGACCCCGAGGGTCATGACATGCAGGTGATGATCAACGGCATCCGCAAAGCTCGCGAGATCGTCGCGCAGCCGGCGATGGCGGAGTGGGCGGGGCGCGAGCTTGCCCCGGGTGCGGATGCTGTGACGGACGAGGAGCTCGCCGCGTACGTCCGCGCCACCCACAACACCGTCTACCATCCGGTGGGCACCGTGAGGATGGGGCCGGCCGACGATGAGATGTCTCCGCTGGACCCGCAGCTGCGCGTCAAGGGCGTCTCACGCCTGCGCGTCGTGGATGCCTCGGCGATGCCGGAGATCACCACGGTCAACCCCAACATCACGGTGATGATGATGGGCGAGATGTGCGCGCAGCTCATTCGCGACGGTGACTGATCAGTCGCTGCGGACCACGGACACGATGTCGGCCGGCGAGCCGTGCCATGGCGCGCCATGGCCGGGCAGCACCCAGGATGCCGTCACCTCTGCGAGCCGGTCGAGTGATGCCAGCGCCTCTGCGGGTTCGTCGGTGAACGGTGCAGGCTGGGCACCATCGCGCCCAGTGAGCACGTGTCTGGTGGTGAGCGCGTCACCGACGAACACGGCATCCGCCATCGGGATGTGCACCGCGATGCTCCCTGGGGAATGTCCCGGCATCCCGACGATCACGGGGGCACCCGGCAGATCGAGCACGTCGCCGTCGGCGATCTCCGTCGCTTCTTTGACTTAGATCGGCCGCAGGGCCTTCTTGCGGATGCCGTACGCGAAGAAGCCCAGCATCGGCCCGAGTTTCGCGGGCCCCATCGGCGTCTTCGGCTTCTCCCCTGTTCGCGCGCGTTCCGCGTCGGCAGCATGCACGAAGACGGGAACGCCGTGCTGGGCGCGCAATCGCTCGGCGAAGCCGATGTGGTCGCTGTCGCCGTGCGTGAGGATGAGTCCCTTGATGTCGGAGAGCGGTCGACCGAGGCTCGCCATCTCTTCCTGCAGGTCGCTCCAGTGCCCCGGCATCCCCGCGTCGATCAGAGTGACGCCGTCCGGCGCATCGACGAGATAGGAGGCGACGATGTCATTGCCCAGGCGGTGCAGGTGCGGTGCGAGCTTCATGGTGTCCTACCGATCCGTGGGATGATCTTGCGATGGCTATCTTACGTAGCCTGACGATGCAGGCCGTTGCCGATCGCGTCGGCGTGCGAGCACCCTCGCTGTACAAGCGGGTGCGCGACCGAGATGCACTGATCGCCGCGGTCGCCGAATCGGTGGTCGACGAGTTGTCGGCCGAACTCGAACGCGTCGAGCAGGACGATGCGCAGCCGGGAGGGCCCGACGACCTGCTGACCGGCCTGGCCACGACGTACCGCGCGTTCGCGCATGCGCATCCGGAAGGGTTCCGGCTGATGTTCACGGCTTCCCCTCCCCTGGCATCCCTCGACCGCGCGGCCGGCCCCGTCCTCCGCGCGAGCGCCGCGCGCGTCGGCGAAGACCACGCGCTGGACGCCGCGCGCCTTCTCACGGCGTGGATGACCGGATTCCTGCAGATGGAGCTCGCCGGCGCGTTCCGCCTCGGCGGAGACGTCGACCTGGCGTTCGACTACGGCCTCAGTCGCCTGCTCAAGGGCCTCGACGGCTGACCTCCTCGGTTCAGGTCCAGTTTCTGCCGCTTTCCCGGCGCCAGAACGACAGAAAGTGCGACCTGGACGAGCATCGTGGCACTCGCTACTGCCACACTGATCCGTGGAGGGGATTCCATGACCACGACCGCGCCTGCAAACGACGCGCCCGAAGACCGCACCCACGACGGCGATGACCGCCCGAAGCGGGCGCACGGACGCTGGTTCAAGACTCGCGTGGTGCTCGGCATCATCATCGCGATCGCGGTCGTCGTCGCGATCATCGGAGCGATCACCCCCTGGCCGTCAGCCATGGTGATCAGGGCCGTCTTCACGCAGGGCGGCGACGCCACCGCGGCGGAGATGGACAAGTACGTGCCCGACACCAAGCTCACCGAGAAGCTCGATGTCGCCTATGCCGATGAGGGCGTCGACACGACGATGGACGTCTTCACACCGGCATCCGCCACCGGCCCCCTGCCCACGATCGTGTGGATCCACGGCGGAGCCTGGGTCTCGGGATCGAAGGAGAACGTCGACCCGTACATGCGCATCCTCGCCGCCGAGGGATACACGACGATCGCCGTGAACTACACGCTGGGGCCCGAGGGCTTCTACCCGAAGGCCGTGCGTCAGATCAACGATGCGCTCGGCTACATCGACAAGAACGCCGATGAGCTCAACGTCGATACAACACAGATCGTGCTCGCGGGAGACTCCGCAGGCGGACAGCTGGCGAGTCAGATGGCGACGCTCATCACCAGCCCCGACTATGCCGAGATCATGGACATCGAGCCGAAGCTGTCAGCCGACCAGGTCGTCGCCACCGTGCTGAACTGCGGCGTGTACGACCTCGCGGCGCTTGCGCAGCTCGACGGCGTCATCGGCTGGGGCCTGAAGTCGTCGATGTGGGCCTACGCCGGCACCAAGACCTGGGCCGAGGACTCTTCCGGCGCGACGATGTCGACCGTGAACTGGGTGACCGAGGACTTCCCCACCACGTACATCTCCGGAGGCAACGGCGACGGTCTCACCTGGCTCCAGTCGATCCCGATGGCCGACCGGCTGAACGAGCTCGGCGTCGACGTGACGCCGCTGTTCTGGCCCGCTCCGCATGAGCCGCAGCTTCCGCACGAGTACCAGTTCCATCTCGACATGCCGGATGCCCAGACGGCCCTGCAGAAGACGATCGACTTCCTGGACGCGAACACCACGCAGCCCTGAGTCCGACCGCGCCGATGCGCACCCGGCACTGACGCCTGAACGATCGTTCGGGATATCCTCAGGGATCATGGGAACAGACGCGACTGACTCGGCCGGCACCACCGATCCCACCGGGAACGAGCGTCCCCTGGAGGATACGATCGTCACCGACCTCTCCGGTCGTATGACGTACGGGTCGTACCTGGAACTCGATCGGCTGCTGTCTGCGCAGCATCCGGTCAGCAGTCCGGAGCACCACGATGAGATGCTGTTCATCATCCAGCATCAGACCACCGAGCTCTGGCTGAAGCAGCTGCTGCACGAGATCAGCTCTGCCCGCACACTGCTCGCGAGCGACGACCTGCGCGAGGCACTGAAGCGGGTCGCGCGCGTCAAGCGCATCCAGGACGTCATGACCCAGCAGTGGTCGGTGCTCGCGACTCTCACCCCGACCGAGTACGCGCAGTTCCGCGGGGCGCTGGGCAATTCGTCGGGGTTCCAGTCCGTGCAGTACCGTGCGGTCGAGTTCGCCCTCGGCAACAAGAACGAGCGGATGCTGTCGGTGTTCCGCGATCATCCGGCCAACCTCGCGCTGCTGAAGGTCGAGTTCGAGCGGCCGACGCTCTACGACGAGTTCCTGCGCTTCGCGGCCCGGCGCGGGCTGCCGATCCCGACCGAGATCCTCGAGCGCGACGTGCGCGAGCCGTACCGTCCGCACCCATCGCTCGTGCCGGCGATCCGCGAGATCTACGAGAACCCGAACACCCACTGGGATCTTTACGAAGCGTGCGAGGACCTCGTCGATCTCGAGGACAACTTCCAGTTCTGGCGCTTCCGGCACCTGAAGACCGTCACCCGCACGATCGGGATGAAGCCGGGCACCGGCGGATCGAGCGGGGTCGGCTTCCTCCAGCGCGCGCTGGAGCTGACGTTCTTCCCCGAGTTGTACACGGTGCGCACCGAGATCGGCGGCTGATGCGGGTCGCGGTCACCTACCTCGACGGCGAGGAATGGCGTGACGGCGTCGTCGCCCACGCCGCATCCGGACTGCGCGTGATCCCCGAAGCGGACACCACCGGTCTTCCGCGCCTCGACGGCGTGATCACCGGCGGTTTCACGGATCACCACGTGCACCTGCAGCTCGTCGATATCGCGCCGCTCGCCGGCTCGGCTCTCGGCCGCGTCGTCGACCTGGGCGGTGATCCGTCGGTGCTCTCGGAACTGAGGATCGTCGAAGGCGTCGAGGTGCTGTTCGCGGGGGCCTTCCTCACCCCGCGGGGCGGCTATCCGTCGGACCGTTCGTGGGCGCCGGCCGGTTCGGTGCGCGAGATCGCGGACGAGGATGCCGCGGAGCGAGCCATCGTCGAGATGAAGGAGTCGGGCGCCGTGCGCATCAAGGTCGCGAGCAACCGGGCCGCGGGTCCGGTGTTCTCCGACACCCTGTTGCGGGCGATCGTCTCCATCGCTGCTTCCCATCGCATCCCGATCGTCGCCCATGCCGAGGGTCCTGGAGAGGCGCAGCGAGTGGTCCGGCTCGGCGCCGAGCGGCTCGCTCACGCGCCGTTCTCGGAGCGGCTCACCGATGCCGAGATCAGTGGACAGGCTGCGTCCGCCGCATGGATCTCCACTCTCGCGGTTCATGCCGACGAGGCGTACGGCATCGCGATCGACAACGTCCGTCGCTTCCGTTCGGCCGGCGGAACGGTGCTCTACGGCACCGATCTGGGCAACGGTCCGATGCCTGTCGGATTGAACCCGCGGGAGATCGGCGCGCTGAGGGAAGCCGGCCTCGACGACGCCGATCTGCTGCAGTGCCTTGCACCCGTCGATCCCACGACCGCAGGATCGCACCCGCTCTTCTACCCTGGAGCCACGCCCGACACGGCCGACCCGCTCCTCGCCCGTTTGCTCACTCCCGCTGATCTGGAGGCCTGACATGACCGATCTCCTCACCGAAGCCCAGGGCCTCGACGCGCATGACCCGCTCACGGCTCATCTGGACGCCTTCGTCGAGGCACCGGGCGTCAGCGCCTACCTCGACGGCAACTCTCTCGGCCGGCCGCTGCGATCGCTGCCCGAGCGCCTCGCCGAGTTCGTGAGGAACGACTGGGGCACGCGCCTCATCCGCTCGTGGGACGAGCAGTGGATGGACCTGCCGACCGAGCTCGGCGACCGCATCGGCCGGATCGCGATCGGGGCCGCAGCGGGCCAGACGGTCGTCGCCGACTCCACGACCGTGCTGCTCTACAAGCTCATACGTGCCGCCGTGGCGGCTCTTCCAAACCGTTTGGAAATCCTCATCGAGGAGGGGAACTTCCCCACCGACCGGTTCGTGGCAGAGGGCATCGCCGCCGAACGCGGACTGACCGTGCGCTGGCTCACGGCTGATCCAGTCCACGGCGTACAGGTCGAGGACGTCGCAGCAGCGGTGTCGGAGCAGACCGCGCTCGTCGTGCTCAGTCACGTCGACTATCGCTCGGGTGCGCTGGCCGACATGAAGACGATCACGGATGCCGTGCATGAGGCGGGCGCGCTGATGCTGTGGGACCTGTGCCATTCTGTCGGCGTGATCCCGATCGATCTCGATGCCTGCGGCGTCGACCTCGCGGTCGGCTGCACCTACAAGTACCTGAACGGCGGACCGGGCTCGCCCGCCTTCGCCTACGTGAACGCGCGTCATCACGGCGTGCTGCGCCAGCCCATCCAGGGCTGGATGGGCGCCGGAGACGTGTTCGCCATGGGGTCCGCGTACGCGCCCGCCGACGGCATCCGGCAGTTCATCAGCGGCACGCCACCGGTGCTGGGGATGCTGGCGATGCAGGGCATGCTCGACCTGATCGAGTCCGCGACGATGGACGCCGTTCGTGAGAAGTCGAAGACCCTCACCGACTTCGCCGTGCGGGCGTTCGACGATGTGCTCGCACCGCTCGACGTGCGACTGCTGAGTCCGCGCGACGCCGACAGGCGCGGCGGCCACGTGACGATCGGGCATCCGGACTTCGCCGAGGTGATGAAGACGCTGTGGGCCGACGGCGTGATTCCCGACTTCCGTTTTCCCGACGGCATCCGCCTCGGCCTGTCGCCGCTGAGCACCTCGCATGCGGAGGTGCTCAGCGGCGTGCTGGCCGTGCGCAACGCGCTGCGGTAAGGGTCGTTTCGACTCGGCTGCGCCTCGCTCAACACATTTCGTCTCGCTTCGCTCGCTCAACGACCCGCGGAAGCGCCCGTGTCACCAGTGCGGGTCGTTGAGCGGAGGGCGAAGCCCGAAGACGAAACGGGGTGAGCGAGCGAACGCGAGTCGAAGCCTTGTCAGCCGGCGACCGACCGGAGGAACCCCGTCACGTTCTCCTGCAGACGCAGGATGCGCAGTTCGCGTGCCGTCTCGCGGTCGAAGCCCTCGTAGGCGAGCGGCGGCAGCCGCCGCACGGTGTGCGAGCAGCCGAACTCGGCGCAGACCAGTGTGCCGATCGTGTCGCCCTTGCGACCGGCGGCGCCGGCCTTGCGGGCCGAATACAGCTGGACGTCGTGGCGGAGCGCGACGTCTTCGCACCACGAGCACTGCGCTCGTGAGAGCACGCGCTGCTCGGCGCGCTGCAGGAGCACCCCGGTGAGGGTTTCGTCGACCTCGGCGATGACGTAGGCACGCCGCGGGAACTTCGGGTCGGACCAGCCGAGGTAGTCGATCCGGTCGAAGTCGATCTCAGCGAAACCCTGGGGAAGCGAGAGGGAGGAGACCTCTTTGCGGGAGGCGTTGATGAAGGAGGCGCGGATGGCGCGCTCGTCGATGGGACGCATGGGAGGAACTGCTTTCTGATGTGAGGTGAGAAGGTCACGGCATCCGTCAGATGGATACCGGGTATGACGAGTCGCCGGTGACGGGGGTTCCGCCTCCGGCTCGTACTCAGCCTCTGCCGCCGGCGCTCGACGCGCCTGCAACCGCCTTCCGCGCCCTCAGGGCGCTCATCGAGAACAGCACCCGGCGAGTTTACACCTGCTGCCCCACGAGCGGAGCGATGTCGTGACGGTGCGGGGTGCCGAAGCGGTGCGACGAGATCGACACGGCCTGCTCGCGCAGGAACGGGAGCAGTTCGATCCTGCCTGCGGAGAGCACGGGCCCCGCGTACACGGCGACGGCGGGCGAGCCGCCCGTCGCGGCAGCCGTGGTTGCGAGATCTCCGCCGACGAGGCGGATACGCCCGCCGCCGGTCTCAGCGAGACGCACTGCGCGTGCGGCCCACGCGGAGGAGTCTTCGACGGCGACGACGATCCCGGCGCGTTCAGCCCATCGCGTGATCGAGGCGGGAAGCGCGGATGCCGTGCTGACATTGACGCGCCCGCCGGCGCGGACGCCGGCGGCGATCACTCGCACGGCCTCGGCGTCGCTCGCCTGCTCCAAACGGATCGTGACGGGCACGACGTCGTAGCGCAGCGCGTTCTGCTCGGTGGTCAGGGCGGTCACGTCGCGCACGACGCCGAACTCGTCCTGCCAGGCGGCGGCATCGGTCGAGAGGGCGCCCTGCAGCCAGGCCGCGGCCTCGTGGTCTCCCAGGGCGTCGAGCGCCGCACGGGAGACGGCGTCCTTCGGCGCCTCGGCCGTGACCGGGGCGTCCTCCCAATCGGAGAGCCCGATCAGGTAGCTCGGCCCTCCGGCCTTGGTGCCGGCGCCCACCGCGGCCTTCTTCCACCCGCCGAACGGCTGCCGCTGCACGATGGCGCCGGTGGTGCCGCGATTGACGTAGAGGTTGCCGGCCCGCACGCTCGCGAGCCACTGCGCGATCTCGTCGTCATCGAGCGAGTGCAGCCCGCTGGTGAGCCCGTAATCGATCGCGTTCACCATGGCGGTCGCCTCTTCGAGCGAGTCTGCCGTCATGACGCCCAGCACGGGGCCGAAGTACTCGGTGAGGTGGAACGGGCTTCCTGCCGCGACGCCCTCACGGATGCCCGGACGCCACAGCGCACCGTCGTCGTCGAGCCTCTCGGGCTCGACGACCCAGCTCTCGCCCGGCTCGAGCGTGGTGAGCACGTGCAACAGCTTGCCCTCGGCCGGGCCGATGAGCGGACCGATGCGCGTCGACTCCTCCCACGGCCGGCCCACGCGGTACGAGCCGACCGCATCGACGAGCTGGCGGCGGAACCGTTCGCTCTGCGCGACCGATCCGACGAGGATGACGAGGGATGCCGCGGAGCACTTCTGACCTGCGTGCCCGAACGCGGAGTAGGCGACGTCCTTCGCGGCGAGGTCGAGATCGGCGCTCGGCGTGACGATGATGGCGTTCTTGCCGCTCGTCTCCGCGAGCAGCGGGAGGTCGGGGCGGAAGCTGCGGAACAGCTCGGCCGTCTCGTAGCCGCCGGTGAGGATCACACGCTCGACCGCGGGGCTACTGACGAGCTGCGCGCCGAGGCCCTTCGACGGGCTCAGGGAGCGGTCAAATTGCACGTACTGCAGCACGTCCCGAGGCACGCCGGCCTCCCACAGCGCCTCGATCATGACGGCGCCGGAGCGACGCGCCTGACGAGCGGGCTTGATGATCACGGGGGAGCCGGCCGCGAGTGCGGACAGCGTGGATCCGGCGGGGATCGCCACCGGGAAGTTCCACGGCGGCGTGACGACGGTGAGCCCGACGGGCTTGTGCGTCGCGCCGTCGATGTTCTCGATGCGCTTCGCGCTCTCGGCGTAGTAGTGCGCGAAGTCGATCGCCTCGGAGACCTCGGGGTCGCCCTGCTCGAGCACCTTGCCGCACTCGGAGCCCATCACCTCGAGCAGCTCGGCGCGACGCGCCTGAAGAATGTCGCCGGCGCGGTGCAGGATCTCCGCCCGCCCCGCGGCGCCCAGCGCGCGCCAACTCGCACCGGCGGAGGCGGCCGTGGCGATGACCTTCTCAAGGGCGGCGGCGTCAGACAGCGTGTTCGCCCGAGCGGTCTCGTCGCCGAGCGTGGACGACTGCATGCGTGAGCGGATGGCGTCGCCCCAGTCGCGGTTGGCAGCGAGGCTCGGGTCGGTGTCGGGGGTGTTCGTGAACGAATCGCGCGCGGCCGCCGGCTGCGCGGCGGTGCGGTCCTGCGTGCGGTTGGACGCGGGGACGTCGGTGGGCATCGACTGGATCGACGCCAGGAACCGATCGCGCTCACGCGCGAACAGCACTGGTTCGTCGTCGAGCTCGAACACCGCCGACATGAAGTTGTCGGTCGACGCGCCTTCTTCGAGCCGGCGGATCAGATAGGCGATCGCGACGTCGAACTCTGCCGGGTGCACGACCGGCGTATAGAGCAGCAGCGAGCCGACGGTGCGGCGTACGACGGATGCCTGGGCGGTGGCCATGCCCAGCAGCATCTCGAACTCGATGCCGTCGGTGACCTCGCGGCGATTAGCGAGCAGCCACGCGAGCGCGATGTCGAACAGGTTGTGACCGGCGATGCCGATGCGCACGTTCTTCACGTGGTTCGGGCGCAGCGCGTAGTCGAGCACGGCCTTGTACGAGGCATCCGACGCCTGCTTGCTGCCCCAGGTCGCGAGCGGCCAGTCATGGGTCTCGGCATCCACGCGTTCCATCGGCAGGTTCGCGCCTTTGACGACGCGTACCTTGATCGGTGCGCCGCCATCCGCCACCCGGGCGGCAGACCACTCCTGCAGACGGATCATGGCGCCGAGGGCATCCGGCAGATACGCCTGCAACACGATGCCGGCCTCGAGCGCATTGAACTCATCGCGGTCGAGGATCGTGGTGAAGACCGCGATCGTCAGGTCGAGGTCTTTGAACTCCTCCATGTCGAGGTTGATGAACTTCCCGCCTCTGGCAGCGGCGATCCGGAACAGCGGGATGAGTGCGTTCGCGGCATGACGGACGGCCTCGTCGAACGCCCAGGGGCTGTGCGGTGCGACCGTGGACGACACCTTGATCGAGACGTAGTCGACGTCGTCGCGTTCGAGGAGGCGTCGGGTTCCGGCCAGGCGCCTGGCGGCCTCCTCCTCGCCGAGGATCGCCTCGCCGAGGAGGTTGATGTTCAGCTGCACGCCGTCGCCAGAGCGGATGCTGCGGATCGCCTTGCCGAGCTTGGCGTCGGTCGCGTCGACGATCAGGTGCCGCACCATGCCGCGCAGCACGCGGCGGCTGATCGGCACGACGATTCCGGGGAACGCGGGAGCGAGCGCCCCGCCGAGGCCGATCAGGCCCCGCAGCGCGGCGGGCAGGAACTTCGGGGTCAGCGGCACCAGGTCGCGCAGGTTGCGCGCAGCGACCTTCAGGTCTTCGGGGCGCACGACGCCGTCGACGAAACCGACCGTGAAGTCGAGGCCGTTCGGATCGCTGAGCACACCCGCGAGGCGCGCCGCCGACGTGTCTGTCGGCACCTCGCGACTCTCCACGAGCCAGCGCTGCACCAGGGCGATCGCGTCGTCGGCGAGTGCCGCGATCTCGGCGTGACCGGTCTCGGCGTGGACGGTCTCGGCGTGGACGGTCCGGGTGCGCCCGGTAGGGGTGGATGTCACGTCGGTCATCGGGTCTCCTCACTCCTGCGTGCAGCGACCACATCAGCGATTTCGCCGCACCTGCTCCTCTCAGTGTGGAGCCACCGCACCATTCGTGAAAAGCAAGCGTTTACGATGGATAACATTCGGTTCTGTCGATGAATGTGAGGCGCTCCATGTTCGAGCTCCGGCGATTGCGTCTGCTGCACGAGTTGGCCCTGCGCGGCACGATCTCCGACGTCGCCGCGGCGCTCGCCTACAGCCCGTCGACCGTTTCCCAGCAGCTCGCCCAACTCGAACGCGACGCCGGGGTGCCGCTGCTCGAACCCGACGGTAGGCGCGTCAGACTCACGATGCAAGGGCGTCTGCTCGCAGCGCATGCAGCGCGCGCCCTGGAGCTCGACGAGGCCGCTCGCGCCGAACTCTCATCCAGCTCGCAGCTCGAGGAACACGTTCGGATCGCGGTGATGCCGACAGCCGCCGAAGCACTGGTCCCCTCCGCGCTCACCCTCCTCACGGAGCGGATGCCGGCTCTGCGTCTCGAGATGGTGCAGATGGCACCGGAAGAAGCGCTCTTCGAGCTCCAGGCGCGCACGTTCGACCTCGTCGTCGCCGAGCAGTACCCCGGCCATACGCGTGCGCTGCGCGAGAGGATCGACCGCACTCTGCTCGGCCGGGATCCCGTGCGCCTCGCGATACCGCCGTCGTCTTCCGTGACCACTCTGGCCGAACTGCGCGACAGCGCCTGGGTCATGGAGCCCGAGGGAACGGCCGTGCGGCAGTGGGCCGTGCAGCAATGCCGCTCCGCGGGGTTCGAGCCCGACGTGCGCTTCGAGGCGACAGATCTCATCGCCCACGCTCGGCTGGTCGCCGCGGGCCATGCCGTCGCCGTGCTGCCCGACCTGATGTGGACCGGCGACCGTGCCTCGGTACGACTGGTGGAGCTGCCCGGATCCCCCGTGCGCGAGATCTTCGCCGCGACCCGCTCCTCGTCGCGCGACAGTGCATCCGTCGCCGCGGTGCGCGATGCCATGGCAGACGCTCTCTCCGCGCACCGACCCCGCTGAGCGGAATGTTTCTCCAGGTGTCGGCGCCTTTTCCGCCCGGCGATCATCCGCCCTATTCTTACGGGATCAGTCCACCGAGTCAGGAGCCCATCGTGTCCACGCCGCTGCACCGCCGTTCACCCCTCGAGGTGACGGAGCGCTCAGCGTGCATGTGCGACCACGATGACGTCTGCTCTTCTTTCACACCAGGACACGCGCTGCACCTGATCCAGGCGCGCCTCGCGTCGGCGACGCCGAGCGACTGGGTCGACGGGATCGTCGAACAGGCGGATGCCGTGACCGGCGAACTGCGCGTGCACACGCTCGACGGCGATCAGCACACGCTCTGGAACGCGTCGGGTGCGGCGCTCGAGGCACCCGAGGGCACGCCGGTGGCGCTGCACTCGCGATACCACGTGCTCGCCGTCGGGCGGGTGCAGTTCAATGTCGCCGTTGCGGCAACTCGCTGACGTTTCGACTCGCTGACGCTCGCTCAACGCGTTTCGTCTCGCTCCGCTCGCTCAACGACCCGCAGCGTTTCGACCCCAGCGTTTCGTCTCGCTCCGCTCGCTCAACGACCCGCAGCGTTTCGACCCGCAGGATGATGATGGCGTCAGGCGGTCGCCATCATCATGTTCTTCATGTCCATGCAGGCGTCCATGCACGCTTTGCAGGACTGGGCGCACATCTTGCAGACCTCGCTCTGAGCCGCGTGCTCCATGCAGGCGTCCATGCACATCTGACACATCGCGATGCAGGCGTCGAGCATCGACATCATCGCTGCCGGCGTCATCCCCTGCATCCGCATCATCGAACGCATCATGGTGTTGCACATGTCCGCGCAGTTCATGCATGCCGGTGCGCAGTCCATCATCTGCGTCGAGCAGACGGTGCACGCCTGCTCGCAGGCCGCACATGCATCCATGCACGCCTGCATGACCGCCATGTCCATCGCTTCCATGCCCGGCATCGCCTTCATGTCCGCCGACATGGCACCCATCATCATCGAATCCATCGCACACCGCTTTCGTCAGGGCTTTCGCCGTCGAGAAGCGGGCAGGAGACCCGCCTGACGCCAGCGTAACCCCGTACGGTCCGGGCGTCGATGGAAATCTCACTCGCCCACGTCCTGGCCGTTCCGCCAGGGCGTAGTCTCATCACCGTGCCAGCCTTCTCCTCGCTCCAGCGGCTCGTCATCACCGTCGCCGTCCTCGCATCGTTCGTGACGTTCCTCGACGGCACGGTCGTGACCGTCGCGCTTCCGGCGATCAAGGACGAGCTCGGCGGCGGCATCACGACCCAGCAGTGGGTGGTCGACGCATACCTCATCACGCTCAGCGCCCTCATCCTGTTGGCCGGTTCCTTGTCCGACGCGTACGGCCGAGTGCGCATCATGCGCATCGGACTCATCGCCTTCGGCATCGCCTCGGTCGCGGTGGCCGCGGCGCCCGAGCCGCTCACGCTCATCATCGCCCGCGCTCTTCAGGGGGCCGCAGGCGCGCTGCTCGTACCGAGCTCGCTCGCCCTCATCATGGCGACCATGCGCGGCGAACTGCAGTCACGGGCGATCGGCGTGTGGACCGCCTTCACGACCGGCGCACAGATCGCCGGTCCGCTCCTGGGCGGGTTGTTCGTCGACCTGCTGTCGTGGCGGTTCGTCTTCCTCATCAACGTCATCCCGATCGGCATCACGCTGATCCTGCTCGCTCGACTGCACCTGCCCGATCAGCCGCGCGGCGCGCGCGTCGACTGGTGGAGCGGGATGCTGTGCGCGGTCGGTCTCGGCGCCGTGGTGTTCGCACTCATCGAGCAGCCGAACTTCGGCTGGGGCTCACCCGCGATCTGGATTCCGGGGATCGCGGGCGTCGCACTGTTCGTCGCCTTCCTGATGCGCCAGCCCCGCTCGCCCGCACCGCTGATGCCGCTCTCGCTCTTCAACGCCCGCAACTTCGCCTGGGGCAACCTCGCCACCCTGTTCATCTACGCTGCGCTCTCCTTGAACGGATTCGTCATCGGCGTCTACCTGCAGGAGGGCGCAGGACTCCCCGCGACTGTGGCTGGGCTTGCGAGCCTGCCGATCACGGTCCTGATGATCCTGCTCAGCTCGCAGGCGGGCTCGTGGGCGGGCAAGCTCGGTCCGCGGCTGTTCATGACGGTCGGCCCCCTGCTGATGGCCGCCGGCGCGCTGCTCCTTCTCACCGTCTCGTTGGAGTTCAGCTACTGGTGGCAGGTGCTCCCCTCGATGATCCTCCTCGGACTCGGCCTGTCCCTCACGGTCGCGCCGCTCACCTCGGCGGTCCTCGGCGCCATCGACGAGAACCGCTCTGGCATCGCCTCCGCCGTCAACAACGCGATCTCCCGCGTCGCCGGTCTCATCGTCGTCGCGATGCTGTCGACGATCGTCGGCGGCACGCTCGACCTCGACGGATTCCACAATGCCGCATGGGTGACGGCGGCGCTGATGGCGCTCGGCGGAGTGATCTCGTGGATCGGCATCCGGCGACCGGTGCCGCAGCCCAGGGAAGCCGCCGATCAGCCGAGCAGCTGACCCGCGAGCGTCACCGCCCGAGCGCGCCGAGCAGCTCCACGAAGTGGTCGAGGTCAGCCGGCGACCAGGTGCGCAGCCGCTCGCCGATGCGTCCCTCGTAGCGAGCGCGCGCGATCGCGATGCGCTCCTGGGCGAGACCCGTCGCGACCAGCAGGCGCGCACGCCTGTCGTCTGGATCGGGGACGCTCTCGACGAGGCCGAGTTCCTCCAGCTGACGCACCTGACGACTCACGGCCGATTTGTCGGTCTGCAGCCTCTCGATGATGGCGCTGGCCGACGTCGCCTTGCCACTCGCGATCGAGGTCAGCACCTGGTAGCCGAGCGGCTGCAGGTCGGGATGCACAGTGACGGCCGCCTCGCGCCAGCTCACGCGGATGCGCGCGAAGAGTGTGCCGAGCTCATGCTCGACGCGGTTGACCGCCTGATCGAGTTCGCTGCCCTCGAGCGCCCCATCGGGCGCCTCGGGATCGGATGCTGCGGCGCCGGAAGCCACGGGTTCAGGGGACGACGCACTCATGCTCGCCAGTTTACGGCGAAGCCCCGCCGCTGCCCGCCTCGAGGGCGTGCGCTGCGGCGGGGCGTCTCCTTCACGCACTTCAGATCTCGGCGAGAAGGCGGAACACCTTCGATGCCGACTGGATCTCCTGCGGGGTGAGCGCGGCGAGCGCTTCGCGCATGCGGTTCGCATGGTCGGCTCTCAGCTCGCCGAGCGCCTCGCTCGCCTCCGGCGTGGCCGTGAGCACCCGCTGCCGTCCGTCGGTGTCATCGGGGCGCGATTCGAGGAGACCGAGGTCCTCCAGCATCCGCACCTGTCGGCTGACGACCGACTTGTCCATCTCGAAGCTCTCGGCGAGCTGATGCGCGTTCGCGCTGCCGGCTCGGGCGATGAAGCCCAGGAGTCTGTAGCCGGACGGCTGCAGCTCGGGGTGCATCCGCGCGGCCGACTCCTTCCAGAGCGACCTGGCGCGCGCGAAGATCAGGGTCAGCTGCCCCTGGAACTCCGCGAGCGCCTCGTCGACGTCACTCGGCACCGCAGTGTCGACGGCGGCCATGTCAGCGCCCGCTCTCGCGATCTTCACGCTCGAGCACGGTCACCGAGCCCGTGGTCGGCGAAGCCGAATCCGCCGCACCGATGCGGATGGTGCCGGTGGACGTCGTCGCTCCCACTTCGGCCTCTGCGAACTCGATCGCCGATTCCTCGGCCTGATCGCGCAGCTGCTCGGCGGCGTTCTTCGTCGACAGCGGCTTGTTCTTGATGAACGCGATCGCGATGATCGACAGCACGGCGAGCGGGATGGCGATGATGAAGGCTTCGGCGATGCCATGGCCGTAGGCGGACTCGACGATGGTGCGGATCGTCTCGGGCATTTCAGACATGTTGGGGACGTCGCCGGATGCGAGGTGCTTCAACGCCTCGATCTCGTCCGGGGTCGTGGGTGTGAACCCCTTCAGCCCGCTCGCGATGTAGGTGCCGACGCTCGTCGAGAGCACGGAACCCATGATCGTCACGCCGATGGTTCCGGCGATCGTACGGAAGAAGTTGACGTTCGACGAGGCTGCGCCCAGCTGCGTGGGAGGCGTGTCGTTCTGCACGATCAACGTGAGGTTCTGCATGACCATGCCGAGGCCTGCGCCGAGCACGAACATGTAGATCGCGACGAGCGGGAACGGCGTGTCATAACGGAGCGTGGCCATCAGGGTGACGCCGATGGCCGCGAGCACCGAGCCCGTGATCATCCACCCCTTCCACTTGCCGAACCGGCTCACCAACTGGCCGATGATGATCGAAGCGCCCATCTGGCCGATGATCATCGGGATCGCCATGAGGCCCGACTCGGTCGGCGTGGCGCCACGTGCGAGCTGGAAGTACTGCGCGAGGAAGACCGACGTGGCGAACATCGAGACGCCGATGGCGATCGATGCGATGACCGACAACGTGAACGTGCGGTTGCGGAACAGCGACATCGGCACGATCGGTTCCTTCACGAAGAACTCGACCGCGATGAATCCGAGGATGGTGACGCCGCCGATGACGGCGAGCATCACGCTCGTCGACGAATCCCACTCGAACTGGCTGCCACCCATCGACACCCAGATGAGAAGAGTCGAGACGCCGACCGCGAGCAGCACGATGCCGAAGTAGTCGATCGACACCTTCGTGCCCCGCTGAGGCTTGGGCAGGTGCAGCGTGAACTGCAGGAGGATCAGTGCCACGATCGCGAACGGGACGCCGACGAAGAAGTTGGCGCGCCATCCGAGAGTGTCGGTGATGAGACCGCCGAGAAGCGGTCCGCCGATCGTGCCGAGCGCCATGATGCCGCCGACCACGCCCATGTACTTGCCGCGCTCGCGAGGCGAGATGATGAGGGCGACGGCGATCATGACGAGCGACATCAGGCCACCGACGCCGATGCCCTGGATGACGCGCACCGCGATGAGCATGTTGGTGTCGGTCGAGAAACCGGCGATCACCGTGCCTACCGTGAAGAGGATGAGTGAGACCTGCACGAGGATCTTGCGATCCATGAGGTCGGCGAGCTTGCCCCAGATGGGCGTGGAGACCGCAGTGGCCAGCAGACTCGCGGTGATGACCCAGGTGTACTGGGACTGGGTGCCGCCGAGGTCGGCGATGATGACCGGCAGCGACGTCGACACGATGGTGCCGGACAGCACGGCCACGAACATACCGACGATGAGGCCGGAGATCGCGGTGAAGACCTCGCGCGCTGAGCGCTTGGTCTCCGGTGCGGAGGAAGTGTGGGAAGTCAAAGTGTGTGCTCCTGCGTAAGAAAGTTGATCTGGATCAACGATAAACGCATAGTTGCCTCAAGTCAACTGTAGCGTGAAGTCAACTAATCGGTCAGCGGGAACGGATGCCGACGGCATCCGCACCCGTTCAGCAGTCGCCGCTCGACCGCTCAGGAGTTGAGCGCGGTCACGATCACGACCGCGAGCGAGACCAGACCGATGGCGAACGCGATCACGGCAAGAATCGCGATCATCGAGGCGCCGGGAAGCACCCCACGATCGCCGTCACGAGCGAGCACGAGGTTCACGCCGCGATACCGGTGACGGGCGGAGATCCAGAGCATGGCCGCGAGTACCAGCCCGGCGACGCCGCCGAACGCCCACGCCGGATGACCGAACGCCACCGGGAGCAGACGCAGAGCGATGAGCGAGCCTGCGCCGAGGGCGAGTGAGGTGCGCCGCCAGGCGAGTTCGGTGCGCTCATTCGCGAGCGTGAAGCGCGCGTCCGGCTCAGCACCCTGGCCGTACACCGATGCGGGAAAGCGCCCGCGGCCGCTCACAGTGCCACCGTCCGGAATCCTGCGTTGCCCATCGACGAGTCCGGGGTGTTCTGCGAACGCGCCGAGTTGCGATAGCGGTTGCAGTACGAGATGTGGCACAGGTAACTGCCGCCGCGCAGCACCCTGGCGTCGCCACCGGCAGGACCGGTCGGGTCGGATGCCGGCGAGGAGAGGTAGTACGAGGCGTCGAAGCGGTCGGCGCACCACTCCCATACGTTGCCGACGGGTTGCCACAATCCGTAGCCGTTGGGAGTGAAGGTGCGCACCGGAGCCGTCGTCGCCCAGCCGTCCTCCTCGGTGTTGCGCATCGGGAACTCACCCTGGAAGATGTTCGCGCGCCAGCCTCCGGCATCCACCTCGTCGTCGCCCCACGGGTATTTCGCGCTCTCGATGCCCCCGCGCGCGGCGTACTCCCATTCGGCCTCGGTCGGCAGCCGTCGACCAGCCGCCGTCTCGATGCTACCCACGCTGCGGCGGCGCGCCGACTCGCGCGAGCTTTCCACAACGCGGCCGAGCGCCTCTGCGCTGATACTGTGACGTCGGTGGACGCTGTGTCCCTGGGGCCGGCCGAGCTGGAGAGAACTCGACATGAAGCGAATGTCACGGTGGCATCTGGCGCGGTTCGCGATGCTGGCCGCGGTCGCGGTGCTCATCGGGACGATCGCGCCTTCTCTCACGTCAGGCGCGCCCGCGACGGCTGCCACGGACGGCCAGATGGTGTACCCGGCATCGGGCACCATCCAGTCCAAGGTGGGCGACGGATGCCGCTCGGATTATCGCAATCATGACGGCATCGACATCTCGGGCCAGGGCGGCACGCCCGTCATCGCCGCCTACGACGGAGTCATAAAGACCCGCACCTGGAGCAACGGCTACGGCAACTACGTCGACATCCAGCATGCTTCCGGGTATGTCACCCGGTACGCCCACATGGTCGCGCCGGGGTCTGTCGCACCGGGCACGCAGGTCGTGCGTGGCCAGCAGATCGGCATCGTCGGCAGCAGCGGCAACTCGACGGGCGCGCATCTTCATTTCGAGGTGTGGCGGAACGGATCCGTGTACTCCTCGATCAACCAGGGCTTCGTCTGCCTGTCCGCCGTCGCACGGGGCGGCAAGATCCCGCTGGTCCTCCCCGGACTCGGCACTGCCGCGCCCGCACCGGTGATGTCGGGCGACTACAACGGCGATGGGAAGGCCGATCTCCTCGGCGTCGCCGCAGACAGCGACCTTCAGTTCCTCGCGGGCACGGGCAGCGGCTTCCTCAAGGGATCCGTCGTCACCAGCGCATGGGGAATCCACCGGCACCTGACGCGCACGGATCTCAACGGCGACGGCCGCTCCGACATGCTCGTCGCCCGCAGCGACGGAGTGCTCGAGTACTACGCGGGGAACACCAGCGGCGGATTCGGCGCCTACGGCACGCCAGGTTCGGGGTGGTACGGCATGCTGCACGTGACATCCGGCGCCGATTTCACCGGCGACGGCCAACAAGATGTTCTCGGCGCCTCAGCGAACGGCGTTCTCACGATCTATCGAGGAGACGGCACCGGCGCCCTCCCCGGACCGCATACGGTCGTCGGAAACGGATGGAACACGATCCGCTACATGGTCGGCGGCGAGTTCAATGGCGATCGGCTCGGCGACATCATCGCCGTCGGGAACGATGGCAACCTCTACTTCTACCCCGGGCTCGGCGGCCGGTTCGGCACCAGAGTCGCGGTCGGCAGCGGTTGGGGCGCTATGACGGCGCTCACCGGCGGCGTCGACTACAACGGCGACCGGAAGGCCGACCTGATCGCGCGCACCTCGACGGGCGAGCTCTATCTGTATCCGGGCGACGGCACAGGTCGATTCAATGCACGGATCCTCGTCGGCTCCGGCTGGGGCGGGTACCTCCAGATCGAGTGACGCGCACCTGGATGCTCTTCATGAGCGGCTGATCGCTCTGCGCGCTGTAGTCGGCATTGCCGACCAGTACGTTCATCTCGGGCATGTAGCCGGCTGCGCTTCCGCGAGGGGTGTCGTACGCGACCGCGCGGTACTGCCGCAGTTCGCGTTGCGTACCGTCCTTCGACGTCGAGACGATGTCGACCAGGTCGCCCTGCCAGATGCGACGATCGCGCATGTCGTCCTCGTGCATGAAGATGAGCTCGCGCAGGTTCTTCACCCCGCGGTACCGGTCGTTGTTGCTGTAGATCGTGGTGTTCCACTGGTCGTGCGAGCGCATGGTCTGCAGCACCAGCATGTCGTCTGAGGCGGGCCTCACGTCGTGCAGCGCGGGAGCGGAGAAGTCGGCCTTACCTGAGGCCGTGCGGAAATCGAGCTCTCGCGCCGGCTGAGGGATGCGGAACCCGTTCGGCTGACGCACGAGCTCGTTGAAACCCTCGAATCCGGGCAGCACCTTCGCCATCACGTCGCGGATGCGGTCGTAGTCGTCCGCATACCCTTCCCAGTCGGTCGCGCTGTCGGGCATGCTCGCCCGCGCCATCCGAGCGATGATGTCGGGCTCCGACAGCAGGTGCTCGGAGGCGGGCTTCTTCTTCCCGACCGACAGGTGCACCATGCTCATCGCGTCTTCGACCGTCTGCCCCTGGAGCACGCCGGCCTGCTCGTCGCGTTCGGTGCGCCCGAGGCACGGGAGGATGAGGGCCTTCTCACCGTGCACGATGTGACTGCGGTTCAGTTTCGTGCTCACCTGAACCGTCAGCCGGCATCCGCTCAGCGCCTCTGCGGTGTAGTGCGTGTCGGGCGCGGCCAGCACGAAGTTGCCGCCGAGACTCACGAACACCTTCACGGCGCCTTCGTGCATCTTGTGGATGCTGGCGACGGTGTCCAGCCCCGGCTCACGCGGCGAGGTGATCCCAAAAACCTCGTCGAGCTTGTCCAGCAGCCAGGCCGGCGAATGGTGGTTGATGCCGCAGGTGCGGTTGCCCTGCACGTTGCTGTGCCCGCGCACGGGTGCAGGCCCCGCACCCGGCCGGCCGATGTTGCCGCGCAGCAGCAGCACGTTCATGAACTCGCGGACCATGTCGACCGCGTGCTCCTGCTGGCTGATACCGAGGCACCAGCTGATGATCGCCTTGCCGGATGCGAGGTAGAGGGCCCCGGCTGCGCGGAGCTGCGCCTCGGTGAGCCCGGACTGCTGCACCAGCTCCGGCCACGGCGTCGCCTCCACGACCGCGCGGTACTCCTCAATGCCGTTGGTGTACTGCGCGATGAACTCGGTGTCGAGCGCTCCTGGGTCGACTTCGGCCGCCTCGAACACGACCTTCGCGATGGCGCGCATCAGCGCCATGTCGCCGCCGGGGCGCACCTGCAGGTCGAGGGTTCCGGTCTCGTGCGTCTTGAACAGCGCCATGTCGACGAAGTCGTGCGGCACGATCGTGCGCCTGGACGCAGCCTCGATCAGCGGATTGACATGCACCACCTGCGCACCGTTCTTCACCGCATCCGACAGCGCCGTCAGCATGCGCGGTGCATTCGAGGCAGCGTTCACGCCGAGCAGGAACAGCACATCGGTCTGCTCCCAGTCTTCGACGGTCGTCGTCCCTTTGCCCGACCCGATCGACGCTGTGAGCGCACGGCCGGATGCCTCGTGGCACATGTTCGAGCAGTCCGGCATGTTGTTCGTGCCGTACTCGCGGATCATCAGCTGGTACAGGAAGGATGCCTCGTTGCTGAGCCGTCCAGAGGTGTAGAACGTCGCCTCATCCGGACTGTCCAGCCCCCGCAGCTCCTCACCGATGAGCGCGAACGCGTCGTCCCAGCTGATCGGCGCATAGCGGTCGGTCTCCGGGTCGTAGACCATCGGCTCGGTCAGCCGTCCCGCGTTCTCCAGCTCGAAGTCGGTCCAGGTGGAAAGCTCGCTCACGGTGTGCTTCAAGAAGAAACCACTGCCCACGCGCTTGTGCGTCATCTCCCACGTGACGTGCTTCATACCGTTCTCGCAGATGTCGAGCTTCAAGCCCTTCTGATCGTCCGGCCACGCGCATCCGGGGCAGTCGAAGCCCTTGATCGGGTGGTTCATCGTGAACATCGCCAGCGCCCCGCTCACCGGACGCTTCGATTCCAGTAGCACCTCGCCGACCGACAGCGCCGCTCCCCAGCCGGCCGCGGCGTGCTCGTAGTCCTCCTGCGACCACGGCTTCGTCGTCACCGGACCGTATCCGCCCTGCCTCGGCTCGGACGACATCAGCCCGAAAGCGACGCCGCTATCGAGAGTGGTCATGAGCTGCTCCTTCCGTCACGAGTGCATCTTCGGATGCCGCCTGCTCCACCCGCACGCGATGCGGATGCGAATACACGTTCATGCTCCGGCCCCGGAGGAATCCCACCAGTGTCAGACCCGACTTCTCGGCGAGCTCGGCGGCGAGCGACGAAGGTGCGGAAACAGCGGCGAGAACAGGGATGCCCGCCATCACGGCCTTCTGCACGAGCTCGAAGCTGGCCCGGCCCGACACCTGCAGCGCGGCTCCGCGCAGAGGCAGCCGGTCATTCAGCAGCGCCCAGCCGACCACCTTGTCGACGGCATTGTGCCGGCCGACGTCTTCACGCAGCACGAGGAGTTCGCCGGTCGCCGCATCGAACAGCGCAGCCGCGTGCAGTCCGCCGGTCTTCTCGAAGACGTCCTGCTTCTCACGCAGCCGTACCGGGTACGTGACGAGATCCGCGGCATCGACGACCACGTCGTCGCCTGCGACGTCGTAGCGGGAGACGGTCTCCACCGCGTCGATGCTGGCCTTTCCGCACACACCGCAGGCACTGGTCGTGTAGAACGCCCGAGCGACGTCGGGCGCGGGCGGCGGCACGCCGGGAGCGAGCGTGACATCGAGCACGTTGTACGTGTTCTCGACCCCGCCGGTACCAGGACCTCCGCAGTGGATCGCGGAGTGGAACTCCGCGCCGGAGCCGATCACGCCCTCCGAGACGAGGAAGCCGGCGGCGAGTTCGACATCAGCGCCGGGGGTGCGCATCGTGACGGCCAGCGGGGTGCCGCCGACGCGGATCTCGAGCGGTTCCTCTACTGCGAGCGTGTCGATGCGACGACTCGTACCGTCGTCCAGTGCGATCCTCATCACCGACCGCCGTGTCGTGATCCGGCCCATGCTTCCGAGCGTACCCCCGCCCGTGCATCCGAGCGCTAGCGTGGGTCTCGATGATCACGATCGACGAGCACCGCGCGCGCATCCTCCACGCCGCCGGCCGCCTGCCCGCAATGGAGAGCGCCCTCACAGATGCGCGGGGCCTGGTGCTCGCAGCCGACGTGGTCAGCCGCTGGCCCACACCGCTCTTCGACAACTCGGCGATGGACGGCTACGCCGTCCGCGCGGCGGATGCCGTGGCCGGCGCAACGTTGCGGATCGTCGCCGACGTGGCTGCCGGGTCGGACGAGGATCCCATGCTCGGGGAGGGCGACGCAGCGCGCATCATGACGGGGGCCGCGATCCCTTCCGACGCGGATGCGGTCGTGCCACTGGAGCACACGGATCTGGGCACCGCGATCCGTGCCGTGGCGCCCGAGCAGATCACGATGCTCGTCGCGCCGGAACGCGGCGCGCACATCCGCCGCCGCGGCGAGGATGCGCCGAGCGGGGCGCTGGCCGTGGCATCCGGAACACCACTGGGCCCGTGGCAGCTCTCCGCCATCGCCTCGGCGGGATTCGAGCAGGTGGCTGTACACCCCGCCGCCCGAGTCGCGATCATCTCGACGGGCAGCGAGCTCATCGCACCATCCGGTACGCCCGCGCGCGGGCAGATCCCCGAGTCGAACTCCGTGCTGCTGAGTTCGGCAGTGCGGGATGCGGGCGCCGTTGTCACCAGCATCCGCATCGCCTCGGACGATCCCGCCGCTCTTCGGCATGCGCTCGACGAGGTGGATGCCGACGTCGTCATCCTCTCGGGCGGGGCGAGTGTCGGGGCCTTCGACGTCGTCAAGGCGGTTCTCGGCGGTGAGCACGGTGTGCACTTCGATCAGGTCGCGATGCAGCCGGGCAGGCCTCAGGGTTTCGGCGTGCTCGATTCGGGGCTGATCGCGTTCTGCCTTCCGGGGAATCCGGTGAGCGTTGCCGCATCATTCGAGATGTTCGTGCGCCCCGCACTGCGGCAGTTGGCCGGGTTCACCGTCGTCGACCGGCCTCGCGTTGTTCGCGCGGCCGGATCTGCGTGGGCCAGTCCCAAGGGGCGAGTCCAGATCCTTCCTGTGGTCTTCGACGAGCGGACGGTGCGGCCCGCGGCACGGGGCGGGAGCAGTTCCCACCTGGTGACCTCGCTCGCCGCCGCCACCGCGTTCGCCATCGTCCCCGCAGAGACCGCACGCGTGGAAGCGGGAGACGCCGTGACGGTGCTGGTCTTGTCATGAACGACGGTGCTGGTCTTGTCATGAACGTGCCTGCCACTGCGGCGCTCGTGCTGGCCGGTGGGCGGTCGTCTCGGCTGGACGGCGTGGCGAAGGCGACGGTCGAGGTCGACGGCATCCCGCTGATCGAGCACGTGTACGCCGCGGTCCGCGCGTGCACACCGATCGTCGCAGTCGGACCGGATGAAATCGGTCGCCCCGGCATCCGCGTCGTGCGCGAGGACCCTCCGTTCGGTGGGCCGGCAGCGGCGGTCGCTGCGGGTGTCATGGCACTCGATGGTTCGGATGCCGCTGAGACGTGGCTGCTCGCCTGCGATCTCCCCCGCGCGGGAGAGCTCGTCGCTCGACTCGCGAAGGTGCCGATCCCGGCCGGTTCCGACGCCGTCGTCGCCGTGGATGCCGATGGTCGGATGCAGTGGCTCGCCGGCCGCTACCGCGTCTCCGCCTTGAGCGGAGCCGTCGCGCAGCATCCGGAAACCGTCGGAATGTCGATGCGCAAGCTCTTCGAAGGTCTGCGCCTGCACCCGGTCGACGACGATGGCACCGCTGTCGACCTTGATACCTGGGCGGCCATCGAGGACTATCGAAGCACGCGAAAGGACGACCATGTCTGATGCACCCGAAGACCTCGATGCCTGGGTCACGGCGCTCGCCGAGTCGCTCGGGCTCCCTGCCGACCGGCATCCGGTCGGTCTCCTGCTCGACCTCACCCGCGATGCCGCGCACGGGGTCGTGCGCCCGGCCGGACCGTTGACGACGTATCTCGTCGGCCTCGCCGTTGCGCAGGGGATGACGGTCGAGGATGCCGTCGCACGCACCCGCGCGACGATCGACGAGTGGAAAGCGGACGAGTCTCGACCTACCTGATCGGGTAGGGGTAAACGGTTCGAGAGTAGGTATCGTCCTCGGCGCGACTGGGACAGTCTGGAGGTGCGGAGATCCTCCGCCTACGAGGAAGGACGAAGATGTCTGGAAACAGAGCGGTCGCCTACGAGGGCCCCGGCGTCGTGAAGGTGATCGACACCGACTACCCCGACTTCGAGCTTCATGACGGACCGGGAGTGAATCCCGCGAACGTCGGCCGGAAGATCCCGCACGGCGTCATCCTCCGCACGGTCGCGACCAATATCTGCGGGTCGGATCAGCACATGGTGCGCGGGCGCACGACGGCTCCCGAGGGACTCGTGCTCGGCCATGAGATCACCGGAGAGGTCGTCGAGGCCGGTCCGGACGTCGAGTTCATCAAGGTCGGCGACATCGTTTCCGTGCCCTTCAACATCTCATGCGGACGCTGTCGCAACTGCAAGGAGGGCAAGACCGGCATCTGCCTGAACGTGAACCCCGATCGACCGGGCAGCGCATACGGCTATGTCGACATGGGCGGCTGGGTCGGCGGCCAGGCCGAGTACGTTCTCGTGCCCTATGCGGACTGGAACCTGCTGGTCTTCCCCGACCGCGGCCAGGCGCTCGAGAAGATCCTCGATCTGACGATGCTGTCCGACATCTTTCCCACCGGCTTCCACGGCGCTGTCACTGCCGGAGTCGGCGTGGGCTCGACCGTCTATATCGCCGGCGCAGGGCCTGTCGGTCTCGCGGCGGCGGTCGGCGCGCAGCTGCTGGGTGCTGCCGTCGTGGTCGTCGGTGACATGAACGAGGATCGCCTCGCCCAGGCTCGCAGCTTCGGTTGCGAGACCATCAATGTCGGCGAGGGTTCGGTGCCCGACCAGCTCGATCAGCTTCTGGGTGTGCCCGAGGTGGATGCTGCGGTCGACGCCGTCGGCTTCGAGGCGCGCAGCGAGGGCCACGGGGCGAAGGCCAAGGAGGCCCCGGCGACCGTGCTCAACTCGCTCATGGATGTGACGGGAGCGGGCGGCGCCATCGGCATCCCCGGCCTGTACGTGACGGGAGATCCCGGCGCGGTCGACGAGGCAGCCAAGGTCGGATCGCTGTCGATCAGTCTCGGCACCGGCTGGGCGAAGTCGCTGTCCTTCACCACCGGACAGTGCCCGGTCATGAAGTACAACCGGCAGCTCATGATGGCGATCCTGCACGACAAGGCGCATATCGCCGCCGCGGTCAACGCCAAGGCGATCACGCTGGACGAGGCGCCGCAGGGCTACGCCGAGTTCGATGCGGGCGCCGCCACGAAGTACGTCCTGAACCCCAACGGATACATCAAGGAGCAATCATGACCACCGTCAACCTCGAAGACGCACGTCGCGTCATCGCCGCCGCCGAGAAGAAGGCCACCGAGATCGGCCAGCCCATGAACATCGCCGTCGTCGATTCCGGCGGCAATCTCGTCGCACACGTGCGGCAGGACGGCGCCTGGATCGGCAGCGTCAACATCTCGATCAACAAGGCCTGGACCTCGAAGGCCTTCGACATCTCGACGAAGGACCTGGGCGACAACTCGCAGCCCACGCAGCAGTTCTTCGGCATCCAGAACACGAACGGCGGCAAGGTCGCGATCTTCGCCGGCGGCATCCCACTCGTGCGCGATGGCGTGGTCGTCGGCGCCGTCGGCGTCAGCGGCGGCTCGGGTGAGCAGGACCACTCGGTCGCCGAAGCAGGAGTGGCAGCGCTCTGAGCATTTGCGAGAGCTCCCCGCCCGGACGGGTGGGGAGCTCTCGGGTAGGTTGGCGTCATGGACAGCGAAGATGCTTCCCCCGGAACACGCAGACTCCTGGTCGATCTTGACCGCACGGTCGCGGACCAGGCCGATCGCCACGCGCTGGAGCTCGAATCTCTGCTGGCGATCCTCAGGTCGCCGCGGCTCGATGACCGCTCGGCGAGATCGTCAGCGATCGACACAGCGGCGTCGGCGCTGGTGCGGCTGAGGACCGAAGCAGACGAACAGCGCAGTTCGATACTCGAACCGGTCGTCGGGGCGTTCGCGCGGTTGCGCAGCGACCTGCGCCCGTTGGAGCGGTTCGGTTCACTCGAGATCCAGTTCGTCGAACCGCCGGCCACCGGAAGGGCGCTGCCCAGCGAGGTGGCCCATGCCGCGCGGGCGATCGTGCGCAACACGATCCTCGGGCTGGTCGACGGGGGTGAGGTGAACCGCGTCCGCGTGCAGTGGGACTGCGACGGACTGAATCTGCTCGTCAGCATCCGGGACGACGGGAGCGGCAACCTGAGCGTGCACGATGAATCGCTGCGTCCGATCGCCGAGCGCGTCACCTCACTCGACGGCGTGCTGAGCGTCGATGCGACGCCGGGGTGGGGCTCATCGGTGGATGTCCGCCTCCCTCTGGATCCCCGTTCCGACACCAAACCGCTCGCAGCTGGAGCCCTGCTGACCGTGCGCGAGCACGACGTGCTGCGCCTCGTCACCGCCGGAGAGCGCAACCAGGCGATCGCCAGCCAACTCGGGATCAGCGCCAACACGGTCAAGTTCCACGTGTCGAATCTGCTGCGCAAGATCGGGGCCAGCACGCGGGCCGAACTGACCGCGCTGGCGCTGGCGCGTTAAGCCCTCCGGTTCCACCCGATCGCCACGAGAATCCTCGTGGCGATCAGACTGCGGAGCCGACCCTGCGCCGGGCATCGAAGCGGCGTCGGTACTCGGACGGCGTCGTGGCGTACGCGGCATGGAAGTTCTGCCGCAGAGTCACCGGACTGGCGAAGCCGCACCTTGATGCGATGGCATCGATGCCGAGATCGGTGAGCTCCAGCAGCCGTCGCGCCTCGTCCAGTCGACGCTCTCGCAACCAGGCCGCAGGTGTGTTGCCGGTGTTCTCCTTGAAAGCCCGGATGAAGCTGCGCAGACTCATCCGGGCAGCACGCGCCATGTCCACGACATCGATCCGCTCGTCGAGATGCTGCGTGGCCCAGTCGAGGGCCTCGGATATCGGGCTCAGCGAGTTCACCTGCGGAACCGGCCGGTCGATGTACTGCGCCTGGCCGCCACTGCGGTGGGGCGCGACGACGAGGTTGCGCGCCACCTGATTCGCGGCATCCGATCCGAGACGCGAACGGACGAGATGCAGGCATGCGTCGATGGCTGCGGCCGTGCCGGCAGACGTCATGACATCACCGTGATCGATGTACAGCACGGTGCGATCGACATCGGTCCCAGGGTGCCGGGAACTGAACTGGTTCAGCGAACGCCAGTGGGTCACGGCCGGCCGGGAATCGAGCAGACCACTGTCCGCGACAGGGAACGCACCGAGACAGAGCCCCGCGACCGATGCGCCATTGCCGTGCGCATGCTGCAGCAGTTCGGCGAGCTGTGCACTCGGAGCCCTCAGGTCGCTGTGCCAGGAGGCGATGACGATCACGTCCGCGCCGAGCGCATCCTCGAGGCCATGGATCCCGCCGATCCGATATCCCTCGTCGGTGGTGATGTCCGCACCCAGTTCGTTGAACAGGATCGTGTCCCACACCGCCAGGTGCTGGCGGGTCACTTCGCCGAACACCATCGGCGGGACGGAGAGATGGAACATCGTCGCACCGTCGAAGGCGTAGACCGCGATCCGCAACTCAGGCTTTGGCGTGAATTCATCGTCAGTATGCATACGTGCCAATTGTGCCACGGGTTCGAGTGAGGGAATCTGGATGACAAGACCCGCTCACACCCCAGGAGAATCATCATGCCCGCTCCACGCCGCGCCCTCATCGTCATCGACCCCCAGCAGGAGTACTTCACCGGACTCCTGCGCATCCAGCATCCGCCGCGCGAGGAGTCGATCCAGCGCATCGCCGACACGATCGACGCCGCGGAACGCGTCGGGATCCCGGTGGTCATGGTGCAGCACACGGCAGGAGACGACGCACCGGTGTTCAATCCGACGAAGCCGGAGTTCCGTCTGCACTCGTCGCTCGAAGGCCGCGACTCGACCGGGTGGAAGATGATCGTCAAGCAGTACAGCTCAGTCTTTCCCGGCACCGGCCTGCGCGAGTGGCTCGTCGAGAATCAGGTCGACACGATCACCCTCGTCGGATACATGACGAACAACTGCGTACTCGCCACGGCTGCCGACGCCGAGACCCGCGAACTCACGGTCGAGGTCATCTCCGATGCGACCGGAGCCATCGACATCGCCAACGAAGCGGGATCGGCCAGCGCGGAGACGGTGCACACGACGCTGATGGCACTGCTGAACTCGAGCTGGGCTGCCGTCGCGCCCACCGACGCCTGGGTCGAAGCCCTCGAGACGGGCGCCGTTCTTCGCCGGGGGAACCTGCCCGAATCCGCCGCCGAGGGCGCCTCCGCTCACGCCTGACGTCCGCTCGCAATGGCTCGCACTCGCCGGTGTGCTGAGTGTGGATGCCACGCCGGGGTGGGTTTGTGCGACTACGTGACGACTCCGAACTCAGCGGCGGGCTGCGTCTGCCTTAGGATTGCCTCACCTCTATTCCTGATCGAAGGACTGTCCCTATGCCTGTGCCTGTCCGCCACGCCTCTCTGGCTGTCCTCGCCGGGTCGGCTCTGCTCCTCTCCGGATGCGCCGGCGATGCGTCGGAGGAAGGGGGCGGTGGTGACGCGCTCGTGGTGTACAACGCCCAGCACGAAGAGCTCACCCAGGAGTGGGCGGAGGCGTTCACGGAGGAAACCGGCATCGAGGTCGTCCTCCGAAACGGCGACGACAGTGAGCTGGGCAACCAGCTCGTGCAGGAGGGTGCCGCGTCCAAGGCCGACGTCTTCCTCACCGAGAACTCGCCCGCGATGTCGCTCGTCGAGGAAGCGGGCCTGTTCGCCCCCGTCGACGAGAAGACTCTGGCACTCGTGCCGGAGGCCTATCGCCCGGCATCAGGAGACTGGACAGGGATCGCCGCCCGATCGACCGTGCTGGTCTATAACCCCGATCTCATCTCCGAAGCCAAGCTGCCCGCTTCTCTCCTCGACCTCGCAGAACCCGAGTGGGAAGGACGCTGGGGGGCCGCCCCCGCAAAGGCCGACTTCCAGGCCATCGTCTCGGCGGTGCTCGAGACGCAGGGCGAGGAGGGCGCGAGCGCCTGGCTCGAGGGCATGGCCCAGAACGCGACCGAGTACCGCAACAACATCGTCACGATGAAGGCGGTCAACGCGGGCGAAGTCCCGGTCGGCATCATCTACCACTATTACTGGTACCGCGATCAGGATGCCGCGGCGGAGGACAGCGGCAACACCAAGCTGCACTATTTCGGCAACCAGGACCCAGGCGCCTTCGTCAGCGTGTCGGGCGGCGGCGTCCTCAACAATGCCCAGCACCCCGCGGAAGCACAGCAGTTCCTCGCCTTCATCGCCGGTGAACAGGGCCAGAAGATCCTCGGCGAGGGCTACAGCTTCGAGTACCCCGTCGCGTCCGGCATCCCGGCGAAAGCCGAGCTGCCGCCGCTCGAGAGCCTGAACGCGCCCGTGATCGATCCGTCGACGCTCAACGGCCCCCGGGTCATCGATCTCATGACGGAAGCCGGACTCCTCTGAGCGCACGCGCGACCCTGCCACCGGTCGCCACACCCCCTCGGCGTCGCGCTCCCGGCGGTCTCGTCGCGCTCGTCGCCGTGCTGACGGCCGGCGCACTCGTCCCGGTGGGCTACGTCGTGCACGCCGCGATCGCGATGGGATGGACAGAACTCGCGACCCTCGTCATCCGCCCCAAGGTCGGAGAGCTACTCGTCAACACGGCGCTCCTCGCCGTGATCGGCGTGCCGGCCGCCGTCGTGCTCGGTGTGGGTGCCGCGTGGCTCGTCGAGCGCACCGCGCTGCCCGCGCGCCGGGTGTTCGCGGTCGCGTTCGCTGCACCGCTCGCGATCCCCGCTTTCGTGGCGAGCTACGGGTGGGCCAGCGCCATCCCGTCGATCAACGGGCTCTGGGGTGGTCTGCTCGTCGCCGTGCTCGCGTACTTCCCCCTCGTCTACCTTCCGGCGATGGCGGCTATCCGCGGCCTCGATCCGGCGCTCGAAGAGTCTGCGCGCGCTCTCGGCCTCGGTTCCTGGATGGTCTTCATCCGCGTCGTGCTGCCGCAGCTGCGCCTCGCGATTCTCGGCGGCGCGCTCATCGTCGCGCTGCACCTTCTCTCCGAGTACGGCGCCTTCGCCTTCCTCCGGTTCGACACCTTCACCACCGCCATCGTCGTGGCCTATCAGGCGACCTTCGCGGGCCCGAACGCCGCCGCACTCGGGATCGTGCTGGTCGTGTTGTGCCTCGTGCTGCTCGGCGCCGAGTCCCTCGCCCGCGGTCGCTCCCGCTATGCGCGAGTGGGCGGCGGCGCGCCACATCCGCCGGCCTTGCTGCCTCTGGGCAGAGCGGCATGGGTCGCGATCACGGCTTCGATCGCTCTGCTCGCGGCGGCGATCCTCGTTCCGCTCGCGAGCGTCGTGCGCTGGCTGCTCCGAGCCGATGCCGCCGAGTTCGGCGCTCTCGCCTCGGCCACGGCGCAGACATCCGGCCTCGCCGTCGCCGGGGCGCTGTGCGCGGTTCTCGTCGCGCTCCCGATCGCATGGCTGTCCGTGCGCCACGCCGGCCGGCTCTCCCGCGCACTCGAGGGCGCGGCGTACCTGGCGAGCAGCCTGCCGGCGATCATCGTCGCCCTCGCCCTCGTCGGCACGACCCTCGCGATCGCGCCCGCCCTGTATCAGACGGTCTTCACGGTGATCGCGGCCTACGTCGTGATCTTCCTTCCGCGCGCGCTCGTGCCTCTGCGAGCCGGCCTGGCTCAGGTTCCCGAGTCGCTCGAGGAGGCCGCCCGGTCTCTCGGCATCGCGCCGCTGCCGGCACGACTTCGCGTGACGCTCCCGCTTCTGCTCCCCTCGATCGGCGCCGGTGCCGCCCTCGTCGCCCTCGGCGCAGCGAACGAACTGACCGCCACGCTGCTGCTCGCGCCCACCGGCACTCGCACGGTCGCGACGAGCTTCTGGTCTGCGGCATCCTCGCTCGACTACCCCGCCGCCGCGCCCTACGCGCTGGTGCTGGTGCTGCTCTCGATTCCCGCCGTCGCCCTGATGTTCGCCCACGCAACCGGACGGAGTCTCCGATGACGCTTCACCTCAGCGGGATATCCAAGGCATTCGACGGCACCGACGTACTGCGCGACGTCGCGCTCGACGTGGCCGACTCCACGCGGCTGGCGCTGGTCGGCTCCTCCGGAAGCGGCAAGAGCACGCTGCTGCGCCTGATCGCCGGGTTCGAGCGGCCGGACGCCGGCACGATCTCGCTGGACGGCCGCGAACTCTCAGGACCTCGTTCGGCGGTGCCGGCGCACCGCAGAGGCATCGGCTATGTCGCGCAGGACGGCGCCCTGTTCCCGCATCTCTCAGTGGCGCGCAACATCGCGTTCGGCCTGCCTCGCTCCGATCGGACCGGCGCTCGGGTGCAAGAGCTGATGGAGCTCGCCTCGCTGGATCCGGCTCTCACCGCCCGCATGCCGCATGAGCTCTCCGGCGGGCAGCAGCAGCGGGTCGCGCTGGCGCGGGCCCTCGCTCAGCGACCCGGTGTGATCCTGCTGGACGAGCCGTTCAGCGCGCTGGACACAGGCCTTCGGGCCCACACCCGCAGCGCCGTGATCGACGTGCTCGAGCGTAGCGGCGTGACGGCGGTGCTCGTCACGCACGACCAGGAGGAGGCGCTCTCCTTCGGCCAACAGGTCGGCGTGCTCGCCGGCGGGACCCTGGTGCAGGCGGGCGAGCCCTCCGCAGTCTTCGATGCACCGATCGACACGGCCGTGGCGGCGTTCCTCGGCGAGGTCGTCGTGGTGGCGGCGGAGCGCGCGGGAGATGCCGTCGACTGCGCCTTCGGACGCCTCCCTGTGCGGCACGACCTCAGCCACGGCGCTGACCGGTTCGTCGCCATGCTGCGTCCGGATCAGTTGCGCGTCGATCCGGCGACGGACGGCGATGCCCGTGTGCTCGATATCCGCACGACCGGAGCGGTGGCGGAGCTGACGCTGAGACTGGGCGCCGTCGAGGTGACCCATCGGGTGCCCGGACGGGCAGCCGCACGATTCACGGTCGGCAGCCGGGCGCACGTGGTCGTCGACGGTGGCGCCGTGCTGTATCCCGTGGGCTCTCCGCGGGAGGGCTAGCGCGGCTCCGGCATCAGATCGACCGGTCGATCAGGCCACACGCATCCGCGTGATCCGGCTGCTCGCGAACGCATACGCGCGCCACGCGGCGATGCCGACGGCGAGCGAGAGGAGCGTGCCGAGCCACGGCGCGCTCTGCTCGAACGGCGGGTACACCTGCCAGTGCGTGAGATAGATGAACATCGAGGCCCCGGCGAGCGTGGCGACCGCAGACACGAGCAGACGCGGCATCCGGATCGTCGGCAGCCAGACGAGGATCAGGATCCCGATCGCGACGATACCCTCGCGCAGGGGGTCGCCGAAGAACCCGAAGGTGCTCGCGACGGCGATAGCGGACACCAGCCAGCGGCGTCCCACGGTATCTGCGCGAGCGACCAGCCAGCCCAGAGCGATGAGCCAGACCACCACGGGCGCGGCGTAGCGCTCCACGTGCTCGGCGTGCAGCCCGGCGATCGCGAAGCGGACGGCGAGAGCGATCGCCAGGCCCGTGATCGCGAACCCGAACGGCGCACGTCGCTCGAGTCGGTCGATGAACCGCACGGCGAACAGTGCTGCGAGCCCGACCAGGCTCCAGATCGCCGCCTCGAGGAACCAGAACTGCCACTGCTCGTTCCACCGTCCGTCGCCGGGGACGAGGTTGTTCACGAGAAGGGCGGTCGTCGGACGGTACTGCCCCGAGACAAGCGCCACGGCGGCGATCCAGAGCACCGCCGGCACCGCGATCTGCAGGGCGCTGCGGCACAGCCGGTGAACCCGCGTCGACCCCGGCACAGGTGCCAGCTGAAAACGCGCCAGGTTGTACCCGGCCACCGCGAGCAGCAGGTGGGCACCGCCCTTCAGCATGAACAGGTCGGCATGCGTGCCGACGATCAGCACGATCGCGAGCGCCCGGAGCACGGCCGGCGTCTCCATTCGCACCAGGCGCCGCGTGAACCGCGCCTGCCTGGTCGGCTTCCCTGTGGTCGGGTTCCCGGACGGTGTGGGAGCATCGCCGGGCGGCGCCGCCAGAGCAGCGAGCTCGCGCACCGTGAGCGCCGGCCAGTCGCGCGGGAGCACGCCGAGCAGCGATTCGAGCCGCAGCGACACCTCGATGTAGCTGAGCGAGTCGCCGCCGAGCCCGGAGAAGGAGTCGTCGAGTCCGACATCGGGTCGAGCAAGCAGCGCCGCGAACAGCTCACGCACTCCGTCAGGCGTCGGCCTGCTCCGGGGCCGCGGTCCGGATGCCGCGGCCGACTCGGCCACCGAGCGATCCTGCAGCTCGGCGAATGCCACGAGCGCTGCGCTGTCCGGCTTCCCGCTCGACGTTCGAGGGAACTCACTCACGGCGTACGCACCGATCACGTGGGCGGGGATGCCGAGAAGGGCGGCGGCGCGCTCTCGCGCGCTCTCAGCCGTGCGCTCCGATGTCGAGAACAGCAGCAGTCGTTCGCCGGCGCTCGCGGCGCGCGCGACGATCCCCTCCTCGGCGAGGAGGTGCTCGACGCGATCCAGATCGAGACGGAGGCCGAAGACTTTCACGAAGCGGTTCATCCGGCCGACGATCTCGTAGAGTCCATCGTCGCGAAGACGGGCGACGTCGCCCGTGCGCAGCTCATGCACCGTGCGTCCGAGTACGAATTCCTCCGGTGCCTCGGCGTAGCCGAGCATCACGTTCGGCCCCTCGTAGACCAGCTCTCCCGTGCTTCCGGGCTCGGCATCCGCTCCGTCGCCGGAGTCGATGCGGAAGGAGCCGCCCGGGATGGGGATGCCGATCGCACCTGCCGAGGACTCGGCGAGCTGTGGCGGGAGATAGGCCATGCGGGCGGTCGCCTCGGTCTGGCCGTACATGACGAAGAAGTCGAACCCGCGCTCCTCGCCGAGGCGGGCGAGGCGTCGAACAGCCTCGGGCGCGAGCCGGCCGCCTGCCTGCGTGAGGTAGCGGAGGCTGGGCAGGGATCGCTCCGAGAATCCGCCTGCTTCGAGGAGCTCGAAAGTGTAGGGCACGCCGGCGAACGAGGTGATCCGGTGCGCGGCAGCCTCCGACCAGAACGCCTCGCCGGAGACCGAGCGCTCGGTGAGCAGCAGGCTCGCGCCGGCGAGCAGGTGGCTGTTCACGACGGAGAGCCCATAGCAGTATTGCAGGGGGAGGGTCGTGGCCGCGCGATCGGCCGGCCCGAGGCGCAGGTACTCAGCGATAGCGGCGGCGTTGCTGCGCAGATTCTCGCTCGACAGGCGGACGAGCTTCGGCGACCCCGTAGACCCCGAGGTGCTGGCGAGCAAGGCGAGATCGGGGTGGAACCTGTGGCGGCTGCCTGGCCGAATCTCCTCGAGCGCCCGGTCGCGGGTCGAGTCGTGCGCTATGACATCCGGATCGAAGCGCGCAGCGAGGGACTCCCGATGACCGATGCTCGCCTCATCGTCGCCGCTCGCCACGAGCAGCACCGGGTGCCCTCCCTCGAGTGCGGCGAGGTAGGTGACGATCGGCTCGAGCGCGTTGGCCGCCGACATCATCACGAGGCGACGCGTCTCGCCGAGCCGGTCTCTGCGTTCGGCAACCCGGTCGGAGAGCTCGGCGTAACTCAGGCGTGCGCCGTCGACGATGAGCGCGGTTGCGTCGGGTTGACCACCGAGAAGGGAAAAACCACGAGCGAGCGGCTTCGGGAGCATGGCTGTTGATGCTTTCGGGCGGGTGAGCAGTGCCATCGGGAGTAGAGCTTCGGTGTAGTGCCTCGCAGCAACGCTCGGGGCAAAACAAGGTAAGCATAACCTAATACTGCTTCCCTCCCGAACGGCAACCTCGCCCGACGGTCGGCCGTGGGCAAAATGCCGGCAATTGCCTCTCCCGCCGCATGACGAAAGCCCCGACTTCCTCGTGTTCGCTAGGGAAGTCGGGGCCTTCGATTTGGCGGTGACGGTGGGATTTGAACCCAAAGAGGTTCGATCCTTCCCGATCCGTCTCGGTCGGACTCCCGCGGAATTCCGCCGTTTCGAGCCCTCTGGAATCTGCTCTCGATCCCGTTCAATCGGGCTCGATCGTGTTCGATTGTGGGCATTTCGTGGGCACGGATGCCGGGAGTGCCACTGGCCCGCCTGCCGCCTCCCAGTCGCGGACGGCCTGCGCAGCCCAGCACGGTTCCTCGAGTTCATTCATCGGAGGTGGCCATGCTGCGAGGCCCGCGGATGCCCTCGGCGGCGAGCACCTCACGGGCACGACCCAGTTGCCGATCGGAGGAGAAGAGGTCCCACTGCTCGGCGATGCCTTCGTCGTGGGCGAGGTCGCGGAAGCGGCGGAAGGCACCCTTGCCCTCGATCGCTTGCTCCAGTCGTTCTCGCAGAGACTGGTCGTGCTGTCGCTCGGCGAAGGCCGCCATGTCTCGCCAGCCTTCTCGTGAACCTACCCCGGCGAGGTAGATCCAACGGTCGGGTTCCTCCTCCACGTCGATCGCGGCATCCTCCCCGACCATCATCGGATCTGTCTCGTTGCCGCCGCACACCTCGCCTGTGCGAAGGTCGAGGTACGCGCCGGTCGACAGCTCAGGATCCCCTTCCAACAAGATGCTGAGCATCTCAAGATCGACCGGCAGCACCCGCCCCGGCAGGGGCTCGGCGCGCAGAGTGGCCAGCAGGTCCTCGGCCAGGATTCGATCGCCCGGTCCGCCGCGCCACGTGAGGCGGTTGATGACCGACAACGCGAGCGGCTCCGCATGTTCGTGATTGTGTTGGAGCGTCAGCAGCATCCCGGATCCCACTTGCTGCAAGGCGTCGTCGATGTCGCGTCCCGCGACCGCGGCGAGGAGGCGAGCGGCGTCCTTCGTGGCGAGAGCAGAGCGCAATTCCTGCGGGTCGAGTACCGGCACCTGCTCCAGTGCCGGCCACGCGTGCATCATCATCGGGTGCGATCGGGTCGGCCTCCTGGGCGCCGGACCGCTCACATCGTCGTCCGACCATCGCCGACCATACTGATCCGGGATGCTCCCCCAACCCCAGTACGACAGCGGAGCGGCGGGGCGGATACCCAACACCTCTAGCGGATCGACCTTCTCCGCCTCCACCACACAGCGGTGCGTCCAGCCGTCGCCGAGGTCGAAGGTGAACTGGAACTCAGCGCCCGGCTCCACGAGCCGAGCGACCTTCACTCTGGCCATGTCGATGGGCACCGTGAGCGGGCCCCCGATCGACGCCGCCAGCTCCGCGCCGGTCTCGTCGTCGGTGACCATCCGCCCGTCGGCGAGGGTGAACATAGACACATGCGACCGATCCCACCGGGCGAACGCATCATTGATCGCATTCGCGAACTGGAGGAAGGTGTGGGAGGGGCCAACGGCGAACACCCGGCCGGGCCACGGCCACAATTCAGTGCCCCGACCACCGAGCAGCTCAACCGTCACCGACAACCATGTTCGCGCCATACCTCGAGAATGTCACGAGCGATCGGCTCACCGCATCGCTCACACATCAGGGACTCGGATGTCAATACCTTCGTATTTTGCTAAGGTATTGACATGCCTGTCGTTACCAAGTTGGAGATGCTCCGCGAGATCGCGTTGGATCAGCACGGCTTTGTGACGACTGCGCAGGCCCTCACCGAAGGCGCCTCGCATCCGGAGTTGTCGACGATGGTCGCCCGAGGCCGACTGGAGCACGTGGCGCACGGTGTCTACCGGGTGCCGCAAGTCGCGGCGACCGAGTTCGACCAGTACCACCTCGCCGTGCTGTGGACGGGGGCGCCGGAGGCCTGCCTGAGCCACGACACGGCCCTCGCCGCCTGGGACATCAGCGACATCAACCCGAACCGCATCCACCTGACCGTCGGCCGCCACCGCCGCCTCCGTAGAGCAGGTGGGGAGACGTACGTCATCCACTACGAGGACCTCGATCCGTCCCAGGTCACGTGGTGGGAAGGTATTCCGATCGTGACGGTCACGACCGCGATCGATCAGGGCATCGCCTCGGGGGTGCCGACATACCTGTTGCGACAAGCCATCGAACGGGCCGGGCGCACCAGCCTGCTTCCCACGGCGGAGCGAGAACGGCTGGCCCAGCGACTGGAGGATCGCGATGGCCGAGCCTGACCGGGCGAACCTCGCTCAGGCGATGAGCGACCTCGACCCGAAGGACAGGGCTCCCGCCTCGGCTCGAATACTCAACGCATGGATCACTCAGGCACAGGGCCAGCTCGGATCGGCCGGCCCGCGACTGGGGTGGCTGGTCGCAGCCACCGTCGTCTCCGCGGCGCTGCAGCGCGCCGTGGACGATTCCGGGGCGCCGCTGTTCCTGCTCAAGGGCGGCACCATGCTGCAGTACCGACTCCCCGGAATGTCTCGCACGACCCAGGACATCGACGGCCTCACCCGTGGCGACATCGACGTGTTCCTCGCCGAGCTTGATGGTGCACTCAGCGAGCCGTGGGGGCCGCTCACACTCGTCCGTGACGACGTCGAGATCATCGACGTCCCCTACCTGGTCGTGAAGCCTCGCCGGTTCCATATCACTGTGCAATTGCGTGGGGTGACCTGGCGGCGCGTGCAGATCGAGATCGCGCCGGACGAGGGCGGCGCCGGATCCGCACCCGACACCTTCGCAGCGCCGTCCCTGGCGGGGTTCGGTCTGCCTACGCCGGACCGGATCGCAAGTCTGTCGATGAGTTATCAGATCGCGCAGAAGATCCATGCGTGCACCGACCCGCACCGTCCTCCCGTCTACATCAACGATCGCGCCCGCGATGTCGTCGACCTGCTGTTGCTACGCGACCTCGTCCGCGCCGCGGGCACTCCGTCGCCTGCGGAGATTCGCCGCGCCATCGAGGATGTCTTCGCCGCGCGCGCCGCCGAGGCGACGATCGCTGGGGTCCAGCCACGGGCCTGGCCGGCGACAGTCACCGCTCACCCGCACTGGGGAACCAGCTTCGCGAGGGCTGCCGAATCCGCCGCGGTGGACCTTACACTCACCGACGCGGTCGGACAGCTCGCCAGCTGGCTCGACGAGATCGCACAAGCCTGAACCCGATCACACACCCATGGCGGATCCGCAGTCCGGACGCCGCAAGGTCCGGGACTTCGGATTACCCATGCTCGAGCCTGCGAGAGGTCGACCTACCGTGGGTATCCGCACCACACGAACAAATGTGGGCAAACCGCCGGCACAGTCCACCGCGACGTCGTTGCCGGTCGCTCTCAATCCGTCCCGGTCGCTCTGAGTCGCCCCGAGTCGCCCGCACACGGGCAAGAACCGTGGAGAAGAAAACCCCTGACCAGGCCGTGCCCACATCCGAGAAGGAACGAGACCGAACCAAAAGGAATGAGCCGGATCGAAACCGCCAAGAGGAAGTCGATCCGGGCCAAAATGGAGGTGACGGTGGGATTTGAACCCGAATCGCTGACGCCCACTTGGATCGCGTCCAGTCCAGAACGCCGGAATTCCAAGGCTTCAGCCCTGTCCTTCCCCCTCCAAAACCTTCTTCACTCCATCTCGATCTCATACGTTCGTGGGTGAAATGGGGGAAAGCGGATCGTTCGATTCGCTTGCACAGTCGCCACGTGCGAGATCATCGTCCGGTCAACTCAGCGATCGAGCGCTTTCATCAGATCCGCAGCAAGAATGCTCACCGCGAGGCTCACCTGTTCGGGGTCACCTATGGCGTGCTCTGCCCGGCCAGCCATAGTGGACCCCGGCGCCTCCGGCCCGGACGCGAACACTCGCTCGAGCATGGATAGAGCGTCCGATGTCACGGCTTCAGAAACGACATCATTGAGCAGTACACGGAAAGTATCGACCAGATCCTCAGTGCTTATCGCGACGAGAATCCGGTAGATGTCATGCGCGTCTTTGTCGTCCCGTCGGCGTGGCGTCTCCAGTCGTTCGCTCACCTTGTGGAGCTTGGCGACGAGCAGCCCGGCTGTACCTGCGACGCGCACGTCTATTCGCCGACCGTCGTTGTCCGCAAGACCCGCGACGCTGAGAATTCCGTTATCCACGAGGGTCGCTTCCAACCCGACCGTGCGACGCATTGATCCTCGATCGTGCGGGCCGACAGTGACTCCACGCCGGCCCTTGCCCGCCACTTGGTCCGGCACCATCAAGTCAACGGGAATGCCATCGCGCGAGATCCAGGTTCCGGGATTGATGTTCGACGGGTCACGCACGAACCCAGCGACCGTCATCGCGTCCTCGATCAACGGGTTCGGCGAGAGTGACCGCGGATCGATCACGAGGTCCGCATCCGTGGTGAACTCAGCCAGCGCGACCTCGGCAGCACCTGTGCGCCGATAGATCGCCTGTGCGCCGACCAGGATGATTGATGGGAGGTGCCCACCCAGCGCCTCGAGTGCGTCCAAGAGCACGGTACGAGCGCGTACGGTTTCGATGTTCACGGAAGCCTCCATGCCGTCTCGTTCTCCGCCATCCAACGCAAAAGCTCCTCCCCCTCCTGCGGGTCACGCCCCGGCCCGTTCAGCAGATCGGCGGCGACCTGCACTGGTGCTGCCCTCCGCACACCGTCGTCGAGCACCCCCGTACCCACGAACGCCACCGAGTTGGGTTTGCGCGGCTCCAGGAGGATCACGTTCACTCCCGCATCCGTGGGGCGGAGCCCCCACGCCTCGGCGCCAAGAGGCGCATCCTCGACGTACACGAACATGGATCTGGTCGGCGCGACCGATGTCCATTCCTCGGATGCGGCCGCACCGGTCACCGCATATGAAGCCTCCGACTGCGTCAGGACACCGCGAAACGCAGCCAGTCCTCGTGGTGCGATGAATCGACTGACCACGTTCTCCGTGAGGAATGAGTAATCGCCCGCCCAGGAACGGAGCAGACGCTGCCAATCATGCACATCCCACAGACCGTCGTCGTTGCGGCCGGCGAGCCCCTCCCGGTCGAGGTACTCCAGAACCCGATAGGTCGCCCCGGTAGACGCCCCCGACGATTCGACGAGGTCGCGCACGCGCCAAGGCCGCGCAGAATCAAGCAGTGCCCGCACAACGAGGGCGGCCGGGTCACCTTTGAGCGTGCCACGTGGACGCCCCACGCCACGCCATGGATCCTTCGCTGCACCCCGATCAGCGAGAAAAACTCCTGGACTCACCGCAGAGAGCATCAGGTTTCCCGTCGCATCCACGTACGAGACCCCGGCGGTCTGCAACTGCTCCCTGACCTGGGGTGAGAGATACCGCGCAACAAGAAGCGGAATCGAACCCGACCCGGATGCACGCGTAAGAAGTTCCTGCGCCAGCACCTGTGCTTGCCGACTGACCAACGCCCCTTGCTTAGCTTCGATCTCGACACGCACTTCACGCCCGTCCGCCGCCGAGATCACAAACGCCGCATCCGCGCCCGCAGCTCCCCCGCCAGGTTCAGAGGCATGCCAGCCCGACGGAAGCCGATCTCGGATCAATCCGACAGCACGACGAACGAGCTGAGCCTGTGAGGCCGGTACTTGATCGGGCATGTCACACTTCTTTTCGGTATATCCCGCTGTTCCGTTGTTAACGGAATCGTGCAGTTACCCGAACATCATATCGCGAGACAGCGCCCATGCAACGGGGCGCGTCGACACGCGAGTCGTGATCGACTGACTGGCGCGCGTCGCGATCTCCGATAGCGAGCGATAGGCCCACCCCCGAGCGGGAGATCACTACTGACTGTGAGGCAGCTACCCACCGTCACCACGCGTCGAGGTGCACTGTGTCCGGCCCGGCAGTAGCCACGTCGTCCGCGGAATCACGCGGGCCTGAGGCACCGCTCGCTCGCCCGCGCGCATCACCGACGCCCCACACTCGAGCCGGATCCCAGTCTGAATCTCAAACAGAATGTGGGCAAACTGTGCGACCTTCGCGGCGCAGACATGGAAAAACCCCTGATAAACAGGGGTTTTTCTGGCGGTGACGGTGGGATTTGAACCCACGGTAGGGGTGAACCTACACAACATTTCGAGTGTTGCACCTTCGGCCGCTCGGACACGTCACCGCGGAAGAGTTTACGCGACGACGGGCTGCGGCGCGAATCGGCGCGTTCAGGGCACGAGACCGAGTCTGCGGCACGAGACATAGCGTGCGTGACTCGGTCTCGTGCTGCAAAGTCGGTCTCGCGGCCCGCCGGCCGCTCACCAGGCCGCAGCGACCCCCGTCGCGGCATTCGCACGAGGTGGTCCCCTTGGCCGCATCCGCACGAGCGATGCGGCACATCGCGACACCTCCCGGGGTGAACTCGTGCCCCGGCGAACCTCCGCAGATCACCGATCAGACCGTGCGGCCGCCCTCGATCCGCACGACCCTGTCGACAGTTCCTGCAGGCGGCTCGACGTGCGAGATCAGCAGCACCGACTGCTCCCCCGCCGCGCCGAGCAGATCGCGCAGCAGGGCATCGGATGCCTCTGGGTCCACCCCCGCGGTCGGCTCATCCAGCACGAGAACAGGGAATCCGCGCAGCAGCGCCCTGGCGAGTGCGATGCGCTGCGCCTGACCGCCCGACACCAGTGCACCCCTGTCGCCGACGCGCGCATCCAGGCCGCCGCGCTCCTGCACCCAGGCGCCGAGGCCGACCCGATCGAGCACGGCGAGCAGCTCGTCGTCGGTCGCGGCATCGCGCGCGAACAGCAGATTCTGGCGGATGTCCTCGTCGAACAGCTGCGGGCTCTGCTCGCACAGACCGACGATGCGCCGAAGGGCAGGGCCGGAGAGCGCCGCAGCATCCGTCCCGCCGATCGTGTACTCGCCTTCTGAGCGGAGGAATCCGACCAGCACCGCCGCGAGCGAGCTCTTGCCTGCCCCGCTCGGCCCCGACACGAGCACGCGCTCACCGGCCGCGAGATCGAGCGACGCTCCGCGCAGCGCCGGCGCGCCACCCGGCCAGGATGCCGTGACGTCGTGCAGGCGCAGCGCCGTGCTTGTCGGGGCCGCGTCCGTCCCGGCATCCGATCGCAGTTCCATCGGCACCGACGAGGGCAGCACGTCGACGATGCGCTGGGCGCTCGCCCGCACGCTGCGCCATGACGACGCCGCGATCGGCACGGCGCCGAACACCTCGAAGACCACCATCGGCACGAGCACGACGACCGCGAGCCAGGGTCCGTCGATCGCGCCGGTCGTCAGACCAGGGGCGGCGACGGCGATCGCCCACACCGACGCCACCCCGGCGAGCACCGACACGACGCCAGCGGCGACCGCCTGCGCCAGAGACGCGCGGGTGACAGCGCGCCGAAGCGCGCCGTCCGCGCGCTCGACGCGCATGCGAGCCTCAGGCTCGGCGCCGTAGGCGAGCAGCACGTCGAGGCTGCCGAAGTAGTCCACGACGGATGCCGAGAGCTCGGCGCGCAGCGATGACAGCTGCTGCTCCGCTCGCGCCCCGAACACCCATCCGAGTCCGATCGCGACCAGCGCCGCCGCAGCGAGGCACGCTGCAAGCGTGAGGGCGGCCGACGGCGACACGAACGCGACGAAGACCACCGCGCCGACGGCGACGACGCCCGTCACGGCGAGCGGCTGCACCACGCGCAGCGGCAGGTTCTGCAGGTTCTCGACATCGTCGACGAGCGCCGAGAGCACCTGTCCGCGATCGGTCTTCCCGAGGCCCGCGGGTGAGAGCGGGATGAGCCGGCGCACCATGTCGGAGCGCGTCGCGGCCAGCTGGCGCAGCGCCGCATCATGACCCGAGAGGCGCTCCAGATACCGGAACACCGCACGCGAGACAGCGAAGAAGCGCACGCCGACCACTGCGACCGACAGCGGCACCAGCGAGTCGACGATCGAGGCGCTGACGATCAGCCAGCCGCTGACCGCGAGCAGGCTCACCGCGGCCGCAGCCGAGAGCACGCCCCAGCTCAGCCCGGGCAGGAAGCGGCGTACGGGCGGCTGCGCGAGGCCGAGGATGTCGCGGAGGTTCGTCATACCCGCACCTCCAGCCGTGACCTTGCCGGCACCGTCACGATCTGATCCGCGATGCTACGAGCCGTGTGGCGGTGGGAGACGAGCAGCACCGTAGCTCCGGCATCCGCTCGGTCACGCAGCGCTGCCCAGAGCCGGGCCTCGGTGTCGGCATCCAGCGCACTCGAGGGCTCATCCAGCGCGAGCACCCGCGCTGGGTCGATTCCGTGCCGGTACAGGGCCCGCGCGACGGCGACGCGCTGCGCCTGCCCGCCGGACAGCCCGCTCCCCTGCACTCCGAGTTCCTGGGTCGGGTCGAGATCGGCCGCGCACGCGGCGTCGAGGGCATGGCGGATGCCGTCGGCATCCGGGTCCGCGTCGCCCAGCGCCACGTTCGAGGCGATCGTGCCCTGCATCAGCCCAGGCGCCTGCCCGGCCCATGCGAGCCAGTCAGAGGGGGCGAGGGTGCGGACGTCGTCGCCCGCGAACAGCGCGGTGCCGTCGAAATCCGCCGCGCCGCGCAGGGCTGCGAACAGGCTGGACTTCCCGGAGCCGCTCGGGCCTTCGACGAGGGTGACCGTGCCGGGGTGCGCCTCGAAAGAGACGGGTGGGAGGTCGCGGACACGGAGGCCGACGACATGCAGAGTAGCGGGTTCGACCTGGGTGGCTGACCCGGTTGGGGCGGCGGCTTCGGCCTGGATGGCCGCTTCGGCCTGGGCTGCGGCTTCGGCCTGGATGGCGGCTTCGGCCTGGATGGCGGCTTCGACTCGCTGCGCTCGCTCAACCCCTTTCGTCTCCGGGGCTGCGCTCCTCCGCTCAACGCCCCGCCGTGTGGAGTCCATCTCTACGCGGGTCGTTGAGCGAGCGAAGCGAGACGAAACGGGTTGAGCGAGCCGAAGGCGAGCCGAAACCTCATTGTCATGAGCAGCATCCAGCACCTCGAACACGTCCTCGGTCGCCGCCACACCCTCGGAAGCGGCGTGGAACTGCACCCCGACCTGCCGGATCGGCAGGAACGCCTCGGGCGCGAGCAGCAGCACGAACAGCCCGATCTCGAGCGGCATCTCCCCCGCGAGCAGCCGGAATCCCACCGTGACGGCGACGAGGGCCACGGCGAGGGAGGCGAGCAGCTCCATCGCGAAGCCGGAGAGGAACGAGAACCGCAGCACCTTCATCGTCTCGCGCCGGTACTGATCCGCTGTCGTCTCGATCTGCGCCGCGGCCCGTCGGTCGCGGCCGAACAGACGCAGGGTCGCGAGCCCCTGCACTGTGTCGGCGAAGCGCGCGGCGAGATGCTGCAGCGTCTGCCACTGCTTGCGCTGGACGGTGCGGGTGGCGATGCCGATGAGGACGAGGAACAGCGGGATCAGCGGCAGCGTGATCGTCGCGATCAGCCCGCTCGGCCAATCCCGCCACCACATCACAAGCACGATCACCGGCGTCGCGATGACGGTCAGCACGAGTTGCGGCAGATAACGCGAGAAGTAGGTGTCCAGCGCTTCCAGCCCATGCCCTGCCGTGACGGCGAGAGACGCCTGGTTGCGCTGTGCCAGCCACCCCGGTCCGAGCCGGCGCACGGCGCTGATCAACGCCGACCGCAGCTGCATGCCGGTACGGGCAGCGGCGGCCGTACCGGCGGCGTCGGATGCCGCGATCAGCGCGCCGCGCAGCAGCGCGAGTCCGAGCAGCCAGACCAGCGACCCCACGACAGAACGACCGGCCAGGGCGCCGGTGACGGCATCCGTCAGGAACCACGCGAACGCGATGACGACTGCCGTCTGCAGCACGCCGATCACCGCGGCGAGGACGAAGAAGCCCCGCGCGGCGCCGGCGTACCGCAGCAGCCTCGGATCGACGGGTTTCACGCGTGCGCCGCCTCCCCTTCAGACGCAGCCCCCTCGATCGATGCGCGAGTGACGCGCTTGCGGAACACCCAGTATGTCCAGCCCTGGTACAGCAGCACCAGGGGCAGGGCGACCAGAGCCGTCCAGCTCATGATCGTGAGCGTGTACTGGCTGCTCGACGCGTTCGCGATCGTGAGGCTGTATGCGGGGTCGATCGTCGACGGCATCACGTTCGGGAACAGCGCCGCGAACAGCATCACGACGGCGAACAGCGTGGTGGCCGCACCGAATCCGAACGCCCAGCCCTCGCGGCCGCGCAGGTTCGACACGATCGACAGCACCAGCGACACCGCGGCGAGCGCGGCCAGCACCAGCACCGCAAGCGAGAAGTGCGCGGTCACCGTCCACACCAGGAACACCGCCGCGACGACGAGCGTCACGATACCTGCGCGGAAGGCGAGTCGCCTGGCATCCGTACGCAGCTGACCGTCGGTCTTGAGAGCTATGAACGTGACACCGTGCGTGAAGAACAGCAGCAGCGTCACGAGGCCGCCGAGCAGGGCGTACGGGTTCAGCAGGTCGAACACCGTCCCGATGTACACACGCCGCTCGTCGAGAGCGACGCCCTGCACGATGTTCGCGAACGCGACGCCCCAGAGGAACGCCGGGACGGCCGAGCCGATCATGATCATGCGGTCGAAGCCCTGCTTCCACTTCAGCCCGTCGCGCTGGTGGCGGTACTCGAACGAGACGCCGCGCATGATGAGGGTGAGCAGGATGAGCAGCAGCGGCAGGTAGAAGCCGCTGAACAGCGAGGCGTACCATTCGGGGAACGAGGCGAACAGGCAGGCGCCGGCGACGATCAGCCAGGTCTCGTTGAGGTCCCAGACCGGGCCGATGGTGTTGATGATCTGCCGGCGCGTCACGTCGTCGGCGCGTTTTCCGAAACCGCCGAGGAACGGCAGCGACATGCCGACGCCGAAGTCGAAGCCGTCGAGCACGAAGTAGCCGACGAAGAGGAAGGCGATGATGCCGAACCAGAGTGTGGCGAGATCCATTTCGCGTCCTTTCGATCAGTACACGGCCGACGGCGCGGGTGCCGCCTCGTCATGGGTCTCGGTGGTGTCCGGCCCCTTCTGGGCCGCGCGGATGATCAGGCGCACCTCGACGACAGCGAGCGTGGCGTAGATCGCTGTGAACGCGATCAGTGAGATCAGCACCTCGAGCCCCGACGTGCCTGGCGAGACGCCGTCGCGCGTGCTCATCAACCCGAACACGATCCAGGGCTGGCGTCCCATCTCGGTGAAGACCCAGCCGACGATGTTCGCGAGCAGGGCGAGCGGGTACGACCAGATCGCAAGCTTCCACATCCACTTCGCCGGAGGCTTCTTGGCGCCCTTGCGCGTGACCCACAGGCCGACCAGCGCGATGAACGCGTGCAGCATGCCGAGACCGATCATCCAGCGGAACGCCCAGTACGTGATCCACAGCACAGGGGTGAAGTTGTCGATGCCGAGGTCTGCATACTGCACGGCGTACTGGGCGTTGAGGTCGTTGATGCCGTCGATGCAGGCGTCGAGCGTCTGCGTCGACAACAGCGACAGCAGGTAGGGCACGCGGATCGAGAACAGCTCCGAGCTGCCGTCAGGCGTGCCGAGCGTGAACAGGCTGAACGAGGCGTCGGCCCCGCAGACCGTGTCGAAGGTGGCCTCGGCCGCTGCCATCTTCATGGGCTGCGCGTCGTACATCGCGAGCCCGAGTTGGTCGCCGGTGAGCGCGACGCCTGCGGTGGCCACGAGCATGCCCCACAGACCGAACTTCAGCGAGATGCGCATCGTGTCGGTGTGCTGACCGCGCATGAGGTGCCACGCCGACACCGAGATGATGACACCGGCGGCGAACATGAACGCGCCGAAGATCGTGTGCGGGAACGCCGCGAGGGCGACCGGGTTCGTCAGCAGCGCCCAGATGTCGACGAGCTCGGCGCGGTTCGTCACCGGGTTGTACTCATAGCCGACCGGGTTCTGCATGAACGAGTTGGCTGCGATGATGAAGTACGCCGACAGGACGCTGCCGATCGAGACGCACCAGATGGTGGCCAGGTGCAGCTTCTGCGGCAGCTTGTCCCAGCCGAAGATCCACAGACCGATGAACGTGGCCTCGAAGAAGAAGGCCAGCAGTCCTTCGAACGCGAGCGGGGCGCCGAAGACGTCGCCGACGAAGCGCGAGTAGTCAGACCAGTTCATGCCGAACTGGAACTCCTGCACGATCCCCGTGACGACGCCCATCGCGAAGTTGATCAGGAAGATCTTCCCGAAGAACCGCGTCAGGTGCAGATAGTGGATCTTGCCGCTGCGCACCCACGCAGTCTGGAAGATCGCGGCCGAGACGGCCATACCGATCGTGAGGGGCACGAACAGGTAGTGGTAGATCGTCGTCAGACCGAACTGCCATCGGGATAGAACCAGTGGATCAAGCCACTCCATGGGAGGACTCCTTCTCTCGAAGGTGCACCGCATGCACCCGGGAGTGGGCCGGAAGCGGCCCGCAGATGAGACGTCGTTGGCGTTGATTCCAGTATCCCGCGCACCCGTTCCGCATGTGGGCGGAATGGGCCTCTGGGCGATAGGGATGTCGTATGCCGTCGATAGCGGCGAGGTATCGATACGTGGCGAACGTCGGTGTCGGATGCCGCGGCTAGCCTGTAGACATGGCAACCCGTCGTCCCGCCCCTGCAGCTTTCGTGTGCACCGAGTGCGGGTGGACCACGTCGAAGTGGGTCGGTCGCTGCGGCGAGTGCCAGCAATGGGGCACCGTGCAGGAACAGGCGGCGAAGACCGGCATCCTTCGTCAGATGACGCCGCTCGCGCCTGGAGCGGATCGCGCTGCGCGCCCCATCACCCAGATCAGCACGGTCGACACGCCTCGTCGTTCGAGCGGCGTCGGAGAGTTCGACCGCGTTCTCGGCGGCGGCATCGTTCCTGGAGCGGCGATCCTGCTCAGCGGAGAACCAGGCGTCGGCAAGTCCACTTTGCTGCTCGAGGTCGCGGCCCAGGCTGCGCGCGGCGGTCGGCGCGTGCTGTACGCGAGCGCAGAGGAGTCCCAGGCGCAGGTGCGGCTGCGCGCCGAACGCACCGGTGCGCTGCACGACGAGCTGTATCTCGCGAGCGAGACCGACCTCGCCACGATCCTCGGCCACATCGACGAGGTGAAGCCGCAGCTCGTGATCATCGACTCGGTGCAGACCGTGTCATCGTCCCTGTCCGACGGAGCGGCCGGCCAGCCCAGTCAGGTGCGCGAGGTCGCGGCGACGCTCATCCGGGTGGCGAAGGAGCGGAGCCTTCCGATCATCATCGTCGGCCACGTCACGAAAGACGGGCAGGTCGCCGGCCCGCGCATCCTCGAGCACCTCGTCGACGTCGTCTGCCACTTCGAGGGAGATCGTCAGACCGCGCTGCGGTTCATCCGCGCGCTCAAGAACCGGTTCGGCCCCACCGATGAGGTGGGGTGCTTCGAGATGACCGGCGACGGGATCGCAGAGGTGCCAGACCCGAGCGGGCTGTTCCTCGGCCACGGTTCGACCGAACCCGGCACGTGCGTCGCGATCTCGATGGAGGGCCGGCGCGCCCTGCCCGTCGAGGTGCAGGCGCTCACGGTCGAGTCCACCGCACCGAATCCCCGTCGCGTGGTGTCAGGACTGGATTCGGCGCGTGTGGCGATGGTGCTGGCGATCCTCGAGAAGCGCGGTCGCATCCCCACCGGAAAGCTCGACGTCTACGTGTCCACGGTCGGCGGCGTGCGGTTCACCGAACCTGCAGCAGACCTGGCCATCGCGATCGCAGTGGCGGGGGCGATCCAGCAGTTCTCCGTGCCGCGCACGGTCGCCGCGGTCGGTGAGCTCAGCCTCGCCGGCGAGGTGCGCGCAGTGACCCAGGCCGCGCAGCGGCGCTCCGAGGCGAAGAGGCTCGGATACGACCAGGTGTTCGATGAGCGGTCGAAATCACTGGATGCTGCGCTGAACGACGTGAAGTCGCGCAGTCGGTCGTCGCATCCTGCGAAGCGGCAGCGCGAGGTCGACGCTCCGCCGTTCTGACGCGCGGCCTCGTCTCTCCTTCGGCTACCTTTCGGCTACACCGGCGGGTCGTTGAGCGAGCGGAGCGAGACGAAACGCGTTGAGCGAGCGCCAGCGAGTCGAAACGTAACGAGCGATGGGAGCGCGCCGAAACGCGTTGAGCGAGCGCAGCGAGTCGAAACGTAACGAGCGATGCCCCTCGTCAGGCGTCGAGTGCGGCCAGCAGTTCGTGCGGCGATGCCTGCATCGGATGCGGCCCCGCGATGTCGAGGAACACCGTCGTGATCGTGTCGCTGTGCGTGGTCAAGAATCCGTGCAGCCACTGCGGCGAGTAGATGCCCACGCCAGGAGGCAGGTTCGCCGGCTTGTTCTTGGCATCGCTGAACAGTAGGAGCGCGACGTCTCCGGTGGCCGCATCGCGGTAGGTCCAGACCTCGCCGCCGTCGAGCGGGTTGTCGCGGTCCCCCGACCTCAGCAACGGCACGACCGTGATCCCGTTTCGCAGCGCAAGCGCCACGGCTGCCATGTCCTGCTTCTCGAGCGCCTGCGCGAGCGCTTCGGAGCGGAACTCCTCCGGTGCCGGCTTCCTGCCCGCACTCTTCGACTTCTTCGCTGCCATGCATCCAGCCTAGAGACTGAACACGGCGGGCAGAGTCGGATGGGGTGGAAACGATTGGGGCCCTTTCGAGTAGTCCAGTGGGGACTGGAGTATTCGAAAGGGCCCTCGAACTCTCGAACGGTGAAATGTCGAAGCGCTGGGGACGCTGTAACCGACGCCACTGGGGATGGCTTGCACCGAAGATCTCGAGAGTTGCTCCAATGGTATCCCAAAGTCACGCGCTCTGTGTGCACGCGTTCTGCGAAATGCGATCAGTGCCGTCGCATCCGATATCGACGAGCGCGCTCAGTAGAGCAGGATCTGCCGCGTCGCGACAGCCTCGAAGCCGCCGATAGACACCGCCACGTGGTACGAGGCTCCTCCGCCGGGAGCACGGGGACGATTCTCCTGATCGCACGTCGCGACGTCGGAGCGCGTGCGGTCCCACTGCACCGGCGTGGCGCTCGTCACGGTCTGCCCCGCGGCGAGCGTGACGACCATGCTGCTGGGGTCCTGCTGGCAATCCGTGGAACGCCACCACGTGTCACTGCCGCTCGACACCGTGAACACCTGGGTCGTAGATCCGACATCGATCGTGCAGTCCGAGTCGCCCTTGTTCGTCAGCGAGATGGAGAGCTGAGGGAGCACGCCCGAGGGATAGGTCTCGGCATCCGTCACTGCCTCGACGGTGACATCGCGCGCCTGGCACGGCACAGCGGTCGCCGGCTCTTCGGCGGTGGGCTCCGGCGACGGGGTGTCCGTCGCCGGGGTGTCCGTCGGCGTCGAGCCCGGGGTGGACGTGGATGTGGGTGCAGGCTCGGCCCCGGCATCCGTCCACGGCTGTGCGATGGCGAGCCAGACGCCGGCGGCTATCGCGAGGATCAGCAGGATCAGGCCACCGAAGATGGCGAATCGCCGCCGCCGGTACACGGCCGCTGTTCTCGGGCGCCCGGCCATCACAGGTTCTTCAGCATGCGCGTGTTGCCGAGCGTGTTCGGCTTCACGTGGGCGAGATCGAGGAACTCTGCGACACCCTCGTCCGGGCTGCGCAGCAGCTGGGAGTAGACGTCGGGGTCTACGACCTGTTCGCCGATCTGCGAGAACCCGCGACGGGTGAAGAAGTCGACTTCGAAAGTGAGGCAGAACAGTCGCTGCAGTCCCAGCGCGACCGCGCGCTCCTCGAGCCCCTCGACCAGTGCACGACCGACGCCGTGGTGCAGCCAGTCCTCGCGCACGATCAGGGTGCGCACCTCGCCGAGGTCCTCCCACATGACGTGCAGCGCACCGCATCCGATGAGTTCACCGTCGCGCTCGGCGACGACGAACTCCTGCACAGCGCCATAGAGCACGGCGAGGTCCTTGCCGAGGAGGATGCGTCGATCGACCAGCGGCTCCAGCAGTCGATGGATGCCGAGGATGTCGGCACTGCGCGCCGGCCGGACGGTGTACTCGCTCACCTCTCCACCCTAAACTCGCTAAGCCTCTTGGTCGGTATTCGCGCGCTGGGTGCCCGCCGACCTCGATCCGCCGGAAAACACAGACGAACACGGCCCGCCTCGGCGTGTGCGGGGACGGCTCGCCGCGGACACGCCAGGTCGTCTGGGTTTTCCCGCCACCCTGACCCCCGTGCACAGATACGAAGAAGGGCGGATGCCGAAGCATCCGCCCTTCTGTCCTCAGGCTCGCTGAGCCTGTCGAAGCATCACTCGCCCGAGGCGGCCGCCAGGTCGGGGCTCGAGGTGATCGCGCCGCCGGTGTTGATGCCGACCGAGACCTTCTCACCACGAGGGCCGGTCTCGAACTGGAACTTGCCGTCCGCAGCGTCCACCTTCACGTGGTCGCCGGAGTTCAGCTCACCGTGCAGGATCTTCTCCGACAGCTGGTCCTCAATCTCACGCTGCATCGCACGACGCAGCGGGCGAGCACCGAGTGCCGGGTCGAAGCCGATCTCGATGAGGCGCTCCTTGGCCGACTGCGACAGCTCCACTGTCATATCGCGGTCGAGCAGGCGGTCGCTGAGGCGCTTGACGAACAGATCGACGATCTGCACGAGCTCGGGCTTGGACAGCTGCGGGAAGACGATGACGTCGTCGACACGGTTGAGGAACTCGGGCTTGAAGTGCCGCTTGAGCTCTTCGTCGACCTTGCCCTTCATCCGCTCGTAGCTCGTCTGCGCGTTGCCCTCGATCTGGAAGCCCACCGGGCCGCCGGCGATCGCGGACGATCCGAGGTTAGTCGTCATGATGATGACCGTGTTCTTGAAGTCCACCACGCGACCCTGGCCGTCGGTGAGCCGGCCCTCTTCGAGGATCTGCAGCAGCGAGTTGAAGATGTCGGGGTGCGCCTTCTCGATCTCGTCGAACAGCACGACACTGAACGGCTTGCGGCGCACCTTCTCGGTGAGCTGGCCGCCCTCTTCGAAGCCGACGAACCCAGGAGGGGCACCGAACAGCCGCGAGACGGTGTGCTTCTCGCCGAACTCGCTCATGTCGAGCGAGATCAGTGCGCCCTCGTCATCGAACAGGAACTCGGCGAGCGCCTTGGCGAGCTCGGTCTTTCCGACACCGGTCGGGCCGGCGAAGATGAACGAGCCGGAGGGGCGCTTGGGGTCCTTGAGGCCTGCGCGCTGGCGACGGATCGTGCGGGAGAGCGCCGCGATGGCCTCTTCCTGCCCGACGACGCGCTGGTGCAGCGCCTTCTCCATGAAGACGAGTCGACTGGACTCTTCTTCCGTCAGCTTGAACACCGGGATGCCGGTGGCCTGTGCGAGCACCTCGGCGATCAGACCCTCGTCGACCACTGCTGCGGTCGCGACGTCGCCGGAGCGCCACTGCTTCTCGAGGCGCAGGCGCTCGGCGAGGAGACTCTTCTCCTCGTCGCGCAGCGATGCGGCCTTCTCGAAGTCCTGCTCCTCGGATGCCGCTTCCTTCTGCTCGCGAACGGCGGCGATCTTGTCGTCGAATTCGCGCAGCTCGGGCGGGCTGGACAGGATGCTCAGACGAAGGCGGGCGCCGGCCTCGTCGATCAGGTCGATGGCCTTGTCCGGCAGGAAGCGGTCGGCGACGTAGCGGTCGGCGAGGTTGGATGCTGCGACGATCGCGCCGTCGGTGATCTGCACCTTGTGGTGCGCTTCGTAGCGGTCGCGCAGCCCCTTGAGGATGTTGATCGTGTGGGGCAGGCTCGGCTCGGCGACCTGGATCGACTGGAAGCGGCGCTCGAGCGCAGCATCCTTCTCGAAGTGCTTGCGGTACTCGTCGAGCGTGGTGGCGCCGATCGTCTGCAGCTCGCCACGGGCGAGGAGCGGCTTCAGGATGCTGGCCGCGTCGATCGCGCCCTCGGCAGCACCCGCACCCACGAGGGTGTGGATCTCGTCGATGAAGACGATGATGTCGCCGCGTGTGCGGATCTCCTTGGTGACCTTCTTCAGGCGTTCTTCGAAGTCACCGCGGTAGCGGGATCCGGCGATGAGCGAGCCGAGATCGAGCGAGTAGAGCTGCTTGTCCTTCAGAGTCTCTGGGACGTCGCCCTTGACGATCGCCTGGGCGAGACCTTCGACGACGGCGGTCTTTCCGACGCCCGGCTCACCGATCAGCACGGGGTTGTTCTTGGAGCGGCGGGAGAGGATCTGCATGACCCGCTCGATCTCCTTCTCGCGCCCGATCACCGGGTCGAGCTTGTTGTCGCGGGCAGCCTGAGTGAGGTTGCGGCCGAACTGGTCGAGCACGGCAGATCCGCCCTGGGCGGCCTGCTGGCTGTCGTTCGTGGTCGCGCCGACAGCTGCGGGCTCGCGGCCCGGAGCGCCGGAGAGCAGCTGGATGACCTGCTGGCGCACCTTGTTGAGGTCTGCGCCGAGCTTGACGAGCACCTGAGCGGCGACGCCTTCGCCCTCGCGGATGAGGCCGAGCAGGATGTGCTCGGTGCCGATGTAGTTGTGGCCGAGCTGCAGCGCTTCGCGCAGGCTCAGCTCGAGCACCTTCTTGGCGCGCGGCGTGAACGGGATGTGGCCGGTCGGCTGCTGCTGACCCTGGCCGATGATGTCCTGCACCTGCTCGCGCACGGCGTCGAGGGAGATGCCGAGGCTCTCGAGGGCCTTGGCTGCGACGCCTTCGCCCTCGTGGATGAGGCCGAGCAGGATGTGCTCGGTGCCGATGTAGTTGTGGTTGAGCATCTTCGCCTCTTCTTGGGCGAGGACGACGACACGACGGGCACGGTCGGTGAATCTCTCGAACATTGTCAACTCCTTGGTTCGCACGGGGCGAATGCACTGACGCCAGACGGCTCTTCAGCGCCTGTACATCGAGAGTAACGAGCGATCGGGCCTGGTAAGCCCGTGTTCGCCGTCGGCATAGCGCGGTGAGAGCGACTGTCGCTGATCCGGCAGCAGGCGTTTCGGCGGTCGATGGTTCCCGTTCTGGCGACTGCCGCGTTCGCACTCCTGGCGACCGCGTTCGAAGTCGGTCGGCGCCGTATCAGCACTCGTGTTCGGAACGTCGGTGTTCTCATCCGATCCGGCGGTCGTGCGCGGATTCGTCGTCGGAAACGCCGAGGTGCCCGCGTTCGCCCAGAAAACCGACCCTATCGTCGATGCTGGATACGAGACGGTCTGGCTCACTGTCTTCGGGCTGCCCGTCGGCACACCTTGGCTGATGTATGCAGAGATCGCACTACCCGCGTTGGCGGTGATCGCGATCTGCACCGCCGTGTTCTGGTTGTCACTGCTGCTGCATGGCGACGGTTCGTTCGTTCCCTCACGCACGTGGCGGGGTCAGCCGCACTCGTCGTGATGGTGTCAGGAGTCGGCGCCCAGATTTTCGCAAGTGCAGCACGGACCTCAGTCGTTGAGTACCTGGGCGCCCAACTGGTCACGGCCGGTGGCAACGAAGCTGATCCTTCGTACGAAGGCGTCTCGTTGTGGATCCTCAACCTCGATCTCGCGCCGGTGGGATGGGCGCTAGGCCTGGCACTGGTGGCGGCAGCCTTCGAGTTAGGTCAGCGACTGCAGAAGGACACGGAGGGCCTTGTGTGACTCCCGCAGCTTCGTGCGATCCGATACTCCACGCTGCGCGCGATCTGCGATGCGCTCGACTGCGAGGTGGGCGAGTTGCTCGTGCTGACGTAGCGACGATCCGCCTTCGAATCGAACGGCTCATCGCGCTATCCTCGCCGCATGGCCCCTTCATTCGACGATCCCGAGTTCCGAGCACTGCTGGCCAAGGCGGGCGTGGCCCATCGACCGGGAATGGCGGCCGATCTGCTTCAAGAGATCACCCCGCTGCTGAAGGCCGACGGAGTCGATCTCGATGATCTCGACGGCGACGATATCGCGACCATCAACGCCGCGATGGAAAGAGCGATCGAGCGCTACAACCTGAGCCTGCTCACCCCTGTGGGCGCAGACCGCCGCCGGTCGCTCGGCGTCCTTCGCGCCTTCACCGCAGCGATCGCCGACGGCGACGATGCTCGTGCGCAAGCGATCATCGAACGCGTACCGCCCGAGGCGGACGGAACATCGCCATCCGTTTCGCAGGTGACCGGTGTCAGCCTCGGCCTGATCGACGATTGGTACGCCGACGGCGGCGCCCTTGCGGCGTTGCCGCGCGTACCCGTGCCCGCGTGGCACCGCAAGCAGTCCCGCGCCGCGGCATCCGATCTGCTCCCGCTCGCACGAAAGGGCCGGGCATTCGACGCCGTCGACGGGCTGATCCGCCGTCACCGCGGGCTGAGCACGCTGGAGGGTGGGGCGCTCGTCGTCGCAGCATCCCTGATCGCCGTCGCCGAAGCCGCGGGCGAACTGCTGGACGGAGTCGCCGAGCGGATGCTCGATGGCGCGCCTGCTCCGCAGACCGAGGACACCGGCGCCGCTCGCACCGCCGGATCCGCGTTCGTGAAGCCCGTCCCACCCGCCACGCCTGTGGATTTCAGGGACCGGCACCTGCTGCGGGAGTTCAGCCGCTGGCTCGAGGAGAGCCCGGAAGCCGCCAGCACGATGTCCGAACAGCTCTCGCAGTTCGAGGAGATCCTGACCGCCATGCGCGTGCTGGGACTCGATCTGAGCACCCCTGACGACTTCGATGAGATCGTGGACGTGCTCTTCGAAGCCTCCGAGGGAGAGGAAGGCCCCGACGGGGATGCCGCGGACGACATCCTCTTCGATCAGTTCGACGTACTGCACCTCTACGTGCACTTCCGCCTGGACGGCCACGATGCCGCGGCGTGGGCTGAGGCCCACACGACGATCGAGGATGCCCTCGACGAGCTCGGTCCAGTGGGTCCGAATCCCTTCGAAGAGGCGCTCAGTGCCGCACAGCGGATTCCCGTCGCCGATCGGATGGCCGCATATCTGGCACTGCCGATCGTCAACGCCGTCACCGACCTGCTGACCTGGATCGGGATGAGCCGGCCGGTCACGCCCGCCGGCTCAGTGCGACGAGCCGACATCGCGGACATCGCCCGCCTGATCGGCATCGACGCCGTGGGGGTTGCTCGCGTGGCCGATGACATCGCCGCCGACGGGCCGCGCCGCGTGCTGTCGATGGGTGAGCTGCCCGAACTGCGCGCGTGGTGGGGAGCTCTGCAGATTAGCGAGTTGATCGAGGTCACGGCGACGCGGGTGCGGCCCGGTGCGGCCGCCGAGCGGTGGCGGTCCGGGCAGGAGCCGCCGTTCGACGACGCCGAGAAGGTGATCGGAATGTTCCTGAACGAGATCGTCAACCCCGACGCGGCAGCCAGCAGATTCGAGCAGATCACCGCAGCGGATCTGCTGCACGAACTGGTCTTGGCGCTGTCGCCCGAGTTCGCGGAGGACTTCGTCGATGAGGACACGGATGGCTTCATGACCGCGGCAGTGCACGGGCGGATGCGGGGACTCGCGGCGCTCGGGATCGTCGTAGAGAACGCGGACGGCGAATCGTTCATCGTTCCCGAGCCGTTGCGCGGCATCGTCGCGCGCGGCCTGGTGACGTCGATGGTCGTGATGGATGCGCTGGACGACCTGGATGATTCGGATGACCTGGATGATTCGGATGACCTGGACGGAGAAGGCGGAGAGTGAGCGTCGTCGACGGCTCGCCAAGATTCTTCCGGCGGCCGAAGCGCGACGGTCATTCCGCCTGAGAGCATAGGAAGATGGCATCTCCCACCCCGCTCTCCCCGCTGCACGATTGGCTCGGCGCGCTCGACGAAGACGACATCCGCTCGCTGCTCGATCTCGCCGCGCGCGACGTCGCCGGTCTCGCCGACTGGCTCGAGACGCGTCGTGCTGCGGCCTCCGACGATCCCGGTGACCTGCTCGCGATCGTCAATCGCGATCTCGCACCGACTCGCCGGTTCTACGACTACTACCAGGCAAATCATTACGCCTCGAATGCGTACGACACTGTGCAGCTGCTCAGCGACCAGGCCGCGCAGGCGACGCCGGCGCTGATCCCGGTCATCGAGCGGGCGATCACGCTGACGACGCGGGCGATTCTGAAGTCTGACGATTCCTCCGGACTGCAGGGCGACCTGGTACGGACACTGCTCGACGCGCATGCCACGGCTGTGCGCTCAGCATCTCCTGCCTTGACGCAACCCGAGCAGACGCGCCTGGTGAAGTGGATCGTCAAGTACCGCTATGGCGGCACGCAGGACTTCTTCGATCCGGACATCGTCGCCTACGCGCCCGGGCTCAGCGCCACGAGCGTCGCGCAATACCGTAAGGCGATCGCCGGAATCGACCTCGGCGAGTCCGGCGGGTACCCCCTCCGGCGGTTGGCGGTGCTCGATCGCGACCGCGATGCGATCGTCGCCGCATCCGGGGGTGAGCCCACGAACGCGCTGGTCGCCAAGAGCCTCGTCGCCGATCTCGACGAGGCCGGGTTGCATGAGGATGCCGTCGCATATGCGCAGATGGGCGTGCGGCTCGACAGCCGAGGCTGGGACCGCACGCTCATCGATCTCCTGGTCGAGGATGCTGTCACCCGTAGCGCCGCGGATGAAGCCGTGACTCTGCGCCGCAGCTGGTTTGCGCGGTTCACGCAGTGGACGGCGTTCGATGCGCTGCGCGAGACCGCCTCGCACGCCGGCGTCTGGGAGGACGAGCGGCCGGATGCCGAGGAGAAGCTGTCGCTGAATGATCCGCGTGGGTTCGTGCGCTATCTGCTCGCTGAAGATCGGGGCGACCAGGCGTGGGATTTCGCCACGGCACGCATCGATCCGACCGAGGCCGCCGATGTATGGCTGAACCTGTGCAAGTACAGATCGGCGACCAGGCCAGCCGATACGCTGCCCGTGTATCGCGCCATCTTGCAGCAGACCCTGGTAGTGACGGACAAGCGCAACTACCGTTCGGCCGCCGAGATACTGAAGCGGATGCGGCATGTCGCGCAGTCGGCCGGTGCAGATCACGAGGCCGAGTTCACGGTGTTCCTGAGCCAGGTGGTCGAGCAGAATCGTCGTCGGCCGACGTGCATCGCGGCGTTCCGGAAGGCGAAGCTGATCTAGGCGAAGGAGCTGACTCAGTGGGATCGGCGCCATCTCCTCGGTAGTTTTCGGTGGTTGTCGGTAGTTCTCGGTGGTGTCGGTGGTGTCGGTGACTTCTCGGTATCGTCGTTGATCTCGCGGTGATCTCGCGGTGATCTCGCGGTGATCTCGGTAGTGTCCCGGGCTGCTTCCCGACAACGTACCGGCGGCTTCTCCGCCACCCCCGCGACTCTCCGACAGCATCCCGGCGGGTTCGCCGCAACGTGCTCACGCCGCCGCCGGGCGGAACCGTTTCGGTGGCGGGTCGGCGCCGAAACCCGGCCACGCTTGGGCGTACGTGTATGCAAGGACCAACCTCGGCTTGAGCACGAATTCTTCTCCACCCGGATGGTGCAACACGAAGTCGCCCTTGCCGTCTCGGGTGATCCACCATCCGCCGTTGTGCAGAGTCATGTGGTGATATCGGCACAGCAGAATGCCACGATCGATGTCAGTCCGCCCGTGATCCTTGGCCCATTCGTCGATGTGATGGGCTTCGCAGTAGGAGGCGGGTCGATCGCACCCTTGCCACCGGCATCCGCCGTCTCGAATCGCCAGCGAGATGCGCTGTTTGGGCGTGAACAGGCGCTGCTCACGGCCGACATCGAGCGGGTTCCCGCACGAATCGACGGTGACCGGCACGAATCCGCTCTCGCACATGCGCTGATCGCCGATCGAGGCCGGCATGGTGACCAAGCCGTCTTCAGTGTGCACGATCGGGGCGCGGCTTCCGTCGGCGGCGACGGCCTGCACGAGTCGCACTCCAGCCTGGCGCGTGCCGAAGACGCTTGCGGCGTCGGCGAGCACCCCGGCACGGAGCACGTCCATGATCAGGTCGAACGTCAGCTGATCGTTCGTGCGCTGGTCGTCGACGAGTTCAGCCGCTTTGGCCTTCTCCTCGGAGTCGACGAAGCGCGGTCCTCCACGGCGCGGACGCATCGCGGCATTGATGAACGCCTCGACGAATGCGCCGCTCTCCTCGTCGAACACAACGCTGCCGCGCTTGCGGCCCTCGGCGTCACGGTAGATGCGGAAAGAGCGCGCCTCGTACTGCGCCAGGAAGCGTGCTTCCGCTCCCTCGGGGTCAAGCTGATCGCGCAGCGCACGCGCGGCGCTGCGGAGTTCTTCCACCGTGCGCTGGCTCGCTTCGTCGATGAGGTGCTCTGCGGCGCAAGTCCATGCCTCACGCGCTTGCCTGGCGGCTGTCGGATCACCGGCAGCAGTCGCCGGCGGTTCGCCGAGCCCGCCGCGGATCGCGTCGAACTGTGACGCGGTGATCACCTGGGTACGCAGTGCGACGTGCAGCGGTTCATGCCACGGCGCGGCAGGCTTCGGGGATCGCGAGTCGGCCGAGCCGCCTCGTGGCTCTCCTGCGCCGGTCCCCCAATCGAAACCGTCGGCCTGAGAATCGCCCGCACCATTTTGATCTGCTCCAGGCGCGTCGCCCGCGCCGGTCGAACCATCAGTACCGCCACCGGCGGCTCCGTCGCGGTCGGAATCGCAATTGCCTGAGTCTTCTGCCCCAGCATCCCCAGCACCCTCCGACCCCGCTCCGTCGGCACCCCACTCGTCCTCTACTTCCGGCCCGTGCTCGAGCAGCGCGGCTCCCACGCGCACCTCGCGAGCGGCGTCACCCCTGGTGGAACCGGTGATGTGTCGTACGAGCTCGACCATGGAACGGTGTCCGCGTGATTGCGCAAGCCCGGAATGTCCGCGCTCTCGGGCGGACCGAGCAGCCCCGACGCCGATGGCGCTGAGCTTGATCTGCTCGAACAGCTTTGCGCCGTGCACCACTTCTTCGAGAATGGCGACGACCTCAGCATCCGTCATCCGGCCGATCGCGGCGAGCACATCATCGGCACACGAGTCGTCGGAGAGGTGCCCACGCAGGGTGGGGATCAGCTCCGCGATCTCGGTGAAATTTGCCATACTTCATACTCTCAGGGGCCACGGACATTGGAGGCAGACATCTGTTTTTGCGACGTATGATGATCTGTATGCGCACCACGCTCAACCTTTCCGACGCTCTCGCGCGCGAAGCGAAGTCGCGCGCAGCGACCGAAGGCCGCACGTTCACGAGCTTCCTCGAAGAGGCGCTTCGGGAGCACCTCGCGCGCGAAGCGCCAGATGCGTCCCCCATCCCCCTGCCCACTTATACGCCGAAGGCACCCGGGAGCCTCGTCGACCTCGATGACAAGGACGCAGTCTGGGACGCGTTGGACAAGAGCGCATGACGCTCTTCGTCCCCGACGTCAATGTGCTCGTCTATGCCTTCCGCACGGATGCGCCCGACCACGACGCATACGCCGGCTGGCTCAACGGCGCGTTGCGCACGGACCGCATCGGCGTCGCCGACACGATTCTCAGCGGCTTCATGCGCCTCGTGACGCACCCGCGGATATACGCGGAGCCGGCCCCCGCAGACGCAGCTCTGTCTTATGTGCGGCACTTGCTCAATTCTCCGAACACCGACTGGTTGCAGCAGGGCTCGTCTGCATGGGAGAAGTTCGACGTGCTGGCGTCCGACGATGCCGCTGTCCGCGGCAACCTCGTCGCCGACGCGCATATCGCTGCGCTCTGCCTCGCCAATCGCGCACGCCTGGCCACCAGGGATCGTGGCTTCGCGCGTTTCGATGGGTTGAAATGGTTCGATCCCGGCAAGGCGGATGCTGGACGCTGAGTGCGCGTCCTGTGACAAGACCCCGCGCGCGAACGTCAGGATATGCGGCGCTGTGCGATGAACGCTTCGAATGCCGGGATGAACTGGGCCTCGGTGATGATCGGGATGCCGTGCGCTCGCGCCGTCTTGGCCTTGCCCGACTGAGTCGCGGGATCCTCTGCGACGAGAGCGACGCAGTTCTTCGTGACACTTCCTGTGACGAACCCCGCATCCGCCAAAGCGCGCGCCCATTCTTCACGTGGCCTGCTCATCGTTCCGGTGAACACGACGCGGGCGCCGGGTGAAAGCGTGAAGTCCACTTCAGCCGCCGTCACGGACGCACTGCCACCAGCGCCACGAGCCTTCTGCGCAGCCACCCCGACCTGACTGGTCGGGCGAACGACATCGATGACAGGGGCAGCCGGAAGCTCCACCGGCGGCTGATCCAGAATCGTCGCGATCTGCGCGATCTCGCGGCGTTCTTGCTGGCTGATGACGCCGTCCGCGATCGCTTCCGAGTTCGACGCGGATGCGGGCACCGTCGAATCCAGCATCAGCTTCAACATCCTTCAGGTGATCGTCGTGGCCGCCGTCGTCGGCATCGCCGCCCTCAAGGCCGGCAAGAAGGCCGAGCCGTTCCTCGCCTTCACCGAGTCGCTGCTCAAGGTCATCCAACGCGTCGTGTGGTGGATCATCCGCATCGCTCCGCTCGGCACCTTCGGCCTCATCGGCTCGGCCGTGATCAAGTACGGCTGGGAGAAGCTCGCCTCGCTGGCGTGGTTCACCGCCGCCGTCTACATCGGCCTCGCCCTGGTGATCTTCGTCGTCTACCCGATCCTCGTCAGGGTCCACGGCCTCTCGATCAAGCAGTACTTCACGGGCGTGTGGCCCGCTGTGCAGCTCGGATTCGTCAGCCGCTCCTCGATCGGCACGCTTCCGCTCACCGAGCGCGTCACCGAGCGGAACCTCGGAGTTCCCGCCTCGTACGCGTCCTTCGCCGTCCCCTTCGGCTCGACCACGAAGATGGACGGCTGCGCGGCCATCTACCCCGCGATCTCCGCGATCTTCGTCGCACAGTTCTTCGGCATCGAACTGAACTTCATCCAGTACCTGCTGATCGTGCTCGTCTCGGTCCTGGGCTCGGCCGCCACCGCAGGCACCACCGGAGCGACCGTCATGCTCACGCTGACGCTGTCGACTCTCGGCCTGCCGCTCGAGGGCGTCGGCCTGCTGCTGGCGATCGACCCGATCATCGACATGGGACGCACGGCGGTCAACGTCGCCGGCCAGGCCCTGGTGCCGACGATCGTCGCCAAGCGCGAGGGCATCCTCGACGAGGAGCTCTACAACGCTCCGCGCGAAGGCCTGCCGTTCGCGGACGACTCTGACGAGGATGCCGCGGACGAGGATGCCGCGGACGAGGATGCCGCGGACGAGGACGCTGTGGAAGGCGAGCCCGCCACCACCCGCTGACCCGCCCTGCGAGACCGAGTTTTCGGCACGTGACTTCCGTTCCCACGGTATGTCTCGTGCCGCAAAATCGGTCTCGTCGTCCGGCGGACGGAAGCCAGGCTACGCCCGCCCCGGAAGCCGCATCGCCCCTCGCGTGTCCAGCGCCAACTCCTCGGCATCCATCGCGGTGATCAGCTCCCGCATGACCTCTTCGTCGATGTTCCCCGCATCGCGCTCCGCCAGGAGCACTTCGCGCCGCACCTGCAACCAGCCTCGTGACAGCGCCACCAGATCTTCGGTCGAGGGACGAGCAGCCGCCTCTTCCGCCTCCTGCGCCTGATCGGTGTCGGTCTCGACTCTGGTCATCCGATCCGCGAAGGCGTCGAACGTGCGCAGATCGATCTCGCCGTACTTCTGCTCCCACACCTTGCGCTGCTCGGCGAGGAACGCCTTGCCCGCCTCCTTGCTGCGCGCGCGCACTGAGGCGAGCGCGCGCACATCCGCCTCGTGATCGACGTCGCTCGCCACACCCAGGCGGCGGATCAGCAACGGCAGAGTGAGCCCCTGCAGCAGCAGGGTGCCGACTGTGACGATGAACGCCACGATGACGATCGCGTGCGACGGGCCGGTGGGAAGTGCGGCGATGTCCGCTGCGGCCAGCGCCGTCGCCAGGGTCACCACGCCGCGCATGCCAGCCCACGAGATGACGGCGTTGTCCTTCCAGTCCAGCGCTGGCTCGGTCAGCCTGACACGGATCTCGTCGGCCGTCTGCGATCTGCGTGGCGGTCTCGCCGCCCGATCCGGATGCCTGGCGGCGAACCGTTCTCGTCGCTCATCGTCGAGTCGCTCGCGGCGCGTCCACTCCCCCGACGCCACCGCTCGCTCCCACCGTTTCAGCCGTAGTCGCTGCATCCACACCGCGAACGCGTGCGCCGGATAGATATAGAGCGGACGCACCACCAGCACGACGAGCAGCACGGTGCCGGAGAGCCACAGGATGCGCACCACCGACTCATCGCCGAGATCCTCCAGCACGCGCCGGAACTGCAGCCCGATGTAGGCGAACACGAAACTCTCCAGCAGAAGATCCGCCGACAGCCACAGCGGCGCCTCCTGCTGCCTGGTCGTGTAGTCGGTGCGAGGAGCGTTGCATCCGACATACAGCCCCATCGCGACGACGGCCAGCACGCCCGATCCGCCGAGGTGCTCGGCGATCGCATACGCCCCGAACGGCACCAGCAGCCCGAACGTGCCGATAACGACGGGGTCGGCGACGCGCATGCGCAACTGGTGCAGCAGGACGCCGAACACGAGGCCTACGACGACGCCGATCACGACCGCGAGCACGAACTGCCAGATGCCGTCCCACACCGTGAGCGTCGCACCGGCGATGATCGCCGCGAACACCCGGTACAGCGTCAGCGAAGTGGCGTCGTTGATGAGGCTCTCCCCCGAGAGCACCGTCATGACGCGCCGCGGCAGCCCGAGCTTCCGACCGATGGCGGCAGCGGACACGGCATCCGGAGGCGCGACGATCGCGCCGAGCAACAGCGCCCCGGGAAGCGTGAGCGCAGGGAAGATGAGCCAGGCGACGAGGCCGGCAACGAGCGCGGTGAGCAGCACCAGCCAGATCCCGAGCCTGCGAATCTGCGGAAGGCTGCGCTTGAACCCGACGAACGACACATCCAGCGCCGCGGAGTACAACAGCGGAGGCAGCACGAGATTGAGCAGCACGTGCCCGTCGATCGTGATCTCCGGTATGAACGGCAGGAAGGATGCCGCGAGCGCGACGACCGTGACGAGTAGAGGTGCGGGCCAGCCGCGCCAACGAGCGATCGCCGCCACTATGACTGCACCGACAAGCACATAGAAGATCTCGGCGTCCATGTGCTGAATGTTAGCGATGCTGACAATGGGCCAAGACGGAATGCCGGCGCGATGGCCGAGGTTGCACTCCACGATGACTTCTGCAGCCCCCGCCCTCTCCGTCCTCGACCTCGTCCCGGTTCGCACCGGCCAGACCAGCGCGGAGGCGATCGCCGCTTCCCTCTCTCTCGCCGAGATCGCCGACCGTCTCGGCTACCGTCGATACTGGTTCGCCGAGCACCACAACATGCCGGCAGTGGCATCCACCACTCCCCCCGTGCTGATCGCCGCCGCAGCATCGCGCACCGAGCGGATGCGGCTGGGTTCCGGAGGTGTCATGCTCCCGAACCACGCGCCGCTGATCGTCGCCGAGCAGTTCGCCGCCCTCGAGGCCATCGCGCCCGGTCGCATCGATCTCGGCCTCGGTCGTGCCCCCGGCAGCGACCCGGTGATCACCCAGCTGCTGCGCACGACGGGCACCACCAGCGACGTCGAGCAGTTCCCGCGCTACGTGCAGGACATCTCCCTTCTGCTCTCGGGCGAGGGCGCGACCGTGCGGTTCACCTCCGGCGGCGAGTACACCGTGCATTCGACACCGGCGGCGACCGGCGCGCCCGTCGTCTGGCTGCTGGGCTCGAGCGATTACTCGGCCCAGCTCGCAGCATCCCAGGGCCTTCCGTATGTCTTCGCGAACCACTTCTCCGGCCAGGGTCTCGAGCGTGCGCTCGATCTCTACCGCACCGGCTACCAGCCCAGCGAGGCGCACCCCGAGCCACGCACCTTCCTCACCGTCAACGCCGTCGCATCACCGACGGCCGAAGAAGCCGAGGCACGTGCCCTGCCGCAGCTGCGCATGATGTCGCGCCTGCGCCTGAACAAGCCCCTCACCGCACTCGAGACGGTCGAAGAGGCGATCGCCGCAGGCATCGCCGAGGCGGATGCCACCACAGAGCAGATCGTGCAGGCGGCCCGAGAGCGATGGTTCGTCGGCACCGGAGAATCGGTCGCAGCCGAGGTGCGCGCGTTCGGCGAGAAGTACGGCGTCGACGAAGTCATGCTCTCGCCGGTGGCGGGCGCGTACGAAGCCGAGGCGATGGATTCCGCCGCCGGTCGCGCACAGACCCTCGAGCTGATCGCCGCGGCGCTGTAGTCGCGGCTCGGCCGGGGCCTGGCCTTATTCTCGGCCCGGGGGTACCGTCGGCAGTGTCGGCGATGCCGGCCATGTCGGAAGGGAGTTCGATGATGAGCACCACTGCGTCTGTGAACAGCAAGACCCGAGGACTCTGGGTCGCATACGGAACGAACGGGGTTGTCGGTAGCATCCGCCATTCGGATGACGGGTACGTCGTCGTCATGAGCGGGGCGGATGCCGAGACCGGCACCTACCCGTCACTCGAAGTCGCGAAGGGTGCGCTGTACTCGCACATGATCCCGGGCAGCGGTTGGCCGCGCTACCAGGAGCACTGAACGCGCTCACCCTTGCGGGTCGTTGAGCGAGCGCAGCGAGACGAACCGCGTTGAGCGAGCGCAGCGAGACGAACCGCGTTGAGCGAGCGCAGCGAGACGAACCGCGTTGAGCGAGCGCAGCGAGACGAACCGCGTTGAGCGAGCGCAGCGAGACGAACCGCGTTGAGCGAGCGCAGCGAGACGAACCGGCGACCGCCCCTCACTCCTCACCCGCGGGTCGTTGAGCGAGCGCAGCGAGACGAAACGCGTTGAGCGAGCGCAGCGAGTCGAAGCGGCGACCGCCCCTCACTCCTCCGGAGCACCGGAGAGCAGGTCGCGCAGCCAGTCGCGCGCCTCGACGAACACGTCGTCGGCGTAGCGGTCGGGATAGTGCACGATCTGCCGATCGGCACGAGGGTACGACCCGAGGAACACGACGCGCGGGCTGAAGCGGCGGATGCCGAGCAGGGCATCCGCCATCCGCTCGTCGTGCACGTGACCGTCGGCGTCGAGCACGAACCGGTATCGACCGAGCTCGTCACCGATCGGGCGCGACTCGATCAGCGACAGGTTGATGCCGCGGGTCGAGAACTGCTCGAGCATCTCGAGCAGGGAGCCAGGGCGGTCATTGGGCAGCTCGACGATCAGAGACGTCTTGTCGGCACCGGTGGGCATCGGCGGCGTGGCCGTGCGAGTGACGAGCACGAAGCGCGTGACGGCGGAGGTGTTGTCGCCGATCTCCGAGGCGAGCACGTCGACGTCGTAGTGCTCGGCGATCCCTGGAGGGGCGATCGCCGCCTGGGCCGGCAGCGTGCCGTCGAGCACGCCGATCGCGGATGCCACGTTGCTGGCGGCGGGGACGTGGGAGTGCCGCGGCAGGTGCTCGCCGAGCCATCCGTGACACTGCGCGTAGGCCACCGGATGCGCGGCGATCGAGGTCACATCTTCGAGCTTCGTGCCCGGCGCTGCGACGAGCACGAAGTTCACCTTCACCAGGTATTCGCCGACGATGCGAAGCCCCGGCAGCGTCGCGAGGGCATCCTGAGTGGTGGAGACGCCGCCCTCGATGGAGTTCTCGATCGCGATCATCGCCGCATAGCTGCGCCCCTCGAGCACGTCGGCGAGCGCCTCGCCGACGTTGAGCACGGGCCGTCGCTCCTGACCCCACGCCTCCGCCACCTGGTCGAGTGCTGCTTCCGTGAAGGTTCCCGCTGGTCCGAGGTAGCTGTAGGTGCGCCGTTCAGTCACGCGTTTCACCCTAGCCCTTCCATCGGCTGTGAGAACCGGGTGGCGATGATGCGCGCAGAGCGAGATCGGGGCAGACTGAACTCATGACGAGCCGTGCCGGCCTCCCCGCGGAGGAAAGTGACCTCATCGATGTCGACGAACTGATCGCCGCGTACTACGACCGCGTGCCTGATCCGTCGGTTCCCGCACAGCGCGTGGTGTTCGGCACCAGCGGGCATCGCGGCTCATCGCTGTCGAAGAGCTTCAACGAGCAGCACATCCTCGCCACCACCCAGGCGATCGTCGACTACCGCCGTTCGCAGGGGATCACCGGCCCGCTGTTCCTCGGCCGCGACACGCATGCGCTGTCCTTGCCGGCGGAGCGCAGCGCGATCGAGGTGCTGATCGCCAATGACGTCGACCTGCGTGTCGACTCCCGCGATTCGTACGTGCCCACCCCCGCACTCAGCCACGCCATCCTCACGTACAACCGAGCCCTTCGACAGGCTCAGGGATCGGCTGCGGATGCTGCGGGCCGGGCCGACGGCATCGTCGTGACGCCGTCGCACAACCCGCCGCGCGACGGCGGTTTCAAGTACAACCCGCCGCACGGCGGCCCCGCAGACACCGACGCGACCGGCTGGATCGCCGACAGGGCGAACGCCCTGATCGAGGGCGGTCTGGAAGAGGTGAAGCGCAAGAGCTTCGCCGACATCGATTGGGATTCGCTGCCCAACTACGACTTCCGAGGCGCCTACGTGCGCGATCTGTCGACGATCATCGACATCGACGCGATCAAGAAGGCGGGCGTTCGGATCGGCGCGGACCCACTGGGCGGAGCGTCCGTCGAGTACTGGCAGCTGGTCAAGGAGCTGCACGGTCTCGACCTCACCGTCGTGAATCCCGAGGTCGACCCGACGTGGCGTTTCATGACGCTGGACTGGGACGAGAAGATCCGGATGGATCCGTCGTCCCCGAACGCGATGGCCTCGCTGGTCGCCCGGCGCGGGGATTTCGATGTGCTCACCGGTAACGACGCCGACGCCGACCGGCACGGGATCGTCACCCCGGATGCCGGCCTCATGAACCCCAACCACTACCTCGCCGTCGCGATCGACTACCTCTTCTCGCACCGGGCGGAGTGGCCGAGGGATGCCGCGATCGGCAAGACCCTCGTCTCGTCGATGATCATCGACCGCGTCGCCGAATCGCTCGGTCGCCGCCTGCTCGAGGTACCGGTGGGTTTCAAGTGGTTCGTGCCAGGGCTGCTCGACGGCACCGTCGCGTTCGGCGGCGAGGAGTCGGCCGGGGCATCGTTCCTGCGGCGCGACGGGAGCGTCTGGTCGACCGACAAGGACGGCATCCTGCTCTGCCTGCTCGCCGCGGAGATCATCGCGGTCACCGGCAAGAGCCCGTCGGAGCGCTATGCCGAGCTGGAGCAGGCATTCGGATCATCCGCGTATCAGCGCGTCGACGCCCCGGCGACGCCGGAGCAGAAGGCCACGCTCGGAAAGCTCGCGCCGGATGCCGTGACCGCCACGACCCTCGCGGGCGAGAAGATCACGGCGAAGCTGTCGCATGCGCCAGGCAACGGCGCCGCGATCGGCGGGCTCAAGGTGCAGACCGAGCACGCGTGGTTCGCCGCACGGCCGTCCGGCACGGAAGACGTCTACAAGCTGTACGCCGAGAGTCTGCTCGGCGCCGAGCACCTCGCCGAGGTGCAGGAAGAGGCGCGCGCGGTGGTGTCAGCGGCGCTCGGCGCCTGAGCGCTGGTCGCGGCTTCGACTCGCTCCGCTCGCTCAGCCCGTTTCGTCTCCTCGCTGCGCTCGTCGCTCAACGCCCCGCACGTTCCGCGGGACGTTGGACGAGCACAGCCCCGCAGGACGTTGAGTGAACGCAACCCCGCGGGACGTTGGACGAGCACAGCCCCGCAGGACGTTGAGCGAACGCAGCCCGCGGGACGTTGAGCGAACGCAGCCCCGCGGGACGTTGAGCGAGGGCAGCCCCGCGGGACGTTGAGCGAGCGGAGCGAGACGAAACGGATTGAGCGAGCGGAGCGAGACGAAATCGCCCTCGCCCCGCCACCTCAGTCAACGATGGCGGAGGGGGCGCCGAGCAACTCGCGTGCTCGAAGCCGTGCGCAGGGCGCCCGATCCCATCCGTATCCCGGATGCGACGATCACGAAATTCGATGATCGCGTCACGGTCGACGGCATCGCGCATTGGGTCGAGCGCACCGCGCGTGCCGGTGCACTGTTCAGCGAAGTGCACGCGCCCTTCGTCCAGACCTCCCCCGTCGGGGGCACCGAAGATCTGGCCGTCGATGTGCGCATCGTGGCGGTTCGCGACGACGGCTCTGCAGTCACGCCGACAACCGCTTCACCGCCACCGCGAACTGGATCGCTCTGACTGGTGCGACGCTGCTCATAGAAGACACGTCGTGGCAGCTGCTTCCGTCGGACGACCCGCGCGCGTGGACCTTCGGCACCCGCACGACCCTGCGCGCGCTCGACGAGCCGGTCGAGCTCGGCAGTCCGGGCACGCACGGGCGCGTCGGCGGCGGTTACGGCGGCTCGCCTGGCGGTTCCCCTCCGCCTCACACGTCGAACGGTTCGAGCGTGACGCTCTCGTTCCGCGGCGCCGTCGCCGACGGGCGACTTACGGATGCCGAAGTCGTGGCCCTGCTCGGCACCGCGAGCTGAGGCTCATCGACCCCGTTCCGCCCGGATCACGCCCGATTGGTGCTGCTCCGCTCGATCAGGCTCGTGGGGACGATTCTCTGGGCATCGCCGTCGAGTGCGATACCGGCGCCTTCGGTCCCGGCACCGTCGATTCCAGTGCCTTCGATCTCCGCGACCAACGCATCTACGGCAGCGACGGCGAGCGCCCTGAAGTCTTGGCGAACAGTCGTCAAAGGCGGGCGGTAGTTCGCCGCATCGGGCACGTCGTCGAATCCGATCACGCTGACCTGATCAGGCACGGCGCGCCCCCGCTCCTCGAACCCGCGGACGAGGCCGAGTGCCATCTGATCGTTCGCGCTGAAGACAGCCGTCGCCTGCGTCAGAGCGCCGGCCGCAGCATGGCCGGACTCGGCCGACCAGTCGCCCCGTTCGACCGACTTCGGCGTGATCCCTGCCGCGCGCAGCGTCTCGCGCCAGCCGCGCTCGCGCTCCGCGGCGGCGAACGAGTCCTCGGGGCCGGCCAGATGCCAGACGTTCTCGTGTCCGAGTGCCAGGAGCCTGCCCGTCGCCGCTGCCGCGCCGCCGGCGTGGTCGCTGTGCACCACGCGGAACCCGGATGCGGCCGGCGCGTCGACGGCGACGAGACGAAGGCCCTCGGGCCGATCGTCGGCCCGGGTGAGCGCCGACGCCTCGTTCAGCACGATCGCGCCGTCGACGCCCTGATCATGCAAGCGTTCGAAAGCTTCGGCGACAGTGTCACCCGCCGTGACGAGCAGCAGCGCGTAGCCACGCTCTTCCGCCGCTTCAGCTGTGGCCTGCAGCATCCGCGAATTGCCTACGGTGGCGAGAGTCGTCACGACCAGGCCGATCGTCTGGGTGCGGCCGGTGCGCAGCGCCCTGGCAGCCCGATGCGGGCGATAGCCGAGTTCTGTCATCGCGTTCTCGACGCGGATCCGCGTTGCGGGGTCGACACGTGGACTGCCGTTGACGACTCTGGACACAGTCTGACCCGAGACGCCGGCGCGACCTGCGACACTGGCCATCGACACGCGCCCGGAAGACACGCGCCCCGACGACGCACGACCAGACGCGCGCGCGCCGGCTTTCGCGAGGCGATTCAGCTCATCCCACTCGTCCATCTGCACGCCCCTCCTGGCACCCCGGTGCACAACTCCTGCATGTTGACGTTACCACCGCGGGGAAGGTACCGTGTTTACGTGAACATCGAAGAATCTCCGGAGTTGCGCGCGACCGAGCTCACCGCCGGCGTCATCAAACGCTCCACCACGCTGGCCGACGGCCGCGACCTGATGTACTACGACGACCCGGGCACGGTCTTGGGCACCGACCGCGCCGTCGATGCCCGCACCCTCGACCCGCGCCCGGACACCGCGACGATGCGCCTCGACGTGCTCACGGGAGACTGGATCACAGTCGCCGCGAACCGCCAGAACCGCGTCATGATGCCCAGCGCCGACGCCGACCCGCTCGCACCGCAGACGCCGACGAACCCCTCAGAGGTTCCGTCGCTCTACGACGTCGCCGTGTTCGAGAACCGCTCCCCCGCGTTCGGCCCCGCTCTCGCCGAGGCCCTGGGCGCCGCGCCCCGCGCGAGCAATCCCCCGCGCGGGCTCGACGACCTCGAGGCGCTCGGCCTCGGCCGCACCCGCACCTCGGTCGGCCGCTGCGAGGTCGTGTGCTTCAGCCCCGACCACGCAGGGTCCTTCGGCACTCAGTCCGCCACTCGCGCCCGCACGGTGATCGAAGCCTGGGCGGATCGTACTGCGGCGCTGTCGCAACTGCCGGGAATCCAGCAGATCTTCCCGTTCGAGAACCGCGGAGAAGCGATCGGCGTCACACTGCCGCATCCGCACGGTCAGATCTACTCCTACCCGTACATCACGCCGCGCACCCAGCGGTTGCTGGAGAGCATCGACCGCACGGCACCCGACCTGTTCCAGCGGATCCTCGAGTTCGAGCAGGCATCCGAGCGGATCGTGCTCCAGGGCGAGCACTGGACGGCCTTCGTGCCGTTCGCCGCCCGATGGCCCGTCGAGGTGCACCTCATGCCGAACCGTCACGTCGCCGACTTCGCCGAGACCACGGAGGCCGAACGCGACGCGCTCGCCCCGCTCTACCTGCGACTGCTGCGCGGCATCGACGCGCTCTACGACACGCCGACGCCGTACATCGCCGCGTGGCATCAAGCTCCCGTGAACGTGGGACGCGACTCGGTGCGGCTGCACCTGGAGCTCACGAGCCCGCGGCGCGGCGCTGACAAGCTGAAGTTCCTCGCCGGCTCCGAGGCCGCCATGTGGGCGTGGACCGCCGAGATCCCGCCGGAGCAGTCCGCCGCACGGATCCGTGAGGCCATCGCACGCGCAGAGGAAACCGGCGCATGACCGCTCCGGACGACGCCACCGCCCTGTTCGAGCAGCTCACCGGACACGCTCCCGACGGCGTCTGGTCGGCGCCCGGCCGCGTCAACCTGATCGGCGAACACACCGACTACAACGACGGCTTCGTCCTGCCGTTCGCGATCCCGCACCGTACATATGCCGCGGTCGGCATGCGCGACGACGGGCGCATCCGCGTCGCCTCGACGTTCGCCGATGACGCACCGGTCGAGGTCGCGCTCGACGAACTGGCGGGTTTGTTCCCGACCCCGACGGGCGCCACGCCGGCGGTCGCCGAATGGGCGGCCTACCCGCTGGGCGTGGCCTGGGCGCTGCAGCTCGCGGACCCTTCGACAGACCCAGGGGCTGCGGGCTGTGGCGTCGACATCGCGATCGCATCCGATGTTCCTGTGGGCGCTGGACTCTCCTCGTCGGCCGCGATCGAGGGGGCGACAGCATCCGCCCTGAACGATCTCTGGAACGCCGGGCTCGACCGCACCGCACTCGCACGCATCGGCCGCCGCGCCGAGAACGAGGCCGTCGGGGCTCCCACCGGGATCATGGACCAGATGGCATCCATGCTCGGCGAGCCCGACGCGGCGATCTTCCTCGACTGCCGCACGCTCGACACGAACCTCGTGCCGGTCGGCATCGCCGAGGCGCGACTCGCAATCCTCATCATGGACACCCGCGTGCAGCACTCGCACGCGACGGGTGGCTACCGCGAGCGGCGCGCGTCGTGCGAGCGCGGTGCCGCGATCATGGGCGTGCCGTCGCTCCGAGACGTGTCGATGGGCGACCTCGCCCGCGCCGAGGAGCTCATGGACGATGTGACCTTCCGCCGGGTGCGCCACATCGTGACCGAGAACCAGAGGGTGCTCGATACGGTCAAGACGCTGCGCGAGAGCGGTGCCAGGGCGATCGGCGATCTGCTCGTCGCATCGCACGCTTCGATGCGCGACGACTTCGAGATCTCGGTCGCGGAACTCGACACGGCGGTCGAGGCGGCACTGTCTGCTGGTGCCATCGGTGCTCGCATGACCGGCGGCGGCTTCGGCGGTGCAGCGATCGCTCTGATCGAGCAGGCTGCCGTGCAGACGGTGTCGGATGCTGTGACCGCCGCCTTCGCGGCATCCGGTTTCATCCCTCCGCACCTCTTCACGGTGACGCCCTCCGCCGGGGCCCGCCGCGACGCCTGACCCACCGGTCCTGCGCCGTGCCACCAGCCCGTCTATTTCTGCCTTGCGTACGTTCCGGGCTCTCGAGACCGTACATTCGGCAGAAATAGACGCGCGTGAGAAGCGACGAGCGGCCTACTCGGCGTCGGCCTCGGCCAGAGCTCGTCGGATGTCGTTCCGGCTGCGGATCTTCCCCGTCTTGATCCCGTCGGTGATCACCACTTCCTGCGAGGCAGTGACGACGGGGACCTCTTCGCCGTCAGCATCCAGGATCTTGCCGTCCTTGATCGTGTCGCCGTCGAAGAGGGTCTCGTTCGCGATGAGGCGGGCGAGGTCCTCCTCGCGGATGACCCGTCCGGTCCCAGGGATGAACGCCGAACGCTCGGCCGACTTCCCGCCGAGATGGTTGAAGAGCAGGTTCAGCAGCACCGCCATGATTGCCGCGGAAGAGATGCCGGAGTGCAGGATGATGCCCACCCAGCTCGGCAGGGCGTCGTAGAAGCCGGGCATGACCACGGGGATCACGCCGAAACCCAGTGAGACGGCGACGATCACCATGTTCATGTTGCCCTCGTAGTTCACCTTCGCGAGCGTCCGCACGCCGGCGGCCGCGACCGATCCGAACAGCACGATGCCCGCACCGCCGAGCACGGGCGGCGGCACGGCAGCCACCAGCCCGCCGACGATCGGCAGCAGCCCGAGCACGACGAGGATCACGCCGCCTGCGCTCACGACGAACCGGGACTTCACTCCGGTGATCGCGACGAGTCCGACGTTCTGCGCGAACGCCGACTGCGTGAACGAGTTGAAGACCGGGGCGACGGCGGACGAGATCATGTCGGCGCGCAAGCCGTTGGCGATGCGCTTGGAATCGACCTTCGTGCCGACGATCTCACCGACTGCGATGATGTCTGCCGTGGTCTCGGTCATCGTGACGATGATCACGATGAACATCGAGATGATGCTGGCGACTCCGAACGTGGGCAACCCGAACGCGAAGGGCTGTGGCAGAGCCACGATGCCGCCGTCTGCGATGTTCGAGAAGTCGGCCCAGCCGACGATCCCGGCGAACACAGTGCCGAGCACGATCGAGATGAGGATCGCGAGGCGCGAGACCGTGGGAGACGCGACCTTGCTCAGCACGAGCACGACGAGCAGGGTTCCCATCGCCAGGCCGATGTTCTGCAGACTGCCCCACATCGGATCCTCGGGCGACGTGCCGCCCATCGCCCAGCTCGCCGCGACCGGCATCAGCGTGAGCCCGATCGTCGTGATCACGGTGCCGGTCACGACGGGTGGGAAGAACCGCACGATCATCGCGAAGAACGGCGCGACGATCAGTCCGGCGACGGATGCCGCGATCACGGCGCCGAACACACCGGGCAGTCCCTCGCCCGCGGCGAGGATCGCGGTCATGGTCGCGACGCCCGAGAACGAGACGCCCTGCACGAGCGGCAGCTGCGATCCGAAGAACGGAACACCCCACGACTGCAGGATCGTGGCGAGTCCGCCGATGAACAGGCACGATGCGATGAGCAGGCCGATCTCCGCCGGGGCGAGGCCGGCGGCGTTGCCGATGATGAGCGGCACAGCGATGATCCCGCCATACATCGTCAGCACATGCTGCAGTCCGTAGGCGAAAGTGGGACCGAGGCGGAGCCTCTCGTCTTCGGGTCGGCGGATTCTGGGCGTTCTCGACATTGATCTCTCCGTTGAGGTTGTCTGTCATGGATTCGCGGTTGTTTCCGAATCGTGGAATCCGATTTCCGCAACTGCGATAGCGGCGATGCTAGCACCGAATATCGAGGCGTGCCAGCGTGCGAGCGCTGCTGTGCGGCGGCCGGGCGGCGAGGCGGCCCGCGACCTCATCCTCGGCGCCCGGATCGCGCACGCCGGCGACGGCCGATCTGCGAGGATTACACAGGCGCATCGGCGGGATGCCCGGAAGGAGCCACATGTCCTGGATCGTCACCGGCGGAGCCGGCTACATCGGAGCGCACGTCGTGCGTGCACTCGCGGATGCCGGGCTCGCCCCGGTCGTGCTGGATGACCTGTCCAGCGGGGTCGCTTCGTTCGTGCCGGAGGGCGTGCCGTTCGTGCAGGGCAGCATCCTCGATCGCGACCTGGTCGAGAAGGCGCTTCGTGACCACCGGGCCGAAGGCGTCATCCACGTCGCCGGGTTCAAATACGCGGGCGTCTCGGTGCAGCGTCCGCTGCACACCTACGCGCAGAACGTCGAGGGCACGCGCGTGATCCTCCTGGCGTGCGAAGCCGCCGGCGTCAGCAACATCGTCTTCTCCTCTTCGGCCGCGGTGTTCGGCACGCCTGACGTGCCGCTCGTCGTCGAGGAGACCGAGAAGAAGCCCGCGAGCCCGTACGGCGAGTCGAAACTGATCGGCGAGTGGATGCTGCGCGATCAGGCGATCGCGACGGCCGAGTCCGAACATCCGCTGCGCCACACCTCGCTGCGCTACTTCAATGTCGTCGGGTCCGCCGATGAGAGCGTTTACGACGTCAGTCCGCACAACCTGTTCCCGATCGTCTTCGAGGCGCTGCTGGCGGGCAGGACTCCGCGGATCAACGGTGACGACTACGCCACGGAAGACGGCACGAACGTGCGCGACTACGTGCACGTCGGCGACATCGCGGCCGCGCACGTCGAGGCTGCCAAGCGCCTGGCATCCGGCGCGTCGATCGAAGCCGCCTACAACCTCGGATCCGGCGACGGCCTGAGCGTGAAGCAGATCATGGATGCGATGGTGCGCGTCACCGGCATCGACTTTACGCCTGAGATCGGCCCCCGCCGCGCAGGCGATCCCGACCGCATCGTGGCCACCGGCGAGCTCGCCGCCCGCGACCTGGACTGGAAGATGCGCTACTCCGTCGACGAGATGGTCCGCACGGGCTGGGAAGCGCGGCGCGCGGCATCCTGAACGAGCGCCGCCACGTCAAGACGCTTCGCCCCTGACCCACGAGGTGCTCCTTGGTGCCGCCTCCGTGGTCCCAAAGCGGCCACACGCGCCACCTCCCGGCAGAGGCGCCAGCACGAGGTGGTCCTTGGTACCGCCTCCGTGGCCCGGAAGCGACCACACGCGCCACCTCCCGGCAGCGGCGCCCGGCCTCACCCCGAAACTGTGACGAGATCCCGCGCGCGGATCGGATACAGGTAGAAGCACACCCACGCCAGTGCGGTGAAGCCCATCGGCACGACGGCCAGCATGATCCGGATGCCGCCGTCCACGGCATCCGGCTGGGCGTCGCCGAGCGCGGCGTCGAAACCGCTCGCATTCAGCACCCACGCGGCGACGATCGCCTGCAGCACCACCGATCCGCGCACGACGAAACCGTTCACGCCGAAATACACACCCTCGCGACGGTGCCCGGTACGCGCGGCATCGTCGTCGATGATCTGCGAGAGCACGACTTCGAGAAGCTGCAGCAGCCCGCCGACGCCGACGCCCACCGCGACGCCCACCAGAGCGGCACCGAGCACGGAAGAGGGCACCAGATACCCCAGCACCGCGACGGCGAACACCCCGACGGCCCACAGCACCGCCGTCCGCGGCGACGTGACCTGAACGACCCTGCTCCACAGCAGGATCGCCGGGATCGCGACGACGAAGATCACGGCGAGCAGGATGCTGCTCTCCCCTTCCGCTGCGTGCAGCGAGTACCGCACGTAGAAGGGGAGCGCGGCGAGGATCACGGCGATCGCCGTCTGCACGAACAGCGACCCGAGCACGTACGGCACAAATGCGCGATTAGCGAAGGTGTAGCGCAGCTGATCCGCCCACCGCATCTGCGTCTCGCCCGCGACGACCTCTCCTCGTCGCTCCAGCATCCCGCCGGCGAAGGACCAGACGAACAGCACCAGGCACACGAAGCCCAGCGCGATCGCCATGCCCGACCACCCGATGCTGTCGTACAGCAGCGGAGCACCGGCCGTGCCGAGGATCATCCCGACGATCGCGAACACCTGCCGCGGCACGTTTCCTCGCGAGCGCTCGGCCGTCGTGCGGAAGATCTCCGGGAACAGCGCAGAGATGTTCAGCACGACCACCACGAAGGCGATGTCGTACACGGCGACGACGATGAGGAACCAGGCGATCAGGCCACCGGCGGACAGCGCCGGCGGCATCCAGATCAGCGCGAACGCGACCACGAGCGGCACGATTCCGAGTCCGATCCAAGGGATCCGGCGTCCCCACGGCGTGCGGATCCGGTCGGACAGCGCACCGACCAGCGGATTGAGCAGGGCGTTCAGGATGCCGTGCGCGATCATCGCCACGGCCACCCACTCGGCCGGCACGGCGAGATGGGCGACGTAGAAATAGACGACGAAGGCCGAGAAGGTCTGCGCCATCAACTGGATCGGGAACCCGGATGCTCCGAATGCGACGGGCTGGGCGCGGGTGGGCGCAGCATCCAGTCGACGGTCGCGGATACGCGCTGCAAGGCTCATCGCTAAGGCTCCTGTCGGCGCTGCACGTTGCGTCAGACCATGTTGCGTTGCACACTGCGCAGCGCACGCCAGCTTATCCGGATGAGTCCCTCCTTCTCGATGGTCTCGTGGACGAGTGGATCGGCGAGCAGCCGCCGCTCGTGACCGCGTTTCGCCGCGCCGTAGTCGACCGCCGCGCGCAGCTCGTGCCCGTCGACCATCGGATGCAGATAGATCTCGGTCACCCCGGCGGGCACGGCGCGCAGCAGCGCCAAGAAACCGTCGCGGATCTGCTCGTACGTCTCCTCGTCGCCGGTGCCCTCGCCCGCCAACTCGAACGGATGCGTCCACAGGCGGTCGAGGATGACGATCCCGGCGGCGTCTGCGGCGGCCGTGGCACGATCGAGCGCAGGCTGCATCGCCGTGTCGATCCCGATGCCGTCGGCGACCCGTGGCAGCCGGAACGGAAGCCCGTGCCGGGCGGCGAGATCGAACACGGGGCCGAGGAAATCCCTCCCCGTGTACAGCCCGTAGACGGAGCCCATGTGGTTGTCGAGATGCGTGACATCGACGCCGGCTGCGAGCGCGGCGTCGATCTGAGCGCCGAGTTCAGCCGAGGCGTCTTGCACCGAAGCGCGCTCTTCCACGCTTCGCACCTCGGTCGGGAAGTAGCCGTCGCGGTCGACGAGGCTCGTCGCCGTACCTGTGAGCGGGCGCCAGCGATAGCGGCTCCACTCGCTGGTGAGCACGAGGTGCACGCCCACGCTCGCATCGGGATGCGCAGCCGCGAACTGGAGCGCTTCCGGCGCCCATGCGCACGGCAGCATGACCGTCGATGAATCGAGGTGACCGGCGACCAGCAGCTCGGTGATCGCCTCGTTCGCCGCGTGGCACATGCCGAAGTCATCCGCGTTGAGGATGATCGCGCGCGCTTCGCCGCCGAGTCCGAGTCGGGTGGTGAGATCCGATGGCGCCGTCATCGGGCGACCATGCCGCCGATTGAGGCGAACCTGGCGAACATAGATTCGCGAAGGGCGGATGCCGCCTGACCGATCGCGCCGACCATCGTCGCCTCTCGTCCGAACGCCGAGGGGACGAATCGCATTGCGAGCAGATGCGACAGCGCATCGGCGGCACGGTCGACTGCGGCCACGAAACACGGATGCGTCGCATGACCGGCGAGGACGAACGCCTCCGGATCGATCACCAGTGTGACGCTGCCCGCGACGATGACGAGGCGTCTGGCCAGTTCATCGACGATCGCCTTCGCCGCGGTGTCGCCTTCGGCACAGGCGTCGAGGTGCACCGGCAGCGGGTCGGACGGATCCCTGCCGTGCAAGAGGGCGAGATCACTCACGACATCGTCGTTGAGCACAGGGACGCCGATCGGCACCGGTGGTTGCGGGACGTACTGCACCTCGCCCGCGATGCCGGCCGCGCCGCGGCGCAGCACCCCGTCGAGCACGGTGCCGGCGCCGAGACCCTGGTCGATCATGAGGAGGGTGAAGCTCGAGAGATCCTGCCCGACGCCGTTGTCCGATTCGGCGAGCGCGGCGAGGTTGACATCGTTCTCGATGCGAACGGGACAGTCGAGATGGGCCACGAGAGCTGCGCGGAACGCGCCGCCGTCCGGTCCCTGGTCGTCTCTGATCTCGCCGTCGGGCGTGACGATCCCCGGCATCGCGACGACGACCTGTCGCAGCGGACCCTGCACGGCGCGTCGGCACTCGGCGATCAGTGCTGCGATGTCGGCGGCCCGCTCTTCGACGTGGCCGAGCGGCGCCTCGCTCTGGGCGCGTACTGCACCGGTCGGGTCGACGAGGGTGACGTGCATCGAGGCGTGATCGACGTGCACGGCAGCCGCGAATCCGAGCCCTGGGTGGAGGGAGACCCGGGTCGCCGCCGGACCGCGCGTGGCTCGGTCCACCCCAGCGGTTGCTACGGCGTGCCCAGCGTCGAGCATCCACAGGACCTGGGTGACGGCTGTCCGCGACAGCCCGGTCTCGCCCATCAGCTCCGCGCGAGTCAACGGCCCGCGTCGTGCCAACGCCTCCAGGATCGCTCTCGTATTCAGCGTTCGCAGCAGGGTCTGCGGACCGGCCAGAGGTTTGGTCACAACGTTTCCTCGTGCATCATCGGGGGACAGTATTGCACGGCGTGTCTTCGAAAGCGACACTTCGTGTCGCACCTGCCGGAAGAAGATCCTGAGCACCCCGATACTCTCTAGTCGTGACCGAATCGCCCACCGCCAGCACTGCTTCCGGCCGCGTGCGCGGCGTCTGGCGCGGCCACGGCACGCCCGCGGCATCCGCAGCCTTCCTCGGCATCCCGTTCGCCCGAGCGCCCATCGGCGACCTCCGATATGCGGCGCCCGCGCCACCCGAGCCGTGGACCGACGTGCGCGACGCCACCGAGTACGGCGCCACCGCGCTGCGCAGGACGGGCACCGACACGCTCATCCCCGAGCCCGCGATCGCCGGCGAGAGCACCCTGAACGTGAATGTCTTCACGCCTTCACTGGACGCGTCGCTGCCGGTGCTCGTGTGGATCCACGGCGGCGGCTACACCGAGGGCTCCCCCGCGAGCCCCTGGTACGACGGCAGCACCTTCAATCGCGACGGCGTCGTGACGGTGTCGATCTCGTACCGGCTCGGCTTCGACGGGTTCGGCTTCATCGAGGGCGCGCCCCACAACCGCGGCGTGCTCGACTGGATCGCCGCTCTCGAATGGGTGCAGCAGAACATCTCGGCGTTCGGCGGCGACCCGAACCGCGTGACGATCGGCGGGCAGTCCGCGGGCGGCGGTGCAGTGCTGGCATTGCTCGGGATGCCGTCGGCACAGCACCTGTTCCATCGGGCGCTCTCGATCTCGGGCGCGCTGGCGGATGTGCCGCTGGGCGAGGCGCGGGCGCGCTCGACACGGCTGGCTGCCCTCGCCGGCGTCGCCGCCGATGTCGACGGCTTCCGCTCCGTCGACGAGGCCGTGCTGCACGGTCTGCAGGGCAAGGCCGCGAGCGCCAAACGGGGGTTGGCTGCGATGACAGATCAGCTCGTGAACGGTCTGTCCTGGGGGCCCATGGTCGACGGCGAACTCATCGCGCGACCGACCGTCGACGCCCTGCGCGCGGGGATCGGCAGCGACAAGCCACTGCTGCTCGGTGCCGCGGATGACGAGTTCACGATGGTCGCCGAGCGCGAGCGCAACGCTCTGCGCCTGATCCCGGCGGCACTGCTGCTGCGTTCGTTCCTCCGCGATCGCAACGCGCGGCGCGCCTACCTCGAGGCGAACGGGCCGCAGCGCGCTCTCGGCACCGCGGCGATGGTCGGCCGCTACATCAGCGACCACATCTTCCGCATCGTCGTTCCCCGCGTTGCCGAGGCCAGGAGCGGCGCGGATGCCGCGACCTGGGCGTACCGGTTCAGCTGGGTCTCCCCCACCAAGGGCTGGGCGTGCCACTGCCTCGACGTGCCGTTCTGGTTCGACGGTCTCGACCGGGAGCGGGTGGATGCCCTCGCGGGGCCCCATCCGCCCCAGTCACTCGCCGACGAGATGCACTCGGCTGCCGTGCGCTTCATCACGGATGGGGATCCGGGCTGGCCGGCCTGGTCGACGGCGCCCGGCATCGCGCGGGTGTTCGACGGCGACAGGGCCGAGGTGGCCGAGGATGCGTACGACAGCGTGCTCGCGCTGCTGTGAGGCCGCCCCATCATCCGCACTGCTGATGGAAGAACAGTTTCGGGGCTTCCGGGCGACCTGAAGCCCCGAAACTGTTCTTTCTTCAGCGAATCGGGCGACCCCGACGCTTCAGTCAGCGAATCGGGGCGACCCCGACGCTTCAGTTAGCGAATCGAGGCGACCCCGAGGCTTCAGTCAGCGAGTCGAGGCCACGCCGAGGCGGTCGAGGATCTCGCGCACGATCTCCTCCGGCGTCTTGTCGACCACGACGACCATGCCTGCCTCGTCGGGCTCGAGCTCGTCCAGCGTCGCGAGCTGCGATTCGAGGAGCGCGGGCGGCATGAAGTGGCCCGTCCGCGCGGCCGCGCGACTGCCGAGCAGCTCCCTCGAGCCGTGCAGGTGCACGAAGAGCACGTCGGGCGCGGCCGCACGGATGCGATCCCGGTAGGCGCGACGCAGTGCACTGCAGGCCAGGACGAGACCATCGCTCTCGTGGGCGGCGAACCGGCCGCCCACCGCATCGAGCCACGACCAGCGGTCCTCGTCGGTCAGTGGCGTCCCCGCGTTCATCTTCGCGCGGTTGGCTTCGGAGTGCAGCGGGTCGGCGTCTTCGAAACTCACGCCGAGCGCGGAAGCCAGTGCGATCCCGACCGTGGACTTGCCCGCGGCCGAGACTCCCATGACGCAGATCAGGGGCTCGCCCGCTCCCGCCTCACCAGTCATGAACGGTTCCGTCAGCAAGGCGGTTGTACGGCAGGTACGCCTGCTCGTACGGGTACTTGCCCGCCTCGTCGACGTCGAGAGTGACGCCGAGGCCCGGCTGGTCACCCGGGTGCAGCATGCCGTTCTCCCAGGTGAAGGACTGCTGGAAGACCTCGTTCGTCTGGGCGGAGTGCTGCATGTACTCCTGGATCCCGAAGTTGTGGATGCTGAGCCCGAGGTGCATCGCGGCGGCCATGCCGACCGGCGAGATGTCGGTCGGTCCGTGCATGCCGGACTTGATCTGGTACTGGGCCGCGTAGTCCAGCGTCTTCTTCAACGCCGAGATCCCGCCCATGTGGGTGACAGCGCCGCGGACGTAGTCGATCAGCTGCTCGCGGATCAGGTCCTTGAAGTCCCACACCGTGTTGAAGATCTCACCGATGGCCAGCGGAGTGGTCGTGTGCTGACGCACCAGACGCAGCGCCTCCTGGTTCTCGGCCGGCGTGCAGTCCTCGAGCCAGAACAGGTCGTAGGGCTCGAGGTCCTTGCCGAGGCGTGCGGCCTGGATCGGCGTCATCCGGTGGTGTCCGTCGTGCAGCAGTGGCAGCTCGGGGCCGAACTCGTTGCGCACGGCCTCGAAGACGCCGGGCAGATGACGCATGTACGCGCGGGTGTCCCAGTCCTCCTCGGTCGGAGTCGCGCCGCGACGGGCCGGCTCGTGGTCGTAGCGGATGCTGCCATCGGCGGTGTCGGCGGCCTGCGACGCGATGCCGTAGATCGCCTTCAGGCCCGGCACGCCGGTCTGCACGCGAATGGAGCGGTATCCCTGCTCCTGGTGCGAGCGGATCGAGTCGAACAGTTCGGGCAGGCTCTTACCGGATGCGTGGCCGTATGCCATCAGCCCGGTACGGCTCGCACCGCCGAGCAACTGGTATACCGGCATCCCCGCGGCCTTGCCCTTGATGTCCCACAGCGCCATGTCGACCGATGCGATCGCCGCCATCGTCACCGGGCCCCGACGCCAGTACGCCGAGCGGTACAGGAACTGCCAGGTGTCCTCGATGCGGTGCGCGTCGCGGCCGATCAGCAGCGGCACGACGTGGTCCCTGAGGTAGCTCACCACTGCGAGCTCGCGGCCGTTCAGAGTGGCATCGCCGATGCCCACGTGCCCCTCGTCCGTCGTCAGTCGCAACGTCACGAAGTTGCGCCCCGGGCTGGTGACGATGACTTCAGCCTTGTCGATGATCATGGTTCCTCCTGGAATGGGTCAGTTCTCAGTGAAGTCGACGGTGTGAGAGGCCCTTGCCACAATATCGGTGTCGATGAAGCTCTGCGCGAGCAGCGCGATGATGGTGCTCGCCGTGACGCACGACGTCGCGGAGTTCACCGCCGTGGACGACGTCCTGGAACTTCAGGACGGCAGGGTGCTCAGAAGGTCGTGACCTCGGCGTGCGGCATCCGCTGCGTCATGACGTGCACGGCTTCCGGGTTGTCGTCGACGAGCACGGCTTCGCGGCCGAGGGCGGATGCCACCGCCCCTGTCGTGCCGCTGCCGGCGAAGAGGTCGAGCACCCGGTCACCCGGCCTGCTCGAGGCCTGCACGATCCGGCGGATGATGCCCTCGGGCTTCTGAGTCGGATAGCCGGTCTTCTCGCGCCCCGTCGTCGGCACGATCGTGTGCCACCAGACGTCGGTGGGCAGCTTGCCGCGCGCCGCCTTCTCAGCGGTGACGAGCCCTGGCGCCATGTACGGCTCGCGGTCGATGTCGTCGGAGTTGAAGACGTGCCCACCCGGCGTCTTCACGTAGACGAGGATCGTGTCGTGCTTGGTCGGCCAGCGCCTACGGGACTTGGCGCCGTAGTCGTAGGCCCAGATGAGTTCGTTGAGGAAGCAGTCGCGCCCGAACACGGCGTCGAGCATCACCTTGGCGTAGTGCGCCTCGCGGTAATCGAGATGCAGGTAGAGCGTGCCGTCTTCGGCGAGCAGGCGCCAGGCCTCCTCGAGTCTGGGCATGAGGAAGTCGCCGTAGTCATCGAAGCTGTCGTCGTAGCTGCGCAGCATGCCGCGCACGCGCTCGTAAGCGTGCCCGTGGAAGCCGTTCCGGATTTCCTTCCGCGCCTGCTGTTCAGAATTCCTCGAAGCCTCAACAGATTCACCGGTTTCGGCATCTGAACCCACGAGTTCGGTCGGTTCTTGAGGAGTTGTGAACGCGCGACGGGCGGTCACGACCTGGCGATTCTGCGCGCGGCCCGTATTGAACGGCGGGTCGAGATAGACGAGCGTGAAGGATGCCGAGGGCAGCGTCTTCGCGATCGCGAGGTTGTCGCCCTGGATGATCGAGACGGATCCTTCGACAGGCTCAGGGACCGGATGAGAGACTGTCACGGTACGCGGTGCAGCCATGCGTCGGTCGAGAACTTCGACTCCACTAGGGCCTCGGCATCGGCATACTCGTCGGCGGTGATCGCACCGTCCTCGGCATCCGTCAGCGATCGGAAAGTCGCCTTGAAGATCTCGATGATCTCGGCCCGGCTGAGGCCGGTCTGCGTGCGCAGCGGATCGACGCGTTTCGCAGCGGAGGTGGTGCCCTTGTCGCTGAGCTTCTCGCGTCCGATGCGCAGCACCTCGGTCATGACCTGGCCGTCGATGTCGTAGGAGATCGTCGCGTGGTGCAGCACGCCACCGTTCGCGAGGCGCTTCTGCGCCGCCCCGCCGATCTTACCGGTGGGGCTCGCGATGTCGTTGAGCGGCTGGTAGGTCGCGTCGATACCGACCGACTTCAAGGCCTGCAGTACCCAGTCGTCGAGGAACGCGTAGGAATCGGCGAACGTCAGGCCCTGCACGAGGGATGCCGGCACGTACAGCGAATAGGTGATGATCTGACCGGCCGCCATGAGCATCGCCCCGCCGCCGGAGATGCGTCGGACGACGTCGAAGCCGTGCTTGGCGGCGCCTTCGGGATCGACTTCATTGCGGTACGACTGGAAAGAGCCGATCACGACGGCCGACTCGTCCCACTCCCAGATCCGCAACGTCGGCCGGCGACGGCCCTCGCCGACGCGGGACGTGAGCACCTCGTCGAGCGCGAGATTCATGCGCGGCGAGACGGCTTTCTCGTGCACGATCTCCCAATCGAAGTCGCGCCAGCCCGGAGCAGTGACGAGTGCGCGGCGCACGGCGGTGCCGACCGATTCGGGGTTGAAGCCGAGCAGCTGGGCCCCCGCGGGCAGCGCCTCGCGGACCGCCGCGGCGATGGCCGTGGCATCCGTCTCGACAGGCAGTCCGTTGACCGCCGCGTTGATGTCTTCGAGAGCGCTGTCTGGTTCGAGGAAGAAATCGCCGGCGAGGCGGAAGTCGGTCAGTCGACCGTCCTCGACCTCGAGATCGACGACGACGAGCTTTCCACCGGGGACCTTGTACTCACCATGCACGAGTCCAGCTTATGCCGCAGCGCCATCGGCGGGCGCGGCGATGTGCTTGTCGAGCCAGGCGAGCAGGTCGGCGCGCACCTCGTCCTGCTGCAGTTCGTTGAAGATCTCGTGCCGCGCATCCGGATACACCAGCGTCGTGACGTCGGTGAGGCCCGAGCGGCTGCGGTACTCTTCGGCGAGCTTGTGCACGCTGTGCGGGCCACCTACCGGATCGTCGCGACCGACCAGCAGCAGCATCGGGATGTCGCGCCCGAGATCCTTCGCCGGCCGCCCGTACAGCTTCAGCGCCTCGACGGGGCCGAACAGCTTCAGCAGCGGCACGTTCGTGGTGAGCGGGTCGTCGTCGAACATCTTCCACACCGCGGCATCGCGGCTGAGCCATTCGTAGCCGGACGCCTCCGCGGCCTCCCATCGCGCGTTCAACGGTGCGGCGTTGAGATCGCGCGGCGTGCGAAGCGCCGAGCCGGAGAGGATCACGGCATCCCACGCCTCCGGATGATCGTTGACGAGCATCTGCGCGAGGAACGACCCCCAGGAATGCCCGAGCAGCACCAGAGGCAGGTCGGGATGCTCCTCGCGGATGATGCCGGTGAGCTGCCAGATCGCGTCCTTCGCGGCACGCATCCCGCCCTTGCCGAGCTTGCCGAGTTTCGCCGATTCGCCGTCGTGCTGGCGGATGCCGGTGCGTCCATGCCCGCGATGATCGTCGGCGTACACGATGAAGCCGGCACCGGTCAGCGCGGCGATCAGCGCCGAGTAACGGCCGGCGTGCTCGCCGACGCCGTGCAGCAGTTGCACGACCCCGCGGGACGCCCCCACCGCCTCGTGGACGTCGTAGACGATCGCGACGCCGTGCGCGTCGGTGAACTCCGAGGTCTGGGGCATGCGTCGAGTCTACGTATCAGGCGCGTCCGCGTCAGCGAGATGTCGGATGCACCGCAACCGCCGTTCATCCGTCGGCAGCCACCGCCGCCGCATCCGCTCAGATTCCGAGCGCCTCCCGCACGGCGAAGGCTGCAATGCGGTCGGTGACCTCGTAGCCTCCGACACCATCCGAGGCCGACCCCATACGGATGCCGGGCCCGTCGCCGGCGACAGCGCGCTTCGCCGAGAAGTGCAGCGCGTCGACACCGGTCGCCACGAGAGCAGAAGCACTGCCGGCCACCACGCCACTTCCCGCCATGACCTGGATGCGGCCGCCTGCGACCGTCACGAGTGCGCGCAGAGTCTCGACGCCCTCGATCGCGGTCGAGGCCCCGCCGGAGGTCAGCACACGCCGCAGACCGAGACCGATGGCACGCTCCAGCGTCGCCGCGGGATCGGCGGTGACGTCGATCGCACGGTGCAACGTGACCGAGGCCTCGCCCGCGGCGTCTCGCAGTCTCGCCATCGCATCGAGATCGAGTTCACCGGATGCATCGAGTGCGCCGATGACCACGCCGTCAGCGCCGTTGGCGACCGCCCATGCCACGTCGCGCACAGACACGGCGATCTCGTCCGGGTCGTAGTGGAACCCGCCGGCACGCGGGCGGATCAGCACATGGATCTCAGGGCCGTCCTCCCCCGCCGCCTCGCGTGCGAGTTCGAGTGTCGCCGGCGACGGCGTGAGGCCGCCGAGTGCGAGTGCCTGGGCCAGCTCGACGCGCGCAGCGCCGACCTCACGTGCGACGCGAACGCCGGCCGGGTCCTGGACGGCGAGTTCGAGTGCGATGTTCACGGCATCCATTCTGCCCCCATTCTCAGGAAATTTAGTTAGACTACCTAAGTAATGACTGAACCGGATGACCTTCTGCACGCGACCGCCACCGATCTGCGCCTGGCGACCTTCCGCCTCGCCAGGCGCCTGCGCCGCGAGCGCGCCGTCGACAGCATCAGTGACGCGCAGTTCGCCGTGCTCGCCTGCCTGCGCGGCAACGGCCGACTGCCGGTGGGCGAGCTCGCCCAACGAGAGCGCGTGAGCGCGCCGACGATGTCGAACATCGTGGATGCGCTGGCCGAGAGCGGCCACGTCGTCCGCGTGCCGAGCGACGAGGACCGGCGGCGCGTCTACATCGAGATCACCGACACCGGCACCGAGATCGTCGCCGCGACCGTGCAGAAGCGCGATGCCGCGCTGGCCGATGCGCTCGCCGAGTTCGACTTCACCGACGACGAGCTGCGCACGCTCCGAGAAGCGGCATCCCTGATGCGGAAGGTGGCAGAACGATGACCGCCATGTTCCGCTCCTTCAGCTCGTTCAACTACCGGATCTGGTTCCTCGGCGCTCTGGTGTCGAACGTCGGCGGCTGGATGCAGGCAACCGCGCAGGACTGGGTCGTGCTCACCGAGCTGACCGACAACGACGCCACCGCGATGGGCTTCACCATGGCGCTGCAGTTCGGGCCGCCCCTGGTGCTGGTCAGTCTCACCGGCTGGGTCGCCGACCGATTCGACCGGCGCAAGATCCTGCTGCTCACACAGACGGTACTGATGGGGCTCGCAATCGGCGTCGCGGCCCTGCTGCTCACCGGAGTCATGACGCTGCCGCTGATGTTCTGCTTCGCACTGGCCTTCGGCATCACGAACGCCTTCGATGCACCCGCACGCCAGGCGTTCGTCTCCGACATGGTCACGGTGGGCGATGCTTCGAACGCCGTGGCGCTGAACTCGGCGTCGTTCAACATGGCGAGGCTCATCGGTCCCGCCGTCGGAGGCCTGCTCATCGTCGCGGTCGGCACGGGCTGGGTGTTCGTGATCAACGCGGCGACCTTCCTCGCGATGCTCGTCGCGCTCGTGCTGATCCGCTCCCGCGAGCTGCTTCCCCGCATCAAGAACACCGGGCGCACGCGTCTCGCCGAGGGCTTCCGCTACGTCTGGGGCCGGAGCGATCTCAAGGTGACGTTCGTGATGGTGTTCCTGATCGGCGCGTTCGGCATGAACTTCCCGATCTACGCCTCGACCATGGCGTTGGAGTTCGGACGCGAGGCGGACGGATACGGTGTGCTCAGCTCGGTGCTGGCGATCGGCTCCCTCGCGGGTGCCCTGCTGGCCGCACGGCGGGACAGGGCGCGCATCCGCGTGCTGGTGATCGCTGCGGGCGGTTTCGGGCTGGCATCGATGATCTCCTCCTGGATGCCGAGCTACTGGAGCTACGCCGCGGTCCTGATCTTCGTCGGATTCTCCACCGTGACCATGCTCACCACCGCCAACGGCTACGTCCAGACCACGACCGACCCCGCACTGCGCGGACGCGTGCTGGCGTTGTACATGGCCGTCGTCATGGGGTCGACGCCGATCGGCGCGCCCATCGCGGGCTGGATCACGGATGTGGCGGGCCCTCGGGCATCGATCATGTTCGGCGGCATCGCGGGACTCGTCGCCATGGCGGTGGGTGTGACGTGGATGCTGGCCTCAGGGCGTCTGCACCGTCAGAAGAACACCCGCTTCCGCCTGACGCTGGATGAGACGCGGCCGATCTCCGTGATGCGCGCCGACCCCGTGGAGTTCAGTGACGAGGTCGCGGCCGCCACCACACCGATCCGTACCCTTCGCGCGGACTGAGGCTCCCGTTCTCCGCCGCGCATGACTAGCGTGGTGGGATGAGCGAACCGGAGAACGCAAACGGTCAGTACCGTCCCCCGTCGGCCTCGACCGCCTCACCGGATGCTGTGGCAGCGCCTCGCCGGTCTCTCCCCCCGGTGCAGCGCTGGGTGTTCTGGCCGGCCTCCGCCATCATCATCGTCTTCGTCGCCTTCACACTCATCGCGCCGGACATCGCCGAGGCACTGTTCAAGAACATCCAGACCACGATCGTCAACGCCTTCAACTGGTACTACGTGCTCATCGCCGCGGTCTTCGTCGCGTTCAGCCTGTACCTCGGATTCAGTCGCTTCGGCGACATCAAGCTCGGAAAAGATGATGACGAGCCGGAGTTCTCGCTGCTGAGCTGGTTCTCGCTCCTGTTCGCTGCCGGCATGGGCATCGGCCTGGTGTTCTACGGTGTGTCAGAGCCGCTGACCCACTTCGCCACCCCGCGTCCGGGCGTGACCGGCACTCCGGAGCAGCTGGCACAGGCCGCTCTCGGTCAGACATATCTGCACTGGGGCGTGCATGCCTGGTCGATCTACATCGTGATCGGCCTCGCTCTTGCGTACGCCATCCACCGTCGGGGCCGTCCCATCTCGATCCGGTGGACGCTCGAACCGCTGCTCGGCAAGCGTGTCGAGGGCGGGTGGGGCCACGCGATCGACGTCATCGCCCTCGTCGGCACGCTCTTCGGCGTGGCCACGTCGCTGGGTCTCGGTGTCATTCAGATCAGTTCCGGCCTCGGAGTCGCGGGTATCGCGAACCCCGATGAGACGACACAGGTCGTCGTGATCCTGATCATCTCCGTTTTCGTGCTGATGTCCGTCCTGTCAGGACTCACCAAGGGCATGAAGCTGCTCTCCACGGTGAATCTCGTGCTCGCAGGACTCCTCGTGCTGTATCTGCTCGTCATGGGACCGAGCGAGTTCCTGCTGCGCGACTTCGTGCAGTCGATCGGCTATTACATCCAGAACTTCGTCGGTCTCTCCTTCAATGTCAGCGCGTTCCAGGGCACGGCCGGCGAGGAATGGCAGGCGCAGTGGACATCGTTCTACTGGGGCTGGTGGATCTCGTGGGCGCCGTTCGTGGGCATCTTCATCGCGCGAGTGTCGAAGGGACGCACCGTGCGCGAGTTCGTCGCCGGCGTCATCCTCGTTCCGACGCTCCTCGGCATCCTCTGGTTCTCGGTCCTGGGCGGATCCGCGCTCGCGATTGAACTTCAGACGCCCGGGGCGCTGCTGAACGCCGACGGCGAGGTCGACCTGCAGGGCGCACTCTTCCAGATGCTCGAGTACGTGCCAGGAACACAGGTCGTCACGATCGGAGTCATCCTGCTCATCGGGATCTTCTTCATCACGTCGGCGGACTCCGGCGCGCTCGTGATGGGCATGATCGCGACCGGCGGGCAGCAGAATCCGAAACGCTGGATCCGCACGTTCTTCGTGCTGATCACCGCGGCACTCGCCATCGCACTGCTGCTCGCGGGCGGTCTGACCGCCCTGCAGACGGCGGCCATCACCATCGCTCTGCCCTTCAGTATCGTCATGCTGCTGATCTGCTGGTCGACGATGGTGGCGTTCATACGCGAGCGGCGCGCGTATGCGCGGGCAGAACGGGCCCAGCTCATCGACAAGATCGGCGACTACTACGGCCTCGAGGTCGAGGCACGCGACGAGACGGGGCTGCTCGGGGCGCAGCCGCGCTGGCTGAGAAACCTCCAGCGCCGCCTCGGGCTGCCGGTCGCGCCGACCACGCCGATCCGCATCCCGGTGGAACTGCTCAGCGCGGAGAGCCGAGCGGATGCCGGCCCTGCGATGCTCGACGTCGACGACCTGGTGTCGGCGGACGAGCTGTCTGCTCACGACGACCAGGACATCCCCTCGCACGGGGAGGATCAGGAGCCTCCCGTGCGCTGAGCACGGTCGACGGCTTCGACTCGCCTGCGGCTCGCTCAACCCGTTTCGTCTCGCTTCGCTCGCTCAACGACCCGCAGAGAGTTTCCTCGCGGGTCCTTTAGGGAAGGTGCGAAGCCCAACGACGCGCAGAATCCTCTCGCGGGTCGTTGAGCGAAGGCGCGAAGCGCCGAAGACGAAACGGGTTGAGCGAGCGCAGCGAGCCGAAACCGCTGCTAGCCCTCGAGCACCAGCCTCAGCTGCTCGAGCGCCCAGTCGATCTCGGTGCTGCGGATGACCAGCGGCGGCGCGATGCGGATCGTCTGGCCGTGGGTGTCCTTGACGAGCACGCCGCGGTCCATCAGCTTCTCGCTGATCTCCCGGCCGGTGCCGCGGGCGGGATCGATGTCTACACCGGCCCACAGGCCCGCGACGCGTACAGCCGTGACGCCGTTCCCGATGAGCTTCTGCAGCCCCTCGTCCAGGTGCGCTCCGAGCGTGCGTGCGCGCTCCTGGAACTCGCCCGTCTCCAGCATCTCGACGACGCGCAGTCCGACAGCAGCCGCGAGTGGGTTGCCGCCGAACGTCGAACCGTGCTCCCCCGGCCGGATGACACCGAGCACGTCGCGGTCGCCGACGACGGCAGACACGGGAAGGATGCCGCCACCGAGAGCCTTGCCCAGCAGGTAGAGATCGGGGACGACGCCTTCGCGGTCGCATGCGAACGTCTCGCCGACGCGGCCGAGGCCGGCCTGGATCTCATCCGCGATGAAGAGCACGTTCTTCTCGGTGCAGATCTCGCGGACGCGCGCGAGATAGCCCTCAGGCGGAATGATCACGCCGGCCTCGCCCTGGATCGGCTCGACGAGCACTGCCGCCGTGTCATCCGTGATGGCGGCGGCGACGGCATCCGCGTCTCCGAACGGCACCGCGTCGAAGCCGGGAGTGTACGGCCCGAAGTCATCGCGCGCCGACTCGTCGTCGCTGAAACTCACGATCGTGGTGGTGCGGCCGTGGAAGTTGCCGGCGGCGACGACGATGCGCGCCTTGCCCGGCGCGATGCCCTTGACCCGGTAGCCCCAGGCGCGGGCGACCTTGATGCCCGTCTCGACGGCTTCGGCGCCGGTGTTCATCGGCAGCACGATCTCCTTGCCGCACAGCCGTGCGAGAGCGTCTGCGAAGGGCTCGAGCCGGTCACTCATGAACGCACGGCTCACAAGCGTCACGCGGTCGAGCTGCGCTTTCGCCGTGGCCACGAGATCCGGATGCCGGTGGCCGAAGTTCACTGCCGAGTACGCCGCGAGCAGGTCGAGGTACCGCTTGCCCTCGACGTCGGTGAGCCAGGCACCCTCACCAGATGCGACGGTGACGGGCAGCGGACTGTAATTGCTCGCGACGTGCACCTCGGTGCCCACCGCAGCCGATCCCTGAGCCTGTCGAAGGGTCATGCGTCCGCCTCCGAGTCGCGGGCCGCACGCAGCTCGAGCGTGCAGCACTTGATACCTCCGCCGCCGAGTAGCAGCTCGGACAGGTCGACGGTGATCGGGTTGTAGCCGCGTTCGCGCAGCTGCTTCTCGAAGCCGGTGGCGCGGGGCGAAATGATGACGTTGTATCCGTCGCTCGCCGAGTTCAGTCCGAACACTGCGCCGTCCGCATCGGCGACGAGGATGGCATCGGGAAAGCGCTCCTCCAGGATCGCGCGACTGGCGTCGTCGAAGGCGCCGGGCAGGTACGCGATGTTCGCGCGCTCCGGGCCGCCGTTCGCTGCCCCCTCGACGGGGTCGAGCACCGAGATGGCGGTGTCGAGGTGATAGAAGCGCGGGTCGATGAGGTTCAGGGAGACGACCTCACGGCCGAACACCTCGCCCACCTCGCGGTGGCTGTCGCCCGTCGAACGGAAGCCCGTACCCGCGAGGATCGTGTCGCCGACGAGCAGGAAGTCGCCCTCGCCCTCGTTGACCTCTTCCGGCTCGACCGTGTCGAATCCGCCGGCGCGGAACCAGTCGGCGAACGCCGGAGCTTCTCCGGCGCGCTCCACGAAGCGGAACTTCGGCACGTAGGCGCGCCCGTCGATCACGAAGCCGCCGTTGGCGGTGTAGACCATGTCGGGGAAGCCCTCGAGCGGGTCGATCAGCTCGACCTCATGGCCGAGCTCCAGGTACAGATCGTGCAGCATCTGCCACTGCGCGACGGCCTTCGCGGTGTCGGTGGGCTTCGCCGGCTCCATCCACGGGTTGATCTTGTAGCTGACCGTGAAGTGCTCGGGCCGGCACATCAGGTACCGCCGGTGATGCGCAGTGCGCCCTTCGGCAGGCTCAGGGATCGGGCTGGGTGCGGTGACGGTTTCTGGCGTCGACATCTTGCTCCTCGAAGAGATGCGGCGGACGCTGTCCAGGGGCCCGGCGGAAGTTCGACCCGCCATTCAATGCTGACATTGGCAGGGAAGATGCGACGCAGGCACGCCAGTGTTCATTCTGACATCCGAGCCTGTGGATGCGCCAGCGACGCGTCCACCGGACACGACTTCTGCCTATTCCTCGCGACCGCGCACGACGACCTTGCCGACAGTGTGCCCGGACTCGAGCCGCGCGAGGCCGTCCGCCGCGCCGTCCCACGGGAGGATCTGCTCGATCACCGGCGTGATCCTCCCGTCGGCGGCGAGCGCCACCAACTGCTCGTTGATGTCGCGCTTCGACACCGCGGCGACGGGACGGATGCGGCGCCGCGATCCGATCGACAGGAACACCGCACGCAGCATCCGTGGGATCGGGCCGAGCACGTGACCTCCGTCACCCGCGACCATCGCGATGACGCCGGTCGGCGCGAGCAGCCGCTTCAGCTGGCGAAGCGGTGCACCACCTGCGATGTCGATGATCGCGTCGAAGGTCGCGGGGAGCGTCGACAGATCGGTCGTGCGGTAGTCGAAGGTGCGGGTCGCTCCGAGCGATTCCACCAGCGCGCGATTGGTCTCGCCGCAGGTCGCCCATACCTCCGCGCCACGAAGGGCGGCCAGTTGCACGGTGAAGGTGCCCACTCCCCCGGACGCGCCGATCACGAGAACGCGCTGTCCCTCACGGACACCCGCGACGTCGAGAGCCTGAACGGCGGTGCCGCCCGCGATCGGAAGGGTCGCTGCGAGCTCCGGCGCGAGCGCATCCGGTCGTGCGACGAGCCGATCGGCGCGCGCGGCGGCGTAGGGAGCGAGTCCGCCGCCGGCGTCGAGTTCCACCAGTACCTCATCTCCGATGAGAGCCGGGTCGACGTCCTCGCCGACCGCGACGACCGCACCTGCGACGTCGATACCTCTGATCGCCTGCTTGGGCCTGCGCAGGCCGAACACCGGCCGGAGCAGAAGCGGGTCGCCGAGCATCACCCGCACGTCGGCGGCATTGAGCGCTGTGGCGCGGATGCGCAGCAGCACTTCGCCGCGCCGCGGCTCCGGCGTCCGAACGGTCTCGCGCCGGGTGCCGCTCGCTGATCCGTACTCGTCGTTCAGCCAGGCGGGCATGCTCTTGGCGATGGTCGTGTTCATCTCAATCCTCCGGGTACTGGAAGAGGTCGTCGATGCCGACCTCGAATGCGCGGGCGATCTGAAAGGCGAGTTCGAGCGTGGGCGAGTATCGGCCCTGCTCGATGGCGATGAGCGTCTGCCGGGTGACGCCGATGCGGCCGGCGAGGTCGACCTGGGTGATTCCGGCTTCTTCCCGTCGTGAGCGGATGCTGTTGGTGACGAGCGTGGGCTTGACCATCAGATGAGCCCCCGGCGGTAGGCGATGATCCTCGCGATGCTGCCGATGAATGTGGAGATCGCGAAGCCGAGGAACATCGCGTTAGCGATCCAGAAGACGTCGGCGCCCACAGCGCAGAGCGCGATGACACCGAGACCTGCGATCACCAGCAGCGCGTGCTCGACGCGACCGCCCATCTGGTCGATGTCACGGTCGCGGACGTCGGTGGTGGTCGCGCCCTTCGGGTCTCGGAGCCCTGCGACGATCCCCCAGAGGATGCTGAGCACGATCGTGGCAGCGATGCTGATCCCGATCGCCCACAGCATGATCGGGAACCAGTCGACCGATGTGAGCGGCCCGCCGGCCGCCTGTTGGAGGACGACGACGATGTAGCCGGGGATGATGACGGTCGCGGCGATCAGCGTCGACCAGGTGTTGCGTTCCGTGTAGACCATGACGCACCTCCGATGTAAAAAATTCTTGACATCTTGAAGATACTGCCGTCACAGCATCCATGTCAAGAATCTTTTACATCGAGAAACGCGACCGCTCAGATGACGTCCGAGCTCCAGTCATCGGGGTTGCCGAAGCGGTGCGCGGTGATACTGATCGCCTGCTCATGCAGGAAGGGCAGCAGCTCCAATCGACCTGCCGATGTGACCTCGTCGTCGTAGACGGCGAGATCCGGATCGCCTCCCGTGGCCTCTGCCAGCGAGCGGTGCAGTGCGGCGACGGCGCTGCGCCCGCCGACGAGTCGCACCCGGTTGCCCGAGGCACGGTTCGGGTGGTCGGCGGGGAGGATCTCATCCGCGGACGGTTCCTCGCGTCGCAGCATCCGCTCGATCCACTCCTCGTCGCTCTCGACAGCGATGCGCGCGCCGAGGTCGCTGAGCGCACTGCGCACCGCGGCGGGAAGTCCGTCGGCGATGGACACGAAGAACCCGGCCCCGGAGCGGATGCCGGCGAGCACGACCCGCAGCACGTCCTGCAGCGGTGCGTCCGCGGTCGCGCGCACGATCACCGGGACCGGCCGGTAGCGGAACAGATTCCGTTCGACGCCGAGCTGCGACACGTCACGCACCTGACCGAATTCACGATCCCAGGCGACGGCATCCGAGAGCGCAGACTGACGCAGCCATTCGAAGCTCTCGAAGTCCAGCGAGGACTGCGCCGACTCGATGAGTCCCGAGATGCGGCTGTCGAGCCCCCGCAGATGCAGCGTGCTCGAGGCTCTGCCGCGAGGCAGCGAACGCCACGTTCCCAGGCCGATCAGGTAATTCGGTCCGCCGGCCTTCGCACCGGGTCCGACCGAGGAGCGCTTCCAGCCGCCGAAGGGCTGGCGCTGCACTATCGCTCCGGTGATTCCGCGGTTGACGTAGAGATTTCCGGCCCGCACCCGATCCAGCCAGAGTGCGAGGTCATCGGGATCCTGGGTGTGCAGCCCGGCGGTCAGGCCGTATGCGACGTCGTTCTGCAGGTCGATCGCGGCAGAAAGGGTCGGAGCGTGCATGATGCCCAATACCGGTCCGAAGAACTCCTCGCGATGGAATCGCGATCCCGGGTCCACTCCGAGGCGGATGCCGGGCCGCCACAGCCGTCCGGTCTCATCGCCGCCGACCAGAGAGGGCTTGATCAGCCACTTCTCATCGCCTTCGAGCTCTGACAGCGCCCAGGCGAGTTTGCCCTGCGGCGGTTCGATGACCGGGCCGACCTCTGCGAGCGGGTCGGTGGGCCAGCCGATGTTCAGCGAGCGCACCGAGTCCGCCAGCTGACGCGCGAAGCGCTTGGACCGGCCGATCGGGCCCACGAGGATCGCGAGCGACGCCGCAGAGCACTTCTGCCCCGCGTGGCTGAATGCGCTCTTCACGAGATCGGCGACGGCCAGGTCGAGGTCGGCCGACGGCGCGATGACGATCGCGTTCTTGCCGCTGGTCTCCGCGAGCAGCGGCAGGTCGGGGCGCCACGAGCGGAACAGCGCAGCGGTGTCCCACGAGCCGGTCAGGATGACGCGATCCACTGCTTCATGCCCGATGAGCTGCTGCCCCAGGCCCCCCTCCTCGACATCGACGAGCGCGAGGACGTCTCGCGGGATGCCGGCCTGCCAGAGCGCTTCGGCGACGACCGCTGCGCACCGCCTGGCCTGCGGCGCAGGTTTGAACAGCACGCCGGAACCGGCGGCGAGCGCAGCCAGCACGCCGCCTGCGGGTATCGCGATGGGGAAGTTCCAGGGCGGTGCGACGACAGTGACGCGGGACGGCGCGAACTCGGCGCCGGCGACGGCATCCAGTTCACGGGCCTTCGCACCGTAGTAGCGGGCGAAGTCGACGGCCTCGCTAACCTCGATGTCGGCTTCGGAGAACACCTTTCCGGTCTCGGATGCCGCGACCTCGATGAGTTCGCCCCGACGCGATTCCAGCGCGGCGGCGGCGCGCAGCAGCGTCTCGGCGCGCTCGGACGCGGGACGTGCGCCCCACGCGGGCGCCGCGGCGCGCACCCGTGCGATCGTCTGCTCCAGCACGGCGGCATCGTCGATCCTGGCGTCGCGCAGTGCGGCATCCCCGACCGTCGACGCCTCCATCCGGGCACGGATGCGGTCTGCCCACTCACGGTTCGCCGGAAGAACAGGATCGCTGTCGGTGGTGTTCGCGAATCCCGGCGCCCCGGCGGAGTCGGAGTCCACCTCGCGGCGGGAGTACACCGCCGTCTCGACGTACGCCTCACCGTCCGACCCATCGGAGCCGTCCGAGCCGCGTGCGATTCCGAGCACCGCTTTGGTGAGGTCAGCGTCGTCGCTCGGCGCGGCAGTCATCGGTCTCAGTGATTCGTGCACCGGCGTCTGCCGGTTCTGAATACGGAACGGGACGACCCGCAGTGTGCGGTCACCCGCACGATCCAGGGCCTGCAGGAATCGCCGCCGTTCCCGCTCGAACAGGATCTCGTCGGCGTGCAGCTCGAATGCAGCGGAGAGGAAGTTCTCCGGCGCAGCGCTCTCGTCGAGGCGCCTGACCAGGTAGCTGATGGCCACGTCGAACTCATGCGGTTTCACCACCGGCACATAGAGCAGCACCGGGCCGACGACGCGCGAGACGGCCTGAGCCTGCCCCTGCGCCATGCCGAGCAGCATCTCGAACTCGACGTCGTCCGTCACACCGCGTTCGCCGGCGAGCAGCCAGGCGTGCGCGATACCGAACAGATTGTGTCCGGCGACCCCGACCCGCACGGCGGCGGTGTTCTCCGGACGCAGGGCCTCATCGAGCAGCCGCAGGTGGTTCGCATCGGTGTCGAGCTTGGTGTCGTACGTGGCGAGCGGCCACCCGTGCATCACGGCATCCACTCGCTCCATCGCGAGGTTCGCGCCCTTGACGAGTCTGGTCTTGATCTTCGCGCCGCCGTGCTCGACGCGCGCCTTCGCCCACGCGGTGAGCTCACGCAGCGCCTCGAGCGCATCGGGCAGGTACGACTGCAACACGATGCCGGCCTCGAGAAGAAGCAGACGGTCGTCTTCGAGGATGCGGGTGAACACCGCGATCGTCAGGTCGAGATCGCGGTACTCCTCCATGTCGAGGTTGATGAAGGTGCCGTTCGATGCTGCAGTGAGATAGAGCGGCAGCAGGCGCGCAGCGACCGCGTCGACGATCTCGTCGAACGCCCACATCGACACGTGACTGATGACGGACGAGACCTTGACCGACACGTAGTCGACGTCGTCCCGCTTGATCAGATCATGGATGCCGTCGAGTCGGCGCTTCGCCTCCGCCTCACCCAGCACGGCTTCGCCCAGGAGGTTGAGATTCAGCCGCGCGCCCGTCTCCCGCAGCTTCTCGATGGCGGGGCCGAGCTTCGCCGGACGTGCGTCGACGACGAGGTGCCCGACCATCTCGCGCAGCACACGCCGGGCGATCGGCACCGTCGGTGCAGGGAGCACCGGGGCGATGCCGCCGCCGACGCGGACCGCGCCGCGGAGATACCAGGGCAGGAAGTCTGGCACGATCGGTGCGATCCGCTGCAACTGGGCGGCGGCGGCACTCAGAGATTCTGGCCGCATGACGCCGTCGACGAAACCGAGCGTGAACGCAAGCCCGTTCTTGTCCTGCAGCACGGCGGCCAGGCGTGCGGCTGCAGGATCGACCTCGGCCTCTGCCGCCTCGGCGATCCAGCGACGCGCGAGTTCGACCGCCTGATCGGCGAGTTGATCGGCTCCGCGCAGCGACGACTCTGACATGTGTTCAGCCTAGGAGCGCGGCCGCATCATGGCGCGGTGACACACAGCGGCCATCACGTTCGTTTCACGCGACGACGCTGCGTCCTCATGCTCACTCCCAGACGCTGAGGGCGACTGCTCTGGTCGAGGGAAGGGCGGATGCCGTCGCCCACTCGTGCACCCACGCCTCGACGTCCGGAAGGCCCTCTGGCCTGCCGACGGCGGCGAACAGCTCCTGGTGCGACAGGGTACCGCCGCTGCGCTTGAGCATCCGTGCGCGGATGATCGCTTTGGCGTAGATCTCGCCGTCGACCACGGCGCGATGCTCGAGATAGATCGCCTTGTCGTCATGACCGAGCAGGCGCGACTCGATGTCGAACCGTTGCCAGAGCTGCAGCGATTTGCGGAACGTCACGGTCTCCGCGGACACGACCGCGTACCAGTCATTGCGTTTCATCGCGTCGGCCATACCCGTGCGCACGAGCAGATCCCAGCGGCCGAGGTCGAACAGCGACAGATAGCGGCCGTTGTTCATGTGGCGCAGCACATCGATGTCGGTGGGAAGGGTCGTCACTCTGATCCGTCCGACGTCGCCGGGTGGGAGCTGCCCTTCTCGGCGCAGTCGACGGCGCGCACGCCACATCACGAGAAGGGTTCGCCAGATCACGTTCACGAGGAACGATAGTAGCCAGCGGCTTATGATCCGCGAACTCCTTTGTGGGAATCGAACAGCGACGTCGCTCGATTTCACCTTCGCCCGAGGCGCGCGTAGAGTCACGGGCATGAGCGCCGAAGCCCAGCCCGAAGTCATCATCCGTCCGGTCCGTGATGTGGATGCGGAAGCTCTGGGTCGCGTGCACGCGCAGTGCTGGCACGAGACCTACGACCACCTGATCAGCAAGGCTGCGCTCGAACGCGTCTCGCCCCGGCGCATGGCGGAGCTCTGGACGCACTGGGCTGCGCAGGGTGATGACTTCAGCATGAGCGCCGCGCTCGTCGACGGCGAGATCGTCGGCTTCGTCGGCTCGGGGCCTGCGCGCGACAAGGACGCTCCGGCGTTCCGCGAGTTGTACTTCATCTACCTGCTCGGCGAGTATCACTCCACCGGCCTCGGCCAGAAGCTCTTCGATGCGGCTGTCGAGAAGGACGAGCCGCTGTACCTCTGGGTCGCGGAGGACAACCCCCGCGCTCACCGCTTCTACGCGCGCAACGGCTTCGCTCTCGATGGCGCAAGCCACACCGAGCCGTTCCTCGGCGAGACGCTGACCGAAGTCCGCTTCACGCGCTGAGACGCCACGTGCGCCGAGGCCCGAGTCAGCGCGGAAGCGCAGTGGAATCGATGAACCGGAGCAGTTCTCCGGTGAACACGTCATTGTCGTCGCCGGCGATCATGTGACCGGCCGCGCTGACCTCGACGGCCTGCGCATGCGGAATCAGTGCGCGCATCTCCTGCATACCCTCATCACTGACGATGTCGGAATGCGCACCACGCACCAGAAGCGTCGGCGCGGCGATGTTCCGTGCGGCGGCCGCGGCGCGAGCATGCCGGACCTCTCGTTCCGGTTCGGTGCCACGTTGCAGGAACTGGGGATCCCAGTGCCAGTGCCAGCGTCCGTCGTCTTGCTGAACGAGGTTCTTCCGCAGCCCGTCGAGTGACTTCGGGCGCGCACGATGCGGGTTGTACGCGGCTATGGCGTCTGATGCCTCTTCCAGCGTCGCGAATCCGTTCGGCGCTCCGCGCATGAACTCCTGGATTCGCGATGCACCCGCTGGCTCGATGCGCGCGACGATGTCGACGAGCACGAGTCCTCGCGCCAGAGGGCCGCGCTCTCCCTCGGCGATCAGCGATGTCATCCCGCCCATCGAAGCACCGACGAGCACGGGTGCCTCCTCGATCTTGTCGATGATGGCGATCGCGTCGTCCACAAGCGCCGAGACCGCGTAGTCACCGCTCGGAGACCGGTCGCTCTCGCCGTGTCCTCGCGCGTCGAAGGCATATGCGGACCAGCCTGCCCGTGCCAGCCACTCGCCTGTTCCCCGCCAGGAGTGCCTGCGCTGGCCACCGCCGTGCAGCAGAAGCACGCTGCCCTTGGAGTCGTCACCGGCGGGCCAGTGGTCACCGATCAGCGCGATCCCGTCGTTGTCGACGCGTATCGGCTGCGGAGATTCCGTCGTCATCAGCGGGCGCTGACGTTGCCGAAGAGCTTGGCGATGGGTGCGAGGACCAACGGTCTGGCCGCGACCCATGCGGCGGCGATCACGACGAGGGATGCGACGAGGAACCAGAAGCCGGTCCAGTTGTCGGCGTAGGCGTTCGGATCGGTCGAGCCCTGCGCGGCGTACATGTGGTTGAGGTTGCGCAGCGCTCCGGTCGCGAACACGAGGAAGACGTGGATCGCGATGAACACGACGAAGTACAGCATCACGGGGAAGTGCAGCGCACGCGCCCACTCGACCGGGTAGGCCTTGTTGAGCTTGTCCGCGTTCTTCGGCCAGATACCGCTCATCCGCACACCGGTGATCGCGGCCAGGGGCGCGGCGATGAAGATCGTCACGAAGTAGGTGATCTGCTGGATCGAGTTGTAGTTCACCCAGCCGTTCTCGGTCGGCCAGTCCAGCGAGATGTACTGCAGCACTGCGGAGATCGCGTTCGGGAAGACTTCCCAGCTGGTGGGGATCACGCGCATCCACTGCCCGGTGACGAACAGCAGGATCACGAAGATGATGCCGTTGACGAGCCACAGGATGTCGAGTGACTGGTGGAACCACAGCGTCAGGCTGATCTTGCTCTTCGCTTTGCCCCGCGCAGTCCAGAACGCGGTCGGACGTTTGTCGTTTCGCACGCTGAGACCGGAGCGGATGATCAGCACCATCAGGAACACGTTGAAGAAGTGCTGCCAGCCCAGCCACCCCGGGAACCCGACCGGGGCACCCTCGGGCAGGTGGTATTCGCCGGGATAGGTCTGCAGGAAGTCCTGCATACCCGACAGGCTCAGCAGCCAGCGCACGAACAGCACAGCCATCGCGGCAGCGCCCAGCAGACCGATACCGCCGACGATCACCGCGCCAGCCCACTGCACCTTCGTGAACGGACCGATGCGCTTCGGCTCCGGCTTCGGGGCCGGACGCGTGAACGCGTTCTTGCCCGGGAATACCGTGCGCTGGAACGGCAGCGGAGTGCTGACATCGACCGTCGCGACGGTGGTGGATGCCGGGATGACCTCGGACGATGCCACTTCGCCGATCCCTGGGCCTGTCGAGCCGATCCCTGAGCCTGTCGAAGGGCTCGTTGTCGCTGCCGCAGCCCCGGACGCTTCGACAGACGCAGCGGCCGGAACAGCCACACCCGCGTTGGCGGCCGTACCGGCAGGAGGCCAGGGCTCGCCACCGGGCGTGCGGGGCAGGCCCCGGCGGAGGGCGTCACCTGCGGATGCTGCCGCGGGAGTCGAGGTTTCGATTGCGGATGCTGCCGCGGTTTCGACGCGCTCCGCTTGCTCAACCCGTTTCGTCTCGCCTTCGGCTCGCTCAACGCCCCGCGGGGCCTCGACCTTGGGGCCGGGAGCGGACGGTGCGGCGGGGGCGGACGGTGCGGCGGATGCTGCGGCAGGGACGGGCGCGGTGGCGGAGGCCGGGGGCCATGGTTCCCCACCCAAAGTGCGGGGTAGCCCGCGGCGCAGCGATGCTCCACTCGGGCCCGAACCCTGCTCAGCTTCCACCCGCTGGGCTTCCCCCGGCGGGGCCTGCTCCGGCGGGGCCGCCGCTTGCGGGGCCTGCTCCGGCGGGGCCGCCGCTTGCGGGGCCTGCCCCTGCGGGTCGTTGAGCGACGAGGGCGAAGCCTGAGGAGACGAAACGGGTTGAGCGAGCGCCAGCGAGCCGAAGCCTTCTTCAGCAGCGGACTCCTCAGCAGGCGCAGCATCCTGCGCCACAGCATCCGCGACCTCGACGTCACCTGCGGGGGGCCAGGGCTCGCCGCCGGCCACGCGCGGCAGGCCGCGCCTGAGCATCCGCGTCGCCATGGTTACTTCTTCCGTGCTTCGAGCGCCTCGACCACCTGCGGCACGATCTTGAACAGGTCGCCCACGATGCCGAAGTCGGCGACGTCGAAGATCGGTGCCTCGCCGTCCTTGTTGATCGCGACGATGTTCTTCGCCGTCTGCATGCCAGCACGATGCTGAATCGCGCCAGAGATCCCGACTGCGACATACAGCTGCGGCGAAACAGACACACCGGTCTGACCGACCTGGTGCGCATAAGGGATGTACCCGGCGTCGACCGCGGCACGCGACGCACCGATCGCGGCACCCAGGGCGTCGGCGAGCTGCTCGACGAGCACGAACTGCTCCTTCGAACCCAGACCACGACCGCCCGAGACGACCTTCGTCGCGCCACGCAACTCGGGCCGGGACGACTCCGCCTCCACGACCTCGATCGCCCCCGCGGTCGCGGCGGCTGCACCGGATGCCGCTACCTCCAGCGCCTCGACGGTCGGGGATGCGACGGCTTCGGTACGGACGTCCACGGCGCCCTGGCGCACGGTGATGACCGGAGCACCATAGGTCGCTGCGGAATCGACGAGATACGCGCCGCCATAGACGGAGTGGTGCGCGACGATGCCCTCATCGTCGCGGGAGACGCCGATCGCGTCCACCGACAGCGCGAGCTTCTCGCGCACCGCAAGGCGACCGGCGACATCGCGGCCGGTGATCGAGTTCGACACCAGCACGGCATCCGGCTGCACGTTCTTGAACGCGGCCTGCAGAGCGTCGACCAGCGGAACCGTGAGAGACCCGGCATCCGCAGCCGCGGTCAGCACCACCGACGCACCGGCGGCAGCCGCGGCATCCACAGCGCTCTGGGATCCACCCGGCACCAGCGCGACCGGTGACCCGATCGTCGATGCCGCACCGATGAGCGCAGCCGTCGAACTGGCCGCATCGCCCGCAGGCGTCACGTCCACGAGGACAAGGATCGAGTTGTCGGGGTAGCTCATCATCACACCAGCCTGTTCTGCACGAGGTACTCGACCAGCTTCGCGCCGGCGTCACCCTCATCGGTGATCTTCACACCCGCCGCGCGCGGGGGCTTCTCGGAGACCGTCGTCATGATCGTCCGCGGCGCCGCCGCCGGATCGGACGAGACACCGAGGTCGTCGAGGGAGAGCACCTCGAGCGGCTTCTTCTTCGCCGCCATGATGCCCTTGAAATTCGGGAAACGCGCATCCGGCAACGCCTCGGTGATCGAGATCACCGCGGGGAGCGAGAGCGAGACCGGCTGCGAGCCGTCGTCGGCAGCACGGGTGCCGGAGACACCGTCGGCGGTGATCTCGACGGCATTGAGGGCGGTCGCTTGGGCATAGCCGAGGTGCTCGGCGAGCATCGCGGGGATGACACCGCCGGAACCGTCGGTGGAGAGGTTTCCGGTGATCACCAGATCGGGCTCTGCCCGACGGATGGCCGCGGCGAGTGCCTCAGCGGTCAGTCCGAGGTCGGCACCGGCGAGTTGCTCGTCGACGACATGCACAGCGGATCCCGCGCCGATCGCGAGTGCGCGACGAATGGATGCCGTGGATGACTCCGGAGCCATCGCGAGGGCGACCACCTCGGTGCCATCGTTCTTGTCAGCAAAAGACAACGCGACTTCCAGAGCACGCTCGGTGATCTCATCCAGCACCACATCACCGGCCCCACGATCCGCCAACCCGGTCTCCAGATTCAGCTTGCGATCGCCATAGGTGTCCGGCACCTCTTTGACCAAGACGAAGATCTTCATCGAATGCTCCTCACGACTGGGGCCGAGTCTAGCGAGACGAGTACCTATGTAGCCAATCGAGCGCCCAAACTTCGATCGCAACCCAGGATGAGCGCCCTAATGTATACAGAGAGCGACATTCTTCGGTCCATCGCGCAAACGGTAGCGTAGACAGCATGACGCTCCCCCGCCCCCTGCCCACCGACCCGCTCGCCGAGGCGAAGCGGCAGTGGCTGGTGCACGGGTGGTCGGAGGCTGCGGACGGCATGACCGTTGTGACTTCGGTGATGCGGGCGCAGCAGCTGCTGTTGGCCAGAGTGGATGCCGCGCTGAAGCCCTTCGGCCTTTCGTTCGCACGGTTCGAGGTGCTGCGCCTGCTCGCCTTCAGTCGCGCGGGTCGGCTGCCTCTGTCCAGCGTCGTGGCCCGCCTGCAGGTGCATGCCACGACGGTGACGAGCACGGCAGAACGCCTCGTGCGCGACGGTCTGATCCTGCGCGAACCGCATCCGCACGACGGGCGCGCGGCGATGCTGGCACTCACCGATGAAGGTCGTGCACTCGTCGAACGAGCCACCACTGCACTCAACGACGAGGTGTTCAGCCACCCTGGGATGAGCTCGGCCGATGCGGCGGATCTCGTCGCGATCGTCGCACGCCTGCGCAAGAATGCGGGCGACTTCACGGAGCCCCGCCCTCAGCCGGATCCGCTCTGATGGCGCGACACCGCTGATGGCACGGTTCGTTCTCGAGCGCGCCTCGATCGTCTTCGACATCGACCTGGCGTGCCGGCACTCTGACCGCCGCGAGACCGACACTGCAGCACGAGACCGACCGCAGCCATGTCGGTCTCGCGCCGCAAACTCGGTCTCGAGGGCCGGAGATGGCCCGTCAGATCGCCGAGGCGAAGACCGAGGAAACGCGTGCGCGACGGCTGGAGAAGATTGTCGACGCGCTGGGCGAGTAGTCGCGACGTTTCGACTCGCTCCGCTCGCTCAACGCGTTTCGTCTCCGTCGCTCCGCTCCCTCGCTCAACGACCCGCAGAAGCACGATCCGCGCGGTCAATGATCCGACCCGCAGAAGCTCAACGACCCACAGAAGCACGATCCCTGCGGTCAACGATCCGACCCGCAGGCAGCAGGATCCGCGCGGTCAGCGGTGGGTGAAGTTCGGCGCCCGCTTCTCACGGAAGGCCGACATGCCCTCCTTCTGGTCAGCGGTGTCGAACAGTGCGGCGAACGCCTGCTTCTCGTGCACGAGGCCGTCGGCGAGCGACGTCTCCATCGCGGCATCCAGAGCGGCTTTCGCGGCGTAGAGCGAAGGCAGCCCCTTCGATGCGATCATCTCGGCGAGCGTCGTGGCCTCGGCGAGCAGATCGGATGCCGGAACCACTCGTGACACGAGCCCCGCCCGCTCCGCTTCCTCAGCGCCCATCATCCGGCCCGAGAGGATGAGCTCCGCGGCCTTGTAGTAGCCGACCGCGCGGGTCAATCGCTGCGTGCCGCCCATCCCTGGAATCACGCCGAGGTTGATCTCCGGCTGACCGAACTTGGCGGTGTCGGCGGCGAGGATGATGTCGCACATCATCGCGAGTTCGCATCCGCCGCCGAGCGCGAAGCCGCTCACGGCGGCGATCACGGGGGTGCGGACCGCGGCGAAGTCATTCCACGCACCGAAGTGGTCGGTCTCGCGCATATCGGCCGCTGACATCGACTCCATCTCCTTGATGTCGGCGCCGGCGGCGAACGCCTTCTCCGAGCCCGTGACGACGATCGCACCGATGCCGTCGTCGGCGTCGAACGCGACGGCAGCCGCCGTGACCTCCTGCGCAAGCTGCGAGTTCAGCGCGTTCAGCGCCTGAGGACGGTTCAGAGTGATCCACCCCACGCGTCCGCGTTGCTCGGCCAGGATCGTCTCGTACTCGGTCATGTGTTCCCCTCCACGGAAGATGTCACTAACGTCGGATGGCCGGAAGAATATCGGTCGCAGAGAAGTCGTCTCCCACGAACAACAGCCTCTCCCCCGTGATGACGGCGAGCGCATACGCGAAGCAGTCGCCAAAGTTCAGTTTCGCCGGGTGTCCTGAGCCACGACCATAACGACGATATGCCTCACGGGCGATCTGCGCCTGTTCCGCCGTGACCGGCTCCAGTGCGATGCCAGCGACAGTGCGCAGGTCTTCGAAGTCGCGCTGCGTGCTCACGGATCTGTTGTCCACGACGATCGAGGCTTCCAGCCAGTTCGCGACCGACACCCTACAGTCCTCCTGTATCAAGAGCTCCGCGCACGCCGTCGCATCTGCCTCACCCTGAATGACCGCCAGCATCGCTGAGCTGTCGACGATCATCGCGGCAGCCCGGTGGTTTCATCGTAGAGATCCTCGACGCGGGTGACGCCTGCTGCCGCAGTGCTTTCCTCCCGACGGTAGCGCGCACCCATCGCAAGGAGTCGTTGCATGCGACCAGCCCTGGCATTGTTGTCAGGATCCTCGCCGTGCTGCTGCAGAAGAAGACGGAGTGCCGCCTCTATTGCGCTCGTCTGAGTCGTGCCCGTGACACGGGCCGCCTCACGCGCCAACTCGTGCACGCGTTCGTTCTTGATGTTCAGACTCATGGTGTAATGGTACCTTGTCAAGAAGGTGTATGTCTACCGTCTTTGATCACACCTGTCCGTCGCGGATGTCGGTGATGATGCCGGAGAAGTCCCGACCGCCGCCGGAGCCCGCGGCGAATACGGCATAGATCTCCTGTGCGAGGCGCCCCATCCTCGCGTCCGTCGAGGTCTGTTCGATCGCCTGGAGGGCGAGTCCGAGATCCTTCGCCATCAGGGCGCCGGCGAACCCGGGCTGGTAGTCGCGGTTCGCCGGGCTCGTCGGAACCGGCCCCGGAACAGGGCAGTTCGTGGTGAGCGCCCAGCACTGTCCCGAAGCATTCGCCGCCACGTCGTACAGCGCGTCATGCGAGAGTCCGAGGCGCTCGCCGAGCACGAACGCCTCCCCCACCACGATCTGCGAGACCGCGAGGATCATGTTGTTGCACACTTTCGCGGCCTGCCCGAGCCCCGGCCCGCCGCAGTGCACGATGCGCTTTCCCATCGCCTCGAGCAGCGGGAGAGCAGCGGCGAAGTCGTCATCGGATGCCCCGACCATGAACGCGAGCGTCGCATTCTCCGCTCCGACCACTCCGCCGGAGACCGGCGCATCGACGTTGCGGTGGCCGGCGGCGATCGCCAGCGCGTGCGCGGCCTGCGCCTCGTCCACCGCGATCGTGGACGACTCGATGAACAGCGTTCCCGGTCGCGCCGCGGCCAGCAGCCCGCGCTCATACGCCTCGATCACGTGCTTGCCCGCCGGGAACATCGTGATGACGACATCCGCATCGGTCGCGGCATCCGGACCCGACGCGGCCAGCGCGAGGCCGACTGCTGCCGCGGCCTCGCGCGCAGCATCCATCACGTCGAACGCGATCACGTCGTGACCGGCGACGACCAGGTTGCGTGCCATCGGCAGCCCCATGTGCCCGAGGCCGAGGAATGCGATTCTCATGACGCCGCCTTGAGGGCGTCGCGTCCGACGATCATGCGCATGATCTCGTTCGTCCCTTCCAGGATCTGGTGCACGCGCAGGTCTCGCACGACCTTCTCGATCCCGTAGTCCTGAAGGTACCCGTAGCCGCCATGCAGCTGAAGAGCATCATTGGCGACGCGGAATCCGGCATCCGTCGCGAAGCGCTTGGCCATCGCGCATCGCACGGTCGCGTCCTCCGCGTGCTCGTCGACGGCGCGTGCGCCGTCCTCGACGAGCAGCCGCGCCGCATGCAGCTCGGTCTCCATGTCGGCGATCGCGAATACGATGCTCTGCTTCTCGGCGAGCGCCTCGCCGAACGTGAACCGCTCGTGCACGTAGCGCCGCGCCTGATCCAGTGCCCAGCGCGCACCGCCGAGCGAACAGGCCGCGATGTTGAGCCGACCGCCGTTGAGCGCGGACATCGCGATCGCGAACCCCTGTCCTTCCACGCCGAGAAGAGCGGATGCCGGCACCCGCACCTCATCGAAGATCACCTGCCGCGTCGGCTGGGCGTGCCAGCCCATCTTCTTCTCCGGCGCGCCGAAGGACAGACCCGCCGCGTCACCCGGGACGATGAACGCAGAGATGCCGCGGGCACCCGCCTCGCCGGTGCGTGCCATCACGACGTACACCGCAGCCTCGCCGGCGCCAGAGATGAACTGCTTCACCCCGGTCAGCACATAGTCGTCGCCATCGCGGATCGCGCTCGTGGCGATGGCGGCGGCATCGGAACCGGCTCCCGGCTCGGTCAGGCAGTACGCCCCGAAAGCCGTCATGCCGGTGAGCTCTGGCAGCCATTGCGCGCGCTGCGCATCTGAGCCGTAGGTGTCGAGCATCCACACCACCATGTTGTGGATGGAGATGTACGCGGCGACCGCGGGGTCGCCCTTCGCGAGCTCTTCGAAGATCGCGACCGTATCCACGCGCGACAGTCCGGTGCCGCCGAACTCCTCGTCCACGTAGATGCCGCCGAGGCCGAGCTCGCCGGCGCGCTGCAGCGCCTCACGGGGGAAGATGTGGTTCTCGTCCCGTTCGGCGGCGTACGGAGCGAGTTCGGTCTCGGCGAACTCGCGCACCGCGTGCAGGATGGCTTCGCGCTCCTCGGTGGTTGTGGTGATCATCGTCATCGGGGATCCTCTCGCCTTGTGGGCAGATCGTTGGTCGGTCGTCTTCAGTGCATGGTCGGGATGACGAAGCTCGCGCCGTCGCGCACACCGTGCGCAGGCCAGCGGCTCGTCACGGTCTTGGTCTTCGTGTAGAAGCGGAAGGCGTCGGCGCCGTGCTGGTTGAGGTCGCCGAAGCCGCTGCGCTTCCAGCCGCCGAAGGTGAAGTACGCGATCGGCACGGGGATCGGAACGTTGACGCCCACCATGCCGACGTTCACCCGGGCTGTGAAGTCACGGGCGGCGTCTCCGTCGCGGGTGAAGATCGCGACGCCGTTGCCGAACTCGTGATCGGATGCCATCGCCAGCGCCTGCTCGTAGTCGGCGGCGCGCGCGATCACGAGCACCGGCCCGAAGATCTCCTCGCGGTAGATCGACATGTCTGTGGTGACGTGGTCGAACAGGGTCGGGCCGAGGTAGAAGCCCTCCTCGTGTCCTGGGACGGTGAGCCCTCGTCCGTCGGCGAGCAACGTCGCGCCGGCGTCGATGCCCTGCTGGATATAGTCCTCCACGCGCTCGACCGCAGAGCGCGCCACGAGCGGACCGTAGTCGACGTCCTCGGCGAGTGCGGGCCCCACCCGCAGCTGACCGACCCGCTCCGTGAGCTTCGCGGCGAGCGCCTCGGCCGTCTCGTCGCCGACCGGAACGGCGACCGAGATCGCCATGCAGCGCTCCCCCGCCGAGCCGTAGCCGGAACCGATAAGCGCATCCGCGACCTGATCGAGGTCGGCATCCGGCATCACGATCATGTGGTTCTTCGCTCCGCCGAAGCACTGCGCCCTCTTACCGTGGGCGGTCGCCGTCGAGTAGATGTACTCGGCGATCGGCGTCGATCCCACGAACCCGACCGCCTGGATGCGCGGATCTGTCAGCAGGGTGTCGACGGCCTCCTTGTCGCCGTGGACGACGTTGAAGATGCCGGCGGGCAGACCCGCTTCGAGGAACAGCTCGGCCAGACGCACCGGCACGGAGGGATCGCGTTCGCTGGGCTTGAGCACGAAGGCGTTGCCTGCGGCGATGGCGGGACCCGCCTTCCACAGCGGGATCATCGCGGGGAAGTTGAACGGGGTGATGGCGGCGACGACGCCGAGCGGCTGGCGCATCGAATAGACGTCGATGCCGGTGCCGGCCTCGGTGGAGTACTCACCCTTCAGCAGGTGCGGCGCACCGGCGGCGAACTCGATCACTTCAAGTCCGCGCTGGATGTCGCCCCTGGCGTCATCGAAAGTCTTGCCGTGCTCGCTGGAGAGCAGCGTCGCCAGCTCTGTCATGTTCTTCTGCACGAGATCGAGGAAGCGCAGCAGCACACGCGCCCGCTTCTGCGGGTTGGTCGCCGCCCACGCGGGCTGGGCGGCCTGCGCATCGTCGATGACGCGACGCACCTCAGCCTCCGAGGCGAGTGGCACACGTGCCTGCACACTGCCTTCGCTCGGGTCATACACGTCGCCGAAGCGGCCGTCTTTCGGAGTGAGAAGCGATCCGCCTACGAAGTGGGGGATGGTACGAGTCATTATGCGATGTCCCTTCGCGCCGTCTTTGGCACGATGAACAGATTACTCTGACACCCGCAGGTTTACTAGGGTGTCCATGTATTTGCATGCGGACTCATCTGCTCAGAGATAGTCATCCAGGTGAAGTTGCCGAACGCCGCGATCGTGCGCGATGAACTGCGCGCGCAGCGGTATACCGAGCTCCTCTGCCGCAGCATCCATCGACCTCGCCCAGTGACGATCCGCCGGCGAAGCGGTCGCGTCTCCGACCCGCTCCCAGACGAGAACGATGCTCGCATTCGCTGTCGCCTCACGGATCGCATCAGCGCGGCTCATGAAGACGTGCGCCTCGGACACCCTGCCCAGATCCGCGATGTCGACGAGCTGATCGGGATCGTCGGGATAATCGTCGATCGGGATGATGGGTGAGCCGAGACATCCACGCTCGTCCATGAAGTGGATCCACATCTGCCGTCGGTTCGCGCCCCGCAGCAACAGCTGCAAGACGTCGCGAAGGTCGTCGTCGCGGTCAAGGACTCGGTCTCGGAGAGGACTGCTCGTATCGGTCATGAACCGATGATGTCGCCTCCAGAGCAGCGGTCTCAGCGTGATTCCGCGGACCTGTGGAAAGGTTCTGGCATCCGCTCGCCTGTGCAGAAACAGTCGATGTCTCGTGTTCCGCGGCCGTTCACCACCCGGTCACATTCGGCACGTACAACTGCAGATGCGCGGAAGAACTCAGACCGGATCGGGTAGTCAGAACTTTCCGCGCACCGGTGAGCGAAGCTCCCGAGACCCCCGCCGAATCGGGTCGGCGGGGGTCTACTCTTCCCCGTTCGAATCGCGCAAAGTGCGGCCATCGCCCGCTTGCCGGCGGGCGTTGCGTGGCTGGCTCAGTCCCAGGTGACGGTCGGGGTCTCCTGGGCGAAGTCGACCGACGGGGTGTCCATGTACCCGCCGAACAAGACCTCGAACTCCGAGGTCGTGCCGTCCTTGGTGCCCTGAAGCGTCATATCCACATCCGGGGTGTCATACGTCGAGACGAGCGTGGGCGTGGAGTAGTCGACCTCCGGCAGCATGCTGTCGAACGTCGCCTGACCATCGCCGGTGATCGTCCTGGTCACCGAGCCGTCGACCGGCGTGTAGCCGCTGAGGTCGATGTCGGTGATGTCCATGCCGCACGGCGTCGTGAGAGTCTTCATCGCCACGCACTCCTCGATCGCCGTGCGCACGAGTGAGCGGAACGTCGCGGCGCCGTCATCGGTGAGCACCGGGTAGATGTCCCAGAACAGCTCACTGTCGGCATCCGTCGTGAGCGTGAACGTATCGGTGTCGGAGTCGAGCGCGAACTGCTCGTAACCGAGCGCCAGCTGGTACGCACCGGGGAAGAGCGACGTCGAGGAATCGGCGGGTTCGACACCGTTCACGGTCAGGCCGAGACCGTCGAAGTTCGACAGTGTCGCCATGACCAGGCCGTCGCTGATCAGCCATCCGTCTTCGGAGGAGTTGTACGCCGTGAAGTCACGTTCGACCGTCTCGCCTCCGACGGCGAAGGATGCCGAGACCGTCGCCTCGTACTCGCTCGCGTCCTCAGACTCCTCGACGACGATGTCGGTGATCGGAGCGAGCTCGAGCGAGGCGCCGAGCACCTCGTCGGTGAGCAGGCTGTCGTCGGCGTAGGTCTCGACGAACGTGATCGCTGCCTCTGCGTCACCCTCGGACAGGGCGGTCAGGTACTTCTCCACCGCATCGGATGCCGTCGGGGCAGCACCACGGAGAAGATTCGGCACGATGATCGCGGCGGCGATCAGGAGTACCAGTACCGCGGCGCCGCCGATGATGCCGAACAACAGGCCCTTCGACATCGGCTTCTTCGGGGCGGCGGGCGCCGCCGAGTACGCACCAGGAGGATATCCACCGACGGGGTGTCCTTGGGCCGCGTTCGGGTCATACCCGGTGGCAGCCTGATACGTGGGCGCCGACTGCAGGGTAGGAGCACCCGGAAGCTCGTGACCACCCAGGGCGGTCTGCGGATGCGCGGGCGCGTCACTCGCGGGAGCAACGAACGCATCTTCGATCGGTGCGACCACCGGTTCCGCCGCAGGATCCACGCCGAGTTCCGGTGCAGGCTCGGCCACCGGCGCGAATTCGGGTGCGGCATCCGGCGATGCAGCATCGTCGGATGAGAATGTGCCGTCGAAGCCGTGCTGGCCCGCGGTTGCCTCATTCGCCGGCTCCGGCACGGTCGGCGGAGCGGGCTCAGGGGTCTCGGGCGTCTCGTTCGTCACGCTCTCATCGTATTGCCGGAGCGTCGGGTCACCCGTGGGCAGAGATGCCCATGAGTGGTGCCATCAGATCGCGCTGAACCGCCAGGATGCTGAGGCTTCGGCCCCCGGTTCGAGCACGATCAGGTCGACCGCGGAGTTGAACGCGTCGGGCGGGCAGGTCATCGGCTCGACCGCGAGGCCGATCCGGCTGCGCGCGGCATCGGTCGGCAGATCGGCCGTGTGCACTTGGACCCACGGGCAGCTCTCGTCCCAGGTGAGTGCGACACCGTGCCCGTCCGCTGCGACGACGCGCACCTCGGCGACGCCGTCGGTACGGGCGAGCTCGGTGAACGCGTGGTCGATGAACACGTCGCCGATCATGCGTGGCGTACGGAAGTCCCATTCCGGATGCGCGTCGACCGCGTCCACCGCGATCGGGCTCAGTCGGTCGGCCGTGACGGTGAGCACTTCGGATGCCGGGAGCGCGAGAGTCCAATCATCGACGCGCCCTTCCCCACCGACCAGATACGGATGCGGTCCGGTGCCCCAGGGCGCAGCATCCGTTCCGATGTTGCGCGCGGTGACGGTCTGATTCAGACCGTCGGAGTCGAGACGGAACTCGACGGCGACTTCGACGCGGAACGGGTAGCCGAGCTGCGGTTCGATCACGGCGACCAGCACGACGCGGTCATCTTCCACGACGCGGTCGGCGAACTCGGTCCACGCCAGCAGGCCGTGCAGTGCATGCCCGCGGGCGGGTTCGGTGATCGGCAGCTGATGCTCGGCGCCGCCGAACGAGTAGCGGCCGTCGACGATACGGGTCGGCCACGGCGCGAGCGTCGCTCCTCGGTATGCCGGGCGCACCTCGTCGGCGTCGAACGGCACGATGAGGTCGCGACCGTCGAACGTGAGTGCGCGCAGTGTGGCGCCGACGCTCGCGATGGCTGCTTCATATCCGTGCGCCGAGATGCGCAGTTGACGGCCGGATGCAGGGATGGGAGCGCTCATGTCTTCGACGATAGCGGCCTGATTCACAGCCCCTGCGCCAGCCGGTAATAGGCCTGGTTCCAGCGCACCTGCTGTTGGAACTCGGGCAGCGTCGTCTCGTCATCGATCACGAGCAGTTCGACCTCTGCCATCTCGGCGAAGTCGCGGAACGCCTCGAGTCCCACGGCGGTCGACATGACCGTGTGGTGCGCGGCGCCGGCCGTGAGCCACGCGGCGGCACTGGTGTTGAAGTCGGGGGCCGGCTTCCAGACGGCACGGCCCACGGGCAGGTTCGGCAGAGCCGCCCGCGGCTCGACGTTCTCGACCACGTTCGCGGTGAGGCGGAAGCGATCGCGCATGTCGCTCATGGCCACGACGACGGCGGGGCCGGGATCGGCCGTGAAGACCAGGCGCACCGGGTCGTCCTTGCCGCCGATGCCGAGCGGGTGGATCTCGAGCGTGGGCTTCGCCGTGGTCAACGATGGCGAGACCTCGAGCATGTGCGCGCCGAGAATGAGCTCGTCGCCGGGCGTCATGTCATAGGTGTAGTCCTCCATGAGGCTCGCGCCACCGGGCAGACCGGCGCCCATGACGTTCGCGATGCGGACGAGCACGGCTGTCTTCCAGTCGCCCTCCGCACCGAAGCCGTAGCCCTCGGCCATGAGTCGTTGCACGGCGAGGCCGGGGAGCTGCTTCAACGCACCGAGGTCTTCGAACGAGGTCGTGAACGCGCCGAAGCCGCCCTCTTCCAAGAACGAGCGCAGCCCGATCTCGATGGCTGCCCCGTCGCGCAGTGACTCATGCCGCTCGCCGCCCTTGCGGAGTTCCGGAACGACCTCGTAGAGCTCCTCGTACTCGGCCACGAGAGCGTCGATGTCCGACGAGGATGCCGCGGCGACGGCATCCGCAAGCTCGTTCACTCCCCAGGTGTTGACCTGCACGCCGAAGCGCAGCTCGGCCTCGGTCTTGTCGCCCTCGGTGACGGCGACGAAGCGCATGTTGTCGCCGAATCGGGCGAGCTTCAGGCTGCGGGATGCCGCGAGCCCTGCGGCCGCGCGCTGCCAGGTGCCGATCTCCCGCTGCACGCGCGGGTCGCTGGCGTGGCCGACGACGGTCTTGCGCGGCACGCCGAGGCGGGTCTGGATGTAGCCGAACTCCCGGTCGCCGTGGGCGGCCTGATTCAGGTTCATGAAGTCGAAGTCGATGTCGGCCCATGGAAGCTCGACATTGGCCTGCGTGTGCAGGTGCGCGAGCGGCTTCTGCAGGGCGTCGAGGCCTGCGATCCACATCTTCGCGGGGCTGAAGGTGTGCATCCAGGCGATCAGGCCGATGACGTTGTCGGCGGCGTTGGCCTCGAGCGCGATGCGTTTGATCGCGGCGGAGTCGGTCAGCACCGGCTTCCACACGATCTTCACGGGCACATCTGCAGCAGCATCCAGGGCCTCGGCGATCGTGCGCGACTGCTCGGCGACCTGCGCGAGCGTCTCGGGGCCGTACAGGTGCTGGCTTCCGGTGAGGAACCAGACCTCGTAGGCGTCGAGAGAAGTAGTCAAAGACATGGTGCGTGGTCCCTTTCGCGGGAGATCAGAGCGAGTCGACCGCGGCGGCCTCGATGGCGAGGCCGGCGCGATAGCGGGTGAGGTACGTGGCGAAGCCGACGACATCCGCCGGTTCCGGTGCGACGGTCGTGAGGGATGCCGCGGCGAACACCTGCTCTTCGAGGTAGGTGCCCAGATCCGCGGAGTCGGAGTGCGCGAGATACGAGGCCAGCACGGCGATGCCCCAGGCGCCGCCTTCGGAAGCGAGCTCCCCCACGGCCACCGGCGCGCCCAGCGCGCCGGCGAGGAAGCGCTGCGCGACCCCTGCCGTGCGGAACATGCCTCCGTGCGCGAACATGCGGTCGAGCTCGACGCCCTCGGCTTCGAGCACCTGCATTCCGAGGGCGAGCGTGCCGAAGACGCCGTAGACCTGCGCCCGCATGAAGTTCGCGAGCGAGAAGTCGCTGTCCGGGGTGCGCACGAACAGCGGCCGCCCCTCGTCGAGGCCGGCGATCGGCTCACCCGCGAGGTGGTTGTAGGCCAGCAGGCCACCGGCATCCGCTTCGCCGTCGAGCGCTTCGCGCAGCAGCGCGTCGAAGACCGCGTCGTCGTCGAGGGGTTGTCCGGCTGCTGCCGCGAACCGCGTGAACAGGCCCGCCCATGCGGCGAGCTCGCTGGCGCCGTTGTTGCAGTGCACCATCGCGACGGCGTCGCCTGCCGGAGTCGTCACGAGATCGAGTTCGTGATGCACGCTCGTGAGCGGGCGCTCCAGCACGACCATCGCGAAGATGCTCGTGCCCGCCGACACGTTGCCGGTGCGCGGAGCGACCGAGTTGGTCGCGACCATCCCGGTGCCTGCGTCGCCCTCGGGCGGGCAGAGGGGGATGCCGGGTCGCAGAACGCCGGTCGGATCCAACAGCGCCGCCCCCTCGGCGGTGAGCGAGCCGGCCGAGGCGCCCGCAGGGAGCACGCGGGGGAACAGTTCGCCAAGAGGCGAGGGCAGACGGTCAGCCGCGAGCACGGAGTAGGCGTCCAGCATCTCCGCGTCGTAGTCACGGGTCGCGGAGTCGATCGGGAATATGCCCGACGCGTCGCCGACGCCGAGCACCCTCTCGCCCGTGAGCTTCCAGTGAACGTAGCCGGCGAGCGTCGTGACGAAGTCGAGGTGCGGTACGTGCGGCTCTTCGTCGATCACCGCCTGGTGCAGGTGCGCGATCGACCAGCGCAGCGGGATGTTCACGCCGAGCAGGCCGGTGAGCTCGGCGGCCGCGACGCCGGTGTTGGTGTTGCGCCAGGTGCGGAACGGCACGAGCAGATCGCCGGCAGCATCCAAGGCGAGGTAGCCGTGCATCATCGCCGAGATGCCGATGGCACCGAACATGTCTGGGCGCACACCGTGGCGCTGCTCCGCGTCGCCGATGAGGTCGGAGAACGCCGTCTGCAGTCCGTGCCAGACCTCGTCCAGCGCGTAGGTCCAGAGGCCGCGCTCGAGGCGGTTCTCCCACGCGAACGACCCGGTCGCGAGCACCTCGGTGGCGTCGGAGCCGATCAGGCACGCCTTGATGCGGGTCGAGCCGAACTCGATGCCGAGGCTGGTGCGGCCTTCGATGATGTCGTCCTGGGTGCTCATCGTCGGGTGTCTCCGCTCTGGCCGTACACGTTCTGGTATCGGTTGTAGAGACTGTCGATCGACTCCTGCGGGATCGGGATGAGCGGACCGGCCTCACGCGCATAGTGCACGGTGCGGGCGACGTCCTCCACCATGACCGCGGCCTTCACGGCATCCTTCGCGTCCGTTCCGATCGTGAACGGACCGTGGTTCTGCATGAGCACGGCGCGTGAGCGGTGGCCGCTGAGCGTCTCGACGATGCCGCGCCCGATCGAGTCGTCGCCGATGATCGCGAACGGTCCGACCGGGACCGGCCCGCCGAACTCGTCGGCCATCGCGGTGATGACGCACGGGATCTCCTCGCCGCGCGCGGCCCACGCCACCGCGAAGGTCGAGTGGGTGTGCACGACGCCACCGACCTCGGGCATGTTCCGGTACACGTACGCGTGGGCGGCGGTGTCGCTGGACGGCGAGCGTTCGCTGCCCTCGCTGCCCGCGATCACGTTGCCGTCGAGGTCGCACAGGATCATGTTCTCGGGCGCGAGGTCGTCGTAACTCACGCCCGACGGCTTGATGACGAACAGATCGGCACTGCCGTCTTCAGACACCCGCACTCGGCCCGAGACGTTGCCGCCGGTCCAGACGATGAGGTTGTAGCTGACCAGCTCGCTGTGCAGACGGGCGACATCGGCCCGAGCGGCGGCGATGGCCGCATCTACCTCGGGTGTGAATACGGGGGCTTCGTTGCTCACGGGTTCCTCATCGGATGCTGGCGGGGACTGTGACCGGTCACAGTGGTGTGCTGAAAGTGTACGTGCGCGGCCGCGCGAGCGTCAAGGTTGTGCGCACGCTGCCGCAGTGCGGCGCGCGGTCAGCGCGGCCGGGCTACCGAATCTCGGGCGACGAGGACGGGCGCGATCGGCGCGAGGGCGGATGCCGCGGCATCCGATCCTCCGATCAGCGAGGCAACAGCGCGACGAGCGAGTTCCTCGAAATCCTGGCGCACGGTCGTGAGCCGTGGCCAGTAGTACGCGGCATCGGGGACGTCGTCGAAGCCGACGACGCTGATTTCGTCCGGCACGGCGACGCCCACCTCATGCAGGCCGCCGAGTAGCCCCAGCGCCATCTGGTCATTCGCCGCGAACACCGCGGTGACGTCGGCCGCGAGCACGGCCTGGGTGGCCTCGTATCCAGAGCGTGCGGTCCAGTCGCCGACCAGCATCAGCGCAGGATCGAGTCCGCGATGAGCCAGCTCGGCCGCGTACCCCTCGGTGCGAGACTCGGCTTCCAGCCAGTCGGCAGGGCCTGCGAGATGCGCGATGCGGGAGTGCCCGGCGTCGGCCAGTGCCCCGACCGCGAGGCGAGCCCCGGCAGCCTGATCGACGGAGAGACCACGGGATCCGCGACCCGCCGAATGCAGGGTGAGCACGGGGACCCCCACCCGCAGAGTGTCGAGAGCGCGAAGGGTGCGAGCGTGCGGGGCGACGACCACGATGCCCTCCACGCCCTGTGCCACGAGGTGTTCGACGGCGGAGATCACGGAGTCGTCATCGCCGGCGTCCGCGAAGGCCGCACTCACCCAGTAGCCCGCAGCACGCGCCGCGTTCTCGATCGCGGCGATGCTACGCGAAGGTCCGTACTGCAGCGCATCGGATGCGAGCACACCGAGAGTGCGCGATCGCCGCGTCCCGAGGGCTCGCGCCGCGTTGTTCATCCGATAGTCGAGTTCGTGCATCGCCTGCAGCACGCGGGTCTTGGTCTCAGGCGCGACATCGGGGTGGTCGTTCAGCACACGCGAGACGGTCTGCCGGGAGACCCCGGCGAGCGCGGCAACGTCACGGACGCCGACAGTGCGTCCGTGCCTCGAGGATACGTCGTTCATCGCCCCGAGTGTACGGCGCGCACGCCGACAGAGGCGCCACTCGCCGCTGCCGGGCCTCTCGCGCACGCCGTTACACTGACCGAATGACAGCGATGCCTCCCCCGCGCGCGACGATGAAGGATGTCGCCGCCCTCGCGGGGGTCTCGCCCAAGACCGTCTCCAACGTCGTCACCCGCACCGTCCCCGTCCGCGAGGAGACCAGGTCGAAGGTCGAAGCGGCGATGCAGCGACTCGACTTCGTTCCGAACCTCAGCGCCAGGGGCTTGAGGAAGGGGCGCTCCGGGATCATCGCGCTGGCACTCCCGGATCTCGCAACCGCCTATTCCGCAGAGCTGATGCAGCTGATCGTCGCCGGCGCGCATGATCGCGGGCTCGCTGTGCTGATTGAGGAGACGGCGGCAGAACCGGAGCGCGAGAGTGAACTGCTCGCACGGGCGCGCGCGCACCTCATTGACGGGCTCATCCTGAATCCGATCCGCTTGGAAGACAGCGTGATCCGCTACGCGGGCCGACTGCCACCGCTCGTCGTGATCGGCGAGGTCGAGCAGCATCGCGCCGATCACGTACGCATCGACAGTCGCCTCGCGGCCGCGGACGCCACCCGCCATGTGCTGGCGCGCGGCGCGAGACGCGTCGCGGTGATCGGTGCTGACGGCGACGGCTCGATCGCGACCGCGACGAGCCGGCTCCGCTTGGAAGGCGTGCACGACGCCCTGCGCGACGCGGGCATCGTGCCCGATCCATCGCTCGAGGTCAACCGCCTGCCGTGGGCGATGGCAGGCGGTGCGGATGCCACCCACATTCTGCTCTCCCGCAAGGTGGCATTCGACGCCATCGTGGCGTTCACGGATTCCCTTGCGGTCGGCGTACTGCACGCACTGCACGATCACGGCATCCGCGTTCCAGATGATGTGGTCGTCACCGGATTCGACGATGTCGAGATCTCGGAGTTCTCCTCCCCCGCCCTCACCACGGTCGCGTTGGACCGCGGGGAATTCGCAGAGGCAACCCTCGATCTGCTCGAGACGAGGATCGACGATCCCACCGCTGCGCCGCGATCCGTGACCGTTGCGCACCGCCTCGTGGAACGCGCGAGCACAGCACGACCTCCCGCCGGCTACCGCCCCTGAGGCGGCCCGCCGATCACCGACCACCGATTTGTCGATGGATGCTTGCGCGGCGGATTACATCGATGTAATGATGTAGGCGCCTACCCCCTGGTCACGAAGGAGTGACGATGACACCCCCGCTCGATCTGTCCCGCAGACAATTCCTCACCGCCAGCTCGCTGGCCGCCGGCGCAGCCCTGCTCGCAGGGTGCGCTCCCGGTCAAGTCAGCGCATCCGACACCCAGACTTTGCAGTTCTGGCACCTTCTGAGCGGCGGTGACGGCGTCACGATGTCGTCGCTGCTCGATGGGGTCAACGATGCACAGGATGCCTACCGGATCCGCCCCACGGTGCTCGCCTGGGGAACGCCGTACTACACGAAGCTCGCGATGGCGGGTGCCGGCGGCCGCGCTCCCGACGTCGCGATCATGCATGCCACCCGCGTCAACGGGTGGGCGCCCGGCGGGCTCCTGGACGACTGGGATCTCGACCGGCTCGCCGATCTCGGCGTCGACAAGAGCACCTTCCCCGCTCCGATCTGGGAGAAGGGCTTCGTCGGCGACCGGCTCTTCAGCGTCGCACTCGACGCGCATCCGTTCGTAATGATGTTCAACACAGACGTCTGCGACGCAGCCGGCGTGCTCGACACCGACGGGCGCCTGCAGGAGACGGCATCCCCCGAGGAGTTCCTCGATCAGCTCCGCACCGTCAGCGGCACGGCCGAGGGTCATGCGCTGTCGTACGGCTATCTCGGCGACGGGGCGCAGATGTGGCGGCTGTTCTACGGCCTCTACGCCCAGCACGGACTCGCCATCGAGCTGCCTCTCGGCGGCAAGGCCGTGATCGACAAGGATGCCGCGGTCGAGTCCCTCACGTTCATGCAGACTCTGCTCGACGGCGAGATCGCCGCCGCCCAGAACGACTACGGCTCCGCGATCGCCGAATTCGCGACCGGCAAGAGCGGCATGCTCTTCACCGGCGTCTGGGAACTGCGCACGATGCAGAACGCCGGCATCCCGTTCGACGCGGCGATGTTCCCCACGCTCTACGGCACCCCGGCCGTGTACGCCGACTCCCACTCGTTCGTCCTCCCCCGTCAGGCGAACGCCGACGAGACCAAGCGCGAACTGACCTATCAGTTCGTGGCGGATCTGTTGAAGGGCTCGATCGGATGGGCGGAGGCCGGACACATTCCGGCGTACCTGCCGGTCACCGAATCGCCGGAGTACGCCGATCTGATCCCACAGGCGCACTACGCCGAGGCCGCGGAGCACGTCGTCTACGACCCGACCGCATGGTTCACCGGATCGGGCTCCAGCTTCCAAGAGGACTTCGGTGCCGCCGTGCAGGGCGTGCTGCTCAGCGGGGATGACCCCGCGGCCGCGATAGACCGCTTCGAGTCGCGAGTGAACACCATGCTCGCTCAACCCAACCCGGCTGACCCCGAAGGGACGTGGAAGCCATGACCACCTCTACCACCGGTTCTGTCGCCGCCTCCGGCGCTGCCACGCGCACGATCGTCACAGGGTCCGCATCCGGCATCCGGGTTCGTCGCGCGGGGAGCCGCAATCGCGAGCAGCTCATCAGCTGGGCGTTCCTCGCACCGTTCCTCGTCGCATTCGCGCTGTTCCTCGTGTGGCCGATTGTGCACGGCATCTATCTCAGCTTCACCGACCAGTCCCTGACCGGCGCCGGTGGCGGATTCGTCGGATTCGCCAACTACGGCGAAGCCCTGACGGACCCGGTGATGTGGCAGTCGATGTGGAACACCGTGTGGTTCACGCTGCTGTCCACCGTCCCCCTCATCGTGATCGCGCTGCTCATGGCAGCCCTCGTCGACCGCGGCCTGCCGGGTCAGTGGCTCTGGCGGCTGTCGTTCTTCATGCCGTATCTGCTCGCATCCACCGTTATCTCGCAGATCTGGGTATGGATCTTCAACCCGCAGATCGGGGCGGCGAACAACATCCTCAAGGCCTTCGGGCTCGAGCCGCTCGCCTGGCTGCAGAATCCCGACACCAACATGCTGTCGATCGTCATCGCGACGGTCTGGTGGACGGTCGGATTCAACTTCCTGCTCTACCTCGCCGCCATGCAGAACATCCCCTCACAGCAGTATGAGGCGGCGTCACTCGACGGCGCAGGACCCTGGCGTCAGTTCTGGTCGATCACGCTCCCGCAGCTGGGACCGGCCACGGTGCTCATCCTCATCCTGCAGATCCTCGCCTCTCTGAAGCTGTTCGACCAGGCGTACCAGATGCTCGGCGGGGTGGCGAGCGACACCACCCGTTCGATCGTGCAGTACATCTACGAAGCCGGCTTCGTCAACTACCGATTCGGCTACTCGGCCGCGATCTCATACGTGTTCTTCGCCCTCATCGTCATCATCGGCGTCGCGCAGGCCCTGGTCTCGCGTCGTCGGAAGGAGCTGTGATGTCCACCGCCACCCTCTCTCACACCGAGACGATCACGGCACCCGGCGCGCGTCGCCACCGGCGCCCGCATCTGCCGGGCCAGAAGCCGTTCGGACCGCTGCGCGTCGCCGCATTCGCGGTGCTCGCCCTGCTCGCGATCGGCTGGCTGCTGCCGTTCCTGTGGGCGATCGCCACGGCGTTCAAGACCGAGACGGATGCCGCGTCAGGCGACCCGTCTTGGATCGGTGCGACCGGGCCCACCGTCGAGGCCTTCGCCGCGATCCTGTCTCAGGGCAACGTGTACACCTGGGCGTTCAACAGCCTGTGGACGTCGGCCGCTGTGACACTCATCACCCTGGCGATCTCCGCGCTGGCCGCTTACGCGTTCTCCCGCCTGGACTTCACCGGGCGCAAGTGGTTGTTCGTCGTGGTCATCGCGTCGATCATCGTGCCCCCGCAGGTGCTGATCATCCCGCTGTTCTACCAGATGCTGACCTTCAACATGATCGACACGTATTGGGGATTGATCCTGCCGCAGGTCGTGGTGCCGGCGATGGTCTTCATCCTCAAGAAGTTCTTCGACGCCATCCCGATCGAGCTCGAAGACGCCGCCCGCGTCGACGGCGCGAGCCGGTTCCGCATCTTCTGGTCGATCGTCCTGCCCCTGTCGCGCCCGATCCTCGCATCCGTGGCGATCTTCGTGTTCATCGGAGCGTGGAACAACTTCCTGTGGCCGTTCCTGGTCATCAACGACACCACGCTGATGACGCTGCCGGTGGGGCTTCAGACCGTGATCAGCGCCTACGGCGTGCAGTACGCGCAGGTCATGGCGCAGGCGGTGCTCGCAGCCCTTCCGCTCATCATCGTGTTCATCATCTTCCAGAAGCAGATCGTCAAGGGAGTCGCGACCAGCGGCTTCGGCGGTCAGTAGTCCGTCACCCCGGCATCCAGCCAGAAACAAGGAGAGCAATGTCCCACGCCCGTATCACCATCGACCGCGACTACACGATCGCCGACGTGCCGCGCAGGCTCTTCGGCTCGTTCGTCGAGCACATGGGCCGCTGCGTGTACACCGGCATCTACGAGCCGGGCCATCCGATGGCCGATGAGCGCGGCTTCCGCAAGGACGTGCTCTCGCTCGTCAAGGAGATGGGGCCGACGGTCGTCCGCTACCCCGGCGGCAACTTCGTCTCGGGCTATCTCTGGGAGGACGGCGTCGGCCCCGCCGCCGACCGCCCGACGCGCATCGACGGCGCCTGGCACACGATCGAGACCAACGCGTTCGGCCTGCACGAGTTCGTGGACTGGGCGCGTGCGGCCGACGTCGAGATCATGGAGGCGATCAACCTCGGCACCCGTGGCGTCGAAGAGGCGCGCGCACTCGTGGAGTACGCGAACCATCCCGGCGGCACGTACTGGTCGGACCTGCGCCGCAAGAACGGCGCGGCCGATCCGTTCGACATCAAGCTGTGGTGCCTGGGCAACGAACTCGACGGCCCGTGGCAGATCGGTCACAAGACTGCTGCGGAGTACGGGCGTCTCGCACAGGAGACCGCCAAGGCGATGAAGCTGGTCGATGACTCGATCGAGCTCGTCGCGGTCGGATCGTCCAACCGCGGCATGCCCACGTTCGGCACGTGGGAGCACACCGTGCTCACGCACGCCTACAACGAGGTCGACTACATCTCGATGCACGCGTACTACCAGGAGCACGACGGCGACGCCGAGTCGTTCCTCGCCGAGGCCGTCGAGATGGACGCCTTCATCGAGGGCGTGGTCGCGACGATCGACGCCGTGAAGGCCGCGGGCAAGCACACCAAGCAGGTGGACATCTCGTTCGACGAGTGGAACGTCTGGTACCAGTCGGGACTCGACACCGACGACCAGCCGCATCAGGTTTCGAAGTCGTGGCGCACGCACCCCCGCCTCATCGAGGACACGTATTCGGTGACGGATGCCGTCGTCGTCGGCACGTTCCTCAACAGCCTGCTGCGCCACGGCGACCGGGTGCGGATCGCCAATCAGGCGCAGCTCGTCAATGTCATCGCCCCGATCCGCTCCGAGGAGGGCGGGGCCGCCTGGCGGCAGTCGACGTTCTGGCCCTTCGAGCGGATGGCCCGGCTCGCCCGCGGGCAGATCCTGCGTCTCGCCGTTTCGTCATCGCAGATCAGCACCAAGAGATACGGCGATGTGGATGCCGTCGACGCGGCCGCGACGTGGGACGAGGAGACCGGCCGACTGGTCGTGTTCGTCGCGAACCGCTCGCTGGAGGAGTCGAACGACCTCACCGTCGATCTGCGCGGGCTGGGCAACCTTCGGGTCAAGAACGCCGAGACGCTGACGATCCCCGAAGACGGCGACCGATTCACCGCGAATCTCGAGAGCGCCCCCGACTCCGTACGGATGGTGCCGCTGCCCGGCGCCGAGATCGTCGACGGGGCGGTGCGGGCGAGCCTGCCGCCGCTGTCATGGTCGGTGATCGAGCTGGAGGTCGCGCGGTCCTGAACCGCTCGTCCAGGTCGCGGTTCTGTCGTTGTCCGTGCGGGGTAACGGCGCAATCGCGACCTGAGAGTTAACCTCGGGTGCATGGGACTGTTCCGAAATGATCCGCAACGAGTGCGACTCGAGTCGCGGGACGTCGAGCTGAAAGCGACTCGCGCGCCGTGGAGCCTCTGGGCAGACGGGTTCGGCAAGCTCGGCATCCGCGCGATTCAGATCATCGTCGTGGTCGCTGTCGTGGCCGGGATCACCTTCGCGTTCCAGCAGCTCACGCTCGTCACGATCCCGCTGATGATCGCTCTGATCCTCGCCTGTGCCTTCAATCCCGTGATGGGCTGGATGCGGCATCGCGGTGTGCCGTCGCTGCCGGCGACCGTGATCACCCTGCTCGGGATCGTCCTGATCCTGGGTGCGCTCGGTTGGCTGATCGTGTGGGCCGTTCTCGATCAGTGGGACGATCTCTACTCCCAGGCGGAGGAAGGCTTCCAGCGTCTGCTCGCCTGGTTGCAGACACTGCCGTTCGACTTCCTGCAGCCCGAGCAGATCGACGAGTGGGTCGACACACTCACCGAGTTCGTCACGAGCGCACAGTTCGGCTCCGGCGCGATCGCCGGCGTCAGCGCCGTCGCCAGCTTCGTGACCGGCCTCGTGCTGATGGTGACGATCCTGTTCTTCTTCCTAAAGGATGGCCCGCGGATGTGGGAGTTCCTGCTCCGCCCGTTCCGCGGTCAGGGCTATGTTCGAGCTCGCCGGATCGGAGACAAGACGGTCAGCACGCTCGGTTCGTATGTGCGCGGCACCGCCACTGTTGCGGCAGTGGACGCGATCGGCATCCTCATCGGCCTGCTCATCCTGCAGGTTCCTCTCGCCATCCCGCTCGCCGTGCTGGTCTTCCTCCTCGCCTTCATCCCCATCGTCGGAGCGACCGTCGCCGGAATCCTCGCCGCCCTCGTGGCGCTGGTGGCCAACGGCTGGCTGAACGCCCTCATCGTGGTCGGCATCGTCGTGCTGGTCAACCAGCTGGAGGGAAACTTCCTGCAGCCGGTACTGATGGGACGATCGATGAAGCTGCACGCGTTCGTCATCCTCGTCGCCCTGACCGTCGGCACAGTGCTGGGCGGCATCGTGGGAGCCATTCTCGCCGTGCCGATCACAGCCGCACTGTGGGGCGTGATCCAGGTGTGGGACGGTCCCCATCTCCCTGCGCGCTGGGCGCGACCGAAGTTGTCCGAGAACACCTGACCGGAAAGCTGGACGTCAGAGCCGCTCGATGATCGTCGCGTTCGCCATGCCGCCGCCCTCGCACATGGTCTGCAGTCCGTAACGTCCGCCGGTTGCCTCGAGGTGATCGACGAGCGTGCCGAGCAGGCGCGTACCCGAAGAGCCGAGCGCGTGCCCCAGCGCGATAGCGCCGCCGCGCGGATTCAGCTTCGCAGCATCCGCCCCCAGTTCCGCCGTCCACGCGAGGGGCACGGAGGCGAAGGCCTCGTTCACCTCGTACGCGTCGAGGTCGGCCATGGTGAGACCTGCGCGCTCGAGGATGCGACGAGTGGCGGGGATCGGCCCGGTGAGCATCATCATCGGGTCGTCGCCCACGACGGAGAACGCATGGAATCGCGCCCTGGCTCGGAGTCCCAGCGCCTCTGCGCGCTCCGCGCTCATCAGCAGGGCGGCGGATGCGCCGTCCGTCAGCGGTGAGGAGTTGCCCGGCGTGATACTCCATCCCAACTCCGGGAATCGCGCAGCGAGAGCATCGGTACGGAACGCGGGTTGAAGTCCGGCGAGCTTCTCGGCGGTCGTCCCTGGGCGCACCGTCTCATCGGCTCGTGCGTCCGGCGCCTCGTCGACGGCGACGACCGTGCTGTCGAAGAATCCGTCCGCCCATGCCTGTGCGGCGCGACGGTGCGATTCGGCCGCGAAGGCGTCGAGCCGGTCACGGTCGAAGCCCCAGCGATGCGCGATGAGCTCTGCGGAGACGCCCTGGTTCACCAGCCCTTCGGGGTAGCGGGCGCGCAGTCGCGGCGACATCGGAGATCCGCCCGCCGCGGACGACCCGAGCGGAACGCGGCTCATCGACTCCACGCCGCCGACCAAGACCGCGTCGTAGGCGCCGGCCATGATCCCCTGGGCTGCGATGTGCACGGCTTGCTGACTCGATCCGCACTGCCTGTCGATCGTCGCACCAGGGATGGATTCGTCGAATCCCGCGGCCAGCACCGCCTGTCTGGCGATGTTCATCGACTGGTCGCCGACCTGGCTCACACAGCCGAGGAGCACATCATCGATCTGCCGTGACTCCAGGCCGTTGCGCTCGAGGATCACCTTCAAGACCCCTGCCGCGAGGTCGACCGGATGCACCTCGCTCAGTGCGCCGCCGGGTTTGCCGCGCCCCACCGGGGTGCGGACGACGTCGACCAGAACCGCTTCGCTGCGTTTGCTCATGCACCCCATTGTGCCCTGTGCGCAGCACCCTCGGCGCGTGACGCAGCGAGCCGAAACCTGTCGGATCAGCAACAGGCACCTGCCGCTTCCGCTAGACTCGCCGCACACCTCGCCCGCATTGGCAGGGTTTCTCGGCCGGAATCTTGGCCGCTCGTCTTCACATTCGACTTGCGCTCAGGAGATCAATGCCCACGCTCACCGGCCGCCCCCTCGCGGCATCCGCCATTCTGCTCACTGCTCTCGTCGTCAGCGGGTGCTCCGCCAGTGCCCCAAGCACGGCAGCCGAAGATACCCCGAGCCCCGCTGCGGGTTCCGCCTACCCGCTGACGATCGACAACTGCGGCACCAGCGTCACCTTCGACGAAGCGCCCGAGGATGTCCTCGCGATCAAGTCGACCTCGATCGAGATGATGCTCGCGTTGGGCCTCGAAGACCACCTGATCGGCACTGCGTTCTCGGACGGACCGCTTGCAGCAGCATGGGCGGGTCGCGGCGCCGAGATCCCGGTGATCTCCGATAAAGTTCCCGGCCAGGAAGCGACGCTCGAGCTCGAGCCCGACCTCGTCTACGCGGGATGGGAGTCCAACGTCACCGCCGACGGGGCCGGTGATCGCGAAGTGCTCGCCTCGCTCGGGGTGAACACGTTCGTGTCGCCGTCGGCCTGCCAGGAGCCCGATTATCAGCCCACCCCGCTGACCTTCGATGACGTCTTCGCCGAGATCGAGCAGGTCGGCGCGATATTCGATGCATCGGATGCCGCGGCCGACCTCGTCACCGATCTGCAAGGCCGACTCGAGGCAGTCACCCCCGATGATCGCGGGCTGACCGCTCTCTGGTTCAGCTCGGGCAGCGACACCCCGTTCGTCGGCGCCGGCATCGGCGCACCGCAGATGATGATGGATGCCGCGGGGCTCACCAACATCGCGGAAGACGTGGACGAGACCTGGTCGAGCCTGAGCTGGGAGGCCATCGTCGACGCGAACCCCGATGTCATCGTGCTGGTCGATTCTGCGTGGAGTTCAGCGGAGAAGAAGATCGGCATGCTTGAGACGAATCCGGCGACAGCCCAGCTACCGGCAGTCGTGAGTGGCCGATACCTGATCGTGCCGTTCCCCGCTGGTGAGGCCGGCGTCCGCAATGTCGAGGCGGTCGAGTCCCTGCTCGCTCAGCTGGAGGCGATCGACCTGCCGTGACCGCCCTCACCTCCGATCAACCGGCAATCGCGCCCGATACCGATCGGCGCGGTCGTTCCGGCGCGCGTACCGGCGCGTGGACGGTCGCGTTGATCGTCGCACTCGCGCTCTCGATCGTGGTCAGTGTCACCCTGGGCCCGGCACAGATCTCCGCGAGCGAGGTGTGGGGCAGCATCCTGTCGCACCTGGGAATCGGGGAGTCGTCTCTGACGACGTTGCGCGACGGGATCATCTGGCAGCTGCGGATGCCGCGCGTGCTCGCTGCCGCCGCGGTCGGCGCCGGTCTCGCGATCTGCGGGGCGATCATGCAGGCGGTGCTGCGTAACCCGCTCGCTGACCCGTACCTGCTCGGCCTCTCCTCCGGCGCATCCTTCGGGGCTGTCCTGGTGATCGTGCTGGGGTTCTCGATCGCGCTGCCGCTCGCCGCGTTCGGCGGTGCGCTGGGCGCGTTGGCGCTGACGCTCGTGATGGCCGGTGCGATCGGGCGCATGACCGCATCGCGGACGATCCTCGCCGGCGTCGCCGTCTCTGCGGCGCTCGGCGCGCTGACCAGTCTGGTGATCTTCTGGAGTGCGACCGGCGACACCTACCGGGAGATCCTCGGGTGGCTGCTCGGGTCGCTAGCTGGGGTCACCTGGCCGATGGCGATCCTCGCGCTGGTGGCGATCGTGGTGGTGGGCGGGCCGCTGATGCTCAGCGCAGGCGCACTGGATGCCTTCGCCTTCGGCGACCGCGCGGCAGCCTCCCTCGGCGTCTCGGTAGAACGGACCCGCTGGATCCTGCTCGGCGCCACGGCCCTGCTGACCGGGTGCCTGGTCGCGGTGAGCGGTTCGATCGGTTTCATCGGCCTGGTCGTCCCGCACGCCGTGCGCCTGATCGTCGGTGCACGACACCGCGTGCTGCTGCCGTTATCGGCGCTGACCGGCGCGGTCGTCCTGATCTGGGCCGACACCCTGGCCCGCACGATCTTCGACCCGAGAGAGCTGCCCGTCGGCGTCGTCACTGCACTCATAGGTGCTCCACTGTTCGGGCTCCTGCTGCTGCGCTCCCGGAGGATCTCATGACTTCTCGTTCTCCACTTTCCGGCGCGCCCCTTCGCACCGACGGCGTCTCATTCAGTCGTGGCGGTCGGATGCTGATCGACGGTATCGACTGCACTGTCGAGGCCGGATCCCTCACGGCGCTCGTGGGCCCGAACGGTGCGGGCAAGTCGACACTGCTGCATCTGATCGCCGCGGCGGAGGCGCCGACGGCGGGCGCGATCGAGCTCGGGGGGACGGATGCTCGCTCGATGCGACGCCGCGCGCGGGCGCGCTACACCGCTCTCGTCGAGCAGCAGGCAGACACTGATCTCGATCTGAGCGTGCTCGACGTCGTCCTTCTCGGGCGGACCCCTCATCTCTCGGTGCTCGGCGGGCCGGATCAGGCGGATGCCGAGATCGCCCGTGCGGCACTGGGTCGTGCCGGGGCGGAGGCGTTCTCAGAGCGGCGATTCCAGGAACTGTCCGGCGGCGAGCGCCAGCGAGTGCTGCTGGCCCGCGCACTCGCGCAGAAACCGACACTGCTGCTCATGGACGAGCCGAACAATCACCTCGACATCCACTCGCAACTGCACACACTCGGGCTGATGCGCACGCTTGCCGATGACGGCATCGCGATCCTCGCGGCACTGCACGATCTCCCGCTCGCGGCCCGCTACGCCGACCAGGTCATCGTCGTCGATCATGGCCGGGTCGTGGCATCCGGCGCGCCGGCCGAGATCCTCACTCCGGAGCTCATTCAGCTCGTCTACGGGGTGCGCGCGGATGTGCTGGCGCATCCGGTGGACGGCTCGCCGTTGATCGCGTTCTCGCCTCTCGAAACCGACCCGACCAACAGAGTCGTCAGGAGAAGCGGTGGTGATGACGTGATCGTCGCGGCCTCTGGACCCAGAGGTCGCAGATAGGCTCGAGAGAGCGCCCTGATCTTCTCGCAGACTGGAGTTTCCATGAGCACGCCTGCCACCAAGCCCGACCTCGGACGTCTCGGTTTCTGGCGGGGTGGTCCGCTCCTGACACCCGAGATCGCTGTCGCGGCAGAGCGCTTCGGCTATGGCACGGTCTGGATCGGTGGTTCTCCCGCCGCTGACCTCACGCTGGCAAGCGAGCTTCTGGATGCCACGTCCGAATTGAAGGTGGCCACAGGCATCGTGAACATCTGGACCGCCCCGGCGGCGGAAGTCGCCGCATCGTTCCATCGCCTGGAGCAGTCGCACCCGGGAAGGTTCGTGCTCGGCGTGGGTATCGGGCACCGCGAAGCCCAGGGTGATACCTATCAGAAACCGTACTCGGCGCTGGTCGGCTACCTGGACGTTCTCGATGCAGAAGGAGTACCGGCCGATCGCCGCATGATCTCAGCACTCGGACCCAAGACGCTGAAGCTCGCGGCTGAGCGTTCGGCGGGAACCCACCCGTATATGACGACGCCCATGCACACGCGCTTCGCGCGTGACATCATCGGCCCGGATGCACTGATCGCCGCGGAGCAGAGACTCGTTCCCGATCTCGATACGGACGCTGCGCGAGCGGTCGGCCGCAGCTTCCTGTCGCGGTACCTCGCCCTGGCGAACTACCGTCGCACGCTCGAGCAGCACGGTTTCACGGCATCCGATCTCGACGATGGCGCCACTGACGACGCGGTCGATGCGCTCACGCCACACGGCACGGCTGCCGGGCTGGCCGCGGTCGTGCAGGGTCAGCTCGATGCCGGAGCAGATCATGTCTGCGTGCAGTTGCTGCCGGCGCGAGAGGACCCGATCGACACTCTGGAGCGACTCGCAGGTGAACTCGGCGTTGCACATGCGCGATGACGCATCGGTGATGTCGTGCGGGAGCGCGGCGCGCGTATGGACGGTGATCGTGCCGGTCAAGAGCACGAGGCGCGGGAAGTCGCGGTTCGACGTCGCTGAAGGCGAGCGCGAGGCTCTCGCCCTGGCGCTTGCGACAGACACCGTACTCGCCGCGATGGCTTGCGACGCGGTGGGCGAGGTCATCGTCGTGACCGATGACGATGACCTGCACCTGTGGCTGCCTGACATCGTGCGATTCGAGCCCGATCCGGATGCGGGGCTGAACGCGGCGATCGCCGTCGGCGCGGCAGCCGCATCATTCCAGTGGCGTGCGGCACTGCTCGGCGATCTGCCGGCGCTCACTCCTGACGATCTCGGCGAGGCGCTTCGCATGGCATGCGATGTGCCCCGCGGGGTGGTGGCGGATGCTGAGGGCGTCGGATCCACGCTGGTGACGGCGTCGGCGGGCCTCGCCTGGGAGTCGATGTTCGGACCGGGATCGTTCGCGGCCCACCGGGGGATGGGATGCGTCGCCGTCGATGTCTCCGCCCAGTCGTCCCTGCGTCGCGACGTCGACACGGCGGCCGGTCTCGCCTATGCGGCCGAACTAGGCCTCGGCGTGAATACCGCGGCGTGGCGCACCTCTTACCGCGCGGCCTGACGACGCTTCGGCCCGTGCACCTCGCCGGCCCGCATCGCGTCCTCCGCGAGCGCGGCCGACGTTTCGAGGTCCCGCATCCACAACGGCCGGACGACCGCAGTGATACCGGCCGCATCGACGCTGGCCGCGAGCGCGGAATCCTCCTCGGCGATCAGCCACGCATCGAGTAATCCTCCGCCCGCGCGCGCTCCGTAGTGCGCCGCGATCGCCGCCGCGCTCGAATCGACACCGATCGCCGCCAGGCAGACATCGGCCATGCCTCTGACCACGCTGCCGGCGATGATCGGCGACGTTCCGACGATGGGCGCCGCGGTAGCGCGCAATGCGTCCCGGATGCCGGGAACGGCGAGGATGGGACCGATCGAGACGACGGGGTTCGACGGGGGGAGCAGCACCAGATCCGCCTCGGCAATGCTCTCGACCACACCAGGCGCAGGCGACGCCTCAGCGACCCCTGGGTTCTCGAATCTCACCGGCGCCAGGGCCGCCCGATGCCTCGTCCACCATTCCTGGAAGTGCATCGACCGCTCGATGGAGCCTTCGCGCACAGTCACGATCGTGTCGACCTCCGCGTCGGTCATGGGCAGGATCCGCGCCCCCAGTGGCCATCGCTTTGCCATCCGGCCGATCACTTCGCTGGGTGTCGCGCCGTCGCGCAACCAGCCGGTGCGGGCGAGGTGCAACCCCAGGTCCAGGTCACCGAGCGTGAACCACGGCCAGCCAGCATCCCATTGGTGGAGCTCTGCACTGACGCGCTCCGATTCGCCCGCACGGCCCCACCCGCGTTCGGTGTCGTTGACGCCCGCGAGTGCGTAGACGAGGGAGTCTACGTCGGGTTGCAGCCGCACCCCGGTCAGCCACAGATCGTCGCCCGTGTTCGCAATGATGGTCAGGTTCGCATCCGCTCCCCTGCGTCGCAGCGCCTCGCGCACGCCCAGTGAGAACTTCGAACCGCCGACACCGCCGGCAAGCACCACCACTCGCGGAGCGTGGGTTTCGTTCACTGTGTCTCCGTTTCCTGTCGACGTGTCCGGTACCCGCCGATCAACTCAGTGCCGGAATGACCTCGCGCTCGAACAACTCGATTCCGGAGCGGTCGTACGCCGCCTCGGGGAAGTAGTGGATCGCGTAGCCGAGGCCGCGCGCCTGCATGTCGCGGAGTCGCTCGATGATCTGCTCCGGGGTGCCTACGCCGTGCGCGTGGTCGCCGCGGTAGTTGCGCATCGCCTGTGCCGTGCGATCTCCGAGGTGCGGGGCAAGTCGCGCCTCGATCGCTGCCAACCGATCCTCGACCTCTGCCTCAGTCGCCCCGATCACGGTGTTGTAGTTCGTCGATCGGACGATCGCGTCGAAGTCCGTGCCGACCTTGAGGGTGTGTTCGCGGAGGATGGCGCTCTTCGCGTCGAACTCCTCAGGATTCCCGCCTGCGAAGTTCGTGTACTGCGCGTACTTCGCGGCGATCTTCAGCGTGACCTTCTCACCACCGCCGGCGATCCACATGGGGATGCCGCCGTCCTGGAGAGGGAGTGGCCGCACGATCGCGCGGTCGACCTGGTAGAACTTCCCATCCAGAGTGGCCTCGCCTGTTTCCCAGGCCTGACGCATGATCTGGACGCCCTCGTCGAGGCGGCGGAGCCGGTCTCCCGCCGAGGGGAATCCGTAGCCGTACGCGCGCCATTCGTGCTCGTACCACCCGCCGCCGATGCCCATCTCGGTGCGTCCACTCGAGATGATGTCGACCGTCGACGCGACCTTCGCGAGATACGCAGGGTTGCGGTACGCCATGCACGTGCACATCTGTCCGAGGCGGATGCGACTGGTCGAGGCCGCGAACGCCGACATCAGCGTCCACGCCTCGTGCGTCGCCTCCTCGCTCGGAATCGGAGTCGTGTGGAAGTGGTCGTACACCCACAGCGACTCCCATGGTCCGGCATCCGCCGCCTGCGCGAGATCGCGCATCGTCGTCCAGTGATCAGCGGGGTCGATGCCGACGAGGTCAAATCGCCAGCCTTGGGGGATAAAGGTTCCGAAGCGCATGCGGCCAGCATAGCTATCTGCCTCGCGTCCGTGGACGCCGCCAGTGCGGGGATACCTTAGAGCCACCGGCGCTCAGCTCAGCAGTTCGCGGATGTCCTCGGCTGAGATCGAACCGGACCCCACGTTGCCGACGCCGTCGACCACCTGCGCGAAGAGCGCCGCTTTCGACTCACGCAGCGCGATGACCTTCTGCTCGATCGTCTCGGCCGCAACGATCCGGTAGACGAAAACCGGTCGGGTCTGACCGATCCGGTGGGTCCGGTCAACGGCCTGCTCTTCGACGGCGGGATTCCACCACGGGTCCAGAAGCACCACGTAATCGGCTTCGACGAGGTTGAGGCCGAAGCCGCCGGCCTTCAACGAGACGAAGAACGCGTGCGAATCGCCCTCACGGAAGCGCCGGATGACAGTCGGTCGGTCCGTTGTCGAACCGTCGAGGTACTCGGTCGTGATGCCCGCCTCCGATGCCCGTTCCCGCGCCCGGGTGAGGAAACGCGTGAATTGGCTGAGCACGAGAACCCGGTGCCCCTCGGCGGACGCCTCCGTGAGCAGGTCGACCAGCACGTCGAGCTTGGCCGACGGAGCGGTTCCTTCCCCGACCAGCTCCGGGTCGAGGGCGAGCTGGCGCAGCAGGGTGAGTGAACGGAAGATCTGGAACCGGTTCGCCTGGACGTCGTCGATCAGGCCGAGTACCTTCTGGCGCTCCCGCTGGAAGCGGACGTCGTAGAGCTTGCGATGCCGCGGATGCAGATCCACCGCGATCGTGTTCTCCTGCTTCGGCGGGAGCTCCGGCGCGACGACCCCCTTCGTACGGCGCAGCATGAAGGGGCGGATGCGTCGTTGCAGAAGCTCCAGCCGCTCGGTGTTCTTCTCCTTCTCGATCGGCCGCCGATAGAAATCGGCGAAGCGCTCTTTGCCACCCAGCAGGCCCGGCGCGGCGAGCGAGGTCAGCGCCCACAGCTCGCCGAGATTGTTCTCCATGGGCGTGCCGGTGACCACAAGGACGAAGGGCGCGCCGAGCGTGCGGGCTGCCCGGTACCCGAGCGATGCGGGGTTCTTGATCTGCTGCGCCTCGTCGAGGATCAGTCCCGACCAGGAGAGTTCGCGATACTCCTCCGCCTCTCCGCGGAAGAGCGCGTAGCTGGTGACGACGACGTCTGCTCCGTTCACGGCATCCGACAGACTCTGACCGCGACGCGTGCTCATCGCAGTAATCGTCACCACGTTCAGGGACGGAGCGAACCGTTCGCATTCGACCGCCCAGTTGCCGACGACACTGGTGGGTGCGACGACGAGGAAGGGCGCGGCATCCGCTCGCTCCTGGTGCGCACGCAGCATCATCGCGATCGTCTGCAGGGTCTTTCCCAGCCCCATGTCATCGGCGAGGATGCCGCCCAGACCGTTCCGGCGGAGGAAGTCGAGCCACGCGTAGCCGGCCTGCTGGTATGGACGAAGCTCCGCCTGCAACCCGACCGGAGGCGTGATCGGCTCGACACGCGCGTCGGTCGACAACGATCGCACCGCGAGCCACCACTCGGCTTCCGCCGCGGCGACGATGCCGAGCTCGCTCAGTTCGGCCCACAGATCAACCTGATACTTGCTGACGCGCAGGCGATCCACCGGTCGATCGGTGAGGGCTTTCGCCTCTTCGATGATGGCGCGCAGCGCAGCGAACTCTTGCCCGTCCAGCGGGAAGTAGGTACCGCTCGGCAACACGAACACCGGGTCGCCGACGCTGAGCGCCGTGAACAGCGCGGAGAACTCGACCTCCTCGCCGCCGACCGAGACTGCGACGCTCAGGTCGTACCAGTCCCCGTCGCGCTCCGAGTCGATCCCGACGACCGGAAGGTCTCCTGACCGGGAGAACGAGGGAAGCGCGGTGACTTCGACCACGCTCACATGCTCGAGTTCGCGCAGGCGCGGAAGCACTTCTCCCACCAGGACGGCGGCCGATGCCATACCCAGCGTACGATCGGGTGGCACCTCGTCTGCCCCGGAGAGATCCGCGGGGAAGAGCACTGCGGCGTGTCCGGCTGCCGCCTCGCGGACCTGGGCGAGCACCGCACTCTCGTGCGCGGTGTCGCGCAGGTGCACCACCGGGCGGTTCCAGCGCCATTCGACGTGCACCTGCGGATCGGCGAATGTGACGGCGAGGGTCAGCTCCGCCGGCCGCATCGGGGGAATGTCATACGAAAGGTCCGGCGAGGTCACCTCGATTTCGGCCTGCACCCGCGGCAGGTAGCTCTGTTCGAACTCGTCGCGCTCCTCGGGCGCGATGGTTATCGCTCGTTTGCGTCGCAACAACTGCTCGGCGACGGGAGTCAACGGCTCTGCAGTGCGGAAGAGTGTGATCCGCTGCGCTGCTCCGCCGGGGTCGGTGACACGTGCAGCCATCGAGACCGGCGATCCGAGCCATTTGATCCCTCCGGTCGTTGCTCCGGGGATGTCGACATCCGCCTTCATCCGCAGCGACCGGCCCTTGCGGGTGATCGCTATTCGCACATCGATGGGATGGTCGGCGAGTTCGATCGGATGCTGCGCCTTGCCCTCGGCGATCAGCGCGACGCCGTGTGCGCGCAATCCATTCAAGAGCTGCCAGGCCTCCGGCGACGCGATGTCTTCGAGCGACAGCCACTCGGTGTCGGCGGACGGGTAGTAATAGTAGTACGAGTTCTCTTGCGCCAGAGCGTGCAGAGCGCGCAAGCGTCCGAGAGGCTCGCGAGCAGGATGGCGAGGCGCGAGAGCGTCGACGAGTCTCCATCCCTGGTTGCCCTTTATCCAGTTGTCACGCGCGCCGCGCACGCCGGGCCGGATGGCGAGATACGGGCGGGAAGGCGCACCGGAGTGGCGCCAGCGATCGCGCGACGCGGGCGGACGCACCGAGAAGAAGAGGCAAGTATCGGATGCCGCATTCGGCTCGATCGATGGCAGAACCTCATCGAGCTCACGCTTCCAGGCGGGTCCCGGTGGGGGTGCAGGCTCTGCGTGGTCGATCTCCGACAGGAGCGTGATCATCGCCGCGACAGCATGCATGCACGCGGAGCCATCCGTAGAGCAGGTGCAGTTCCCGGACACGGCGCCGTCGTTGCCCATCGATAGCTCGAACCATTCCACGCGATCGGCTTGATACACACACCCGTTGGCGACGATAACTCCCGCGTCGACCTGGACTTCCTCGATCTGAACGTCGTTCGACGAGGCGATCCGGATGGCGGCGGACAGCGTGCTCGCGGAAACGAGCTCGCGCACGCGTTCGATCACCGACGGGGAGATGTTCACAGGCACCCTTTCACGCATCGAAGGGAGTGGACGCCCAGCGCAAGCGCACCGCTCCGCATAACAGGGTCGCACGACCAGCATCCGACCGGCAAACGGACGCCGAGCGGGTCTGGCTTTTCCGGCATCCAGGGGGCCTATCGCCGTTCAGACGGCGTCGCCGTCGTGCCTCTGGCCCTGCTCGGTCCCTGATCGCGGGCGCTCGCGCTCACAGGCCTCGCAGCCGCGGCGCCAGGTCGCGTTCGAACAGCGTCATGAAGCGTTCCTGGTCGTGGCCGGGGCCGTGGAAGACGAGGTGGTTGAAGCCCCAGTCGACATATTCCTTGATCTGCGCGACGACCTGATCCGGGTCGGTGCCTACGATCCACCGCTTCGCGACCTGCTCGATCGGGAGGGCGTCCGCGGCCTTCTCCATCTCGATCGGGTCGGTGATGTCGTGCTTCTGCTCCTTCGACAGCGACAACGGCGCCCAGAACCGGGTGTTCTCCAACGCCGCAGCAGTCGTCTCCTCGTAGGACAGTTTGATCTCGATCATCCGATCGATCTGCTCGAAACTTCGACCGCCAGCCGCCGCTCCCTCTTTCACCGCGGGCACGAGGCTGTCGACGTACAGTTCCCGGCCCTTGCCCGAGGTGCAGATGAATCCATCACCGGCGCGGCCGGCATACTTTGCCACCGTCGGTCCGCCCGCGGCGATATACACCGGGATGCCACCCTCTGGGACGTCATAGATGGATGCATCATGCGTGGAGTAGTAATCGCCGTCGAAGCTCGTCCGCTCCCCCGTCCACAGCGCCCGCATCAACCGGATCGACTCCCGCAGCCGGGCGAACCGCTCGCGGAACTCCGGCCACTCCTGCTCACCCGCACCCTGGAAACCGGTGGCGATCTCGTTGAGAGCCTCACCGGTGCCGACGCCGAGGAATACCCGCCCCGGGCTCAGGCATCCCAGCGTCGCGAAGGCCTGCGCGATCACGGCGGGGTTGTAGCGGAACGTCGGCGTCATCACACTCGTGCCGATCCGGATACGCTCGGTGCGCGCACCGACCGCCGCCGCCCACGCGATCGAGAACGGCGCGTGCCCACCCGTATAGCGCCACGGCTGGAAGTGATCGCTCACCGCCACCGACTCGAAGCCGTGCCGCTCCGCAGCGACCGCGATATCGACCAGCTCACGCGGAGCGAACTGCTCAGCGGATGCCTTATAACCCAGTGTCAGCGTCATTGACTGTCTCCTTCGTCCTCTGCAGTGTCTTACTCTGCGGCTGTGGCCGCACGGGCGGCTTTGAATCCCTCGTCGAACCCGATCCGGTGCGCCTCGTCGGCGCCCAGCCGGAACATGTCCTTCTCGGAAGATCTCACGATGCTCGAGGCGCCGGGAAGATCGAGATCGCCCACCAGTCGCCCCATTCCTCGGACGACGGCGACGGGGCATCCGCTGATCTTGCCCTTGACCAGGTCACCGGCGGCCGCCAACTCGTCCGCGACACAGGGCTGCGTCACGATCAGTGGCCGCCCTGCACTGTCGAGCTCGCCATGCAGCTGATCGAAGATGTGCACTCCCGCCGCACCGATAGCGACGTCGGTCTGCCCATCGCGCCACGGGCGCCCTAGGGTGTCGCTCACGATGATGCCGACGTCCACGCCAGTCTCGGCACGAATCTTCGATGCGATCGCACGGGCCGAGGCATCCGGGTCCAGAGGCAGCAGCAGGATCGTTCCTGGTTCAGTGTTGGAGGCATCCACGCCTGCGGCGGCACCTACGATTCCGAGCCGGTTCTGCACGATGCGCGTCACACCGCCGTCCGCGCGAGCACGTGTCGCGACGACACGAACGGTCTCGGCAGTGATCGCGGCCTCACGGTCGGCGGCGCGCACCGACCGTCCCTCGGCCTTCGAGATGATTTTCGATGTGACGACCAGGATGTCACCGTCGATCAGTTCGTCTCCGGCGGCGCCGATGGCATCCAGAATCATCCCGGGCAGGTCAGCGCCTGCGGCCACTTCGGGGATCCCTGCAAGTGCCCACACCTGCATCCGATCAGTCACGTCATTTCACCAGCTTCGGAAGGATCTCACGGCCGGCGATCTCGATCCACTCGCCCTGCGTCCGGGACCCGACGTTGTGCACATGCACCGCATCGAACCCGAGATCGAAGAATGACTGCAGGTAGGCGCGATGAACCTCGGCGTCGGATGAGACGGGGATGCGTGCGCGGATATCGTCCGCTGTGACGGAACGCGCGAGCTGATCGACGTCGAACGGAGAACGGATGTCACCTCTCGGAAAACGCAGACCGGTCATCGGCCAGTCCCGCAGCGCCTGGTTCATCGCCTCGTCATCTGCGGGCGCCCACGACAGTTGCGCATGGACCACCGTCTGCGTTGACTCGGTGGAACGTCCGGCCTCCCGCCTGCCCTCCCGAAAAGCATTGAGCAAAGCCGTCAGTCGCTCTGCCGGGGCAGCATGCACGACCATGCCGTCGAGCGTGCGCCCGGCGCGACGCGCCGTCATCGGTCCCCCGGCCCAGACCTGCATCAGTGGCGGCGTGGCGGGCATCGTCCACAGGCGCGACGACTCCAGCCGGAAGTGCGGCCCGGAATGCCTGGTGTCCTTGCCCTTGGCTGACGCTGCGAAGAGTTTGCGGATGACCTCTGCCGCGTCGAACAACCTCGCCGCGCGCTCGGAGGCCTCCGGCCAGTACTGGCCCACCACATGCTCGTCGATCGCGTCCCCCGCGGAGAGAATGAGCCGGTGCCGGTCCGGGTACAACGCTGCCAACGTCGCACTCGCCTGCGCCACCGTCGCCGGATGCATCCGATAGCCGGGCACGGCCGAAGCCGTCATCATCCCGGTGGTCTGCTGCCCGATCGCTCCCAGCACCGCCCATGCGAACGAGGCATTTCCCTGGCTGGGCAGCCACGGCTGGAAACGGTCAGCGACGACGGTGCCTGCAAAACCGCTCTTGTCGGCCGTGGCCGCCAGTTCGACTGCGGCATCCGGAGCAAACTGCTCCAGCGCGACAACATGATGAACTTCTCCGGGTGCGGAGCTCATCGACATCGAGGGCATACGGGAAGCCTATTGTGCACTAGACGGTGCAAGGCGCCCGATGAGGTGTCAGCCAAGCGCGGGCACCGCCTTCTCCATCCCCGCCACCAGTCGCGTCCAGGCGGAGTCACGGTCAAGTATCCTCGTGCGGCTCTTAACGGTCCACCGAGCAGGCTCGCGTACTCGTTCGATTCGAAAACGCTCATCCGCACGATCACCAGCTGCGGAGCGAACGCCGCTGACCGCCTCGCCACACCCTCGACGACCCGCTGCACGAAGACCTCTCGCGTAGTCGAATATGCCGCGATGCGGGTCGGCGCCCGTCGCTCTCGGCGCTCTCACGAGCCTGGTGATGTTCTGGAGCGCGATGCGGGACGTCAATGTTCAGGGCAAACAGGAGGGGTGCGCAGTTCAGTCTCGCTGCGCCATCAGCTGGGAAATATACGCGGTATTGAATTCCCCTGAACGGAAGCCCCTACTACCCAGAATTTCTGCCTGGAAACTGGCCGTGGTCACCACGCCGCCCACCACCAACTCATCAAGTGCCCGCAGCGTACGAGCGATCGCTTCCTCGCGATCCCGCCCCCAACAAATGAGCTTGCCCACCATCGAATCGTAGAACGGAGGGATCCGATAACCGGACTCGATATGGGAATCAAACCGCACCCCGAATCCACCGGGGGCCCGGAAACCCTCAACGGTGCCCGGATTCGGAGCAAAGTTCCGCCCCGGATCCTCAGCATTAATGCGGCACTCGATTGCATGGCCTGAGACCCGGATGTCTTCCTGCGTGAGTGACAACTTCTCGCCCCCGGCGATCTGCAGTTGCAACTTGATCAGATCCACTCCGGTGACCATCTCCGTTACGGGATGCTCAACCTGGATACGTGTATTCATTTCGATAAAGTAATATTTTCGTTCCACGTTATCGAACACGAACTCCACCGTTCCCGCATTCGTGTAGCCCACTTCGTGGCACAACGCGACCGCAGCTTCAGCGAGCCCCTCGCGCAACTGCGCATCCAGTATGGGAGACGGGGACTCTTCCACCAGCTTCTGGTTCCGACGCTGTGCCGTGCAGTCCCGCTCTCCGAACTGCAATACGGTCGTCCCATCAGACACGACTTGGATCTCGATGTGACGGATGTCGGTCAAATACCGTTCGATGTAGACTGACGCGTCACCAAACGCGACCTCCGCCTCCGCCATGATCTCGGCAAGGTCCTTCTCAAGCGTAGCCGCGTTCTCCACCACACGCAGGCCACGGCCACCACCGCCGGCAGATGCCTTGATCAGCATCGGGTAACCCACTTCGGACGCGACCTTGAGTGCTTCCTTGAAGTCGCTAATGGCCCCATCAGATCCAGGGACCGTCGGCACACCGGCTTTCCGTGCGATGCGCTTCGCTTGGATCTTGTCTCCCATCCGAGCAATCACCGACGATGAAGGACCGATGAACGTGACGCCTTCGGCCTCGCACAAGGCAGCGAAATCCGCGTTCTCCGCGAGGAACCCGTACCCGGGATGGATCGCGTCCGCACCGAATGCCTGCGCCGCACCCACAACCAGCTTCGGATCCCGGTAACTCAGCTTGGCATTCGCGGGCCCGATGCACACCGCCGCATCCGCGAGCTTCACCGGCAACGAATCCGCGTCCGCTTCGGAGTACGCGACGATCGACCGTATTCCGAGTTCTTTACATGCGCGCACGATTCGCAACGCGATCTCGCCACGATTCGCGATCAACACACTTCGTACAGCCACAACCACTCCTCATACCCGATGCCGAAATACCCCAACAAGCAATGGCTAAGCCTCAGGCTTGCCTGATCACGAACAGGGGCTGCCCGTACTCGACCGCCGCCTCGTTCTCTACCAGCACGCGAACGACCGAGCCCGAAACACGTGCCTCGACATTGTTCATGAGCTTCATCACTTCGACGATGCACAAGACCGTATCGGCCTGGACCGTGTCACCCACCTGGACGAAAGCAGGAGCGCCCGGTTGCGGTGACGCGTAGAACGTACCCACCATCGGCGCCTTCACCACGATCTCACCCGGTGCGAGCTCCCCCGCCCCCGAAGAAGACGGCGCTGCAGGAGAAGGAGCGGCAACCGGTGCAGGAGCCGGCGTCGCCGGAGCAGCTGGAGCCGGAGCCGCTGCGGGTGCCGGTGCGGTAACGGGGGCGGCATATTCCGCGGCCGGTGCGTTGCGGCTGTACTCGTTCTTCGAAACGAACAACTCAACATCTGCCACCTTGAGGGACAGCTCACGCACACCCTCAGTCAGGCTCGCCCACTCAACAATCGCCTTCAATTCGCGAATATCCATTCCACTCACTCCTTAACCAGGGCGATCTCTAGATCGCCAGTCTTCAATACCTGCGTGCCCGAATCAGAGCCCGCAAACAACGCCTGAATCAAACCCAACAGCGGCCGCGGCACCTCATCCGGGTTCCCACCAGACGCAACCGTCTTCTTCATCTCGTCGACCTGCGTACCGGCAAACATCGCTCTCAGCAGCAATTCGTCGATGCCTGCGTCCGGATACCTCTCCCGCAGCCCTGGCAGCATCGGTGGAATCGGAGCGGGCTCCGGCGGAATATCCGACGCTCCATTCGCGAGGATCAACTCCAGCACCTCCGGATCGATCGGTCCGAGGAGGCTGCCGTAGTAGCCGAGGGCGTACTTCTTCACTTCGTTCGGCACGATGCTGTATCGGTCACCCGTGATCACGTTCATCACCGCTTGCGTTCCCACGTGCTGTGCGAACGGAGTGATCATGATCGGGTACGCCAGTTCCTTGCGCACGCGCGCTGTCTCGACCAGGAGTTCATCGAGCCGATCGCTCATACCCGCCGCGTTCAGTTGCATATGGAAGTTCGACAGCATGCCGCCTGGCAACTGGTGCATGTAATGCATCCCGTCGTACTCCATCGGGGCACCAAGCGGCTTGTTCTCGATCTCTGCGATCTCGGTGATCCGATCACTGATCGCATCCACTCGAGCGTCATCGACGTTCACGACATACCCGAGGGCGCGCAGATCGCGCACCACACGTTGCGTCGAAGGCTGAGCTGTCCCGTTCGCGAGCGGCGCGATCGACGTGTGGAGCACGTCCGCACCTGCTTCCGCCGCTTCCAGGTACACCAGAGGCGCAAGACCCGTCATCGAATGCGTGTGGACCTCGAGCGGCAGGTCTCCCATGACCGCCTTCATCTTCTGCACGAGTACCCGAGTCCGCTCAGGGGTAAGCAGACCGCCGGCGTCCTTCAGCATGATCGCGTCGACATCTGCCCGCTCGATCAGTTCCTTCGTCTTCGCCACGAACAGCTCATCCGTGTGGACCGGCGACTCGCAGAACGACACCGCTCCGAACGTCGACGCTCCGAGCTTCTTCGCCCGGATCAGACCAGGAACGATGTTGTCGTAGTCATTCAGCCCGTCGAACGAGCCGATCACCCGGAACCCGTTCGCGTATAAGCGATCCACCCAGTTCTCGATGATGTCGTCCGCAAGGAAATCGAACGCCGCGATATTGCGTGATCGGATCAGTGCGCGGAACTTCATGTCGGGCGCCGCCCGATGCATCAGCCGCACGCGCTCCCACGGGTCTTCTTTCAAGTACCGGACGGAGACATCGAATTGAATCGGGGCGACGAGATCGATCTGTTCGAACCCTGCTGCGGCAAAATCATCCACCATCGACAGCATGTGGTCCGTGCGCATCCGCGTCGCCCACAGGCTCTGATGTCCGTCCCGCAAAGTCGTATCGATCACGCGGATCTCGCGCCCACTGTTCGCGGGGCGTCCGCCCAAACTCATGATCGACGCGATCGGTTCGCGGTCGGTTGCCGTCATCGCCACACCTCTTTGTAGACTAGGGTAACTTTCAGATGATGAAAGTCATTTGAACTTAACGCCAAAAGTATGAAAGCACTGTCCAGCTTTGTCAAGGGGAAGCCCATGGTCACCACCATCAAGTCCGTTGAACGTGCTGCGCATGTGTATCTCTACGTCGCCGAGAATCCGCGGGTCCTCGCATCGGACGTCGCACACCAGTTCTCCCTGACCGGACCGACGACGCACCATCTGCTCAGCACACTGGTGCAAGTCGGTCTTCTGCGGAAGGACTCGATGCGACGCTACGAACTCGGCACCGCCAGTGAACGCATCATGCAGAGTGCTCTGCGCCAGCTGCGCCCCTCGACCGAGATGCGCACAGCGCTGAACGAGTTCGCGCGCCAAACAGGTGAATCTTGTTACCTCACCGCCTGGCGAGGCGACCAGATCGCTGTCATAGCGGCAGTAGAAGGCAAACAGGCGGTGCGAGTGTCCGGCCTCGTCGTCGGGTACACAGAGAACATTCACGCACGGGTGGGCGCGAGAGTGATGCTCGCGTACGCCGACAAAGAATCGCGCGATTGGGCTCTCGCGGGCTATGACTACACCGCGGCGACTCCGAATACGCTGCGTACCCGCGAAGAACTCGACGTCGTGCTCGAGCAGATCCGGTCGACGGGGATCGCGCTTGACCGTGAACAGCTGCAGGTCGGGGTCTACTCGCTCAGCGCCCCCATTTTCGTGGACGGCGAAGTGCGAGCCGCGCTTTCACTCACCTCGCCCATCGACCGCTTTCAGCAGAACGAAGCGATGTACCTGGCGGCGATACGGCACTGCGCATCGCTCTCCCACTCGACGCAGACCTGACGCCGGGTGAGCCGCGCAGCGCGCCGGATGGTGCACTACGCGGCTCACGCTCCGCGCTTCAGTCGAACGTCACGATGACTTTGTCCGCGGCACCCGGAGTCCTGGCGAGCGTGAGCGCGCGCTCTACCTCGGCGAACGGCACCAGGTCACTGATGATGTGCTGATACTTCTGCCAATCGGCGATGATCGAATCAGTCACCGAGAAGATCTCGGTGGGGTATCCCATCGAGAGCCGAATATCGACTTCGCTCGTCAGCGCCTGTTGCAGATCCAGCTCAACTGCATCCTTATAGACAGCGACGATGGTGTAGACAGCACGATGTTTGACCGCTGACATCACGGTCTGGAACACCGCTGGCGCTCCCGCTGCATCCAGGTACACGTCTGTAGCCGGGCGAGGAGGCGCACCGTAGAACCCCGGCACCTCGCCGTGAAGCTCGCGAAGCCGCGCGACGACATCCTCTTCCGCCGAGTTGATCACGGCATCTGCCCCGACGGCCAGCGCCTTCTCGAGCCGTCTCGCCACTACATCGACGACGACGACATGCTCCGCACCTTTCGCTGCGAGCCCGATCGCCGCCCCCAGCCCGATCGGGCCGGCGCCGAACACCACGGCCTTCGTGCCTTGAGTCGCACCGGAGCGGTTCACGCCGTGATAGGCCACCGCCATCGGCTCGTTCAATGCAGCAACGCTCCAGGGAATCTCTGAAGGGATCACGCGAAAATCTTGTCCGGCGATAGCGTCAGGGAGGAGCAGGAATTCGGCCAGCGCACCCCGGGGCCCGCCATTGCCGATGACGCCGTCCTGCGCCATCGGGTTGATCACGACATGATCACCGACGGCGACACCGGACACCGATGCTCCGACCGCCACGACCTCCCCCGCGGGCTCATGGCCCAAAGGGGTCTCGGTGAAGTGAGGCGGCGCCCCGCCCATTTCCACATACAACGAGTCTGAACCGCAGATGCCGCACGCGCGTATCCGCACGAGAACATCTCCCGGCCCCGGTCGCGGCTGCTCCACGGTCACGCGCGACGCGACGCTCGGTGAAGTGACAATAATCGATTCCATCTCTTGCCCCTCAGGAGTTGAATGCAGGAAGCTCGACGGCACCGCTCGCTACCGCAGCGACGACGCCACCATCGACAAGCAGATCGATACCGGTCACGAAAGAACCGGCGTCCGAGAAAAGGAATTCGACGGCACCGGCGATGTCATCCGGCGAACCGAGCCGGCCGCTGCCGGACGCCTCGACCATCGCGCGCATGATCCCACCCGACTCTCCATCGAGCTCCTGTCGGCCCATCTTGGTGGAGATGATGCCGGGGCTGATGGTGTTGATGCGAGCACCACGAGCGCCCCACACCGTACTCGCTGACTGCACACGCAGTTGATTCGCACGCTTCGCGAACGAGTACGCATCTCCCGCGTGCAAGAAGGCGTCAACGGACGCGGCGGGAAGATCGAGCAGCTCGTCGGTTGCCGCCGACCGAAGCTGAGCTTCGACGTTCGGGTCGATCGGCGAGCGCAGGTAGGCGGAACTGCTCGAGATGACGACACCGGCCCCTCCCGATTGGATGACCTCGCCGAACTCGTCCAGCACGAGGGCCACTCCGAGCAGATCCACCGCGAGTACCGCAGCCGTCGGCGCCTGCGCGGGAGACAGACCGGCTGTGTGCAGCACATGCCTCACCGGGCCCCTACGTGTCAGGGTTGAGTGAGTCCACCGGTTTATAGCAAGTCCGCCTCGTGGGGCGAGTTGAAGGATCACCAATCTGATGAGTTTGAGTTCCCCGGTCGCGGTCGTCGCGGCCGATGATGGAGTCGTGAGCGCACCCTCGATCCCGGACGGGCCGACGCGTCGGCGTTCGTTCTCGCCGGGCCAGAAGTTGCAGTACCTGTCCGAGTACGAGGTCGCGTGCGAGACGGGTGAGGGCGCGGGATACCTGCGCCGACATGGCCTGTACTCGTCGCTGATCTCGGAGTGGCGCAAGCAGCGCGACGCGGGTCTGCTGGAGGGCAAGAACCCCGGCGAAGCGGTCGGTCGTCCCAGCGCCGCGCAGGCCGAGAACGCCCGGTTGAAGGCGCAACTGCGGAAGGCCGAGGTGGAGTTGTCGATGACGCGGACGGCGTTGGAGATCATGGGAAAAGCGCACGCGCTCTTGGGGCAGATCTCCGAGAGCGCGGACACCGACCCGCGGCGCGGGAAGCGCTCATGAACACCTACGTCGAACTGGCCGCCGCGGACGTGCCGACCCGGCAGGCGGCAGCCCTGACCGGCGTGGCGCGTGCGACCGCGACCCGCGCCGCCTCCCGCGCACGCCGACCGGACCCCGAGCCGCCGTCGGCTCGTCCTGCCCCAGCGAACAAGCTCTCGAGCGTCGAGCGGTCGCTGGTGCTGTCCACGCTCAACAGTGACGAGTTCGTCGACAAGCCGCCGTTGCAGATCTATCCCATCCTGCTCGAGCGCGGCGAATACGTGGGCTCGGTCTCGACCATGTATCGGGTGCTGCGCGAGCACACGCAGGTACGGGAGCGGCGCCGGCTCGCGACCCATCCGCCGCGGAAGGTGCCGGAGCTGATCGCGACCGCCGTCGGGCAGGTCTATACCTGGGACATCACGAAACTCGCCGGCCCTGTCAAAGGCACGTACTACGACGCGTACGTGATGATCGACATCTTCTCCCGCTACATCGTCGGCGCCATCGTGCACGCCTGCGAGGACGGCCTACTCGCCAAGGAGATGATGACCGACGCGTTCGGGATCCACGGCACCCCCGAGGTCGTGCACTCCGACGGCGGCCCCTCGATGACGTCGAAGACCGTCCGCACCCTGCTCGCCGATCTCGGCGTGACCGCGTCCCGCTCCCGACCGCACGTGTCCAATGACAACCCCTACTCCGAAGCGCTGTTCAAGACGATGAAGTACCTGCCCGTCTTCCCCGACCGGTTCGTCTCCCTCGCCCACGCACGGCAGTTCCTGGACGAATTCGTGCACGCCTACAACCACCACCACCGGCACACCGGCATCGGCATGCACACGCCCGCCGACGTGCACTACGGGCACGCCGACGCCATCGACCGCGACCGAGACGCCACACTCGAGGCCGCCCGCCGCGCCCACCCCGAACGGTTCACGACGCGACAGACGCGACCGAAGATCCTCGACCGAGACCCGGCCGCGTGGATCAACCAGCCACCAACCGACGAGATCCAACTCGCCGCCTAACACCCACCGGCCTCACTCGCCTTGACAAATTCCGCTCGGTGTCGACGGTGAACATGACTCCGGATGCTCCGATGTCGGAGCGCACCATCCGCTGCACGCCCACCGACAATGCGACGTCGTGGTGATCGAAGCCGTTGTGCACCCGGTAAGAGATCGCACGGTCGTTGTAGAGCGAGGAGAACACCTGCTTCACCGCCTGCAGGATGTTGTCGATGCCCGAGATGTTGAGGAAGGTCTCCTGCTGACCGGCGAAGGAGGCGTCCGGGAGGTCTTCTGCGGTGGCCGACGAGCGGACGGCCCAGGAGACGGCATCCGGGGTCGGGTCGTTCTCGACCAGGCGTGCGTACGCAGCGCGGATGTCGCGTTCGATTTCGGCGGGCAGGGGCTGCTGCTCGATCCATTCACGCACCGCGGCACCCACGCGCGAGAGCTGAGTGACATCATCGACGTCAATGGCTTCGACGGCTTCGCGGATGCGGGCGTCCAGGCCATTGGTTGTCAGGAACGCGCGGTACGCGTCGGCGGTCGTCGCGAAACCACCTGGCACGCGCACGCCGAGATCGGAGAGGTGGGAGACCATCTCGCCGAGAGAGGCGTTCTTGCCACCGACCTGAGGAAGGTCCGCCATGCCGACCTCGTCGAACCAGAGGATGTTGCTCATAGTGATGCCTCTTTCACTGGGTTTGTTAAAAGCACGATCACGCACGCAGCTTCATGGTCTGCATGATGACCGCGGACATCTCCTCGACGCTTTTGGTCGAAGAGTTCAGGAAGGGAACACGGTTTCGTCGATAGAGGTCTTCGGCACGGCGCAACTCGATGGTGCACTGCTCGAGGCTGGAGTACTGCGAACTCGGACGGCGCTCGTGACGCACCTGGCTCAGTCGCAGAGGCGTGGTGGTGAGTCCGAAGCAGCGAGCGCCGTACTTCGCGACCGCGCGCGGGAGTCCTTCAGCCGGGTAGTCGTCGTCTGTGAGGGGGTAGTTCGCGACGCGCAGACCGTGCTGCAGTGCGAGATACATCGTCGTCGGCGTCTTGCCACAGCGCGATGGGGCGATGATGACGACGTCGGCCTGGTCGAGAGCACGGGAGCTCTGCCCGTCGTCATGCTCGATCGCGTATTCGACGGCGCGCATCCGCGCGAAGTACCGGTCGGTGTCGCCGAGGCCGTGATAGTTGCCGAGCTGCTCGGATGCTGTCACGCCGAGCGCCTGCTCGAGCTCGGTCAGATGCCCGGCGAGCAGGTCGATGAGTGTGGCGCGGGATTCTTGGAGAATGCCGCGCAGCGCCGCCTGCTTGACAGTGATGAACAACAGCGGCTCTCGGCCCTGTTCCGCGTCGGCATTGATGCTGGAGCCTCCGCCTCCGTGAGCACGAAGGGGATCGTGTGCTTGAAGAAGCGGATGCCGGGAAAGTTCGCGAGGAGCGCGTTGCCGAGGGTTTCAGCCGTGACACCCGTGCTGTCCGAGACGAAGTATGCGGCGCGGGGAGCGGCGTCGTCTTGCGCTGCAGGGAGGGGGATAATTCAAAACTATGCAAGGTTCAACGCTTCTCGTGACCAAATCAAGGTGAAGGAATCGCGCTTCTTTCCTGCAGAGTAAGAGCCCGCGACGGCCTGGGCCTGTCGAAGGGCCGCCGTAGACTGCTTAACCCCGCTTCAACAGCGCAGCCAGTGCCTGCCCGCCACCGATGCACATCGTGACGATCGCGTATTCTCCCCCGGTACGCTGCAGCGTTAGCGCGGCCCGTAACGTCAGGATCGCACCCGTAGCGCCAACCGGGTGCCCCAGCGCGATCGCTCCGCCGTAAGGGTTCACCTGAGCCGGGTCGAGTTCCGTATCGCGAATCACTGCAAGCGCCTGTGACGCGAACGCCTCGTTCAGCTCGATTGTCGAGATATCCGAGGGCGTGAGTCCGGTCTGTTTGAACAGCTTCTTCAGCGCGAGCGTGGGCGCGTAGCCCATGATCTCCGGCTCAAGTGCCGCGGTGGTCACCGCCTCGATCGTTGCGAGAACGGGAGCACCCTCGGCGCGCGCATCTGTCTCACGCATCAGCACCGTAGCCGCAGCACCATCGTTGATGCCGGAGGCATTGCCCGCAGTGACGGTACCATCCTTGACGAAAGCCGACTGCAAGCAAGCGAGCGTCTCCAGAGTCGTCTCCGGTCGCGGGTGTTCATCGCGAGACACCTCAACGGGCTTACGGCCCGACGTAGTCACTGAAACGATCTCTTCAACAAAAGCAGCCTGAGCCTCGGAAGCCGCCGCCCTTCGCTGCGACTCGAGGGCGAAAGCATCCTGCTCTTGCCGAGTCACACCGAATCGAGACGCGACGTTCTCGGCCGTCGTTCCCATGTGCTTCTCGGTGAACGGATCCGTGAGCATCGCGATCGTGCCGTCGAGCAGTTGGCGATGTCCGAGCCGGTCGTTGAACCGCGCGTTGAAGTCATAGAACGGCATTCGCGTCATGTTCTCGGCACCGCCGGCGACAGCAACATCGATACCGCCCCACAGCAGCTCCTGCGCCGCCGACCAGATCGCCTGCAGCCCCGACCCGCACAGTCGATTCACCGTGAATGCCGGCGTATTGACGTCGAGACCGGCAGACAAAGCGATCCGACGCGAGATATAGGCATCCCCTGCGACCTGACCGATGTTGCCGATGACGACCTCGCCGACGCGGTCACCCGAGATACCCGAGCGCTTCAGCGCCTCAACCGTCGCCGCAGCACCGAGCTCATGCGCAGGAGTGTCCTTGAACGCCCCACCAAAACGACCCACCGGGGTCCGCGCCCCGGCGACGATCGCGATCTTCTCCCGCGAGGTAGACATCATCCCGCCGCTTCTTCAGCCCGCTCCAGCACATCGATCGCCGCAGTATCCGGCACGTACTCCTCGATGTGACGCTCATCCGGACCGTTGTACGCAGACAACGGCCTGATCAGCGCATTCGACGCCTGCTGCTCGAGGATGTGCGCGGTCCAACCGGTGATACGCGACGCGATGAACAGCGGCGTGAAGGTGAGGGTGTCGTAGCCGATGAGGTTATACGCCGGTCCCGACGGGTAGTCGAGGTTGGGGTAGATGCCCTTGCGCGAGACGAACTCGTCCTCGAGCGTCGAGTACAGCTCCGCGACATCCGGACGGTCGTAGTGCTCGACGAGAGTGTCGAGGGCTGCCTTCATCGTGGGCACACGCGAATCGCCGCGCTTATACACGCGGTGGCCGAAGCCCATGATCTTGCGCTTTTCGGCGAGCGCGGTGTCGAGCCAGCCCTTCACCTCGGATGCCGTACCGATCTCATCGAAGATGTGCATGACGGCCTCGTTGGCGCCACCGTGCAGCGGTCCCTTCAGCGCACCGATCGCGCCGACCACGGCCGAGTACAGGTCGCTCAGCGTCGAGGTGATCACGCGCGCCGTGAACGTGGACGCGTTGAACGAGTGCTCCGCGTAGAGGATCATCGAGCGGTTGAACGCGTCGACGACCTCCGGGGCGGCTTCTTCACCGAACGTCAGCCACAGGAAGTTCGCGGCGTAGTCGAGGTCATCACGCGACTCGACGGCCTCCTGGCCGCGACGACGACGCTGGCCGTAGGACACGATCGCCGGAAGAGCCGCGAACAGCTTGAGGCTGCGCTCGAGGTTCTCCTCCGGAGTGCCGACGGCATCCAGTACGTTGCTGATGCCGGCCGTCTCGATCGCGCCGATCACGCTGACCGCGGTGCGCACCTCGTCCATCGGGTGCGAATCGATCGGGAGGCGATCGATGGCCTCCTTCACCGCGGGGGCGAGCGCACGGTTCGCGCGCTCGGTCGCGCGGAAGGCTTCCAATTCCGAGGAAGTCGGCAGCTCGCCGTGCCACAGCAGGTAGGCGACGGCCTCGAACGACTGGGTCGCGGCGAGTTCCTGCACCGGATAGCCACGGTAGAGCAGGCTGTTCGTCTCGGGGTTGACCTTGCTGATCGCCGTCTCATCCGCGACGACCCCTGCGAGGCCCTTCTTGATGTCGTTGTCAGTCATACCGTGCTCCTTTGCAGATTGCGTTTCGTCACTTCGACTCACGGAGGCCCGCACTGAGCGAGCGTAGCGAGTCGAAGTGTCCTCAATGCGTTTCGTCTCGCTTCGCTCGCTCAACGACCCGCGGGTGCGACCGACTATCGGTCGACGGTGAAGTTGAAGACGCCGGAGTCGAAATGGTTGTACGACTCGTAGTCGATGAGGTCATACAGGTCTGCGCGATGCTGCATCTCGCCGAGCTTGCTCGTGAGATGCCCCTCGTCGTTCAGCGTATCGAGCGCACGACCCGCCGCGCCCATCGCGATGCGCAGCAGCGACACCGGCCAGATGACGATGTTCACGCCGACATCGCGCAGCTGGTCGACGCTGAACAGATCCGACTTCCCGAACTCGGTCATGTTCGCCAGGATCGGCACGTCCACAGCATCCCGGATCGCCGCGAACTCCTCGAGAGAGCGCATTGCCTCGGGGAAGATCGCGTCGGCCCCGGCATCCACCAGCGCCTTGGCGCGATCCTTCGCGGCCACGAGACCGTCGACGGCGGCGATGTCGGTGCGCGCCATGATGAGGAAGTTCTCGTCACGGCGCGCGTCGACGGCGGCACGGATGCGCTTCGCCGCCGTGCCGAGATCAACCACGGCCTTGCCATCGAGATGACCGCAGCGCTTCGGGTTGATCTGATCCTCGATATGGGCTCCGGCAAGGCCAGCGTCCTCGAGCGTCTGGATCGTGCGAGCCACATTCATCGGCTCGCCGAAGCCGGTGTCGGCGTCGATGATCGCCGGCAGCTCGGTCATCCGTGCGATCTGCTGACCGCGGCCCGCGACCTCGGTGAGCGTGGTGAGTCCGATGTCCGGCAGCCCCAGGTCGGCAGAGAGGACGGCGCCCGAGATATAGACGCCCTCGAAGCCTTTCTGCTCGATGAGGCGTGCGGAGAGCGGATTGAACGCGCCAGGGAAACGCAGCAGTTCACCGGTGGCGAGACGCTCGCGGAAGAGGCGGCGTTTCTCGGCGGGGGTGGTGGTGGAATACAGCATTAGAAGTCCTTTCGGTGGATCGCCGGACGCTTCGACAGGCTCAGCGACCGGCTAAGGCTCAGGCTCAGCGACCGGGTAAGGCTCAGGCTCAGCGACCGGCTGCGGCCCCGAGCCCTGAGCCCGTCGAAGGGCGTCATCAGAACAACCCCTTGGTGGTGGGCTCGGATGCCACGACACCCGGCTTCGCGATGATCGAGAGCTCGGCGACCTCAGCGGCGGTGAGCTCCGGCAGGCGCTGCACGAGCGACAGGAACCGCTCGATCTCCTCAGACGACAGCACCGGCTCAGCCAGCAGGCGGAACTTCGCGATGTAGTTCTCGCGGGCGAAGGGCCTGGCGCCGAGCGGGTGCGCATCCGCGACCGCGATCTCGTCGACCAGCGTCGAGCCATCGGTGAAGGTGATCTCCACGCGACCGCCGAACGCCTTCTCCGCGATGTCGTTGGAGTGGTAGCGACGTGTCCACTCGGCATCCTCGAGCGTCGTGACCCTGTTCCACAACTCGACGGTGTCCGCACGACCGGCACGCTCAGGAGCATACGAGTCGACGTGGTGCCAGCTGCCATCCTGCAGCGCCACGGTGAAAATGTACGGGATCGAGTGGTCGAGCGTCTCGCGCGACGCGGTCGGGTCGTACTTCTGCGGGTCGTTCGCGCCAGAGCCGATCACGTAGTGCGTGTGGTGCGAGGTGTGCAGCACAACGGACTCGATGTCATGCCAGGTGCGCCCTTCGACAGGCTCAGGGAGCGAGAAATATTCCTTGTGCAGCTTCCGCGCCAGGTCGATCCAGGCCTGCGCCTGATACTCCGCGGAGTGCTCCTTCGTGTACGAGTCGAGGATCGCGCGCTTCGCTTCGCCCTTGGGGGGCAGCGGCACTTCGTACGCGGCATCCGGGCCGTCCAGCATCCAGGCGATCACGCCGTCTTCACCTTCGTAGATCGGCGAGGGGCTGGTCTGGCCGCGCATGGCGCGATCGACCGCCTCGACGGCCATCTTGCCTGCGAACGCCGGGGCGTGCGCCTTCCACGTCGAGATCTCGCCCTTGCGGCTCTGCCGTGTGGCGGTGGTGGTGTGCAGCGCCTGCGAAACGGCCTGGTAGATCGTCTCGGCGTCGAGGCCGAGAAGCGTGCCGATCCCGGCGGCGGCCGAAGGGCCGAGGTGCGCGACATGGTCGATCTTGTGCTTGTGCAGGCAGATCGCCTTCACCAAGTCGACCTGAATCTCGTAGCCGGTGGCGATGCCGCGGACGAGGGCACGCCCGTCGGCCCCGGTGTGCTGGGCGACCGCGAGGATCGGCGGGATATTGTCACCCGGGTGGGAGTACTCCGCGGCGAGGAAGGTGTCGTGGTAATCGAGCTCACGCACGGCGACGCCGTTGGCCCAGGCCGCCCACTCAGGGCTGGTGTGCGCATCGAGCGGTGCGCCGAAGACAGTCGCGCCCTTGCCACCGGTCGAGACGGGGTGGCTGAACGCCTGGTCGCGGGCCGCGATGATCGGGCCTCGGGTGAGGGATGCTGCGGCGACGGAGGCATTGTCGATGATGCGGTTGATGATCATGTCGACGACGTCCTGCTCGACCTCGACGGCATCCGTCGCGACCTCGGCGATCTTCCATGCCAGCTGGTTCTCGCGGGGCAGGTCTTCTTCGCTCTTGTAGACGCGGACGTGGTGGGTGACGGTCATGGCTGTCCTTCGTTCTCGGTGCGCTCGGGGTTCTGAGCGATGTCTGGGTTGTGGATGCTCCCGAGGATGCTGGTGAGAGCGTTCCGCAGATGCACATGCGTGGCGTGCGCGGCGAGGTCGCCGTCGCGTTCGGCGAGGGCCTCGGCGATGAGCCGGTGCTCGGCGACGGATGCTTCGAGCCGAGCAGGGTTGTCGCGAGACAGCCGGCGCACTCGCACGAGATGCGTGCGCACGGTGCGCAGGGCGGCGGCGATGTAGTCGTTGTCGACCGCAGCATCCACCGCCCGATCGAAGCGCGCGATGAGCGCGTAGTAGCCGTCGCGCCCCGTCGCGGCATCGAGGGATGCTCCGGCATCCGCGAACTCGGCGGCAAGGCGCGCGAACAGCTCGGCGTCGCCGCGTGCGGCGGCGAGGCGGGCGGCCGACTCCTCCAGCGCGCGGCGGATCTCGAAGAGCGATCGGATGTCGTCGGCGTCGATGTCCGTCACAACCGTGACCCTCGGCGACTGCTGCTCGACCAGGCCGTCGGCGCTGAGCTGCTGCAGCGCTTCTCGCAGCGGCGTGCGGCTGACGCCGAGACGGGAGGCCTGCTCGACCTCGGCGAGAACTGTGCCTGGAGCGAGATCGCCGGACTGGATCTCCTCGAGCAGCGTCGCGTAGGCGCGATCACTCGCCCTGGTTCGCTCGGGAGTGGTGCCCTCGACAGTGGTGCTCACACGGCTAGTGTATACATAAATTGTCCATACGGGCACGCTCGCTCATTGCGAGCAAGAGAACGTATACAAATCACCCTCTGGTGCGCAGTCTCCCGAGAGCGTATATTTATATACATGGATGATCTTCGAACAATGCGCCTCGCTGCAGGACTCACCCAGGCCGAGCTCGCCGCACGCGCCGGAACGGCACGGCCGAACATCGCAGCATACGAGTCCGGCACGAAAGCCCTGTCACCGGAACTGCGAACCCGACTGATCAACGCCATGCGACCTCGGCCAAGCGAAGCACTCGCGGGCCGTGAGACAGAGGTCGCGCGGATCGTCGCAGCTTACGGGGCGACTCGCGTACGCGTGTTCGGTTCGACGGCGAAGGGTGACGACACCCCCGAGTCCGATCTCGACCTCCTCGTCGACTTCGGGACGAACACGTCTCTGTACACGGTCGTCGCAATGGAGGACGAAATCTCGGCACTGCTAGGAGTCGAGGTCGATCTGGTCTCCGGCCGGACTGCGAACGAGGAGATGAAACGCACCGCCTTCGATCTGCCGATGCCCGAGAAGGTCGCAGGATGACGGCGGATCCAGTGCGTCAGAACCGAGAGCGGGAAGCGAGGATCGAGCCGAATCTTGCCGCGATCGAGTCGCTCTTACGGCAGTGCGTTGACATCGCCGGCCGAGGCGAGAGCGCGTTCTTCGTTGACGACTTCGTCAACCGCTATGCGTCATATGCCGCACTGATCCAGATCGGCAACGCGGTGAAGGACCTCCCCTCGGCGTTTCGCGACTCGCATGCGGAAGCGAACTGGCGAGCGCTCATGAACACCCGCGACAAAGTCGGTCACATTTACGGCGAGGGCATCGACTGGCAGATCATCTGGAAGACCCTCGTGGAGAACGCGCCGGGCGACCTCGCCGCGGTCACCCGGATCCGCGACGCGCTGTGAAAGCCAGTTCCCCTGCTTCGAACTCGTTCCGCGGGCATCATGGCGATCTCCCCGGTCGCTCAACCTGCGTCAGTCACGCCTTCATACAGTCCGATCGAGTTGCCGTCTGGGTCACTGATCGCCGCCCACCAGCTCGTCTCGGTGATCGGCTGCTTCTCCAGCAGTACCGTCGCGCCGGCCTCGACGGCAGCGGCCATGGTCTCATCGATCGAATCGACCTCGACGTACGAGCGCGGCTGAGCGAAGTCGGCGCTGCGCGGGGCGAGCCCTCCCCCGCTGATCTTGTTCGGCGCCTGCCACATCGGATAGCCCTCGAACCCGGGCATCTCCGCGATCTCCCAGCCGAAGAGCCCCGAGTAGAAGGCTTTGGCGCGTTCCATGTCACCCACCGGGATGTCGATGTGCGTGATGTCTCCGTGTGCCATTTCGGTCCTATCCATTGATCCCTGAGCCCTTCGACAGGCTCAGGGGCCATTCGAAGGGTCCGGGCCCGTGCGAGCACCGGCACGGCCAGTTTCGTCCGACGTGCCCTCGACTTCAAGAGCATCCACGAACTGTTCACCGGGTGTGGCGAGTGCCGGATCCCCCGACTGCGCGGCCGCTGGCTCACCGAGCTTAACGACGACGACTCCGGCGAGCACCAGCGCCGCCCCGAGACCCTGCAGAAGGTTCGGAAGCTGATCGAGCAGCAGCCACCCGAACAGCAGCGCCGCCAGGACTTCGGCGAGCGCGATGAACGACGCCAGACGCGAGCCGAGCAGACGCGTCGACGCGATCCCGAGCACGTACGCCAGCGCGGTCGCGATGATCCCGATGGCGAGCACCGGCACGAACCACGGGACGGTTTCGAACCGGTAGGTGACGTCATCCGTGTTCCAGGCGATCGGAAGGATGCCGATCAGACCCGCCGCGGTCAGGCCGATCGCGCCGACGAAGAGGCCGGCTCCGGCGAGCACGAGCGGAGGGAGCCCCGTGTCGCTCTTCGCGGACAGGATGAAGTAGGCCGCCGCGCCCACCATCGCACCGAACGCCCACAGCACTCCGCCGATGTCGACGCTGCGCCCCGACAGCACGTCGAGCATGAGGATGAGGCCCACGAAAGCGATAAGTGCGCCCAGGATGCTGCGACCGGTGGGCTTCTCGCCCCGCCGCATCCACAGCCAGAGCACGACGGCGATCGGCGCGGTGTACTCGATGAGCAGAGCGAGTCCGACATCCATCACTGCGACGGCCTGGAAGTAGAACAGCTGCGTGGCCGTCACGGCGAGCAGTCCGTACGCCGCGATGACCCCCGCATTGCGCTGCATGAGTCGCCATCGTCCACGCAGTGCGATGACGGTGGGGATGAGCAGCACGAGCGCCGCGACCCAGATCCGCACGGTCACCGCTGCACCCGGCGTCCAGCCCGCATCGATCAATCCACGTGCCCAGGCGCCGGACATCCCGAACGCGAATGCCGCGCCGATCGCGAGCGGGAGGCCGAGCCGCAAGCCGGACCGGACGCGACTGTCATCTACCAAAGTGCTCATGATCAATGACGCTATCGGCCGCGGATGTAAGGTGTCAATATGCTCTTCACAGATGACACGGTCGAAGCGCTGCGCGCCGCTGTCCACCTCGCCAACACTGCAGAGGACCCCGACACGCTCGAGACGGGGCACGACTTCGAGGAGTTCCTCACGACCTTCCCGTACACGGGGCGTATCGACTGCGACGCCGACGAGTTGGCGGCCATCCGCAGCCTGCGACCACGGCTTCGCGGGATGCTGCTCGCTCCACGTGACGCGATGGTGGAAGAGATCAACGACGCACTGCGCGAGGTGACCTTCGACGCCCACGTCGTCCGCCACGACGGGGCGGACTGGCATCTGCACGCGGTCGCCGATGACCGGCCGCTCGCCGAGCGCATCCTCGCCGAAACAGCGATGGCGCTGCTCGACGTCGTCCGCGCAGAGGAGGGCAGCCGCCTCGCGGTGTGCGCCGACGAGGAGTGCGAGGGGATCGTCCTCGATCTCTCCCGCAACCGCTCGCGTCGGTACTGCTCCACGACCTGCACGAACCGCAACGCGGTGGCCGCCTACCGGGCGCGGCAGCGGTGACGGAATCGACCCTTCGACAGGCTCAGGGAGCGATTCCTCCGCATCAGGGAGCGATTCCTTCGCATCAGGGAGCGACGCCCCGCATCAGGGAGCGACGCCCCGCATCAGGGAGCGACGCCCCGCCTCAGGGAGCGACGCCCCCGCATCAGGGAGCGACGCCCCCGCATCAGGGAACGATTCCTTCACATCAGGGAGCGATTCCTCCGCATCAGGGAGCGATTCCTTCGCATCAGGGAGCGACGCCCCGCATCAGGGAGCGACGCCCCGCATCAGGGAGCGACGCCACCGGCTCAGGGAGCGACGCCACCGGCTCAGGGAGCGACGCCCCGCCTCAGGGAGACGCCCCCGATCACTGAGCCTGTCGAAGTGATCACAACCTACTCGGCCGCGCGGTATCCGGCGTGGTCGGGGTTGTCCTTCAGCGCCCAGCCGTCGCCGTCCGCGACGACGAGGTTCTTCATGCCGCCGGCCTCGGCGATGACGGCATAGTCCTGTCCCGCATCTGCGGCGTAGCAGAACAGCGTGACGAACGGCTCTTCCCCCACGTTCACGCTGCGGTGGATCCAGTGGCCGGGCACGTTGACGGCCTGGCCCGGCGCCAGCTCGACAGCCGAGGTCTGCCCGTCGAGCGTCTCCAGCAGCATCACTCCGTGCCCGCTCAGGCAGTAGTAGAGCTCGGCCCGGTCGGCGACGGCGTGCAGGTGGCCACGGGTCATGGCGAACTCTTCGCCGTAGCGTCCGGGCAGCAGGGTGCTGGTGCCGACGATCAGTGCGCCGGGGCCCTCCTGGTAGCGCTGGTCGTCGACCCAGTAGACCAGGTCATCCGTTCCGCGCTCGCCGACGGCATTCTGCCACGCCTGATCATCGCGGTAGACGCCATCCATGTCACCGAGATATTTCTCGTATCGGCGGGACCGCCCCTCGATTCCGCCCTGCGGCGAGATCTCCAGCAGGGTGGGGATGTCCACGGCGGGATGGATGCTCACGATGCTCTCCTACAACTTGTAACTACAGGACTTGTAATGACAGGTATACTCCAAAACAGCAGGATCCGGAAACGCAACCATCGAAGCAGGCACCCACTGTGATCATCGCCCACGACCTCGGTACCACCGGGAACAAGGCATCGCTGCACCACGACGACGGCCGACTCGTGGCGTCCACGACCGTCGGCTATCCGGCGCACTTCGCCGCCGGCGGCGTGGCAGAGCAGGACCCTCAGGACTGGTGGGATGCCGTGGTCTCGGCGACCCGCGACCTCCTCGCCCGCACGGAGACCTCGCCGGTGGATATTCAGGGGCTCGTCGTCAGCGGGCAGATGATGGGCGCGGTGCTGCTCGACGGCGACGGACGACCCGTGCGCCCCGCGATCATCTGGGCCGACACCCGCGCCGGCTCGCAGCAGCGCGAACTGGAACAGGCGCTCGGCGCCGAACACGCCTACCGGATGCTCGGACATCGCCTGAATCCCACGTACTCGGTGGAGAAGATCATGTGGGTGCGCGACAACGAGCCCGATGTCTGGTCGCGCGTGCGCCGCTTCTGCATCGCCAAGGACTACATCGTCCTCGGCCTCACCGGACGCCTCGCGACCGACCGCTCCGACGCCTCCGGCACGAACGCCTACGACCAGCAGACCGGCGACTGGTCAGACGAGGTGCTGGCCGCGGCACGCCTCGACCGCTCGCTGTTCCCCGAGATCCTCGACTCCACCGCGATCGCCGGTTCGCTCACGGATGCTGCCGCACAAGCCCTCGGTCTTCACACGGGCGTTCAGGTGGTCATGGGCGGCGGCGACGGCCCGATGGCCGCCGTCGGATCCGGCATCGTCGCACCGGAGGACGGCGCATACGTGTCACTGGGCACGTCGTCGTGGATCTCGTTCGCCTCGCACACGCCGCTGATCGACGCGGGCATGCGCACCTTCACGTTCGACAACGTCGTGCCGGGATCGTTCGTGCCGACCGCCACGATGCAGGCCGGCGGCGCTTCGATCCAGTGGATCAGCGAGGCGCTCTCGCCCGATCCCGCGAAGCCCGAGACGGCTCGGCTCACGGCCGAGGCCGGGGGCGATCTCGACACCGAAGACCTCTACTTCCTGCCCTACCTGCTCGGCGAGCGCTCCCCCATCTGGGACCCGCACGCCCGTGGCGCGTTCATCGGCATCGGGCGCCATCACACCCGCCAGCACCTCGTCCGCGCGGTGTTGGAGAGCCTCGGATACAACCTGCTCAGCAGCATCCACGCGTTCCGCGAGTCCGGCGCGACGATCGACCGCATCGACGCGGTGGGCGGCGGTGCGCAGAGCGACGTTCTGCTGCAGATCCTCGCGGATGTGTGGGGCGTGCCGGTGCGGCGGCGCACGATCGTCGAGGAGGCGAACAGCCTCGGTGCCGCCGTCACGGGTGCGGTCGGGCTCGGGCTCGCCGACTTCTCTGCCGCGCGCGAACTCAGCGAGGTGACGGCCGAGTTCGTTCCGGATGCCGGGCGTCACAGCGTGTACGCATCGCGGCACGCCCGCTTCACGTCGGCTTACGACGCTCTCGCGCCCTGGTTCGCCGCCGCGCCCGGTTCGTCGGGACGCTTGTCAGTCGAGAAGCACAGTCGTCGGTCGGAATCGACGGAATCGACCGACATCCGTGATTCCGTGCCGACATCCGTACCCGCCGACTCCGACCGCGGCGCACGCTGATGGGCATCATCCTGACCACCAGCCGCTCCTTCTCGGACGGCGACATCGATCTCGTCGCGCGAGCGACGGATGCCGGGCACGAGATCGTCCGAGGACCGGCGCACCACGAGCTCCAGACACTCGCCCCGCTGCTCGAGGCAGCGGATGCCTGGATTGCGGGCACCGGCCCGATCACGGGCGCGCATCTCGACGCCGCACCGGACCTCAAGATCATCGCGCGCTACGGCGTCGGCACCGAAGCGGTCGATCTCGACGCTGCTGAGGCCCGCGGCATCCTGGTCACCAACACTCCCGGCGCCAATGCGGATGCCGTCGCCGACCACGCCGTCGGCCTCATGCTGTCCACTTTGCGCTGCATACCCGACGGCGACCGGCGCGTGCGCGACGGTGATTGGAGTGTGCGACGCGGTCGCGAGCTCGGCGCCGCGACGGTCGGGATCGTCGGATTCGGCCGCATCGGCCAGGGCGTCGCACGACGGCTGAGCGGGTTCGGACCGCGCGTCCTCGCCGCCGACCCGTTCCTGCCGGCAGATCGCATCCGCGAACTCGGCGCAGAGCCGGTCGAGCTCGACGAACTGTTCCGCAGTGCCGACCTCATCACCCTGCACGCCCCGGGAGGGCAGCAGCTCGTCGCCGGGGCGCTGCTCGACAGCATCCGACGCGGCACGATCATCGTCAACACCGCCAGGCCAGACCTGGTCGACGAGCGCGAGGTCGCGCACGCCCTGCGCGACGGCATCCTCGCCGGGTACGCCGCCGATACGCTCGACGGCGACACCGCGGCATCCGCCAGCCCCCTGCTCGCGCCCGAACTCGCCGACCGCGTGATCGTCACGCCGCACCTGGGGGCGCAGACCACGCAGGCCGTCGACAACATGGGATCCATGTCGCTCGACGACGTGATCGCCGTTCTCGAGGGCGGCGAACCCGCCTTCCCCGTCTCCCGAAAGGCCGCATCATGACCGCTCCTTCGTCCGACTACATGGGCTTCGTCGGCGTCACGACCGGATCCTCGTCGATCATGAAGGTGTTCCCTCTGTGGGCGGACATCCTGGGGCTTCCGACCCGCACGCTCGTCGGGCACGATCTGCCGATGGATGCCACGCCGGCGCAGTACCGCGCGATGGTCGAGCAGATCCGCGACGACCCGCATCACCGCGGCGCCCTGGTCACCACCCACAAGATGAATGTGTATGCCGCGGCATCCGACCTGTTCGACGAGCTCGACCCGTTCGCGGTGTCGTGCTCGGAGATCTCGAGCATCGCCAAGCGCGGCTCACGCCTGTCGGGACGGGCGAAGGATCCGATCACGGTCGACCTCGCCCTGAACGATTTCCTTCCGGCCGATCACTTCGCGCGCACCGGGGCCGAGGTCGTCGTCCTCGGCGCGGGTGGATCGGGCACAGCACTCAGCTGGGCGCTCGCCGAGCGGGCCGACGCCCCGTCCCGCGTGATCGTCACCGCACGCGACGATGCCAAGCTCGAGCACCTGCGCGAGGTGCACCGCCAGCACGGCACCCGCGACGGATTCATCGAGTACGTGCGCACGGATGCTCCGGCGGACGCCGCTGCGATCGTCGCCGAAGCGCCTCCCGGATCGCTATTCGTCAACGCGACAGGACTCGGCAAGGATCGCCCGGGCTCCCCTCTGCCGGATGAGGTCGTCTTCCCCGAAGACGCGTACGTCTGGGAGTTCAACTACCGCGGGTCCTTGGAGTTCCTGCACCAGGCACGCGCGCGGGAAGCCGCACGCGGCCTGCACGTCGTCGACGGGTGGCGGTACTTCATCCACGGCTGGTCGCAGGTCGTCGCCGACGTGTTCGAGCTCGATCTCACACCCGAGATCGTCGAGCGGCTCGCGGAGGCCGCCGAGGGAGTGCGCTGATGATCCGCACGGTCCTTGGAGACATCGACCCTGCGCTGCTCGGATCGACGAACTACCACGAGCACCTCTTCCAGGTGAGCCCGCTGCTGCCCGGCGACGAACTCGACGACGAGGATGCCTCCGGCGCAGAGGCCGCGCTACTGAAGAAGAGCGGCTTCGCCTCGATGGTGGATGCCACCCCCTTCGGCCTCGGCCGGAATCCGGAGGCCATCGCGCGCATCAGCGTCGCGACCGGCCTGCACGTCGTCGCGACGACGGGCCTGCACCGCGAGGCGCACTACGGCGAAGAGCATCCGATGCAGGTGTGGACGGCCGAGCAGCTCGCAGAGCTCTTCATCGGTGAGGTGACAAGAGGGATGCCGGTGGACGACGCCGTCGTCTTCGAGAGCCCCGACGTTCCGCTCGCCCGCACCCCGCACGGCCAGCCGGTGCGCGCCGGGATGCTCAAGGGCGGCATCGGTTACTGGCACATCAGCCCGTTCGAGCGCACGACGCTCGAGGCACTGGCCGCCGCGCACCGCGCGACACAGGCGCCGATCATGGTGCACCTGGAGTTCTGCACCGCCGCCCACGAGGTGCTCGACCTGCTCGCGGCGGAGGGCGTGGCATCCGATCGGGTCGTCCTCGCCCACGCCGATCGGGATCCGGATGCCGGTCTGCACGCCTCGCTCGCCGAACGCGGTGCGTATCTGGGATACGACGGCTTCGCGCGACCGCGCACGCGCTCGGATGCTGAGCTGCTCGAGCTGACAGCCGCGGTCGTGGCACAGGTGGGAGCCGACCGCATCCTGCTCGGCGGCGACGTCGCCCGCCGCACCCGCTACATCTCTTACGGCGGCATGCCCGGCCTCGCCTATCTCGGCGACCGCTATCTGCCGCGCCTGCGGTCGCACATCGGCGCGGGTGCCGTGGAGCGGATGCTGGTCGCGAACCCCGCCAGGCTGCTCGATCTCGGGTGAAGTCCCGTTTCGACTCGTCGCTGCGCTCCTCGCTCAACGCTTTTCGTCTTCGGCGCTCCGCGCCTGCGCTCAACGACCCGACCGACTTCTGCGGGGCGTTGAGCGACCGACTTCTGCGGGGCGTTGAGCGAGCGGAGCGAGACGAAACGGGTTGAGCGACCGAAGGGAGTCGAAGCCAGGGCATCCCGCAACGCAAAGACGACTTCTGCGGGGCGTTGAGCGAGCGGAGCGAGACGAAACGGGTTGAGCGACCGAAGGGAGTCGAAGCCGTCACTGCCACAGCATCCCGCAATGCAAAGCGGCCCCCGCCCGAAGACGGAGGCCGCTCGCTCAGAAGAGGATCACTCGTAGAGGACCGCTGCGATGTCCTCGTCTTCGATGTTCTTGGCGTCGTACCAGTACGAGCCGGTGTCGTAGAACTCCTCGACCGAGTCGCCGTTGGCCGCGTCGTACGCGGCCTGGACGACCTGCTCGCCGATGCCGATCGGGTCCTGTGTGATGGCGCCGGCCATGGTGCCGTCCTTGATCGCGTTGATCTGCGCCGCACCCGAGTCGAATCCGATGATGGTGATCTTGCCCTTTTCGAGGTTCAGCTCGTTGACGGCGTTGACGACGCCGATGGCCGAGCCCTCGTTGGTCCCGTAGATGCCCTTGAGATCGGGGTAAGCCGCGATCATCGCCTTGGCGATGTCGGCCGACTTGAGGTGGTCGCCGTCACCGTACTGGATGTCGACGATCTTGATGTCGGGGTAGTCCGCCTCGATCTTGTCGACGAAGCCGTCTCGGCGCTCGACACCGGTGGAGTTGATCTGCGAGTGACCGACGATGGCCACCTCGCCCTCTCCGCCGATGAGCTCTGCCATTTTCTCGGCCGCCAGGGCTCCCGCGACCTTGCTGTCGGTGGCGGACAGGCTCAGGCCCACGTCGCCGTTGCACGGTGCGTCGAAATACACCACCGGGATGTCCTTCGACTTCGCCTGGTCGAGCGGGGCGACGCACGCCTCGGGGTCCAGAGCTGCGTAGGCGATGGCATCCGGGTTCTTGTCGATGGCAGCGGTGAGCATCTCGAGCTGCTGCGCGATCTCGGTCTCGGCAGCGGGGCCCTCGAAAGTGATCTTCACGCCCAGTTCTTCGGCCTTCTGCTCTGCGCCCTTCTTGACGGCCTGCCAGAACTGGTGCTGAAAGCCCTTCGAGACGAGGGCGATGTACATCTCGCCGTCGCCGCTGCCGCCGTCTGTGCCGCCACCCTCTTCGATGACGTCACCGCCGCCGCCGGCGCAGCCGGCCATGACGAGAGCGGATGCGGCCACGAGTGCCGCGAATGCGGTCTTCTTGCCAAATCGCATTGGAAACTCCATTATTCTGTGTGATTGCCGGCAGGGCCGACGCTGTGGTGGACAGGGAAGGAAACGATCAGGTTCGCTGGCGGTTGCGCAGCGAGTCGAGGAACACGGCCAGCAGCACGACGACGCCGACGACGACGTTCTGCCACTCGGTCTGGATCGACAGGATGCGCAGGCCGTTGACGAGCACGCTCATGATGAGCGCGCCGATCACAGTGCCGAGGATCGACCCGCGACCGCCGAGCAGCGAGGTGCCGCCGATGATGACCGCGGCGATCGCCTGCAGTTCGTAGCCGGTGCCGATCTGCGGCTGCGCGGAATCCAGACGGGAGGCGATGATGATGCCCGCGATACCGGTGAAGGCGCCCGCGAACATGTAGATGAAGATCGTCCAGCGGCGGGTGTTCACGCCCGACAGGCGCGTCGCCTCCTCGTTCGAGCCGATCGCGAACGTGTAGCGGCCGAGCAGCGTCTTGGACAGCACGATGGCCGCGATGATCGCGAGCACCGCCGTGATGAGGACCGCGTTCGGGATGCCGGGGATCAGCACACCCAGCGCGATCTTCTTGAAGTCCGGTGCGGATGTCGAGAAGTAGATCGGTGCGACACCGGAGATGACCAGGGCGAGACCGCCGGCGATCATCATCATGGCGAGCGTGGCGATGAACGGGGGCAGGCGCAGGAACGTGACGTTGAGACCGTTGACCAGCCCCATCAGCACGCCGGTCGCGATGCCGCCGAGGATGCCGACCCACACCGGGAGCCCCATGTTCGTGACGAACACACCCGTCATGACAGCGCACAGCGCCATCCCGGTTCCCAGCGACAGGTCGATGCCGCCCGTGATGATGACGAAAGTGGTGCCGAGGGCGAGGATGCCGATCACCGCGGTGGACAGCAGCACCGTGGCGATGTTGCTGAAGGTGAAGAAGTTCGGGCTGGCGATCGAGAAGAAGATCAGCAGGACGACGAGCGTCCCGAACGCGAGCGACTGCTGAAGCTGGCGCTTCAGGAAGCCCGCGACGTCCCGCTTGTCGGTGTCTTCGTTCACGGCCTGCTGGATGACGGTCGTCGTCTCTCCTGGCTGCTGTGGGGTGCTCATCAGTCTTCCTCCCCGTGGGCTGCGAGTTGCATGATCTTCTCCTGGCTGGCTTCTTCGTTGCGGAGCGTTCCGGTGATCCGGCCGTTCGCGAACACGGCGATGCGGTTCGCGACGCGCAGGATCTCCGGGAGCTCCGACGAGATGACGATGATGGACTTCCCGGCGTCAGCGAGCTGCTGCATGAGTCGGTAGATCTCTTCCTTCGCGCCGACATCGATGCCTCGGGTCGGCTCGTCGAAGATGAGGATCTCGCAGTCGCGCATCAGCCAGCGGGCGATGACGACCTTCTGCTGGTTGCCTCCGGAAAGCAGTTTGACGATCTGGTTCACCGACGGCGTCTTGACGCGCAGCTGCTCGACGTACTGCTTGGTCTGACTCTTCGCCTTGCCGTCGCCCATCCAGCCGAGCGCGCCCGCATAGTTACTGAGCGAGGCGAGGACGGTGTTGAACGTGACGTCCTGCTCGAGCATGAGACCGAGCTGCTTGCGGTCCTCGGAGAGGTAGCCGACGCCGCGGCGCACGGCGTCCTCAGGCTGATGGATCTTCGCGTCGCGACCGTTGATCCTGATCGTCCCCGCGCTACGCGGGTCGGCTCCGATGACCGCACGGGCGGTCTCGGTGCGACCGGCCCCCATGAGACCGGCGAAGCCGAGGATCTCGCCCCTGTGCAATTGGAACGACACGTCCTTCAGCAGCGTCTTGGTCGACAGATTCGCGACGTCGAGCACGATCGGTTCGTCCTGGTGCTCGCGGGCCGACGGACGCGTTCCCTCGTCGATGACGCGGCCGACCATCATCTCGATGATCTTCGGGACGCTGATCTCGCTCTTCTCGAGAGATCCGATGTAATGCCCGTCGCGAAGCACGCTCACCCGATCGGCGAGCCTGCGCAGCTCGTCCATGCGGTGCGAGATGTAGACGATCCCTGTGCCGTCGGACTTGAGCTGCTCGATGAGTGTGAACAGCGTCTCTGTCTCGCTGTCGGTGAGCGCTGAGGTCGGCTCATCCATGATGAGCACCTTGGCGTTGAACGACAGCGCCTTCGCGATCTCGACCATCTGCTGCTCGGCGACGGTGAGTTCGCCGACCTTCTGGCGCGGGTCGAGCCGGATGTTCAGGCGCTTCAGCAGTTCAGCGGTCTGACGGTTGAGCCGTCGTTCGGAGAGGAGGCCCACCGAAGTGGGCTCGCGGCCGATGTAGATGTTCTGCGCGACGGTGAGGTCGGGCATCAGGTTGAGTTCCTGGTGGATGATCGTGACGCCGAGCTGCTGCGCCTGGAGCGGACTGGTCAGCTCGACCGGCTGCCCCTCGAACGTGATGGTGCCCTCGTCGCGCGTGTAGATCCCGGAGAGGATCTTCATGAGCGTCGACTTGCCCGCGCCGTTCTCGCCGACGAGGACGAGCACTTCACCTGCATGCACTTCGAGGTGCACATCCTTGAGTGCCTGCACGCCGGGGAAACCCTTGCTGATGCCTTCCACCCGGAGGATGGGATCGCTCATGTGCTCACCTGCTCCCTTGAAGGTCGTACTCGGTTCCATCATGGAATCCATTTCAAACATCGGATCAATTGTGCCTGCCGGATCGCGTCAGCACAAGTTGTACCTAAATGTACCTAACCCGATCCGATCATGGTAGACCTGTAATAACAACTTCGTCACGGATTTGCGCGAACGCGCAGCGAAAGGGAACGACATGCTCATCGGCGCGCACGGACTCGTCTTCACCGGCACCTTCGACGACGCAGGCCTGCGGCGCGCCATCGAAGGTACGAAGCACGCGGGATTCGACCTGATCGAGATCCCGCTGATGGATGCCGCAGGCTTCGACTCGGCTCTTGCTGAACGGATGCTGCGCGACAACGACCTCGCCGTGACAGCATCCCTCGGCCTGACAGCGGCGACCGACCTCACCAGTGAGGACCCGGCGGTCGTCGTCGCCGGAGTCTCGATTCTCGAGCGCTGCCTGGATCATGTCGCGACGATGGGCGGCGATGTGCTGTGCGGTGTGATCTATTCGGCGATGGGCAAGTACATGACGCCGGCGACGGAGAAAGGCATCGCGAACAGCCAGAGGGCGATCTCGGAACTGGCCGCGAAGGCGGCGGAACGAGGCATCCGCCTCTCGCTCGAGGTCGTGAACCGCTACGAGTCGAACGTCTTCAACACCGGCCGGGGTGCGCTCGGCTACCTCGGCGGCGTCGAGGGAGACGTCAGCGTGCACCTGGACACGTACCACATGAACATCGAGGAGTCGGATTTCTTCCAGCCCGTGCACGACGTCTCCGAAGCCGGAAAGCTCGGCTACGTGCACATCGGCGACAGCCACCGCGGTTACCTCGGCACCGGCACCGTCGACTTCGCGACCTTCTTCCGCGCGCTGCACGACGTCGCATATGACGGACCGGTCGTGTTCGAGTCGTTCTCGTCTGCCGTGGTGAGCGCCGAGCTGAGCAACACCCTCGGGATCTGGCGCAACCTCTGGCAGGACTCCGACGACCTCGCCGCACACGCGAACCGGTTCCTCCGCGACGCGCTGCACGCTGTGAGGACGATCGACCTGCACTGATCCAAGATCGGACGCCTCCGCCGCGGGGCGTTGAGCGAGCGAGACGCCCGACCCCGTGGGTCGTTGAGCGAGCGAAGCGAGACGAAACGGGTTGAGCGAGCGCCAGCGAGTCGAAGCCAGCCAGCTCACGCAGAGGCGTGCCCCACGACGCCTTTGCGCAACAGCGCGTTGCCGTACTTGCGCGTCTCGCCCGTGCGCACCATGAGATACGCGGGCTTCGCGACCTCGTAGTACGCGAAGCGCTCGACGAAACGAGTGGTGTCGGCCGTCGTGCCGGCAGCATCCATCAATTCACGCTGCACGTCGAGAACCTCGCCGTCTGCGGATTCCATCAGGTCGAGCCCTGGCGCATCGTCGAGCGGGATCACGGTGCGGATCGCGGCCAGGACCTCGGGCGTCGTCGTGCCAGGCAGATCGATCACACGTTCGCCGAGACCCCAAGCGGGAAAGTGCGCGTCGGCGATCACGACGGCATCCGAGTGGCCCATCCGATCCAGATGCAGCAGCAGTTCGCCGATGAGCAACGGGTTGATTCCTTCGAGCATGTCTTGTTCCTCGATCTCGGATTCAGGCGGGGATGAGTCCGTCCGCGACAAGCTCCGCCCAGAACTCGTCGGGAATCGTGAGTGCGGCGAGTTCGGCGTTCTGCCGCACCTGCTCCGGGCGCGAACTGCCGAGCACGACCGACTGCGTCGCGGTGTCGCGCAGCGGGAACTGGATCGCCGCGGCGGGGAGTGGCACGTCGTGCGCGCGGCAGACGGCGACGATGCGCTGCAGCCTGTCCCAGACCTCGTCCGGAACGCCGCCGTACTCGTAGCGGTCGTCGCGCGTCGGTTCGGACTTCGCGAGCAGGCCGGAGTTGAAGACGGATGCCGCGACCACATCCGTGCGGCGCTCATGGCATGCGGGCAGCACGTCGGCGGCGGCCGGCTGCTCGAGCAGCGTGTAGCGACCGGCGATCATGATGATGTCGAGGTCGGCCTCGCGCACTGCGCGCGCCAGCGCGTCGGACGTCATCGATCCGATGCCGATCGCCTGCACGCCGCCTTCGGAGCGGACCGCCTCGAGCGCAGGGAAGGCCTCGGCGAGCGCGAGGTCGAGATCGTGCCGTTCCGGATCGTGCAGGAAGACGAGATCGATCCGGTCGAGCCCCAGCCGCTCTCGTGATTCGTCGAGAGATGCGCGGATGCCGGCATCCGAGAAGTCCCACACCCGCTGCAGCTCGTCCGGCACGAAGAAGTCATGCGCAGTGTCGAGGCCGCCGGCGAAGTCCGGGTTGGGCCGCAGAAGCCGCCCGGCCTTGGTCGAGAGAACGAACTCATCGCGCGGCTTGGTCTGCAGGAATGCACCGAGACGCTTCTCGGAAAGCCCGAGGCCGTAGTGCGGCGCGGTGTCGTAGTAGCGCACTCCGCTCTCCCACGCCGCATCCAGAACCGCCCATGCCTCATCGTCCGAGAGCTCGCGGAAGAGGTTGCCGACGTTCGCGGCACCGTATCCGAGCGTCGGCAGCTGCCTGTCAGTCGACGACATGCTCCCCCTTCCAGGTGTACTTCGAGATGGTCTCCGCCTTCATCTCCATGCTGACACCGGGCGCGGTGGGCGGCATGTACGAACCGCCCTGGATGTCGGTGGGCACGACGAAGTGCTCGTGCAGGTGATCGACGAACTCGATGAGCCGCCCCTCACGGGTGCCGGTCACGGCGACGAAGTCGAACATCGACAGATGCTGCACGGCCTCGCAGAGACCGACGCCGCCGGCGTGCGGGCAGACCGGAACGCCGAACTTCGCGGCGAGCAGCAGGTTGGCGATGTTCTCATTGACACCGGCGACGCGCACGGCGTCGATCTGCATGACCTCGATCGCCTGCGCCTGCAGCAGCTGCTTGAAGATCACCCGGTTCTGCGCGTGCTCGCCCGTCGCCACGCGGATGGGGGCGATCCCGCGGGCGATCTCGGCGTGACCGAGGATGTCGTCTGGGCTGGTCGGCTCCTCGACCCAGGCGGGGTTGAACTCGGCCAGCGCCTTCACCCATTCGATCGCCTCCGACACCTCCCAGCGCTGGTTGGCGTCGATCGCGATCGGGAAGTCGGGGCCGACGACCTCGCGCGCCTTTCGGAATCGGCGGATGTCGTCTTCGAGATCGGCGCCGACCTTGAGCTTGATCTGGGTGAAGCCGTCGGCGAGCGCCTCACGGGCGAGGCGTTCGAGCTTCTCATCGGAGTAGCCGAGCCATCCGGGGCTCGTCGTGTATCCCGGGTAGCCGGTCGCGAGCAAGTCGGCCTCTCGCTCTTCGCGCCCTTCGACGCCGGCGCGAAGGATCTCGAGGGCATCCTCGGGGGTGAGTGCGTTGGTGAGGTAGCGGAAGTCGACCAGCGCGACGAGCTCCTCCGGAGTCATGCGCGCCAGCAGCTGCCAGAGCGGCAGGCCGGCGCGCTTGGCCTTGATGTCCCACAGGGCGTTGGTCACGGCGCCGATCGCCATGTGCATCACGCCCTTCTCCGGGCCGAGCCAGCGCAACTGCGAGTCGCCGATGATCTCGCGGAACGTCGTGCCCATGTCGTCGAGCAAGGGCTCGATCTCACGACCGACCAGGTGTCCGGCGAGCGCATCGATCGCCGCGACCTGCACGTCGTTGCCGCGTCCGATCGTGAACACGAACGCGTGGCCCTCGACGCCGTCACCCGCGTCGGTGCGGATCACTGCGTACGCCGCCGAGTAGTCCGGGTCTGGGTTCATCGCATCAGAGCCGTCCAGGCTCAACGATGTGGGGAAGCGGATGTCGGTGGTCTCGAGTGCGGTGATGCGGCTCACGGGGATTCCTCTCCTCGTGCAGCACGAATATTCTGCACGGATCCCTTGGAGTGTAAACATCGGATGTCTATACTGTCAATCACACGTGCCGTCAGCAGACGGTTTCCCTGAGAGGCTGGAGAACCATGAAGTTCGCGCGGCTTGGCGCCCCTGGATCCGAGATTCCCGTCCTGGTCGACGGTGATCACCACTTCGACCTGCGGCCCGTGACATCCGATGTCGACGGCGATTTTCTCGCCGGTAATTTCCGTGAGCGAGTGGATGCGGCTCGCGCCGCCGGCGAGCTTCCCGAGCTCGAGGGCGCCGCGGATCTCCGCATCGGCGCGCCGATCGCACGCCCGAGCGCCGTCATCTGCATCGGCATGAACTACGCCGCCCATGCGGCCGAGTCGGGCTCCGAACCGCCGAAGATCCCGATCATCTTCCTGAAGACGCCGAACACCGTGGTCGGACCGAACGATGACGTCATGATTCCCCGAGGCAGCGAGAAGACCGACTGGGAGGTCGAGCTCGGCATCGTCATCGGCGCTCGCGCCGCGTACCTCGACTCCCCCGATGAGGCAGACGCCCACATCGCCGGCTACGTCGTCGCGAACGACGTGTCGGAGCGCGCCTTCCAGATCGAGGTCTCCGGTGGACAGTGGTCGAAGGGCAAGATCGCTCCCGGCTTCAATCCGACCGGGCCGTGGCTGGTGACCCCGGACGAGGTCGACGTCGACGACCTCAACCTGAAGAGCTTCGTGAACGGCGAGCCCCGCCAGGACTCGAACACCAGCGACATGATCTTCGACGTGCGCACGATCGTGCATCACCTCTCGCAGTACGTCACGCTCGAGCCGGGCGACCTGATCCTCACCGGCACGCCGCAGGGCGTTGCCCTGTCGGGCAAGTACCCGTACCTGAAGGCGGGCGATGTCGTCGAGATCGAGATCGACGGACTCGGACATCAGCGGCAGAGCTTCGTGGCATGGGAGGCGACCCGATGACCCTTCGACAGGCTCAGGGACCGGCTCTGGGCGGCCTCGTCGCGATCGTCACCGGTGGCGCCTCGGGCATCGGCGCGGCGATCGCCACCCGCCTTCACGCCGACGGTGCACAGATCGCCGTGCTCGACCGCGACACGTCCGGCGCCGACGAGCGCTTCGCCGCGTTCACGGCCGACGTCTCGGATCGCGCGAGCGTGGATGCCGCGGTCGCCGGCGTCGCAGACAAGTTCGGTCGCATCGACATCGTCGTGAACAACGCCGGCATCGGTGCCATCGGCGATATCAGCGCGAATGACGATGAGGAGTGGGCACGCGTGCTCTCCGTGAATGTCACCGGCATCGCACGCGTGACCGCGGCTGCCCTGCCCTGGCTGCGCAGGTCGCCCGCCGCAGCGGTGTGCAACACGGCATCCATCGCCTCTTCGACCGGCCTGCCGGCCCGCGCGCTCTACAGCGCGTCGAAGGGCGCCGTCTCGGCGCTCACCCGCGCGATGGCCGCAGATCATCTGCGCGAGGGCATCCGCGTCAACGCCGTGAACCCCGGCACCGCCGACACCCCCTGGGTCGGACGGCTGCTCGGCCAGGCCGACGATCCGGATGCCGAGCGTGCGGCCCTCGAGGCGCGCCAGCCGCACGGGCGTCTGGTCTCACCGGACGAGGTCGCTGCGGCTGTGGCATACCTGGTCAGTCCCGCTGCAGGCTCGACGACCGGCACGTTCATCGAGGTCGACGGAGGCATGGCGCAACTGCGCCTGCGCGCGGAGTAGTCGCCGAGGAAGGCTTCGACTCGTCGCCTGCGGCTCCTCACTGAACCCGTTTCGTCTCGCTGCGCTCGCTCAACGACCCGCAACGAACGGGGCGTTGAGCGGAATCGCGGAGCGACGCAGACGAAACGGGTTGAGCGAGCGCAGCGAGTCGAAGCCGTTAACTCAGTCGGTAGAACCGCTCGGCGTTTCTCCAGAGGATCGCGTCGCCATCGACGGCGCGTGAGGCAGCCCAGGATGCCACGGCATCCGCCCATGCGCCGATGGCCCCGGCATCCAGCGCCGCATCCGCGCCGCTGTTCCAACCGGATGCCGTGACCGCCGACACCGGCCAGTCGCTGCCGACCATCAGCCTCTCTGGTCCGAACGCCTCCAGCGCCACGTCGAAGAACGGCTCCGTCTGCTCGGCGCTCCACGACCCGCGGGCCTCGGCGGGCAGCCCGGAGAGCTTGCAGAACACCTGGCTGTGCGCGGCGAGCGCGGTCAGGGCATTCGCCCACTCTGCAGACGGCAATGATGGTGTCGCGGCCGTCCCTACCGCGGGCTTGCCGAGATGATCCAGCACGATCCGAAGCTCCGGCAACTCTGCCGCGAGCCGGATCACATCACGCAGCTGCCCCTCGCCGCGAACACACGCGTCGAAGGTCAGGCCTCGTTCGGCCAGAGCCGCGGCGCCCGCGCGGAACGCCGGCGTCGCGGCGAACCCGTCCGGCTCGCCCTGCAGCAGGTGACGCACGCCGACGACGAGCGGGCGCTCAGCGAAAGCATCCAGGTGGCGAACCGTCGCCGCCCCGCGATCCAGCCGGGCTCCGGCGACGATGCCGCGCACGCCCACCTGCTCGGCGAGTGAGGTCACCCAGTCGATCTCGTCGAGATACTGCGCCTCCAGACAGTCGGCCTGCACGAACACGAATCCTCGCTCGTCGCCGACCTCACCGATCGTGCCCGCGATCTCCTCCGCAGCGAAGCGTGCGCGCAGCGGGCCCTCCAGCCACGGATAGTCCAGAACGGACGGATCCCACAGGTGCAGATGTGAATCGAGAACGCGCATGGCACCATCCTGCCCCAGACATCCGATCAATCGCTAGGATGGCGATCATGGCTGTCACCGACGAGGCGATCGAGAAGATCAAGGCGATGATCGTGTCCGGCGAGTTGTCGCCCGGCGATCGTCTTCCACCGGAGAAGGAGCTCTCCGAGCGCCTCGGGCTTTCGCGCAACTCCATGCGCGAAGCGGTGAAGGCGCTCGAAGTCATCCGTGTGCTCGATGTGCGTCGCGGCGACGGCACCTACGTCACCAGCCTCGAGCCGCACCTGCTGCTCGAGGCGATCTCGTTCGTCGCCGACATGCACGACGATGATTCGCTGCTCGAGATCTTCGCGGTCAGGCGGATGCTGGAATCTCAGGCGACCGGGCTCGCCGCCACCCTCGGCACCGCTGAGGGAATCGAGGCGCTGCACGCGGAGCTCGACGGCATCGACACCGACGTCTCAGTCGATGCGCTGGTGGAGCACGACATCCGCTTCCATCGCGATATCGTCCGCATGGCGGGCAACGCCTACCTGGCCAGCCTCATCGAGAGCCTGAGCGGTCAGACCGTGCGCGCACGCATCTGGCGCGGCCTCACAGAGCAAGGCGCGGTCGAGCGCACGCTGTCGGAGCATCGAGGCATCGCCGAGGCGATCGCGCAGCGCGACCCGAACCTCGCCACTTCACTGGCCACCGCGCACATCGCCGGCATCGAGCGCTGGCTGCGCCAGGCCGCGGCCGTGACCGAGAGCGGCACCGAGGCGTAGCATCCACTCGCCGTCGACTTCTGCGGCCCGTCGCAATTCTGGCGGCCAAACGCAATTCTGGCGGCCCCTCCGCGCCTGCGTGGCCGCCAGAGTTGCACGTGGCCGCCAGAGTTGCACGTGGCCGCCAGAGTTGCAGCCCATGCACGGCTCAACCCCCGATGCGCCCCATGGCGGCGTCGAACTCCACGGCAGAACTGTCGCTGACCGGATGCTGCAGCACCTGATCCAGCACGTCGGGTGCCGCCGTGAAGTACGGCACGCCGGCAAGCCGCAGCGACACGATGTCGTCCGCTGAGCGCAGACTCGCCGCCAGCACGTTCGTCGTGCTTCCCGCGCACACGGCCTGCATCTCGGGGATCAGCGCGTCGCCGTCGACGCCGGCATCCCGCAGCCGTCCGAGATACGGCGCGATGTAGGCCGCTCCGATACTCGCCGCGGCGAGCGCCTGCGCCACCGAGTACACGGCGGTGATGAGAACGGTCGCGCCATCGGCGACCAGCGTCGACGCGACCGCGAAGCCCTCGGCGGTCGCCGGCACCTTCACCGCGACCCGATCGCCCAGTCCTCTGATCGTCGAGGCGTTGCGGAGCAACTCGTCCCGAGCGGTGCCCCAGGTCTGGAAGAAGATCTCCCTCGCACCCTCCGCCACCCACTGCGAGTACAGCGAGGGGATCTCGGCCGCCGCACGGCCTCCGCGCTCGAGAATCGTGGGGTTGGTCGTCACGCCGTGCACCACCCCGGCCGCCAGCAGAGCGGAGACGCGCTCGGTGTCGGCGCTGTCGACATACAGGCGCGGGGCGATGGCTGCAGCGGGCATGGGATCGGCTCCTTGTGACGAACCTGTCGTTACAAGTTCGGATTCGGCTAATGTAATGACAGGAAACGGCCCTGTCAAAGCGGGCCACGTCGAAGGAGCCACATGGCCACCCCCTCCCCCGAAGGACGCAACGGCGTCGTCATCGTCGGCAGCGTCACGGCGGATGTGACCACCTTCTCCCAGCGCCTACCCGCGCGCGGAGAGACGATCCTCGGCGACCAGTTCACGCTGATGCTCGGCGGCAAGGGCGCGAACCAGGCCGTGGCGGCCGGCCGCGCGGGGGCGCGAACGAGCTTCGTCGGCTGCGTCGGCGATGATCTCTTCCACGACCTGGTCGTCGACGGGCTGACGGATGCCGGTGTCGACCTCACTCATCTGCGCACGGTTCCCGGCCCCACCGGCGTCGCCCACATCCGCGTCGACGCCTCGGCGCAGAACGACATCGTGATGGTGCCGCTCGCCAACGCCGAGCTGAACACCGCGCAGATCGACGAGGCGCTCGATGCGCTCGCGCCGAGCACCTCCGTGCTGCTGACCCAGCTCGAGACGCCGTCAGCGCTGACCGCGCACATCACCGCCAGGGGCCGCGAGCTCGGCATGACCGTGATCCTCGACCCTGCCCCCGCCGCGCCGCTGCCGGCCGAGGTCTGGGCGAACATCGACATCGTCACGCCGAACGAGACCGAGGCCTCGATCCTCAGCGGCATCGAGGTGACGGATGCCGCGACCGCCGAGCAGGCCGGGCGCTGGTTCCTCGGCCACGGCGTCGCTGCCGCGGTCATCACGCTCGCAGCTCAAGGCTCCTGCGTGGTCACGGCAGACGGTGCGACGCTCGTGCCTCCGCTGCCGGTCGAAGCCGTCGACACCACGGCGGCCGGCGATGCCTACGCCGGCTACCTCGGCGCTGCTCTCGCGAACGGCGCCTCACTCACCGACGCCGTCCGCCTCGCCACGGCCGCCGGCGCACTCACCGTCACGAAGCAGGGCGCCTCGCCGAGCCTGCCCGTCCGTGCAGACGTGGACGCCTTCCTGGCATCCAGAGTCTGACGCCAGAACCAGGAGCCCCGATGCGCAAGACGTCGACAACGATCAATCCCGCTCTCTCCCGAGTCATCAGCGAGACGGGGCACACCGATCTCATCGTCGTGACGGATGCCGGGCTGCCGATCCCTCCCGGATCTGAGCGGATCGATCTGGCCTATCGACCCGGCGCTCCGGCATTCTTCGATGTGCTCGACACCGTGCTGGCCGAGATGGTCGTCGAGGGCGCGACGGTGTCGGCCGAGATCGCGGAGCAGAGTCCAGAGGTGCTGGCCGGGCTTCGTGACCGGCTGCCGGGCATCGAGATCGAACTCGTGCCGCACGTCGAGTTCAAGAAGCGGACGCACGGCGCCCGCGCGTTCGTGCGCTCCGGCGAGTTCACCCCGTACGCGAACATCATCCTGCATGCGGGGGTGGCGTACTAGATGTCCGCCACGGCCCCGGCCGGGGCGGCCGCAACCGACGCGATCGACCGGCACTCCGCAGCTCCCATGTACGACCAGCTGCGCCAGCTGATCATCGACGGCATCACCAGGGACGGCCTGCAGCCCGGCGATCCGCTCCCCGGCGAGCACCGGTTGTGCGAGCGCTACGGCATCTCGCGCACGGTCGTACGGCAAGCGCTTGCGCAGCTCGAGCACGAGGGGCTCGTCGAACGAGTCAAGGGCAAGGGCACCTTCGTGTCGCGCCCGCGCACGAGCGAAGCGCTGGTCCACACCCTGATCGGCCTGTTCGACGACGTCGAGCGACGCGGCGGACACGTGCACAGCGACATCCTGCGGCATGAGCGGACGGATGCCGATGCCGACGTCGCCGCAGCTCTCGAGGTGCCCGTCGGGTCTGCGGTCATCGCGCTGGAGCGACTGCGCCACGTCGACGGCGAGCCGTGGTCGCTCTCCACGACATGGATGCCGGATGCCGTCGGCGCCCTGACCCTCGACGTCGATCTGTCCGAGGCCTCGTTGTACCGCGTACTCGCCGAGCACGGCATCCGCGCGACCGACGGCGTCCGCTCGGCTGAAGCGACCGTCGCGACCCACGACCAGGCGCAGCGTCTCGGTGTCAGCGCCGGCTCGGCTCTGCTGCGGCTGCGCAGCATCAGCCGCGATGCGAACGGGATTCCGATCGAGTACTTCATCGCGCTGCACCGTGGCGACCGCTCACGCTTCGAGTTCCAGCTCCGCCAGGAGCAGTCGCAGGCGTCGCTGCTGCACGTCGACGGCGACGGTGGCACGTCACGAGCCGGTACAGTCTCTCTCTGAGGGCGATTGATCCCCTCGGAAGGGACGATGATGGTCGAAGAGCAGCCCCACCCGCATGACGATCCTGCACCACCGCTGGCTGACCTCAGCACCCGCCCGAGCCCGGTTCCTGGCCCCTTGACGAAGCCGGCGCCGGTCATCCGTCCGCCGAAGAAGCGCCGGCGCTGGGTGGTCCTCGCCGCCGTGCTGGTCGTGCTGGCAGGACTGATCGCCGGCGGCATCGCCTGGAGCAACTCCCTGCAGACAGCACCGCAGAGCTCGCAGTCGAACATCGCATGACCTCCTGGACCAGCACCGCGATCTCCCTGCTGGAAGCCGACGCCAACCGCAGCGCCGACACCCATCTGCACGTCTTCCCGCTGCCGGTCGAGTGGGGCATCGACCTGTACCTCAAGGACGAGTCCGTGCATCCGACCGGCTCGCTCAAGCATCGCCTCGCGCGCTCGCTGCTGCTGTACGGCCTGGTGAACGGACGCATCAACGAGGGCACGACCCTGGTCGAGGCATCCAGCGGATCGACTGCCGTGTCAGAGGCGTACTTCGCACGGATGCTCGGACTCGACTTCGTCACGGTCGTGCCCCGATCGACCAGTCCCGAGAAGATCGCGCTGATCGAGTTCTACGGCGGGCGCTGCCACTACGTCGACCGCGCGCCGGAGATGTACAGCGAGGCCGAGCGTCTTGCCGCCGAGTGCGGCGGGCACTACCTCGACCAGTTCAGCTACGCCGAGCGGGCGACCGACTGGCGCGGCAACAACAACATCGCCGAGAGCGTGTTCAGCCAGCTCTCGCGCGAGCGGCATCCGATCCCGGAATGGATCGTGGTCGGCGCTGGCACCGGCGGAACGAGTGCGACGTTCGGCCGGTATGTGCGCTACCGTCAGCATTCCACCAGGGTGGCCGTGGTCGACCCCGAGGGCTCGGCGTTCTACGGCGGCTGGAGCACCGGTGCCGCCGACTACACGACCGGCACGCCCAGCCGGATCGAGGGCATCGGGCGTCCGCGGGTCGAGCCTTCGTTCGTACCGGGCGTGATCGATGAGATGCTGCAGATCCCGGATGCCGCATCCATCGCCGCCATCCGGCTTCTCAAGGAGCGCACCCTGCACTGGGCAGGCGGCTCGACGGGCACGAACCTCGTGGGGGCGTTCCAGCTGATCTCGCGGATGCGCGCCGCGGGCAAGACGGGCAGCGTCGTCACGCTGATCTGCGACGGCGGCGCCCGCTACGCCGGCACGTACTATTCCGACGAATGGGTCGCATCCCAGGGGTGGGACCTCGCCGCGCACCGCGCCCAACTCGACCGGTTCCTGGAGACCGGCGCATGGGACGCGTGACGCGGCTACGCTGACGGCATGACCACTCTGATCCTCACCGTCGCCGGATCCGATCGTCCTGGCCTCGTCTCAGCCGTCGCCGACGTCGTCGACACTCACGGCGGCAACTGGGAGAACAGTCAGCTCGCGGAGCTGGCCGGGGTCTTCGCCGGCGTGATCCAGGTGTCGGTGACGCCAGAGCGCGAGGGTGATCTCACCTCGGCGCTGCGCGCCCTCGACGGCCTGCTCACCGTCGCCGTGCATGCGGGGTCGGATGCCGCGGCCGCCGCCGCACGGCCGATATCGCTGCAGGTCCTCGGCAACGACAGGCCTGGCATCGTCCGCGAGATCTCAGGGGTGATGCAGGCGCACGGCGTCAGCATCGAGAAGATCGGCACCGAGACGAAGGATGCCGCGATGGCCGGCGGCCGCCTGTTCGAGGCGTCAGTGACGGCCGAGGTGCCGGCATCCGCCGACCTCGACGCGCTGCGTGCGGATCTCGAGCGCCTCACGTCCGAGCTTCAGGTCGACATCACCCTGACCTGAGGTTTGGTCCGGCGGCTTCGACTCGCTCCGCTCGCTCAACCCGTTTCGTCTCCTCGCTCCGCTCGTCGCTCAACGCCCCGCGAGAGTGCCTCCGCGGGGAGTGCCTCCGCGGGGAGCGCCTCTGCGGGAGTGCTTCGGCGGGGAGCTTTCAGCGGGGAGCGCCTCCGCGGGGAGCACTTCTGCGGGAGTGCCGCTGCGGGTCGTTGAGCGAGCGGAGCGAGACGAAACGGCTTGAGCGAGGTGGTCGTTGAGCGAGCCGGAGGCGAGTCGAAACGCAGCAGCGACGAGTCGAAAGCGAGCGCCCCAGCTGTTCAGACCAGGCGGCGCTTCGGAGAAACCGAGTACGTGCCCTCCGGGTCGCGGTTGACCGTGTCGCCGAGGGCGGCGTCGATCGCGGCGAGCGTGTCGGCGTCGAGCGTCACGCCGGATGCCTTGACTGTCTCTGCCAGCTGCTCCGGGCGGGATGCCCCGACCAGTGCCGCCGCGACGTTCTTGTTCTGCAGCACCCACGCGATCGCGAGCTGCGGCATCGAGATACCGGCCTGCTCGGCGATGGGCCCCAGCTTCTGCACGGCGGTGAGGATCTCATCGCGCAGGAAGCCCTTGATGAAATCGGCGCCGCTGTGCGGGTCGGTCGCGCGCGAGCCGTCGGGCACGGGCTGACCCGGCAGGTACTTGCCGCTGAGCACTCCCTGCGCCATGGGCGACCACACGATCTGCGAGATTCCGAGCTCTTCGGATGCCGGCACGACCTTGCCCTCGATCACGCGGTGCAGCATCGAGTACTGCGGCTGGTTCGAGATGAGCTGCACACCCAACTGCTTGGCGAGGGCGTGGCCTTCGCGCAGCTGCTCTGCCGTCCACTCGCTGACGCCGATGTACAGCGCCTTGCCCTGACGGACGACGTCGGCGAACGCCTGGAACGTCTCCTCCAGCGGGGTCTCGTAGTCGAAGCGGTGCGCCTGGTAGAGGTCGACGTAGTCGGTGCCGAGGCGCGTGAGCGATCCGTTGATCGACTCGAGGATGTGCTTGCGGGAGAGCCCGGTGTCGTTCGGGCCCTTGGGGCCGGTCGGGAAGTAGACCTTCGTGAAGATCTCGAGCCCTTCGCGGCGCTGACCATCGAGCGCCTTGCCGAGCACGACCTCCGCGGCGGTGTTCGCGTACGTGTCTGCGGTGTCGAACGTCGTGATGCCGGCATCCAGTGCCGCGTGCACGGTCTTCACCGCGGCGTCGTCGCCGACCTGCGATGCGTGAGTGACCCAATTGCCGTAGGTGATCTCAGAAACCTTGAGACCGCTGTTGCCGAGATAGCGATAGTTGACCATGTCTCAACGCTAGCGGCTGACGAAACGGTGAGGGTCGGCTCCGTCGCACTGCGTCACGTCTACGCCGGAGCCTGATGCTTGCGCAGCCAGAACTCGGTCTGCGCGACGTGGCCGGCTGCGGCAGCCGAGGCGGCCACCGGGTCACGTGCCTCGAGCCCGCGCAGGATCGATCGGTGCCCCGCGTCCGAGAGCAGCTTGATCTGCGCGGCGTCGTCGGTGGTGAAGATCCGGTACGCCCGCGAGCGCGAGCGGAGCACGTCGAGCAGCGTCGCCAGCGCGTCATTGCCCGCGATGTCGGCGATCGCGGAGTGGAACTCGTTGTCCAGCTCGGAGAGTGCCTCGTCATCCGTGACCGCCTCCAAGCGATCGAGCAGAGCGTCCAGTCGCGCGATCGTCTCCGGGTCGACCCTGGCCGCCGCGAGGCTGGCCGCATGCGCCTCGAGAGCGCGGCGCAGCTCGTACAGCTCGATGATCGAGTCCAACGGCAGGAGGCCGACAGTGAGACCGAGCCCCTTGATCAGATCGGCGGCGTGCAGCTCGGAGACGTAGCTGCCGGATCCGTGCCGGGTGTCGATAACCCCGAGCGCAGAAAGGGTGCGGATGGCCTCGCGCAGGGGGCCCCTCGAGACGCCGAGCCTTTCGCACAGTTCGCCCTCGCTGGGCAGCCGGTCGCCCGGGCGCAGGTCACCGTCGGCGATCAACGCACGCAAGCCGTGCAGTGCCGTCTCCATCGCGCCCATGCGCCTGCTCTCTCTCGGGCGCCCGGTGTGCGCCGACCCACAGTCGGAGTCTGCCGTGCATGCTCCCGAGCACCTAGTTGTATTACGACTTTGCTAAATGTACGTCTCAGGATCGCCTTTCTGGGCACTGTGTGGCAAAGTTGTGCAACAAGTTTCCCCTTCAGATGATCTCCCCGAACGAGGCACCATGCAGCAGCCGACATCCACCATCGCCCCGGTGCAGCTTGCATCCGGCATGCGAGCCCGCGATGCCTGGCCTCTGGATCCTGCGATCATCCACCTCAATCACGGCTCGTTCGGCGCCGTGCCGACAGAGGTCGTCGAGCACCAGAACGGGCTGCGCGCGCAGGCCGACCGCAGCCCGGTCGGATGGTTCCCCCGCATCGCCGAGCATGTGGCGGATGCTCGCACCAGGGTCGCCCCGTTCGTCGGCGCCCGCGCAGAGGACACCGCGTTCGTGCCGAACGCCTCGGCCGCGGCGACGGTCGTCTACAACAGTCTCCGCCTGGCCCAAGACGACGAGATCCTCGTCACCGACCACGGGTACGGCGCGATCACGATGGGGGCGGCCCGTCTCGCCCGTCGTTTCGGCGCGCAGGTGCGGGCCGTGCACATCCCGTTGTTCGCGCCCACGGACGAGGTCATCGAACTCTTCCGCCAGGCGATCACCGGCCGCACTCGCCTGATCGTCGTGGATCAGATCACCTCCCCCACCGCCCGCGTGCTTCCGACGGCCGAGATCAGCGCACTCGCTCGGGAACACGGCATCCGCGTGCTCGTCGACGGCGCGCACGCGCCGGGTCTCGTCGCCGATGCCGCGACGGTCGGCGGCGGTGACTGGTGGTTCGGCAATCTGCACAAGTGGCCGTGCGCCCCGCGCGGTTCTGCGGTGCTCGTCACGGCTGATCCCGACCGTCAAGACCTCTGGCCACTCATCGATTCGTGGGGAGCGGCTGAGCCGTTCCCCGGCCGCTTCGACACGCAGGGAACGATCGACGCGACGACGTACATCAGCACCCCTGCCGCGATCGACTTCATCGAGCGCGAGTACACCTGGGAGCGCACCCGCACCACCATGCGTGAGCTCGCCGACGTCGGTGCTCGAATGATCGCCGATGCGGTCCAGCCTTACGTCGCAGATGACGCCCTGGTGCGGCTGCCCAGCGCAGTCGACTCCATGCGGCTGATCCGTCTTCCAGACGGACTCGGCAAGACCCGCGAAGAAGCCGACGACCTGCGCATGACGCTGTTCGACACCGTCGGCGTCGAGACGGCGTTCACGAGCTTCGAGGGCCGCGGCTACTACCGGCTTTCCGTGCACCTCTACACCGAGACGAGCGACTTCGAGGCGTTCGTCGAGCGCTGCATCCCGGAGATCCTCCGTGCGGCCGAGGCCGCAGCATCCTGACCTGAATACCCCCGAGAAAGCACCACACACGAAAGAGGTACGTCATGAAGCGCACTCGTCTGACGACGATCGCCGGCGTGGGCACAGTCGCCCTGCTGGCTCTGACCGCATGTTCCGGCGGCGGCTCCGATTCCTCCGCTGAGGGCGGCGACGTCGAACTGCAGATGGTCGAGAGTCTGACCAACCCCGCGCGCACCGAGCTGCTGCGCGGCCTGCTCGACGACTTCGAGGCCGAGAACCCCGGCGTCACTGTCAAGCTGGTCTCGCCGCCCACCGAGCAGGCAGACCAGACCATCCAGCAGATGCTGCAGTCCGGCTCCGGTGTCGACGTGCTCGAAGTGCGCGACATCACCGTCGGTCCGTTCTCGAACAACGGGTGGCTGTACGACATGACTGATGACCTGGGGAGCTGGGACGGCTGGGATGCCCTGACCGACAACGCGAAGGCCGCCGCCGAGGGCGACGGCGAGAGCTACTTCGTCCCGTACGGCTTCTACGGCCTATCGCTGTTCTACCGCACCGACCTCGTCGAGGAAGCCGGTTTCGACGGGCCTCCCGCCAGCTGGGAAGAGCTCCTCGAGCAGGCATCCGCCATCCAGGACCCGGCGAACAACACCTACGGGTACGCGTTCCGCGGCGGCCAGAACGGCAACACGAACGTCGTCGCCGCCATCGAGGCGTACCTCGTCGACGACCTCGATCCGAGCGATGCCTTCCGCCTCGAAGACGGTTCGACGATCTTCGCGGCGCCTGAAGCGCAGGATGCCGTCGACACCTACTTCGACCTGTTCGAGCAGGGTTCACCGCCCTCTGCCGTGTCGTGGGGCTACCCCGAGATGGTCGCCGGCTTCACGAACGGCTCGACCGCGTTCCTGCTGCAGGATCCCGAGGTCATCGCCACCGTGCAGGACTCCAACCTCACCGAGGACCAGTGGGACACCGCACCACTGCTGACCGGCCCTGACGGCAAGGCCGCGCAGCCCCTCGCCGTCGCCGGCTGGGGTGTCGCAGAGGCCGGCGAGCACAAGGATGAGGCAGTGAAGCTCGTCGAGTTCCTCTCCTCCGCCGAGCCAGCCACCGAGTTCGCACAGGCCAACAGCCTCGTGCCGATCATCGCCGCCGCATCGGACGACGAGTTCTATTCGACCGGCCCGTGGACCAGCTACGTGACGATGACCGAGAACCCCGACACCTACGTCAACGTGCAGCAGCCACGTGGTGTGAGCTGGTGGACGGAGTGGATCCAGAAGTCCGACCAGGACGTCCAGAACGTGCTGTTGGGCAACATGACCACGACCGAGCTGCTCGAGTCGTGGGACGCGTACTGGGTCGAGAAGTACGCCTCCGAAAAGGGCTGATCATGACCTTGCTGACGCGTGCGGGGCGCTCCACCGGTGAATCCGGTGGGGCCGCCCCGGCGCGGCCGGGGAAGAAGGTCTTCCGCAGTCGCCACGCCTGGACGATCCTCGGCTTCCTCGCCCCCGCCATCCTGTTCGTCTGCTGGTTCACCTACTACCCGATGCTGCAGGGCGTGCGGATGGCGTTCCACGACTGGAACCTGTGGGACCTCACCTCGACCCCGTTCGTCGGGTTCGACAACTTCACGCGCATCTTCAGCGATCCGGTCTTCCCGCAGGTGGCGTGGAATTCGGTGCTGTGGGTCGTCGGCTCGCTCGTGCCGCAGTTCGTCATCGGCTTTCTGATCGCCCTGGCCCTTCGTACCCGATTCCGCTTCCGCGGCGTCTATCAGGCGCTCGTGTTCTTCCCGTGGGCCGTGTCCGGCTTCCTGATCGGGATGCTGTTCCGCTGGATGTTCAACGCGGAGTTCGGCGTCATCAACGACCTGCTGATGAAGGCCGGGCTCATCGATGCGCCGCTGCCTTGGCTGGCCGATCCGAAGCTCGCGATGGTCGCGGTGATCGTCGCGAACATCTGGTACGGCGTGACGTTCTTCGCGATCATGATCCTCGCCGCGCTCCAGTCCGTGCCAGACGAGATGCTCGAGGCTGCGAGCCTCGACGGCGCCGGTAAGCTGCGCCAGTTGTTCTCGGTGATCATCCCGTACATCCGGATGACGCTGATGCTGACCGTGCTGCTGCGCGTGATCTGGATCTTCAACTTCCCCGACATCATCTGGGCGATGACGAGGGGCGGGCCGGCGAACCAGACCCACATCATCACCACCTGGATGATCAACTACACCCAGCAGGGCAACTACGGCATCGCCAGCGCGATCGGCCTGATCGTCGTCGGGTTCCTGTTCGTGTTCTGCGCCTTCTACCTGATGGCGATGAGGAGGGCGAACCGATGAGCGCCACCGCACAGATGGTCCTTCCGGCCGGCACACGACAGCGGCCGATCGGACGCCGCAAGAAGAAGTTCTCCACCCTCAGCATCCTGCGCTTCGTCGGACTCGCCGTCTGGCTGCTGATCACGCTGTTCCCGCTGTACTGGATCGCGCTGACCTCGTTCAAGGCGCCGGCCACGGTCAACGTGTACCCGATCGAGTACTGGCCGAGCCAGCCGTCGATGCAGAACTACGCGAACCTGTTCGAGACGAGCAGCTTCGGGGTGTTCCTGGCGAACTCCGCGATCGTGGCGCTGATCGCCGGTGTCACGAGCACGTTCATCGCGCTGCTGAGTGCGTTCGTCATCGCGCGCTTCGAGTTCCGCAGCAAGGGCGCGGTGCTGATCGCGTTCCTGCTCACGCAGATGATCCCGGCATTCATCGCGCTCGGTCCGCTGTACTCGATGATGGCCGACCTCGGCCTGGTCGACAACAAGTTCGGACTGATCCTCGTCTACGTGGCGATCTGCATCCCGTTCTCCACGGTGATGCTGCGCGGGTTCTTCGAGAACGTGCCCGTGGCGCTCGAGGAGGCGGCGATGATCGACGGATGCTCGCGCCTCGGTGCGCTGTTCCGGGTGCTCGTGCCGGTCATGACCCCCGGCATCATCGCGGCGTTCATCTTCAACTTCGTGAACTGCTGGAACGAGCTGTTCCTCTCGGTCGTACTCATGCACTCCGAAGAGAATCGCACCGTCCCCGCCGCGCTGAACGGCTTCATCTCGACGTTCAACGTCGACTGGGGTTCGATGTCGGCGGCCGCCGTCGTCACGATCCTGCCGACGATGGTGCTGTTCGCCCTCGCGAGCAAGTGGATCGTGCAGGGCCTGACGGCCGGAGCCGTGAAGGAGTAGACGCTCAGCCTGCCGCTCAGGTCGCCTGCGCGGCAGGCTGCGCGGCAGGCTGCTCTGTCACGATCGCAGCCCGGTCGCGGAAGCCTTCGGCGGTGACCTTGTCGAGTGCCACCTGTTTGCGGATCGCGACGGTGCGCTCGTACAGCGTCGGCTCGCCGAAGCTCGTGAGAACCTTCACGAGCACCGGCAGCAGTTCGATCATGAAGAACAGGGCGGCGATGAGCCAGTGCGCCCAGAGGATCGCCGGCTCCTTCTCGGAGAGGCGGTTCAGACCGCTGATCTGGCTGAGCAGCCCCGTGGCCCCTGCGTTGCCTCCTGCCACGGCATCCGCCCTCGCGTTGTAGGCGGCGAGCGCCTGGTCGTAACTGTCCCTCGCTGCCGGAAGCTGGGTCTGCGCCTGCTCCCGGTTCTGCGACTCGGACGCCGAGGTGTTCTCCTTCGCGGCGGTGCCCGCGGATTCCAGAGCCTCGTTCGCATCGCGCTGCTGCGCGGCGAGCGCGTCGTAGGTCTGCTGGGCCTGGGCGAGCTGCGCCTGTGCGGCGTCGGAGCTCGCACCCTCGCCGTTCACCCCGGTGCAGCCGGGCACCGTGCCTGCGCCCTCGCCGGTGAGCTCGCACTGGTAGAGCGCTCGTGCCTGATCGATGACCGCCTGCTGGTCGGACATCTTGGCGTTGAGGTCATCGACCGTCGCCTGGGCCGCCGACTCGCTGGCGGAGGACGAGTCGGTGCCGGCGACGATTCCGGTGGCGGCCTGATTCTCCAGCGTCGCGACGCGCTCGGATGCCGCATCCAGCGCGAGCTTCTCCGGCCCGGATTCGAGCCCCTCCTGGTCGGACTGCGCCTGAACGATGTTCGTCGCGGCGACCTCACGGGAGATGTCGTTGTGGAAGATCTGCAGCACGAGCGGTTCTGCGACCACGAAGCCGATGATCACGGCCATGATCACACGCGGGATGGCGAGGCCGATGAGCTTCCAGATGTTCCCGGTCGACGTCATCGTCGAGGTGAGGAACCGGTCGAGGTTGAAGATGATGAGCGCCCAGATGATCGCCAGCGGCACCGCCAGCCAGATCATCGCCTGCACGCCGGTCGTGAGAGCGAAGAGCATCGAGATCGCCGAGACCAGCGCAGTGCCTGCGAGCACGAAGAACATCTGCACGAAGCGCGAGGTCTCCCCCGGCACTCGGTCGAGGATCTCGCCGTCGGCGCCGCCCAGGATCGCGAGGATGCGCAGACGCGAACCGGGTGTGCGGACGCGACGCGGGCGGCGGATGCGCTTCTGGCGCTCGGGCTTCACGCGCGTGGCGGCGACAGGCGCGGCATCGGGCTCCGCGGGAGCCTGGCGCTGCGGCGTCGTTCCGATGAAGGGGTCGTCGTCGACGGAAGCGGCGGAGTCGCGATCGCTCTCGTCGTCGACGGAAGTCGCGTCGTCGGACGTGGATTCGGAACCCGTGGGTTCGAACTCGCGCAGGAAGTCGAGGTCATCGGTCTCGGCATCCGCGTCGCTGTCGAGGATGATCTGACCCTGCGAGTCGAAGCGACCCGGTCGATGGGCGGAGTAGGGCATCAGGACAACTTACGAAGTGTCGCCTGTGGACTCGGTGCGAAACCCCTGCGAGCGGCTCCCAGGAACCTGCGCCGACTCTGCATCATGTCAGAAGGATTCCCCGGCTCGCACGCGGTTCCGACCCGGCAAACCCTTCCGGCACCTGCGAGATGACCCGGCGCCCGCGGAGTTCACGCCATGGCGGCCGAGGCAGCTTCATCCTCTGTCGTCGCCACGAGCTGACCGCACGCACCGTCGATCTCCTTGCCACGGGTGTCGCGGAGGGTCGTCGGGACTCCCGCGTCATTGAGGCGTCGCACGAACTCGTTCGTGACCTCGCGGGTGGATGCCGTCCATACCGATTCGGGGGTCGGGTTCAACGGGATGGGGTTCACATGCACCCAGCCGCGGCCGCGTGCGTTGAGCTTCTCCGCCAGCAGATCGGCGCGCCAGCCGTGGTCGTTCATGTCCTTGATGAGCGCGTACTCGATAGAGACCCGTCGGCCGGTCTTCTCGTAGTACTCGCGCGCGGCATCCAGCGCCTCGTCGACCTTCCAACGGGAGTTCACCGGGATGAGCTCGTCGCGCAGGTGATCGTCGGGCGCGTGCAGCGACAGCGCGAAGGTCACCGGGATGTTCTCGTCGGCGAGCTTGCGGATCGCCGGCACCAGGCCGACCGTCGAGACGGTGATGCCGCGGGCGCTCATGCCGAGGCCGTGCGGCTGCTCGGCGACCATCGTGCGCACGGCATCCATCACGCGCTTGTAGTTGGCGAGCGGCTCGCCCATCCCCATGAAGACGATGTTGGAGACGCGCTCCATGCTGTGGTCGTCGGCCTTCTTGCCGCCGAGACCGCCCTCGGCGATCAGTCGGTTCGCGCGGACGATCTGCTCGACGATCTCGGCGGAGGACATGTTGCGTGTCAGTCCCGCCTGGCCCGTGGCGCAGAACGGGCAGTTCATGCCGCATCCGGCCTGGCTCGACACGCACAGCGTGATGCGGCCCGGGTAGCGCATGAGGACCGACTCGACGAGAGCACCGTCGTGCAGTCGCCAGAGGAACTTGATCGTGTCGCCCTCGTCGGTCTCGAGCCGGCGCACCTCGGTGAGCAGCGGCGGCAGCATGCCGGCGACGAGCTCTTCGCGCTGCGCGGCAGGCAGGTCGGTCATCTCGGCCGGGTCGGACGTGTAGTGCGTGAAGTAGTGCGTCGACAGCTGCTTCGCACGGAACCCGGGAAGGCCGAGTTCCTTGACCTTCTCGACGCGCTCTTCGACGCTGAGGTCGGCGAGGTGCACCGGTGGCTTGCCGCGCTTCGGGCTCGCGAACTGCAGCAGCGGACGCCCCGACTCGTCCTTCTTCTGCGTCCAGCCTTCGGTACGGGGGCGCACCTGCGGGGCGGCGGATGCCGTCTTCGAGGTGGCGGGACCCGTCGAGCGGATGCGGGAGGACTCAGTCATGTCTCCAAGGGTACGCGGTGGCGGGTGGGAAGCGGCTGGTGGCCGTGTCGGCAGACCTGTCACTACAGCCTGCGGGATGCACGAGAATGGAAGCATCACCGATCGAGGAGCACTCATGACCGACCGTCTCGCCCGCGCCCGTGCCACCGGCGTTCTCGCCGTGCTGCGCGCTCCCTCCCCCGAGCAGGCGCTCGATGCGGCCGATGCGATCATCCGCGGCGGCATCGCCGGTATCGAGGTCACCTACTCCACGCCGGATGCTCCTGCCGTGATCCGTGAACTCATCGCACGTCACGGCGACGCCGCATACATCGGCGCCGGCACGGTCACCACGATCGAGCAGGCGACGGCCGCGGCAGATGCGGGAGCAGAGTTCCTCGTGAGCCCTGGCACCCTACCCGACCTCACCCGGGCGATGCTCGACACCGGACGCGTCGTGATGACGGGAGCGATGACTCCGACGGAGGTCATGGGCGCGCTTGCGCTCGGTGTCGACGTCGTGAAGATCTTCCCCGCGTCCCTCGGCGGCCCCTCTTACCTCGGAGCCCTGCGCGGACCGTTCCCCGATGCACCGCTCATGCCCACCGGTGGCGTGAAGCCGGACAACCTCGACGAGTGGTTCGCCGCGGGCGCGGTGGCTGTCGGAGCCGGCGGCGACCTCGCGAACTCCGCATCGATCAAGGCCGGCGACTGGGCGGACCTCACGACGCGAGCCGAGGCGTTCGCGGCAGCGTTCGCCGCCCTACGCGGCTGAGCGTGCCCGACCTCCTCCCCTGGGCGTGGGCCGTCCTGGCACTCGCCGCACTCACGATCGGCCTCGCGAAGACCGCGATCCCCGGTGGCGGCATCCTGCCCGTCGCGCTTTTCGCCGCTGTGCTCCCGGCGCGCACATCGACCGCGGCCCTGCTGCTCCTGCTGATCGTCGGCGACATGTTCGCGCTGATCGCCTATCGGCGGCACGCGCACTGGCCGACCCTGTTGCGGTTGGCGCCCGCGGTCATCGCGGGGCTTCTGGCGGGTTTCGCCTTCCTCGCACTCGGAGACGACGGCATCGTGCGCCGCGCGATCGGCGTGATCCTGCTCGCCATGATCGCCGTGACGCTGTGGCGCCGGTGGCGTCAGCGAAGGACGGATGCCGCAGCGGCGGAGCACGGCGTCGTCGTGGCATCGACCTACGGCGCACTGGCCGGGTTCACGACGATGGTCGCCAACGCGGCGGGACCGGTGATGTCGATGTACTTCCTCGCGATGCGCACGCCGGTGCAGGTGTTCCTCGGAACATCGGCGTGGTTCTTCGCGATCGTGAACCTCGTGAAGGTGCCCTTCCTCGCAGGCATCGGCCTGTTCGACGGCCAGGTGCTGCTGATGGATGCTGTGCTGGTTCCGCTCGTCGTCGTCGGCGCGCTCGTCGGGGTGCGCGTGGCGCGCCGGATGAAGCAGCAGGTGTTCGACTGGATCGTGATCACCCTCACGATCGTCGGCGCCGTATACCTGCTGTTCTGAGCGATGTGTCCGGACACTTCGACAGGCTCAGTGACCGGAAATGCCGACTCTGTCCGGACACTTCGACAGGCTCAGTGACCGGAAAAGACACTTCGACAGGCTCAGTGACCGGAAAGGTCGATCCCTGAGCCTGTCGAAGGGTGAGACCCATCGCGTCAGCCGAGGAAGATGTCGGGGAAGAGCCGGTCGTCGGGCGTACCGGGCACTGCGGCGTAGCCGGAGAAGTCGGTCACACCGTCGGCCTCCAGCACGTCCTCCACGATCAGGCTCTGCCCGGTGTACTCGGCAGCGGTCTTCGTGAGCACGGCATATGCGGCATCCGCATAGATCTGGGGCGTGCGACTCGCGGCCATCACCTTGTCGCCGCCGAGCAGATTCTGCACCGCAGCGGTCGCGATCGTCGTTCGCGGCCACAGCGTGTTGGCCGCGATGCCGTCCGAGGCGAACTCCGCCGCGAGGCCGAGCGTCACCATGGTCATGCCGAACTTCGCCAGCGAGTAACCGGCGTGCGCGCCGAGCCACTTCGGCGTCGGGTTGAGCGGCGGCGACAGCGACAGGATGTGCGGGTTCGACGACTCGCGCAGCTGCGGGATCGCCGCGCGCGAAAGCATGAACGTACCGCGCACATTGACGTCCTGCATCAGGTCGTACTTCTTCGCACCGAGATCGAGCGAGCGCGAGAGATCGATCACGCTCGCGTTGTTGAGCACGATGTCGATGCCGCCGAACTCGCCCTGCGTCTTCATGACGGCCTCGGTGATGTCATCGTCCTCGCGCACGTCACCGACGATCGGCAGAGCGTTGCCACCGGCCGCACGGATCTGCTCGGCGGCCGTGTGGATCGTGCCCTCGAGCTTCGGATGCGGGGTGTCTGTCTTGGCGAGCATCGCGATGTTCGCGCCGTCCGCCGCCGCGCGCAGCGCGATCGCCAGACCGATGCCGCGGCTGCCGCCCGACATCAGGATCGTCTTGCCTGCGAGGTTGCTCATGCTGCTCCTTCTTCTGCGTTCAGGTCTACTTCGGTGCCATCCGGATCGCGCCGTCCAGGCGGATCGTCTCGCCATTGAGATAGTCGTTCTCGATGATGCTCATGGCCAGTGCCGCGTACTCGGCAGGGCGGCCGAGTCGTGCGGGATACGGCACCTGCTGCCCGAGAGAATCCTGCGCGGCTTCGGGGAGACCGGCGAGCATCGGCGTCTCCATGATGCCGGGCGCGATCGTGCACACACGGATGCTGTGACGGGCGAGCTCGCGCGCGATCGGCAGCGTCATGGCATGCACGCCGCCCTTCGACGCTGCATACGCGGGCTGGCCGATCTGTCCGTCGAACGCGGCGACGGATGCGGTGTTGATGATGACGCCGCGATCGCCGGAGTCATCGGTCCCTGAGCCGGTCGAAGGGCCGTTCTTCGCGATCACGGCGGATGCCTGCGAGATGACGTTGAACGTGCCCACGAGGTTGATGCGGATCACGCGTTCGAAGTCCACGAGCACGGCGGGCTTGCCGTCGCGATCGAGCACCTTCGCGGGCGGGGCGATGCCGGCGCAGTTCACGACGATGCGCAGCGGAGCCGCTGCGTTCGCGGATGCGGCGGCGGACGCGGCATCCGCGGGGCTTGTGACATCGCCAGCGGCGAACGTGCCGCCCAGCTCTGCGGCCAGCTCAGCGCCCTGAGATGAAGGAAGATCGAGCAGCGTCACGTGCGCGCCGGCTGCGGCGAGCGCGCGCGCGGTGGCGAGGCCGAGGCCTGACGCGCCGCCCGTGATAAGTGCTCCGGATCCCTGGACGTGCATGTGTTCTCCTTCGAACGAGTGTGCAACTCAGTTCCAGCATACGCAGTTCTCAGTTCCATGCTGGCGTCGCGATGCGAACAGGTGTTGGGTGGAGGGTATGCAACTGCGTCGCAAGCGAGCCTACGACAACGCCGAGGCGGCTGACGGTTTCCGCGTGCTGGTGGACCGGCTGTGGCCGCGAGGCCTGGCGAAGGAACGGGCCGAGATCGATCTGTGGGCCAAGGACACCGCTCCCAGCCCCGAACTGCGCAAGGCCTGGCACGCAGCATCCGACGATGACTGGGGCGTATACGCCGACCGCTATCGCGCGGAACTGGAAAATGAGACCGCACCCGCACTCGAAGAGCTCGCAGCCGAACTGAAGCAGCACGACCTCGTCACCCTCGTCTATGCCGCCCATGACGAGGAGCGCAACCACGCGGTCGTGCTCGAGCAGGCACTGAGCGAACTGCTGTGAGCATCCCCTCCGCGCACATCGAAGTGCCGCGGCGGGTGCGCGAGCTCGCGGGGCGCGCGGCGCTCGCGCCCGTGTGGCACAACAACATCGGCGGACTCACGTACCGCACCGACGATGGGCGCTTCATCAAGTACGGTCCCCTCGATGCCGAGGCGAACATGCGCGACGAGGCGGAGCGCATGCGCTGGGCCTCCCGGTGGACCCCGGTGCCAGAGGTCATCGAACAGGGAGAGGATGCCACCCACGAGTGGCTTGTCACGGTCGCCATTGCCGGCGAAAGCGCTGTCGTGGCCCGTTGGATCGCCGAGCCCGCAACGGCTGTGAGAGCCGTCGGGGAGGGTCTGCGAGCACTGCACGATGCACTGCCGACCGGCGAATGCGCATGGAGCTGGGGCGTACCCGCCCGAATCGCGAATGCCGAAGCACGCGGCATCCGCATACCCGAAGCGCTGCACAAGGCCCCGGCCGTCGATCGCCTCGTCGTCTGCCATGGCGACGCGTGCGTGCCCAACACCCTGCTCGACGCCGACGGGCGCTGGCGCGCGCACGTCGACCTCGCCGCACTCGGTACCGCCGACCGCTGGGCCGACATCGCGGTGGCATCCATGAGCACGACGTGGAACTACGGCCCCGGGTGGGACGAAGCGCTGATCGAGGCGTACGGCATCGAGCCCGACCGCGAGCGACTGGCGTACTACCGCGACATGTGGAATGCGACGTGACGGCTCATCCGATCATGTTCGAGGATGACGACACGGCGGGCGATGGTCGTGGAAGCGAGTCTCAGCTCCAGACGAACCGGAACGTGCCCAGCGCCACGGCCGCGGCGAGCGCGAGCGCCATGATCACCGCGCCACCGAGCAGCGCGACGCCGTCGCGCGCGTGCAGCTGCGACGGCCGGGACCAGGTGCGCTGGATGCCGGATCCGAACCCGCGCGCCTCCATCGCCATCGCCAGCTTCGTGCCGCGCCTGACCGCGAAGACGAGCAGCACGAATGCCATCGAGAAGAACCGCCTCAGCGCACCTCGATCGCCGACGCCGCGTGCACGGCGGGCGAGACCCATCGTGCGCCAGTCGTCGAGGAACAGCCCCAGCATCCGGGTGCCTGCGAGCACGCCGAGCACGAACCGGCTGGGCAGCTTCGCGACCTGCGCGAGAGCATCCGCCAGCTCGGTCGGGTCGGTGCGGCCGAACAGCAGGATCGTCGGCAGCCCCAGCGCCAAGACGCGCAGGCTCACCGCGATCGCGAGGCTGACGGAGTCCTCACTGATGGTCGCGAAGCCGAAGCTCCAGTAGATGCGTCCGGCCGGTTCCGCGTACAGCAGCATGCTGAGCCCGGCGACCGGCGCGAAGATCACAAGCGGAAGCAGACGCTTCAACACAGTGCCCCATCGCAGACCGGTGAGCGGCAGGCACAATAGCTGCAGCCCGATCGCGACGAGCCCGCTCACGACGTCGATCGACGCGAACAGCGGCACGGACAGCAGCAGCGCGAGCACCAGCTTCGTCACGGGATTCACGCCGTCGAGCCACGCGCCGCGCACCTTCTCCTCGATTTCGACGCCTGTGCTCACGAGGCCTGCTCCAGCACGATCCGATGCCCACCGAGGTGACGGATCACGCCCGCATCGTGCGTCACGGCGACGACCGAGGTGCCCGATGCGATCTCCTCCTGCAACAGCGCGACCAGCTCGATCCAGCCTCGCCGATCCTGACCGAAGGTCGGCTCGTCGAGCACGATCACCTCGGGGGATGCCGCGAGCACCGTCGCGACGGACAGCCGACGCTTCTGCCCACCCGACAGGGTGAACGGGTTCGCGAGAGCGAGATCCGACAGGTGCAGTCGCTCGAGCAGCGCGTCGACGACGGACGCGGTGCGCGCGGCATCCCAACCCAACGCCTTCGGTCCGACGCTGAGTTCGTCATGCAGTGTCTGGGTGAGGAACTGGTGCTCCGGCTCCTGGAAGACCGTGCCGATGCGCGTGAGCAGCTCGCGAGACGTCCACCGGAACGGCCGGCGCCCGCCGCGTCCCGCAAGAGGCGAGGCTGCGACGACCTCACCGTCCTGCTCCGGGATGAGACCGGCGAGCGTGAGCGCGAGCGTCGACTTGCCGACGCCGTTCGGGCCGGTGATCACGGTCGCATTCCCGCGCGGCACGCGAACGTCGAGCCCGGACCGGACGACGGTTCGCGACGTACGCGCGATCGCGAGTCCGGTCGCGGAGAGAACGGACTCGGCCGCATCCGGTGCCGCGGGAAGCACCGGCAGTTCGAGGGGCTGATCGGGCACCCACACTCCGGCGTCCGCCAGCGCTGGCCCATGCTCGGCGAACACCTGCGCGGGCGAGCCGTCCGCGAGAAGGCCGCCGTCGGCGGCGAGGACGATGACACGGGTCATCAGTCCCACCCAGACCGGCGTGCGATGTTCGACGACGATCAGCGTCGCGCCGGTGGCATCGACGACCCGCTCGACGCTCGCCCGCACCTCCGCGACTCCTTCAGGGTCGAGGTTCGCGGTGGGCTCGTCGAGCAGCAGCAGTCCCGGCCGCATGGCCAGCACACCGGCGAGCACCAGACGCTGCTTCTGCCCGCCGGAGAGTGCTTCAGTAGGGCGACGCAGCGGCACCTCCAGGCCCACGGCCTCGAGCGCCTCGGCCACGCGCGCGGGGATATCGGATGCCGGAATGCCGAGATTCTCGCATCCGAATGCGACATCGTCGCCGACCTTCGACAGCACGATGCCGGCATCCGGGTCCTGCATGACGAGGCCCGCCTGCCCTCGACGTGACTCGGGAGCCGCGCCATCGATCAGCAGCGACCCGGTGCGCTCACCCTCGTCAGCGTCGCCGAGCACCCCCGCGAGCCCGGCGAGCATGGTCGACTTGCCCGCACCGGATGCACCGAGCAGCAGCACGCGCTCGCCGGGCTCGATCGCGAAGGAGACGTCGCTGACGGCGGGACGCTTGCGCCCCGCGTAGCGCCAGCCCCAGCCCGCAGCCTGCACGCGGGCCGGGGTGGCATCGGTCATGCTCAGACCTCGCGCGCGAGTTCTCTGCCCGCGGCGAAGCGGCTGAGCGCTCCGGTCTTCGCCAGCGCGCGCACGAGCAGCCAGCCGACGACTCCGGCGAGGATCGCGCCGGACACGGCGACGCATACGAGGTAGATCGTGTTGAACTCGAGGGACTTGAGGATGTTCGGTGAGCCGCCGTAGAACAGCTCGAACACCCAGGCGGCGACGCCAGCGCCGACACCGGCGAGGGCTGCGACACCGAGCCCGAACCGGCGGTACAGGAACAGCGCGAAGATGAGCTCGGCGCCGAGGCCCTGCACGAGGCCGGACAGAACCGTCGAGACGCCCCAGACGTTGCCGATGAGCATCGAGACGATCGCGGCGACCACCTCGACGACGAGGGCTGCGCCCGGCTTGCGGATCACGAGGCCGCCGATGACGCCACCGATCAGCCAGATGCCGACCGCGACGCCGCCGAGCCCCGGTGTCACGGCATCCGCAGCGCCGAACCAGGCGCCGCCGACGACATTCCATCCCCAGAAGAGCAGACCGACCGCGACGCCGAGCACTGCGGCGACGACGATGTCGACGACGCGCCAGCGCCAGGGATTCGCGCCGGTGCCGGTGGATGTGGCATTGGGCGTGCGTGTAGACGTGCTCATTTGAACTCCTCCCTGCGCTGGCATGACCCAGATCAGGTTCGACGGTCGAAGCGCTTGTCGCTCCCTCTCAGCCCGGCTCGCCGGACTCCCGTGGTTGTGCTGACGATCATACTCAGGTTCCAGAACACCCGCACCGACGCGCACCGGCGACGATCCGTGGACGGCGCGCACGCGCGGCATGGCACCGGATTCGGTAGCGTGAACAGGTGACCATTGAAGACGCGACGCCCGAGACCGGGGCTCTCACCCGGCGTGAGTTTCGCGCGGCCACCGGCGCGACCGACACCGTGAGCCCGCCGGCCCCGCCCTTCAACGACGACGCGAACGCATCAGATCCGGATGCTGTCGACGTCGAGTCCGCTGAGGATGCCCGGGAAACCGCGCACGAGCAGACGATCGCGCCCGTTCCCGCAGACTTCTCGGTCGATGACGTCGACGCGGCGGCTGCGTCGGATGCCGACATCGATCTCGACGAACCCGCGGCATCCGCCGCTTCCACGGTGCGGTGGGCCGACGAGAGCCAGACGGCGACCGCCTTCGCCTGGCTCGATGTCGACACCGTGGAAGAGAGCACCCGACCTGCCGATCTCGATCAGATAACGATGCGAGAGGCCGGTCCGGATCTGCTTGCCGATGCGCGACTGCACCCGACGCTGCTGCGGGCGCGCTGGCTGGTGCCGATCGGCGCCGTCGCCGCCCTGGTGCTGGCGTATGCGGCGACCGTGCTCCTGTGGCCACTGCACGAGGTGCCCCCGATCGTCGAGGCCGCCGAGTTCGAGACGGTCGCCGCGCAGGTCGCGGCTCCCGCGTGGCCGGCCGCCGGCAGCGCGGGCGTAGGGATCGCAGGGATCTCATCGGTGGCGTCCTCTGCGGATGCCGTTTCGATCGCCAGCGTGACGAAGGTGGTCACAGCCCTGATGGTGCTGGATCGGATGCCGCTTCAGCTCGGTGAACAGGGACCCGAGTTCGCGTTCAGCTACAGCGACAACGTCGAGTACTGGGACTACCGCCGTGCAGATCAGTCGGCGCTGGACGTGCCGGTCGGCGGAGTGCTCACCGAGTACCAGATGCTGCAGGGAACGCTGCTCGGTTCGGCGAACAACTACGTCGATCGCCTGGCCCGCGACATCTGGGGCTCAGATGCCAGCTTCGCGGACGCCGCGGCGACGTGGCTTGCCGACCGCGGGCTCTCCGGCATCACGATCGTGACACCGTCGGGCTTCGATGAGGGCAACGTCGCCACTCCCGAAGCCCTGCTGCAGCTCGGCGAGCGCGCGATGCAGAACCCGGTGTTCGCGGAGATCGTCGGAACGGTCAGCACCGACATCCCGGGTGCCGGCGTCGTCACGAACACGAACGGGATGCTCGCGGACCCTGGTGTCGTTGGCATCAAGACAGGAACCCTCGTGGGGTGGAGCATGCTCACCGCGAAGGATGTCACTGTCGGCGACACCACCGTGCATCTCTACGCCGCCGTGCTGAATCAGGGCGATGACGAGGAGCGTCTCGCCGTGACCCGTTCCCTGTTCGCCGATGCCGAGACCGCACTCGAGACCATGGCACCTGCGGTTCCGGCCGGGACGGTCGTCGGCACGGTCGACACGCTGTGGGGTGCGAACGTCGATCTCGTCACGGACGAAGACGCGACGGTGCTGCTGTGGAACGGGGCTGCCGCCAGCGCCGGCGCGACGCTCGCTCTCGGCGAGCAGCGTGACGCCGGCGACGAGGCGGGCACGCTCAGCGTGAGCGGCCCGCTGGATGCCGTCGAGATCGGCGTATCGTTCTCAGATGCGCTGCCCGGCCCGAGTCCGTGGTGGCGTCTGACGCACCCGCTCGAACTTCTCGGGGTCGTGGCCGACTGACACGCAGCCGGCCACAACACCGAGATCAGAGGCCCGTCGACTCCTCGGCGTCGACATCGGCCACGCCTGCTGGAACGGCGTCCGGCTCGGCATCCCCGGTGACGACCACGGGGGTCGTGCCGGTCATGGCCTCCTCGGCATCGATGTCGGTCGCGGCCTGCTCGAACTGCGACTGGTACAGCCGCCAGTACGCACCCTGCGCGGCGATGAGCTCATCGTGCGAGCCCTTCTCCACGATGTCGCCGTGCTCCATCACGAGGATGAGGTCGGCGTCGCGGATGGTCGACAGGCGGTGCGCGATCACGAACGAGGTGCGTCCCTGTCGCAGCGCTGCCATCGCGTGCTGCAGCAGCAGCTCGGTGCGGGTGTCGACGGCGCTCGTCGCCTCGTCGAGGATGAGGATCGACGGCTTCGCCACGAACGCTCGCGCGATCGTGATGAGCTGACGCTCGCCGGCCGAGACGTTCGCCGCATCTTCTTCGAGGACCGTCTCGTAGCCGTCGGGAAGCGCATGCACGAAGCGGTCGACGTAGGTCGCCTTCGCCGCCTCCAGCACCTCTTCATCGGTCGCCGACGCACGGCCGTACCTGATGTTCTCCAGGATGGAACCGGCGAAGAGCCACGGGTCCTGCAGCACCATTCCGGTGCGCGAGCGCAGCTCGGACCGGGTCGCCTTGGAGATGTCCTGACCGTCGAGCAGGATGCGGCCGCCGCTGAGCTCGTAGAAGCGCATGATGAGGTTCACCAGCGTCGTCTTGCCTGCACCGGTCGGCCCCACGATCGCGACCGTCTGACCCGGCTCCACTCGGAACGACAGGTCGTTGATGAGCGGACGCTCCGGCGTATACGAGAACGAGACGTTCTCGAACTCGATGACACCCTTGCCCTCGACGAGGGCGGGTGCATCCGCGGCGTCAGGGTCCTGCTCATCGGCGTCGAGGAAGTCGAACACCCGCTCGGCCGAAGCGGTGCCGGACTGCACCACGGCCGCCATGCCGCCCAGCTCGCTCAGCGGCTGCGTGAACTGCTGCGAGTACTGGATGAACGCCTGCACGTCGCCGAGGCGAAGCTGACCGCTCGCGACCATCAGGCCTCCGAGAACGGCGATGCCGACATAGGTCAGGCTGCCGACGAAGGTCATGGCGGGCATGATGATGCCTGACAGGAACTGCGCCTTGAAGCTCGCCTGGAACAGCTCTTCGTTCTCGACCTGGAACTTGTCGAGTGCATCCTTCTCACGGCCGTAGACCTTCACCAGCGCGTGACCGGAGAACGCCTCCTCCACCCATGCGTTCAGGCGACCGACCTTGCGCCACTGCGAGCCGAAGGCCTTCTGCGAGCGCGGACCGATGACGCCGAAGATGACGCCCATGAGGGGCAACGCGACGAGGGCCACGAGGGCCAGCTGCCACGAGATGGAGAACATCATCACCAGCACGCCGACGACGGTGAGCACCGATGTCAGTGCACCCGAGAGGGACTGCTGCATCGCGGTGGTGATGTTGTCGATGTCGTTCGTGACACGCGAGATCAGCTCTCCGCGCTGCACCTTGTCGAAGTACGACAGCGGCAGACGGTTGATCTTCGCTTCGACCGATTCACGCAGGCGCCACATCGTTCGCACCATGATGACGTTGATGACGTAGCCCTGGATCCAGGTCAGCAATGCGGCGCCGACGTAGATCGCGAGCACGGCGACGATGATCCAACGCAGTCGCTCGAAGTCGATGCCCGCGCCGACCTGGAAGTCGGTGAATGCCGCGACCATGTTCGCGAAGTCATCTTGACCCTGCGACCGCAGGAGCTCGATGACCTGCTCCTGCGATGTACCGGCAGGAACGCCGCTGTCTCCGAGCGTCTTCGAGATGAAGCCCTCGTAGATGATGTTGGTGGCCTCGCCCAGCACCTTCGGTGCAGCGACAGTCAGCACGACTCCGATCGCACCGAGGATCGACACGAAGACGAACCAGAGTGCGGAGGGCTTCAGCAGACCGATCATCCGGCCGAAGCTCTTGCCGAAGTTGTCGGCCTTGCCAGGGGCGGGGGCGTCCCACCCTCCGGCATCCAGACGCGCCGCGTCGGCGAGCTCGGCTTCATACTGCTCTTCTGCGGTGAGCCCGGTCACTGACACTTCGACAGGCTCAGTGACCGACTTGTCTCGCGAACTCATGCGTCCACCCCCAGCTGCGATTCGACGATCTCTCGATAGGTGTCATTGGTGGCGAGCAGCTCGTCATGCGTGCCGACGCCGACCATGGTGCCGCCATCGAGGACCACGATGCGATCGGCGTCCATGATGCTCGAGACGCGCTGCGCGACGACGATCTTCGTCACCTCTGGCAGTTCACGCCACAGGGCCTGTCTCAGCCTCGCGTCCGTCGTGAGGTCGAGTGCCGAGAACGAGTCGTCGAAGATGAGGATGTCCGGCTGGTGCACGATCGCTCTGGCGATCGCGAGACGCTGGCGCTGCCCGCCGGAGACGTTCGTGCCGCCCTGGGCGATGCGCGACTCGAGGCCATCAGGCATCTCCTCGACGAAGTCGCGACCCTGTGCGATCTCGAGCGCATGCCACAGCTCTTCGTCCGTGGCCTCCTCGCGGCCGTAGCGCAGGTTCGACGCCACTGTTCCGGTGAACAGGAACGGTCGTTGCGGCACCAGGCCGATGGTCTTCCACAGCGCGTCGACGTCGGCTTCACGCACATCAGTCCCGTTGACGCGCACTGCGCCGCCCGTGACGTCGAACAGTCTCGGGATCAATGAGACGAGCGTGGTCTTGCCGGCACCGGTGGAGCCGACGATCGCGACCGTCTCACCCTTGTCAGCACCGAAGGAGACGCCGGACAGCACCGGGGCGTCGGCTCCGGGGTATGTGAACTCGACGTCTTCGAGAATGACCGTGCCAGGCGCGCTGAAGTCGGCGACGCCGTCGTCCGGACGGTGCATGCTCGACTCGGCGTCGAGCACTTCGCCGACGCGCTCGGCCGAAACGGCCGCGCGCGGGATCATCATCGCCATGAAGCTCGACATGATCACGCCCATCATGATCTGGCCGATGTACTGCATGAACGCGAACAGGGTGCCGACCTCGACGTTGCCCGCATTGATCTCGATGCCGCCGAACCAGATCACTCCGACGACGGTGACGTTGAGGATCAGCATGAACAAGGGGAAGAGCAGCACGAAGAGCGAGCCGATCTTGCGTCCGAGGATCATCAGCTCGGTGTTCGTCTCGCGGAAGCGCGCTTCTTCGATCGGTTCGCGAACGAAGGCGCGCACCACCCTGACGCCCGTGAGCTGTTCGCGCATCACACGGTTGATCGCATCGAGCTGCTTCTGGTTGCGACGGAACAGTGGAACCATGCGACCGATGATGAGCACGGCGACGATCAGCAGTGCCGGCACAGAGACGGCGATCAGCCAGCTGAGCCCGACGTCCTGCTGCACGGCCATGATGATTCCGCCGATCGCGAGCAACGGGGCGGTGACGAACATCGTCGCCCCCATCATCGCCAGCATCTGCACCTGCTGCACATCGTTCGTGTTACGGGTGATCAGCGAGCCTGCGCCGAACTGCGACACCTCGCGTTCGGAGAAACCGTTCACGCGGGAGAAGACGTCGGCACGGATGTCGCGTCCGACGCTCATCGCCGCCTTGGCAGCGAAGTAGGTGGCGACGATCGAGCAGACGATCTGACCGAGTGACACCACGAGCATGAATCCGCCGGTGCGCCAGATGTAGCCGGTGTCGGCCTGGGCGACGCCGTTGTTGATGATGTCGGCGTTCAGGCGCGGCAGGTAGAGGGTGGCGAGGGCGCTGGCGAACTGGAAGACCAGGACGCCGACGAGGAGCCATCGATATTTGGAGAGGTAGCGGACTAGGAGTTTTCCGAGCATGAAAGTGTCCTCGTGGGGATAGTGGCAGCGAGTGCCACAGAACAGATTGTCACGAAGCTCGGACATTCGAAACGACGAAGGAGGATTATCCGCTCAGGGCGAACGATCCGCTGGTCATCGCCGGATTCTGCACCGCGTGCAGCAATGGCCGGGTGCGCTTGTCAGCCGAAGAGCGGCACCTGAGGCGAGTACGCGCGGGCAGCGGCGCCGGCATCCGACTCCAACTCCGCAAGCGTCGCGGGCTGCCACCTCGGCGACCGGTCCTTGTCGACCAGCTGCGCACGGATCCCCTCCACGAGATCGGGGTGGAGGGCGGCGAACCAGAGCACGCGTCGGTACTCGCCGATCAACGCGTCGCGCAGGTCGCCCTCGCGCGCCTCGCGGACGGCGTCCAGCGTCACGGCGATCCCGGTCGGCGAGAGCTCTGCGAGCGTCGCAGCGGTATCGGATGCCGCGGACTCGGTGCGCTCGGACAGTCGCTGCAGGATGTCGCCGATCGTGTCCGCGGAGAACACCTCGTCGATCCAGGCTCGTTCGTCCGCGAGGGCCGATCGCTCAGGGGTCTCATCGAACAGCAGCACGAGCTCGGAGGGGCTGGTCGGGTCGGCGCGCTTGCCGAGGGCCTCTCGGAGCTCGTCGAGGTGTGCGGAGGGCACGTAGTAGTCCGCGAAACCGGCGTAGACAGCATCCGCCCCCGTCATCGTGCTGCCGGTGAGACCGAGGTACTCGCCGATACGGCCAGGAGCGCGGCCCAGCAGATAGGTGCCGCCGACATCCGGCGTGAATCCGATCCTGGTCTCCGGCATCGCCAGGCGGCTGCGCTCGGTCACGATGCGGACGGCGGCGTGGCCTGCGAGGCCGATGCCACCGCCCATCGTGATGCCGTCGGCGATGGCGACGACCGTCTTCGGGTACTGCGCGATCATGAGGTTCAGCGCGTACTCCGCGCGGAAGAAGTCGCCGACGCCGTGGTGCTGCCCGCTGGTGATCTGATCGTAGAGCCCGCGCACGTCGCCGCCGGCGCACAGGCCGCGGTCACCGGCCCCGTCGATGAGGACGATGTCGATGTCGGTGTCGTCGCGCCACCGGTCAAGGGCTGCGGTGAGCTGACGGATCATGTCGAGATCCAGCGCGTTGATCGCCTTCGGCCGATTCAGAGTGAGCCGTCCCAGTGATCCCTCGGTGCGGACGAGAACAGTGGGTGCCGCGGTGGTGTCAGTCACGAATGCCACGTTACCCGCCTGTTTCTTCACGCTTTGCACAGTGCCGACGCGAGATTCTGCGTGTTTTCCGACAAGATAGAGAGAACGCCCATCGCAGAAAGGCCCCGGATGCCAGACGGACAGCTGATCGAGTTCGATCACGTGACGAAGCGCTTCGGCGCTGTCGCCGCAGTGTCGGACTTCTCCGCGCGCGTCAACCCCGGTGTGGTGACGGGCTTCCTCGGTCCGAACGGCGCAGGCAAGACCACCACGCTGCGGATGCTGGTCGGCCTCGAGCGCCCGACCATCGGTACGACCAAGATCGGCGGCAAGCGGTTCTCCGAGCTGCGCGAACCCGCGCGCGTGATCGGGGCGATGCTCGAGAATCCCGGCTTCCGCGCCCGTCGCACTGTCGAGCGTCACCTGATCGCCGCGGCCAAGGCGAACAGCATCCCACTCTCGCGCGTCGGCGAGCTCATCTCGTTCGTCGGCCTCGGCGACGACGTCGAGACCCGCATCGCAGCCCTCTCGCTCGGCATGCGCCAGCGTCTCAGCGCGGCCACCGCACTCATCGGCGACCCGGGCGTGCTCGTGCTCGACGAACCGGCGAACGGTCTCGACCCCGAGGGCATCCGCTGGATGCGCACCCTCATCCGCGGCCTCGCCGACGAAGGGCGCACCGTGCTCGTGTCGTCGCACGTGCTGTCCGAGGTCGAGCAGACCGCAGACGAGATCCTCGTCATCGCCCGCGGCGAGCTGAAGTTCGCCGGCACGATGGAAGACCTCGCAGACCCCAGCAGCGGACCCGTCGTCGTCGACGCCGCGGATCGTCCTGCCCTTTCCGAAGCGCTGCGCGGCGCAGGGTTCGAGTTCGAGATCCTGCGCTCCGGCCTGACCGTGCGCGGCAGCGATGCCGCCAGGATCGGGGCCGTGACCGCCGGTGCCGGTGTGGCGCTGACCACACTGCAGCAACGCGGCCCGACGCTCGAAGACGTCTTCCTCGATCTCGTGAATGACCGGTACGTGCGCGTCGAGAAGCCAGCGACGAACGAGCCAGCGCTTTTCGAGATGCCCCACGAGGACGACGAGCAGCTTCCGCTCGGCTCTTCCGCCGAGCCCGTTTCGTCGCCGGCGACGTCATCTCCTGAGCTCGAGGACCAGGTGGCCGACGGTCCCGCCGATGCCGACGCCGAGGCGCCTGAACCCGACTCCGAGGGCGACGCAACGGGTGACTCCACTCGGATGGGTGAGCCTGCCGCAGGAGAGACGAGGCGCTCCGAGCGAGCCGCGCGCGTCGAAGCGTCGGCGAAACCGGGCGACGAGGACCGTCCGCTCCCCGGCATGGCCGGACTCGCGGCGGTCGCCAGCCTGTTCAACACCCCGTCATCCCGCTCTGCGGCTGATGAAGCGGCCGCTGACGGCAGCGATGCGGACGAAGCCGAGAGCGATCCCGCCCCCGAGTCGTCGTCCACGGGTGCGAGCGATGAGGCGGATGCCGAGAGCATCGACCTCGACGCGACGCGCGTCATCGACGTCGTTCCCGGCGCTGAGCAGACAGCATCCGACGTCGCCCCCGACGAGGCTGCTGCTGACGACGTGACGATCGCAGGCGACGAGGCCGCACCGTCGTCCGAGCCGGGCGAGGATTCCGACGTGACCGATGCGACCGACGAGTTCTTCGACGCGTTCACGGGCGATCCTTCATCCGACGATGATGATGCGCCCGACCTGTCATCCGGCGAGGCGTCGGAAGGCGGAGACTCAGAGCCCGACGCAGAGGACGGCGACTCGCACCACGACGAGTCCACCCGCGAGCGGCACTGATCAGACAGGACTGATCGGCGCCACCGATCAGGCGTTGGCGATCAGGCGCTGCCGGTCAGTCGCTGCCGATCAGACGCTGCCGATCAGGCGTTGGCGATCAGATGCTGCTGATCAGACGCTGCCGATCAGACCGGGCGCGGCCGGATGACCGGACGCTGTCGTCCCTTGACGACCGGTATCGGCGCCGTGCTCGCGATCTCGACGACGTCGACGGGCTCCTCTGAGACATCGAGGCGAAGCGCCTGCGTGAGGGAGAGGCCGTGCCTGGTCGTGAAGATCAGCCGCTGGAACTGCTCGTCGCCTTCGAGGTCGATGACCACGCTCGGCCGACGGCGACGGATGAGCACGAAGTCTGTCGTGGCCGCGGCCTTCCAGGTTCCGGCCGCGAGGATGCTGGGGATGTGCGTCCCTGGACCGGGCACGCCGCGCAACCACGTCCACGCATCATCGGTGAGCTGCACCTTGGTGATCGTGTCGCGCGCGACTCGCAGGTTCTCGCGATGGAACGTCGCAACGCGTTCGAGCGGGGAGAGCACAACCTCAAGCTGTGTCTGATCCAGCAGCAACGTCACCATGAACCCAGTCTGCCAGCGACGCCCTGCAAACTGTCTGCGACTTCCTCACAGGACGGCAACAATCCCGTTGTGCAATTCCGCCAGACGGCATTGCCCCGCACAGCTCCGGAGGAACGTCCGCCCGAGCACGGTTACGCGACCACGGGCACCCGAATTCTGAAGAAGCTCCGGAGTTATGCGGGCGGTTTCCGAGTCAGCGAGATTTGCACCTGTTCAGAGCCGAGCGGATGCCGCGGCAGCAGCCGCCGCAGGCAGCGCAGCCTCGATGCGGGACAGGGCCGCATCGTCGTGGGCTGCGGTGAGGAACCACGCCTCGAACACGCTCGGCGGCAGGGCGATGCCCTGCTCGCGCATCGAATGGAAGAACGGCGCGTAGCGGAACGCCTCCTGCGCCTGCGCCTCGGCATAGGTGCGCGGCGGGTTCTCGGCGAACACGACGCCGAACAGGTTCCCGGCGCGCGGCACGGCGTGCACGACACCCGCTTCGGTGAGGGCTGCATCCAGGGCGTCGGCGACACGAGCGGCCGCAGCATCCACCCGCGCATAGACGGCGGGCGTCGCGAGTCGCAGGGTCGCGAGCCCGGCCGCGACCGACAGGGGGTTCCCCGACAGCGTGCCCGCCTGGTAGACCGGCCCGGTGGGCGCGAGCAGCTCCATGACATCGGCGCGACCGCCGAGCGCGGCGAGGGGCATGCCTCCGCCGACGACCTTGCCGAACGTGATGATGTCGGGCAGATACTCCTCGCCGAGCGAGGCCTGCAGCGCCCAGTAGCCGGCGTGGTGCACCCGGAAGCCCGTGAGCACCTCGTCGAGGATCATCAGCGCGCCGTGCGCGTGCGCGGTGTCGGCGATGAAGCGGTTGAATCCGGGTTCGGGTTCGACCACGCCCATGTTCGCGGCCGCGGCCTCGACGATCACGGCGGCGATCCGGTCGCCGTGCTCCGCGAAGACGGCTTCGAGCGCGGCGCGGTCGTTGTAGCCGATCACGAGGGTCTGCGCGGCGATGGGAGCGGGGACGCCTGCGGAGCCCGGCAGCGCCAGCGTCGCTACCCCGGAGCCCGCCTCGGCGAGCAGTCCGTCGGAGTGCCCGTGGTAGTGCCCCGCGAACTTCACCAGGAGGTCGCGGCCCGTCGCACCGCGCGCGAGGCGGATCGCGGTCATGGTCGCCTCGGTGCCGGTGGAGACCAGACGGACGCGTTCGATCGGAGCGAGGTCGCCCACCCGGACGCGCTCGGTGATGAGGCGGGCGAGCTCAACCTCTCCCTCGGTCGGCGCCCCGAAGGAGAGCCCTCGGGTCGCCGCCTCCTGCACCGCGGCGACGACATCCGGATGCGCGTGCCCCAGCAGGGCGGGCCCCCACGAGGCCACCAGGTCGACATACTCTTCGCCGGCGGCATCCGTCACCATCGCACCCTTGGCGGATGCCAGGAATCGCGGCGTCCCGCCGACGGAGCCGTACGCCCGCACCGGAGAGTTCACTCCACCGGGGGTGACGGCACGTGCGGCGACGAACAGGTCATCGTTGCGGTCGTTCATGGGAGTCTCCCTCAGTCGCGAAGCCAGCCGGCGACCTCGGTCGCCCAGTACGTGAGCACGGCGTCGGCACCGGCACGGCGGATCGACAGCAGCGACTCGAGCACGGCGGCACGACGGTCTATCCAGCCGTTCGCACTCGCGGCTTCGATCATCGCGTACTCGCCGGAGATCTGATATGCCCACACCGGAATATGCACGGCATCGCGCACCTCGCGGAGCACGTCGAGGAAGCTCATCGCCGGCTTCACCATGACGATGTCTGCGCCCTCGGCCTCATCGATCAGCGCCTCGCGCAGCCCCTCACGACGGTTGCCCGGATCAAGCTGGTACGTGCGACGATCGCCCTGCAGCTGCGAGTCGACGGCCTCGCGGAACGGCCCGTAGAACGCGCTCGCGTACTTGGCCGCGTAGCCGAGAAGGAGCGTGTCGGTGAACCCCTCTGCATCCAGTCCTCGACGGATCGCGGCGACCTGGCCGTCCATCATGCCCGACAGCCCCAGCAAGTGCGATCCCGCCCGTGCCTGTGCAAGCGCCATCGCGACGTAGCGTTCGAGCGTCGCGTCGTTGTCGACCGAGCCGTCGTCGGCGAGAACGCCGCAGTGTCCGTGATCGGTGAACTCGTCCAGGCACAGATCGGTCTGCACGACGAGCGCGTCGCCGACCTCCGAGACCAGCGCGGACGTGGCGACGTTGAGGATGCCCGCGGGGTCATCCGCACCGGAGCCGGTCGCATCGCGCATGGCGGGAACACCGAACAGCATCACACCGCCGACGCCTGCTTCCGCCGCCTCGACCGCAGCACGACGAAGCGAATCGAGCGAGTGCTGAGCGACACCGGGCATCGAACTGATCTGCACGGCCTCTGAGATGCCCTCGCGCACGAACATCGGCAGAACGAGCTGCCGGGACTCCAACGAGGTCTCCCGCACCAGGTTCCGCACCGCCGACGATTGACGGAGCCGGCGCGGACGGATCTCGGGGAAGCTCACGGCGCGAACTCGTCGGCCGCGTGCGGAAGGGTGAAGTGCGAGACCGCGTCGATGAGTGCATCGACGGTCTGCTTGTCTGCGACCACTGTGATGGGCAGCCCGGCCTTGCGTGCGTCCTTCGCGGTGCGAGGGCCGATCGCTGCGAGCAGCGTGTCATCCGGGATGTCGGGGAACTGCTCGCGCACCTGCTGTGCGACCGATCCGCTGGTGATGAGGATCGCGTTGATGCGGCCGCTGTCGACATCACGGCGGATGCGCTCGGTGACGGGCACGCCGACGGTGCGATACGCGACGATGCTCGAGACCTCGTGACCGGCTTCGATGAGTGACCGGGTCAGCACTGGCTTCGCGATCTCGCTGCGCAGCGTCAGGATGCGACGGGGCGATGGCTCCAGCGCGAGCAGCTGCTGAGCCATGCCCTCGGCGGAGTTGTCCTCCTCCGGGACGAGCGCGACCTCGTAGCCGACGGCCTGAAGTGCTGCCGCCGTCGTCTCGCCGACCGCGGCGATCTTCGTCGACTTGGGAACCACCGCGCGATGCGCGAACAGCACATCGACAGTGGTGGCACTGGTGATCGTGAGCCAGTCGAACCCTCCGGCGGCGAGCTTCGTCAGTGCGTCGTCGAGCGCGGCCTGGTCGTTCGTCGGGCCGAAGTTGATCAGCGGCGCGACGACAGGAACGGCGCCCTGCGCCCGGAGGCTCGCGGCGACGCCGTCGCCCCAGGGGCCTCCTCGCGGAACGAGGACGCGCCAGCCGGTCAACGGCTTCTCATGATTCGTTTCGGGTGTGATGCTCATCAGGATTGCTCTCGGGAGACGAGTCCGGCCGCCCCTTGATCGAGCAGCCGACGGGCGACAGAAAGTCCGATCTCGCGTGCTGCGTGATTCGGGTCCGCACCATCGGCAGCATCCGCTCCATTGCCACTGCCGTTCAGACGAATATACCCCCGGCGCAGGCGTTCGGTGACGTCGAGGCCGATCCGCCTCTCCCCCTCGGGCGCGTAGACGACCGTTCGCACGCGTACCGACTCGCCCATGACGACCGCGTGCGCGGCCATCGGCGCCTGGCATCCGGCATCCAATCCCTCCAGCACCCCGCGCTCCACCGTGATCGCGAGCCTGGTCGCCTCGTCGTCGAGCTCCGCGAGGGCGGCGAGGAGTTCTGCCGGCGCGTCCGCCGTCGTCTCGACGGCGAGCGAACCCTGGCCGGGCGCGGTCGGCCACTCGGCGAGGTCGAGCTCCTCGCGTGCGAGGGTCACCTCGGATCCGATCCGCGACAGGCCGGCGGCGGCGAGGATCACGGCATCCAGCTCACCGGATTCGACCCGGCCCATGCGCGAGCCGATGTTGCCGCGGATGTCGACGACCTCGGCGCGAGGCGCGTGACGACGCACCTGGGCGATCCGCCGCGGCGAGCCCGTGCCGACCTTCGCGCCGGGGCGCAGCTCGTGCAGCGGTGTGCCGTCCCTCGAGAGCACGACGTCTCGAGCGTCTTCCCTGACAGGGGTCGCTGCGATGACCAGTCCGTCCGGCTCAGCCGTCGGCAGATCCTTGAGCGAGTGCACCAGGATGTCGCATTCACCGTTGAGGAGCGCCTCCCGCAGACGTGTCGCGAAGATGCCCATGCCGCCGATCTCGGAGAGCGATGCCCGGTTCGTGTCGCCTTCCGAGACGATGGGGATGAGCTCGACCTTGCGACCGGAGATCTTCTCGAGTGCGGTGGCGACGTGCCCTGACTGCGCCCGCGCGAGGGCGCTGCGGCGCGTGCCCAGACGGATCGGGCGCTGACGATTCGAAGTGGTCATGGCGGTCTACTGCAGAACGTCCGCGATCTCGTCGAAACGGAGCCTGCGTCCCGTGAAGAACGGGACCTCCTCCTTCACGAAGCGACGAGCCTCGGTGTAACGCAGATCGCGCATGAGATCGACGAGTTCGGTGACGTCGTCGGCCTCGAGGGGAAGGATCCATTCGTAGTCGCCGAGGGCGAAGGCTGCGACCGTGTTGGCGATGACGCCCGTGAACGCCGCGCCCTTGCGCCCGTGATCGGCGAGCATCTTGCGCCGATCCTCTTCGGGGGCGAGATACCACTCGGGTGTGCGCACGAACGGGTAGAGGCACAGCCAGCCCTTGGGTTCGACACCGCGCAGGAAACCGGGCACGTGGGCGCGATTGAACTCGGCATCGCGGTGCACGCCCATCACGTTCCAGACGGGCAGCAGCGTACGCAGCAGCTCAGTCCGGCGAAGACGGCGCAGCGCCTTCTGGAGTTCTTCGGCCGTGTCGCCGTGCAGCCACACGAGCAGATCGGCGTCTGCCTTCAGTCCCGAGACGTCGTAGAAGCCGCGGATGGTGACGCCGGAGTCCTCGATGTGCCCGGAGATCGTCTCCAGCTCGGTCGCATCGGTCTCAGCGACCGGTGCATCGGGATTGCGTCGCCATACGGCCCAGAGGGTGAAGCCGGTCGGGTTCTCTTCGCTCACGTCGGACATGCGTCCAGTCTGCCCCTTTCTCGAGGAAGGAGCGAATGCGGCCGACGGACGTCAGCGGGCGAGAGCGCGCGCGATCGCCCAGACGAGAGCGCCGGCGATCGCAGCGACCCCGACGGCCGCGGCAACAGCACCGACCGGATTGCGATCCGCGAACACGCGGGCCTTCGCCGCCCCTCGCACCGAGGCCTTCTCGATGCGACGGGGCAGGTTGCCCTTGACCTCGATCGCCGCGAGTGCGGCCTTCAGCTCGGCACGAGCGGATGCCACGGGGTCGGTGATGCCCGCAGGAACAGCGGTACGGGGCAGATTCAGTTCAGAGTTTGTCATCACCGGCATCCTTCACGATTCGAATATCGGTCGCGACGGCCTGGCCGGGGTTCTCCCGACGCAGCACCTTGCGGAATTTCAACAGTCCGAACACTGCGCACACCAGCACGCAGAGCAGGAGCAGTGCGAGCATTGCAAGCGCCGAGAGCCACACCGGCCACCACGACGACAGCCCGGCGACCGCGAACACGAGGATCATCGGGATCAGCCAGAACAGGAAGAACAGCGCGATCAGGAACCAGACGCTGCCGATTCCGGCGTCCTTCGCCGTGCGCGAGATCCAGACCTTCGCCGCTTCGATCTCGGCCTTGACGAGCTTGCTGACGAGTTCTGGAACGTCACCGAGCAGCGTCAGGAAGCTGTCGTCGGCGCGGTCACGGTATCCGCGGACCATGTCAGTTCCCGTTCGTCGTCTTCTTCGCCGCGGACCCTGTCGACGCGCTCGAGGAGGCGGCGCCCGTCTTGGCTGCGGGCTTCTTCGCGGCGGGCTTCTTCGCAGCCGCCTTCGCGTCTTCGATCACGTCTTCGGCCACATCGGCGACGTTCTCCGCCGCCTTCTTGGTCGTGGCGATCGCGGAGTCGAGCTTCTCGCCAGGAGTCGTCCCGTTGCCGACGGACCCCGCCACCTTGACGATCCCCGACCAGACGGCACCCGGAATCGCTGCGGCCTTGTCGCCCGCGAACGCGGTGAGCTTGGTGACCTGCTCCTGAACCGGGTCCAGGTGCCAGACCTTGAGCCACTGCGTCTTGATCTGCTCGTAGCGCTCGCGTCCGGCGCGCGTGCCGAGTACGTAACCGACGCCGAGTCCGACGACGAGTCCGATCTTCCCCTTCATGGGGTCTCCTCACGTTGTTCCGGTCAGGCCGCAGGATTCTGCCCCTGTCGGCCAGGTACCCAGCGTAACCCCATATGCCGATTTCGGCATCTATGCCTCAGGGGGTTGACAGCCAGAGTTCACTTACGTCCAGAGCAGTGCCCGGCGCAGGCGATCGGCCTCGTTCTTCGCATCCGGGACGACCTGGGCCAGGCCCGTTCCCGCGAGCCATGCCCCGACGACGGCGAGGCCGTCGACCTTCTGAACGGCCGCCCGCACCGCGACGCGGCGCTCGGCGGCTCCGATGAGGGATGCCGGCTGCGCCTGCGTGAATCGAGCCCGGTGCGAGTCGACGAGCATCGACTCCGGCAGCGGCACTCCGAGCATGTCGGCGGCCTCGCTCAGCGCGAGCCGAGCGGCCTCCTCGTCGTCGAGCCCAGCGGTGGCGGCGGGCTCTCCCTGAGCGCCGAACGACACCCGCACGATGTGGCGGCCGCCTGCCGTCTCGCGCAGCCACGACCACTTCGCGGTGGCGTGGGTGAGCGCCTTGGCCACATGGCTGCCCGGCATGGTGAGCACCCCGGTGCCGCGCGGCGCGGCATCGAGCGCCGGGGCGTCGAGCAGCAGGCTCACGATCTCGATCTCCGGGGCCGCACCCGCGGCGCCGAGCGCATCGATGTGGGTATCGAGCAGTGCACGGGCACTGGGCTCCGCGGTGGCGACGATGACAGCATCCGCTGTGAGCGTCTCCGTGCTGTCGTCCGCGTCATCCGCCGCATCCTCGCCTGCGGTGTCTGTCAGGAACGTGACGGTCCAGCCGTCGCCTTCCCTGACCGGGCTCTGCACATCGATCCCGGTGCGCACGACACCACCGAGCTCGACCAGGTCGTCCGCGAGCGCGTCCACGAGCACACTCATACCGCCGGCGAGCGCCTCCACGGCGGAACCGGGGGCCCGCTTCGCACGGTCGGCGCGGTCCGCGAGCAGCTGAGCGACGCCGCCTGAGAGCGAGCCCGCCCTGGTCATGGCCTCGTTGAGACCTGGCGCTGCGACTTCGATGTCGACGTCATCGGGATGCGCGGAGTAGACACCGGCGGTCACAGGGGCGACCAGTCGGCCCAGCACCTTGTCGCCCATGCGAGTCGAGACGAGCCTGCCGAGGCTGTGCTCCTTGCCGATCGTCAGCGGCGGTCGCAGCCGATCGACGTATGCGCGCCACGCTCCGCCCCAGCCGATGATCCGACGCACGTCGTCGGCGAACGGATTCGAGGGGATGCCGAGAATGCCGCCCTTTGGCAGCGGGGCGGGGGCGACGCCTGGAACGCCGACCAGCCATGCGCCTGCCGGGTTCGGAGTGACGACGCGGTCGGTCAGACCGAGATCGGCGAGCAGTTCGCGCACGTGCCCCCCGCGCGTCGCGTAGCTCTCTGCCCCGGCATCCACCACGATCGAGTCGAGTTCGGCTCGGCGGATTGCTCCGCCCAGGCTCTCTGCCGCTTCGAGCAGCGTCACCTTCATGCCGACTTTGGCGCACTCACGAGCGGCGACGAGACCGCCGATGCCGCCGCCGATGACGATGACGCGGCGCTCGGCGGCTCTGGCCGCGAGTTCGACCGGATCGTCCGTCATGCCTGCGCCGACTCCGCGCGCGAGTGCACCAGCTCCACGATGCGGGTGAGCTGGTCGGGGTCCGTCTCCGGCGGCACGCCGTGGCCGAGGTTGACGATGTGCGCTCGGGCAGCCCGACCGCGCTCGAGCACGTCGCTCACGTGCGCCTCGAGAACCTCCCACGGAGCAGCAAGCAGTGCCGGGTCGATGTTGCCCTGCACGGTGACATCGGGTCCGAGGATGCGTGCGGCCTCATCGAGCGGCTGACGCCAGTCGACACCGACGGCCGACGCGATGCCGTCGAGTCTCATGTCACCGAGGAAGGGTCCCGTGCCGACACCGAAATGGATCACGGGTATGCCGAGGTCCGTCACGGCCGCCTTGGAGTGCGGCGCGATGAACGCACGATAGTCGGCGGGGTTGAGTGAGCCCGCCCACGAGTCGAAGAGCTGCACGGTCGCCGCTCCTGCGTCGCGCTGCGCCTCGAGGAAGCGGCGGGAGATCCGTGAGAGCCAGCCGGCGAGCCGGTTCCAGGCTTCGGGGTCGGTATGCATCATGGCGCGGGCGCGCAGGTGCTCCTTTGAAGGACCGCCCTCGACCAGATATGCGGCGAGTGTGAACGGCGCACCGGCGAACCCGATCAGCGGAGTGTCGCCGAGTTCGGCGGTGACGATGCGCACGGCCTCGGCGATCGCAGTGGTGTCGAGCTCATCCGGATCGATTGCGGTGATCCGGTCGACGTCGGCGCGTGTACGCACCGGCTCGGCGAACACCGGCCCGCGGCCCGGCTCGATGACCACGTCGACGCCTGCCAGACGCAGGGGGATGACGATGTCGCTGAAGAAGACCGCCGCATCCACGCCGTGACGCCGCACCGGCTGCAGAGTGATCTCGGCCGCGAGGTCGGGGGTCAGGCATGCGTCCAGCATCCGTGTGCCGACGCGGAGCTCGCGATATTCGGGAAGGGAGCGTCCGGCCTGACGCATGAACCAGACCGGGGTCTGCTCTGGTCGATCTCCGGCGAGCGCGCGCAGCAGCGGGGCAGTGGATGAGGACATGCATCCATCTTCCCATCCGGTCTCTATGGGTGCCCGGTGTCCGCATCCAGGAGGCACTCCGAAAGGTTGCGTAGGATGTACCTGTGCTGCTGTGTGTGACGGCGAACCACAAGACCGCCTCTTTCGAAATGCTCGAACGACTGAGCCGCACCCCCGACGACGTCGCGCCGAACCTTCTGCGCCTCGCTCCGTGCGTGCAGGGTGCAGTCGTCGTTTCGACGTGCAACCGCTTCGAGGCGTACGTCGAGGTCGACGAACCGGTGACCGCAGCCGGTGCCGTCGGCGTCGAGGCGGTGCTCGAGGCGATCGAGCAGTCGGCGGGCATCCCCGCCGAGGAACTCGACGGGGCCTACGCCGTGCACTCCGGCCGCCGGGTCGCCGAGCACCTGTTCGCAGTGGCATCCGGTCTGGAATCCGTCGTCTCGGGTGAAGGCGAGATCGCCGGCCAGGTGCGCCGCGCTCTCACCACGGCCCGCAAGCACGGCACGACCTCCCCCGAACTCGAGCGGCTCTTCCAGCGAGCCAGCCAAGCGCAGCGCAAGGTCAAGAACGTCACCGCACTCGGACGCGCCGGGCGGTCGCTGGTGCGCCTCGCGCTCGAACTGGCCGACAGCCGCATCGCCGACTGGTCGGCCGAGCGCGTGCTCCTCGTGGGAACGGGTGCGTACGCCGCGGTGACGCTCGCGACGCTCCGTGAGCGCGGCGCGACGAACATCTCGGTGTACTCGCCCTCCGGCCGCGCGGAGCTCTTCGCCAAGAAGCACGACATCACCGCGGTCTCCGAAGCCGATTACGCGCGCATCGCGACGGCATCCAGCCTGCTCATCACCTGCACCACCGCGACCGAGCCCGTGCTCGGCCGGGCGCAGCTGCAGGGTCAGACAGGCGACGCGTCCGCCGGCTGCCCGATGGGCCAGCAGACCTCGCAGCTCGTGATCGACCTGGGCATGCCGCGCAATGTCGACCCCGACATCGCGAGCCTCGAGGGTGTCGCGCTGCTCGACCTCGAGACGATCCGTCTGCACGCCCCGCTGGAAGAACTGCAGGCGACGGATGCCGCGCGCACCGTGGTCCGAGAAGCCGCAGACACGTTCCACGTGGTCGGTGCGCAGCAGAGCGTGACGCCGTCGGTCGTGGCGTTCCGCACCCACATCCTCTCGCTGATGGAAGCCGAGATCGAGCGGTCTCGCGCGCGCGGCGACGATGGAGGCAGGGTCGAGCAGGCCATGCGCCACCTCGCCGGCGTGCTCACGCACACCCCGACCACGCGGGCGCACGAGCTCGCGGCTCAGGGACGAGGCGACGAGTTCGCCGCTGCGCTCGAGACGCTGTACGGCATCAGTGCCGACATCGCCGCGGACGCTCCGGCGGCCGAGTCCGCCTGACCGGCGGCGACGCTTTCCTCGGAGAAGTGCACCTTCTTCGGAGCGATCTGGCGTGATTCCTCCGCGCGAAGCGCACATCTCCGACGAGACTGCACGCGTGAGGCCCCACTTCGCCCTGCTGGTCGGGATGCTCCCCGACCAGCACGTTCGCTGACCATGTGTACATTGTGGTCATCTTGTACAAGTTGTACGATTGGTGTATGATCTCCGTCACCCTTTCCCAGTTCCGCGCGCGTCAGAGCGACCTCATCGCACAGGCGCAGCGCGAACCAGTCGAGATCACCTCGCGCGGAGCGGGTCGCCGCGCCATCGTCGTCTCTCCTGAGTTCTTCGACCGCGCGCTCGAAGCGCTCGAGGACCAGGCCGACACCTACGCAGCACGGGAGGCTCGCGCGGAGACCGAGCCCCGCATCTCCCACGAGGAGCTGATGGCCGAACTCGGGCTCTGAGGCCGTCAGACCCCACGCTTGTCCTACCAGATCACATACAGCCGCGCTGCGGCCAAGGCGTTCCGCCGTATCCATCCGCGGGATGCCGAACGCATCAAGCAGGCTATCGAGGAACTTGCCGCAGACCCCCGCCCGGAAGGGGCCATCGTGCTGGTCGGCGGCGACGGCGAGATGCGGATCCGTGTCGGCGACTACCGGGCCGTCTACGACCTCCACGACGACGAGCTCGTGATCCTTATCCTGCGCGTCGCGCACCGGAGGGAGGTCTACCGGTGAACATCTACCATCAAGGCATGAATGAGGATACGACCAAGCCATTCAGGGGCAATGTCAAGTGGTGGGAGCAACGCCGGGGTTCACGCGGCGAGTAGTAGCTCGTTGAGTCGGTTGGCTGGGGTCTGAAGCTCAAGGGTCGGGCGGGGGCGACGGTTCAGTGTCGCAGCGACTCGGCGGAGGTCTTCGGGGGTATGGGCGGAGAGGTCTGAGCCCTTCTCGAACCAGAACCGCAGCAGCCGGTTGGTGTTCTCGTTGGTCCCGCGTTGCCAGGGCGAGTGCGGGTCGCAGAAGTAGAGCGTCGTGTCCAACGCGGTCTGGATCTGGGCGTACTCGGCCAGTTCCGTTCCGCGATCCCAGGTGATCGAGCGGCGCAGATGCTCGGGCAGGTCGCCCATCTCTCGGATCATCGCCGCAGCGACGGTATCGGCGGTGTGATCTCCGGGGAGGTGGAGCAGGATCGTGAAGCGCGTCGCGCGCTCGACGAGAGTGCCGATCGCAGTCCCATCACACCCGATGATGAGGTCTCCTTCCCAATGTCCCGGAACAGCCCGGTTCTCGACCTCGGCCGGCCGGTCACTGATCTTGAACGCTTCCTTGTAGGGGCTGTTCTTGCGCCGATCGGATGTGTGGGCAACACGCTTGTTCCGTTTCAGGGAGAGCTTCTGCGCCAGATCTGCCCGCAGCTTTCCGCGGGTCTGGACGTAGAGGGCCTGGTAGATCGTCTCGTGACTCACCTGCATAGTCCGATCATCCGGGAAGTAGAACTCCAACATTGCTGAGATCAGCGCCGGGCTCCACCCCTCATCCATCCACACCTCGATCAACCGGCACAGCGCCTCGTTCTCGATCAGCGCGAACGGCTTCGGACGCCGCCTGGCCTGGTGCGCTCTCGTGTGCGCGACAGACGCGTAATACACCCCGTCCGGGCTCGTATTGCGCTTCACCTCCCGCCAGATCACGGACTTATCCCGACCGATTTCCGCCCCGATGCGGGCATAACTCATGCCCGCACGTCGGCCCATCTGAATCATCCCTCGCTCGTGCGCTGTCAGCATCCGCTCACTGATCGGCATCACGTCCGGCACCGGATCAGCAAGACCACCCGTCGCGCCTCTATCGATCGTCATGCCCCCAGACTGGGCCCACCACCGCGATGCCGACGCAGTCCCCGCGCCGACACTCGCCGCAGCACTCACCGTCGTCGCGCCAGCGCACACCAAATCAACGAACGCAGTACGAGTACCAGGCGGAAACAACTTGACCATGAAACGCTCCTTCATCAGAGCGTTGCTCCCACCATATGAATTTGCCAGGCATGCGGTGAGGGCGATCATTCTCGACGGTCAGGAAAACGTGTTGCTCTGCCGGTTTTGGCATTGCGTCGAGAGTTGCTCGAAGAGGCCGGCCTCACCGTGAACACCGACCCGCCTTACGTCTGGCGTCAGGAAGTCGTCACTGCGGATCCTGACGGGAAGATCGGAATCCTCAACGACTACGTCCTCGTGCGCACCGCTCACTTCGATCCTCGTGGCCTCTTGCCCGATGATGACATCGCTGCCGAAGGCATCGATGTCATGCGTTGGTGGGCGCTCTCGGACAGCGCCGCATACAGCGGACCGGACCTGTTTTCCCCTCGAGACCTCTCATCTCTTTTAAGCGATCTGATCGCTGGAGGTGTTCCCCGGACGCCGGTTCCACTCGGTCTTCGAGCCGATTCCGCGCCCGCCTGGTGCCACACTGGATGCATGGCCCTTCACATCACCGGAGACACCGCCGCCGACACCCTGCTGACGGAGAACCCGCTCGCTCTGCTGGTGGGGATGCTCCTCGACCAACAGGTTCGCTGACCATGTAGTGAACGAGTACCGGTGGGAAGTGACGGCCGAGTGGCCCCTCATTCGCCCGCGCGAAAATTACGGCAGCAGGGCACAATCCGGAGCGGATGCCGCGAGCCGGGCATCGAGAGTCAGCAGCGAGCACCGTGCCGCACGGGCGAGCACGACATACATGGCGTCATAGGCGCTGATGTTGTGCCGCAACGCGTACACAGCGGACAACATGGACATCATCGGCACCTGCTCGACGCCGAGCGCGTCGAACTCACGGAACGCGCGCGACGCCTGCTCATCGGTGATCTGCTGACTGAGGGACCATCCGCGGACCACGGAGGCGACTTCAGTCGTGAGATGCTGCGGCGCGAGCAGTTCGTGCCCGTCGATCAGCAGGGCGGCCCGCCGACCGGCTTCGGTTCCGAACAGGATCTCGGCGACCGCAGATGCGTCGACGACCAGTGTCATCGACCCGGCCGCTGCTCTGCGAGCACCAGCGCCGCCGGTTCGAGCGAGGCGACGTCACGGCTCGCGATCCGGTCCAGCAGTTCGGCTCGACTCGGACGCGTCGCGAGACGATCGAGCTCACGCAGCAGGTAGTCGCTCAGCGAGCGACCCTCGAGCGCGGCCTTCGCCTTGAGCGCTCGGCTCGTCTCATCGGAGACATTGCGAACCTGGATCGTCGTCATGCAATCAACATACGTCATATGCATCTTGCATGCAAGCATACCGACGCCCTTGAGCAGTCATCGGCCTTCACATGGTCGTGAACGCCTCACCGAAGCGCAACGCTGGTCCACAAGCGGATGGCCTCCTGTATGTTTTCAGCGCCACAAGGTGGCACCATGAAACCATGGCCCTTCACATCACCGGAGACACCGCCGCCGACACCCTGCTCACGAACAACCCGCTCGCGCTGCTGGTCGGGATGCTTCTCGACCAGCAGGTTCGCTGACCATGGGGTTCGTCCAGTGATGCAGATCTGTGGTCAATCATCGGTCGCTTCTACGAGGAGCGATGCGATCGCTGCACGCACGCGGGGAAGATCGACGTTGATGGTGGCCCACACCGCGTCGTAATCGGTCGCCTCGTAGTGATGTGCGAGCCGATCGCGCATGCGCTTGATGCTCGACCAGGGCACCTGCGGGTTCGCGACGATCGTTTCATCGCTCAGCCGCGCGACGTTCTCACCGATCTTGATGATGATCGATTCGGCCGCAAGTCCCGGTGTATTGAGATCGTCCGAGACGTACCACTCGTGGCCTCGACCGGCGAGTCGCGTGCCGTCGTCGCACAACCGCACGATCTCGCGCAGCGACCGTTCGTCCTTATCGTTCACGCGGCCACCGCTGACCGGAGGATCGGATGATCAGCGGGGAGCCCTCCGTCTGTGACCACGTCGACCGGAACCCCGAGCAGCTGTTCGGCTGCGAAGGCGAACTCGGCGATCGTCAGCAATCCGACGTCCGGTGAGCGGGCGACAAGGATATCGAGGTCGCTCTGCGTTGTGTCCGTGCCCTGCCCGGCTGAGCCGAACACGCGCACGTTGTTCAGCCCGTAGTCCGCAGCGAGCTCCTTGAGTTCGTCACGATGCTGTTCGAGCGCCTCGTGAGGCAAGGGGCGCATCGCCGAGCGCAACCTACCGAGCATCGCCGCCGACGGATTCCGCCGCCCAGACTCATAAGCGGCGACGTTTGGCTGCGCAACACCGCTGCGCCTCGCGAGCTGCGATTGGCTGAGTCCAGCCCGTTCGCGCAACTCGCGCAACGTTTCACTCATATCATGATGATATCGCGCCCATGGATTCCGGGCAAGGGCCCTGTCATGCAATCTCCGTCTCCGGAGACCAGCCCACTCGCGAGGCTGTTCCATCCAGCGTCGATGCGAGAGACTATGGACATGGCTCTGCACATCACCGGCGACCCGGCCGCCGACGAACTGCTCACCGACAATCCCCTCGCCCTGCTCGTCGGGATGCTTCTCGACCAGCAGGTGCCGATGGAGACCGCGTTCGCCGGCCCGTTCAAGATCGAGCAGCGCACCGGATCAGTGGATGCCGCCGCCATCGCCGCCATGGATCCCGAAGCGTTCCTCGAGGCGTTCAAGCAGACGCCCGCCGTGCACCGGTTCCCCGGCTCGATGGCGACTCGCGTGCAGACGCTGTGCCAGGAACTCGTCGACGCCTGGGGCGGGGATGCCGCAGCACTGTGGACCCGCGACGACCCTGACGGTGCGGAGGTGCTGCGCCGCCTGAAGAAGCTGCCTGGCTTCGGCGAGCAGAAGGCGAGGATCTTCCTCGCGCTGCTCGGCAAGCAGTACGGGTTCACCGGCGCCGGCTGGCGCGAGGCATCTGCTCCGTACGGTGAGGACGGCTCTTACCGTAGTGTCGCCGACATCGTCTCGCCTGACTCTCTGACGAAGGTGCGCGAGCACAAGAAGGCGATGAAAGCAGCGGCGAAGGCAGCCGAGTAGACCGGGTGCTTGTCAAGGCCGGTCGAGCGGAGGATCCGATGACGCAGACTGGTCGCAGGCGATCCTGGGAGTGCGCATGTCGAGAAACGTCCGAAGGATGAACTGTCCGCCCGATGCGGTCTTCCGCGTGCTTGCTGACGGCTGGCTCTACCCGAGCTGGGTCGTCGGCGCATCGCGCATGCGCGACGTCGACGCCGCGTGGCCGCAGCCGGGTGCGCAGCTGCACCACTCGGTCGGGGTGTGGCCCGCCCTGATCGACGACACCACCAGCGCGGTCACCTGGGATCCTCCTCATCGCATGGTGATGACCGCTCGTGGCTGGCCGCTCGGCGAAGCTCGCGTGATGATCGACGTCAAGCCGTTCGGGAGCGGATGCCTGGTCCGCATCCAGGAGGAGGCCGTCAGCGGACCGGCGAAGGCCATCCCCCGCGTCATCTCGGATGTGCTTCTGCAGCAGCGCAACGCCGAGACGCTGCACCGGCTGGCATATCTGACTGAGGGATTCGCACCGGCGAACGCGGCATCCGACTCGGAGACCACATGACACCCCGCTCCTTCGATGTCGACGCCACCGTCGTCGGGGCCGGGCCCAACGGCCTCGCCGCCGCTGTCACACTCGCACGTGCGGGATTGTCGGTGCGGGTCTTCGAGCGTGCGGCACGCGCCGGCGGCGGCGCGGCGACCGAAGAACTCACTCTGCCCGGCTTCCACCACGACGTGTGCTCTGCGGTGCATCCGCTCGCGTTCGAATCCCGCTTCTTCCGCGAGTTCGGACTCCCCCGACGCGTGCCCTTCGCCGTGCCGGAGATCTCGTTCGCTCATCCGCTCGATGAAGGCAGGGCAGGGATCGCCTATCGGGACCTGGAGCGCACGGCGGAGAACCTCGGCGCGGACGGCAGGGCATACGCGAGCCTGATGCGTCCCCTGGTCGAGCGCTCCACGAGGGTCGCCGACTTCACCGGCGACACCCTCCTGCGCATCCCTCGTGACATCCCCACCGCTCTGGCCTTTGGGCTGGCGGCGATGGAACAGGGCAGCCCGCTGTGGAACGCGCGCTTCCGTGAGGATGCCGCCCCGGCCATGCTCACCGGTGTCGCATCGCACACGATCCTGCCGTTGCCAGGTCTGGCCAGCTCCGGCGCCGGGCTCGCCCTGACCGCTTACGCGCACGCGAAGGGGTGGCCGATTCCGATCGGCGGAAGCCAGAGCATCATCGACGCCATGGTCGACGACCTCGTCGCGCATGGCGGTGAGCTCGTGACCGATCATGAGGTGACTTCTCTCGACGAGCTGCCTGCGTCGCGCGTGACGCTGCTCGACGTCACACCGCGCGCGCTGAGCAGGATCGCCGCCGAGCGGATGCCGGACCGTTACCGTCGAGCGCTCGGTCGCTTCCGCTACGGCAACGCCGTGGCGAAGGTGGACTTCGCGCTCTCCGCTCCGGTGCCGTGGTCGCATCCCGAGCTCGGTCGCGCCGGAACCCTCCATCTCGGCGGCACGAGGGCCGAGATCGCGGCTGCTGAGAACGCCGTCGCGCACGGCACCCTCTCGGATTCTCCCTACGTGCTCGTCTCGCAGCCCTCGCTGTTCGACGACACCAGGGCGCCTGCCGGTCAGCACACGCTCTGGACGTACACGCATGTGCCGGCTGCGTCGCGCGCAGACAGGTCGGAGGCGGTCATCCGTCAGATCGAACGGTTCGCACCGGGCTTCCGGGACACGATCCTCGGAATTTCGTCGCGCACGGCGCTCGAGGTGGAGGGTCACAACCCGAACTACGTTCGCGGCGACATCTCCTCCGGCACGCCGGACCTCGCCCAGTTGCTGCGGCGCCCCGTGCTCAGCCCCGACCCGTGGCACACGCCGATGAAGGGCGTCTACCTGTGCGGCGCGTCGACGACTCCAGGCCCCGGAGTGCACGGGCTGGCGGGATGGCACGCGGCGCTGAGTGCGCTGCGGAATGACTTCGGCACCACAGCACTGCCCGACCTGTCACCGCGCTTCTGACGGAGAATGAGTTCATGAAGCAGACCGGTTCCAACGTCGCCGCCCTCATCGCCGCGGCGGCGCCCGCCAGCAGGCGAAGGGATGCCGAGACGCTGACTGCGCTGATGCAGGAGATCTCCGGCCGCGAGCCCGCCGTATGGGGCACGATCATCGGCTTCGGCTCGTGCCACTACCGCTACCCGACCGGCACCGAAGGCGACATGCCCATCCTCGCGTTCGCACCGCGCAAGGCCGCCTCCACGATCTATCTCGACGACACGGGGCGGCACGCAGGTGCACTTTCAAAGCTCGGTCCGCACACGCTCGGCAAGGGATGCCTCTACATCAAGGACCTCGAGAAGGTCGATCTCGATGTGCCCGGCGGCATCCTCGAGAACACTCTCGCGTGGACCGAAGCCGGTGGCGACGACTACGCGACGATCACCGTCACTGACTGACTGACGTTCAGCGGACGCCGTAGCGCGCGACGATCTCCTCGGTGAGAGGCGGCCAGATGCGCTTGTGCTCATCGCTGAAGGCGACGCCGGAGAGGAACGCCGCGCCGAGGTCACCAGCCCGGTCGATGAACAGGAAACTGCCCTGCCCACCGAAGTGCCCTGCGGTCTCGGGCGGAAGACTGTCGCTCAACCAGTGCGGACTCTTCGCACCCTTGAGCTCGAATCCGAGTCCCCACTGGTTGTCGTCGAACGAGCCGTATCCGGGCACGACGCCACGCAGCCCGGATCGTGAGACCGAGAGCGCGAGGTCGCGCAACGCGACCGGGATCAACGCCGGTCGCAGCACTTCACGTGCGAAGGCCAGCAGATCTGCGATCGAGGCTCGATAGCCAGCGGACGGGCGACCGGTCACGTCGGTGTCATGCATGCCCAACGGCACGATGACTTCGCGGGCCAGCCACTCGGCGAACGGCATGCCGACGGACTCGCCCACGTGAGCTCCGAGTGCATCGAACCCGGCGTTCGAGTAGATGCGCCGCGTTCCGGGCGCTGCCTGCGTCTGGTCGCCCTCGAAAGGCAATCCACTGGTGTGGTCGAGCAGGTTCAGCAGCGTGGATCCCTCCGGCCCGACCGGCTCGTCGAGGTCGACGAGCCCCCGCTCGACGGCGATCAGCACGCCCCACGCAGATATGGGCTTGGAGACGGATGCCAGGGGGAGGGCGGCGCGCGGATCTCCCTGCACGGCGACGGCCTGCTCCGGGCCGGTCACCCCCACCAGCGCCGTGTGCGGGAAGCCGTCCGTCGCTGCGAAAGTCGTGGTCTCCACCGTGCTCAGGCGCCCTTGAGGCGCTCGGCCAGGTACTCGTGGAGCTTCTCGACGGGGATGCGCTCCTGCGCCATCGTGTCGCGATCGCGCACGGTGACAGCGTGGTCATCGAGCGAGTCGAAGTCGACCGTGACGCAGAACGGCGTGCCGATCTCGTCCTGACGGCGGTAGCGCCGACCGATCGCGCCGGCGTCGTCGAAGTCGATGGCCCAGCGTCCACGCAGCGAGTCGGCGACCTCACGAGCGAGCGGCGAGAGCTTCTCGTTGCGCGACAGCGGAAGGACCGCGACCTTGACCGGCGCCAGGCGAGGGTCGAGCTTCAGCACCGTGCGAGTGTCGGTGCCTCCCTTCGCGTTCGGCACCTCCTCCTCGACGTACGAGTCGACGAGGAACGCCATCATCGAGCGGGTGAGTCCGAACGAGGGCTCGATGACGTAGGGGGTGTAGCGCTCACCGGATGCCTGGTCGAAGTAGGACAGGCTCTGCCCGGAGGCCTCGGAGTGGCTCGAGAGGTCGTAGTCGGTGCGGTTGGCGACGCCCATGAGCTCGCCCCACTCCTTGCCGGGGAAACCGAAGCGGTACTCGAAGTCGATCGTGCCGGCCGAGTAGTGCGCCCGCTCGTCTTCGGGAACGTCGAAGCGGCGCATGTTGGCCGTGTCGATGCCGAGGTCCTCGAACCAGGCCCAGCATGCCTCGACCCAGTGCTCGAACCACTCCTGCGCCTCGGCCGGCGGCACGAAGTACTCGATCTCCATCTGCTCGAACTCACGCGTGCGGAAGATGAAGTTTCCCGGCGTGATCTCGTTGCGGAACGCCTTGCCGACCTGGCCGATGCCGAACGGCGGCTTCTTGCGGCTGGCTGTGAGCACGTTCGCGAAGTTCACGAAGATGCCCTGCGCCGTCTCGGGGCGCAGATAGAACAGTCCCGACTCGTCGTCGACGACGCCGAGGTAGGTCTTCACCAGACCCGAGAATGCCTTCGGCTCGGTGTACTGTCCCTTGTTGCCGCAGTTCGGGCACGGCACGTCCGCGAGGCCGTTCTCCGCCTTGCGGCCCTTGCGCGCCTCGAAGTCCTCGATGAGAGTGTCGGCACGGAAGCGCTTGTGACAGCTCAGGCACTCGACCAGCGGATCGGTGAACGTCGCGACATGGCCCGACGCCTCCCAGACACGCTTCGGAAGGATGATCGAGGAGTCAAGGCCCACCATGTCGCCGCGTCCGCGGACGAAGGTCTGCCACCACTGGCGGCGGATGTTCTCCTTCAGCTCCGTGCCGAGAGGACCGTAGTCCCACGCGGAACGCGAACCGCCGTAGATCTCACCCGCTTGGAACACGAACCCGCGGTGGCGGGCGAGGCTGATGACCTTGTCAAGACGGGACTGTTCGGCCACGGTGGCTCCAATGGTCGGGAGAGATTCGGATGCTGCGCGCGGACATGCCGCGGCATCCTCCATCCTATCCGCGCCGACGCGCCCGATTCAGCCCTCGACCGCGGCAGCGGCGGCAGCCGCGCGCACCAGCCATGCCGGGGTCTTTCCAGGTCGCGCGAAGGGCACGAGTCGCCCTGCCGCGCTCTCGGCCACGAGCTGCTCGGCCCGCGCGATGCGCGTCGCCGGACGCTTGGCGGTCGCGGTCCAGTGGCGCACCGCCTTGCGGTAGCCCGCGGCCGCGGCGTCGAGAAACGCCTGCGCTGCGGCAGACGATTCGAGCACAGCCTGCACCTCGGGCTCGAGCTCCGCGTCGTCATTCTCGTGAGAATACGTTCCGGTTCGCTCTGCGCTTCGAGCCTCGAACGCTCCGAGGCCGGCGGATGCCATCCTCCCCTCGGCCACGAGTCGTTCGACGTGCCCCACATTGACCTTCGACCAGGTGCTGCCTGCCTTGCGGGGCGTCCAGCGCTGGCGACGCCGGTCATCGTCGATGGGCTGCGACACCGAATCGATCCATCCGAAGCACAGAGCCTCGGGAACGGCATCCGCCCACGTCAGACCCCGATCGGCGACGTGCGCCTTGCGCACCTCCATCCACAACTCCGATTCGGAGGCGTGATGCCGTTCGAGCCAGGTGCGGAACTCCGCCGCGTCACGGAAGTACACCGCAGGCTTCTCCGCCGAACCCCCCGACTGCCCCGCCTCATCGTCCATGGGAACAGGATGCCACGAGCCTCCGACACCTGTTCAGCGGTGCCGCCCGACGCGGCCGTCGAACCCGATCGCACCTGCCACTCTTCGTCGAACCAGAGACTGTCAGGACGGCATGCGCGCGACGATGCCGATCTCCTCGGATGCGGAGGCCAGCCGCTCGTCGTAAGTCCATAGCTCGTCCGCCCCGACTGCCACCGCCGTCGCGAGGTGTATCGCATCGAGGGACCGCAGAACAGGAGGCCCGATGATGCGGGCGCTCTCGAGGATCGGACCGGTCATCGGCGCGATGCCGATACCCTCCATGGCGAGGGCTGAGGCGACCGAGATCTGTCGTGGGTCGTGATCATCAAGTCGCACCCGCAACGCTCGAGACACCTCGACACGAGCAAGGGCGGAGGCGATGAGCAGATGTCCTCCTGCGACTGCCTGTGTAAGCGCGGTCGAAAGTGCGCCCTGGTGCTCCTCCTTCGAGACTCGCTTGACGAGCGCGCTCGAATCCACGTAGATGCTCACAGGCGATCCTCACGCAATTCCTCGAGGATCTGCGCCATCGTCTTCCCCGGAGGGGGAACGATTGTCGGCGTCACGGGCCGGTACGGGCGCTCAGGTGGAATCACCCAATCCGGGTACGGCGCTCCACGCTTGGCCTCGCCGATCCCGAGATGTTCATCGACAGCGCGTCGGAGGATCTCCTGCTGGCTGACGCCCGTGCGCTGCGACTCGACGCGCAGCGCTGCTGCCGCTTCATCGCTCAAACGCAGATTCATCGCCATGGGAAAATGGTACCAGAGCCGCAGGCAACTGGTACCAGAACCTTACACTCACTCGGTAAACAGGTATCCCTGCTCCACATCGAAACCGGCGACCCGAAGTCCGCGCCCGAGCAGCTCTTCCATCTCGCCGCGCAACCGGAGGCGCCACTCGTGTGCCGCGTCGGGGTCCGAAACCCGCATCCCCTCGACGTCCGATGGGATCTCGAGCGTCGCCTCGACGGCCTCGGCCGCCGGGTGCTTCGCGATGTCGGCGAGCGCCCACTCGACGTCGAGCCGGTCGCTCTCGTCACCGGCGTCCCCGCCTCCGAAGATGCCGTACTGGTTCACCGCGTATGCGGTCACCCTGGCGCCCAGCACGGTGAGGAAGAAGTGCGCGTTGCGTGCGACGAGCGGGTCGAAGGTCCACGTGATCCGGCCGACCTCCCGCGAGAACGCCCATTGGCGCTGGTGCTCTTTGAGCTCGCGGCCCCATCCACGGCCGCGGTACTCGGGGATCAGCGCAGTGATGTGCGAGTGCATCGTGCGCTGGCCCGGGACGCCGAAGAAGGCGACGGATGCCCCGACCATGCGCTCCGATCCGTCTTCGTCGTCGAACAGCCCGACGACGTAGTTGCCGGATTGCTGCAGCGCGCGCAGCGTGCCGGCATCGATGACCCGCTCGGGCCCGCGGATGGAATCCAGCAGGGACTGCGCCTCGATGATGAGTTCAACGGTGTCCAGGTCACGTATGGTTCGCACGCACCCAGTCTGCCCCTCCTCCGCCTCGTTCGGAAACGAAGAAGCGGATGCGGAACCGGCTGAACCGGATCGCTGCCGCGACGACAGCCAGGCGAGCAGCGATCAGGACCCGACGAACTCCTCGGTCGGACCGAAGTCCGGGCTCTCGCGCACTTCGACCGTGGGCCCCAGCTCATCAGTGTCGAGCACGACGATCTCGTTCGCTCCCGCTTTCCAGAGCGGGCCCGGGGCATAGAGCGTCTGCTGCGGACCGACCTTCCAATAGCGGCCGAGCAGGAATCCGTTCAGCCAGACCATGCCCTTGGCGCCGCCGGGGAAGGCGAGCCACGCGTCCGCCGGAGTTTCGACGTCGATGGCCGCACGCGCGACGCCTGCATCGTCGGCCGCGCTCTTCGCCGGCACCTCGGCGGGGGCCACCGCATCCGCCGCTTCCCGCGCACCCGCGGAAGGCACCCCGTCGCGCGGAAGCGCACGGTGCGTCCAGCCGTGCACGTACCGGCGGCCGTTGATGCGCACCCCGTGCATGATGCCCTTGCCCTCGCCTGTGCGTGGGCCGTAGTTGATGCGTCCGAGGCTCTCGACCACGATCGTCAGCGTCGCCCGGCGCGCCGCGCCCGGTAGCGCCAGCGACAGCCGCCTATCGCGCTCCAGCGTTCCGATGCGCTCGTCGTCGATGAAGACCGTCGCGCGGTCGTGCAGCGTGTCGATGTCGACCGTCGCATCCGCCGGCACATCGATGTGCGCCTGGTACACGACGATGCCGTCCTCCACGCCGAGCTGTTCGAAGGTCTGCGGCAAGGGAGTGGACTCGCCCACCACAGGCAGCGATCCGGCGAACGCGCGCAACGAGGCCACCGGGCGCAACGGCGCCGCCTGAGCGGTCTGCATCGGTGCCGGTGCGGGGCGCTCCGGCAGCTCGCCGTCGTGGAACGGCGCGAACGCGGCGCGCAGCGCCTCGAACTTCGCGTTCAGCGCTCCGCCCTCGCCGATCGGCGCATCCGAGTCGTAGCTGGTGATGGTCGGCTGCAGCGCGCCGTCATGATTGGCGCCGTTCCACAGCCCGAAGTTCGTGCCGCCGTGCGCCATGTAGACGCTGACGGATCCACCGGCCGCGAGCAGTTCTTCGACCGTGCCGATCATGCTCTGCGCCGAGCGCACGTGATGCTGCTCCCCCCAGTGATCGAACCACCCGCCCCACAGCTCGCTGCACATGAGGGCGTCCTCTTGAAGACGCAGCTCCTGCGCGGTGGAGACACCGGTGCCGAAGGTGAACGTGGGCAGCGCGCCGGCCACCGAGCCGTGCGTGACCATGTCGGGGGTGATGCCGTCAGCCGTCGTCAGCAGCTCCACGATGCCGCGTGTGAGCAGCGCATCGCGCTGGTGCTCGAGGTATGCGCGGTCACTCCCGTATGAGCCGTACTCGTTCTCGATCTGCACGGCGACGATCGGCCCGCCGAACGCGGCCTGCAGCGGCACGATGCGCGGGATCAGCGCGTCATACCAGCGGTCGACGGCGGCCAGGTACGCCGGATCGCTCGTTCGGAGGGCGCTCACCCGTCCGGTCAGCCAGAACGGCAGCCCGCCGTTCGACCACTCGGCGCAGATGTAGGGGCTCGGGCGCAGGTAGACATCGAGTCCGACCTCACCCGCGAGTCGGATGAATGCTTCCAGGTCGCGCCAGCCGTCGAAACGGGGCTCACCTTCGGTGCGCTCGTGGAAGTTCCAGGCCACGTACGTGTCGACCGTGTTCGCACCCATCGCGGCGAGGCGGCGCAGGCGGTCCTCCCATTGGGCGGGATGCACCCGGAAGTAGTGCAGCGCCCCCGCGAGGATCCGATACGGCCGCCCGTCTCGGAAAAGCTGCCCCTGCCGTGATGTAATCGCCGGAGCGATGTCCGGCGACGACGAGGATGCGTGGTTCAAGAGGACTCCTGCGTGACTCTCGCTCCGACGCTGCGGAGTGCGGACGGATGCATGCGTGCGCAGCCGCGCATGACTCTACCGGACGGCCTCGATCTCGCTCCGACGCGCCAAACCCGTGCCGGGCTCCGATAGCCTTGCACGGTGGGAGACAGAGACGACAGAGCCAGGAAGCGCCTCTCCCGCACCCCGAATCGTGGCCTCACGGTCGCTGTGCTCGCCTTCGCCGGCCTCTGCGCGTCATTCATGTTCACATTGGTCGTGCCACTGCAGGCCGAGCTGCCCACGCTTCTGAACGCCTCTCGCGAGGACACCACCTGGGTCGTCACGATCACACTGCTCGTCGCGGCCATCGCGACCCCGATCTCCGGGCGCCTCGGCGATATGTACGGCAAGCGTCGCGTCATCGTGGTGCTGCTGGCGGCGCTCATCGTCGGCTCGGTGATCGCCGCGCTGTCCGGATCGATCGTCGGCGTGATCATCGGCCGCGCACTGCAGGGCGGCGTCACCGGCGTCATCCCGCTCGGCATCGCGATCATGCGCGACATCCTCCCGACGAACCGACTCGGCACCGCCGTCGCCCTGATGAGTGCGACCATGGGCGTCGGCGGTGCGCTCGGGATGCCGCTGGCCGCGTATCTCGCTCTGAACGCAGACTGGCACTCGCTGTTCTGGCTCGCCGCCGGTCTCGGCGTCGTAGGGCTCATCCTGGTTCTGCTGTTCGTCCCGGAGGACGTGCTTCTCTCCCCCGGTCGCCTCGACGTGCTCGGCGCCATCGGGCTCGCGATCGGGCTGACCGGCCTGCTGCTGTACGTATCCCGGGGAGCACAGTGGGGATGGACGTCGCCCATCGGGCTCACGCTCCTCATCGGCGGGGTGCTCGTAATGCTGATCTGGGGTTGGTATCAGCTGCGCACGAAGGATCCGTTGCTGGATCTGCGCGTGGCGGCACGGCCAGCCGTGCTCTTCACGAACATCGCCGCGATCGGCATGGGCTTCGCGCTGTTCGGATCGAACGTCACTTTCCCGCAGATGCTCGAACTGCCGGTGGAGACGGGCTCAGGCTTCGGCCTCGACATGGTCACCGCAGCCTTCATCGTCATGCCCGCCGGCCTGGTGATGATGATGATCTCGCCACTCTCCGGATGGCTCGAGCGCACAATCGGTCCGCGCCCGTTGTTCACCGGCGGCGCCTTCGCGATCGTGCTGGCATACGTCTACGTGCTCATCTGGTCAACCGAATGGTGGAACATCCTCGTCGCGAACGCGATCATCGGCGTCGGCATCGGGTTCACCTTCGCAGCCATGCCGATGATCATCATGCGCGCGGTCCCCGCGAACGAGACGGGTGCATCGAACGGACTGAACGCGCTGTTCCGCTCGGTGGGCACCTCCAGCGCGTCGGCGGTCATGGGTGCGGTGCTGGCCGCGATGAGCGTCGAGGTCGATGGCGTCGCCGTACCCACACGTGAGGCGTTCAACGTCTGCTTCTGGCTCGCCATCATCGCCGCCATCATCGCCGTGGTGCTGTCGCTGTTCATCCCGAAGACCCGCACCGCCGAACCGCGTCCGTCACTCCCGAACTGAACCACGCACTCCTACGCCGTCATCGCGTCGGTGCGGGGTCCAGTCGTCCATCCGTCGAGGCTACCTGGGTGCAGATGTCAGCAGGGATCACGGATGTCGGTCGAGATCTGCGGTTTTCGACCGACACCCTCCGTGATTTGGACTGACAAGTGTCCGAGCCCAAGGTCCGGACCGATCAGATTCGGAGTCAGGCGCGGACGGCGTAGCCGCCGGTCCAGCTGATCTGCTCGCGGACGGCGAGCACCATCTGCAGGAACCCGAGGGCCTCGAGCTCACGCGCGCGCTTCAGCGCACCGGCATCCGCGACCTTGAGGCCCCCGGCGACGATCACGTCGGCGAGGAGCTTCTTGGCCGCTTCGTCGTCACCGGCGATCTGCACGACCGTCGGCTCGCCACCGAGCTCGCCGGCCGCGAGAGTCGCGGCGAAGGTCGTGTTGAAGGCCTTGACGACCTTTGCCGCGGGGACGAGAGCTGCAAGCTCTGCAGCGGCAGAAGAGTCTGCCGGCACGACCAGACCGTCGAAGGTGGCGAAGTCGACCGGGTTGGTGATGTCGACGACGACCTTGTTCGCGAGCTGGTCGCCGTAGATGCCGGCGACCTCGGCCAGTGCCGGGTAGGGAAGAGCGAGAACGACGATCTCACCCGAGATCGCGTCGCCCACGACTCCGGCGGATGCATTGATGGATGCCGCGGCAGTGCCGGCCTTCTCGAGGTCGCGCGCCAGGATCTGCACAGTGGAGCCGCCCTTCGCGGCGATGCCGGCGATGGCCTGGCCCATGTTCCCTGTTCCGATGACGGTGATCGCAGTCATTGTGTTGCCTTCCTTTTGCGCCGTCGCACTTAGTTGCTTCGGCAATTAATATTCACAACCCACTTGCCCCGACAACTATTCCCGGCAGAATAGGACCATGGTCGCTTCCCTTCCCCGCATGACGCAGGAGCAGTCCCGAGCCTGGCTCGCACTGATCAGCACGGCCGAGCTCCTTCCGGCCGCGCTCGACGCCCAGCTGCAGCGCGACGCCGACCTCACGCACTACGAATTCATCCTGCTCAGCGCCCTTCAACGCGCGGGCGCCATGCGCCTGAGCGATCTGGCCGCAGCGACCAATGCGACACTCCCCCGCGCCTCGAAGGTCGTCAGCAGGCTTCAGCAGCGCGAACTACTCGAACGGGCGGAGAGCACGACGGATCGGCGCAGCGTGCTGCTCAGACTCAGCAGACAGGGCCGTCGACGGCTGGTGCTCGCGACACCTGAACATTTCGCCACCGCGCATCGACTGGTGCTCGATCGCCTCTCACCGGCGCAGCTCGACGCCCTCGCCGACGCACTCGAACCTGTGGTGCAGGCACTGGATCCGCAGCAGCGGTTCGGGCCCTTCTGAGCACCAGCTGTCAAGCATGGCGGCCCACGAGCGCGACCAGGAGCGCGGCGCGATCGAGGCTGTTCAGCGGATTGAGCCCCGTGAGACCCTCTATGCGCAAGACACGCTTGCGCACGGTGTTCTCGTGAACGTACAGCTCTGCCGCTGCCGCCGGCACAGCGCCGTCCCGATGGCACAGCACTTCGGCGGTGAGCAGCAACTGCGTGCGGTGACGCAGGTCGTATTCGCGCAGCGGGGCGATCACGTGGTCGACGAAGGGCGCGAGCTGGTCAGGAGTGAGTCGGTGAACGAGCCCGTGCCACGTCGCCAGATCGCGGGGGCCCGCGGCTCGGCCGAGTCGAGACGAGACCTCGACGGCTGCGAACGCCTCCCTGACCGCCGTCGCGGCTCGGTCGAAGCCGACCGGTCCGCTCCAGCCGAACGGTAATCCGACCTCGCGCGCTGCCGACAGCATCCCTGCGATCTTCTCCCCAGGAAAGACCGCGACCGCGTTCTGTCCGATATCGCCTTTCAACACGGCGTCGTCGATTGGCCAGGCGATGCGGCGAGCCACGACCACGCCGACCGTGTCGATCGACTCCGCACGTGCGCCGAACTCCTGTTTGAGCACCTGCGAACTCGCCTGGCCGCGCCGGACCATGTCGACGATCGCTCCGACTCGCGATCGTTCCCGCGCCTCGAGCTGGTGACGATTCTGTTCGTTCGCGAGCCGCTGGGTGATCTCGACGAAGGCGACGTCGGCGGGGATCGACAGCACCGCGACGCCCAGGGCATTGGCCGCGCCGATGAGCGCCGGCGGAACCTCATCAGCCACCACGCCGAGCGCGAAGCCGATCACCGCAGCACCCGCGGCGCAGACGGACTCCACGAATTTGCGTTGCGTGGCGACGTCGACGATGGATATCCCCGCCGTCAGCACCAACTCGTCCCCGCGAAGGTACGGACTTGGATCGACCAGATCCGACGGCAGAGACCACCGGATCACCCGATCGAGCCCGACCATCTCGCCGACCAGTGCCACGCGCGGTTCGTTCCATGCGAGCAGATCGGCGACGCGGACTGCGCTCGGGTCGCGCAGGTCAGGTGACTCCCCGGCGGGATATCTCATGTGCTGACGATATGGCTGCGTTGTTTCCTCATCGTTTCGCCCCGATTGCCGGGGGTGGCGGATACTCCACCTCGGGACGCGCGCATGGGGAGCCGTCACCACAGAATCCGGCGGCGCAACAGCGACGAAACATTCGAGGACTCCAATGGGCACCAACAGAAAGGGGTACCCAATGACCATCGCCTCCTCCCCACCCGTCACAGATGCCACCCCGACCACGGTCGACCGCGACTACCCGCTCTCCCGCGTTCCGTCACAGGCACGCCAGGGATGGTTCGGCGTCCTCGTCGTCGTCGCGGGATTTATCTTCTTCACCCCGACCATGGTCACCGGCGGCCAGGTCGCGGGAGCCTTCGGGTTCGGGCCGTTCCTCGGCCTCGCCGCGATCGCCACCGCGGTGCTCGCTCTCTACGTCGCCACCCTCGCTGCCGCGAGCGCACGAACCGGACTGTCGACCGTGCTCATCTCGCGGCTGGCCCTCGGCCGTGTCGGGGGCAAGTGGGCATCGATCGTGCTCGGTGGCACCCAGATCGGCTGGTACGGCATCACTGTCGGCATCTTCGCCAATTTGCTCGCCTCCGCACTCGGCTGGACCACTTCCTGGCCGCTGGCGATCGTCGGCGGCGCTCTCATGGCGACCACCGCGTACTGGGGATTCAAGGGCATCGAGGTGCTGTCCTGGATCTCTGTACCACTCATGTTCGCCCTGTGCATCTGGATCACCGTGCTCTCGATCGAAGAGGTCGGCGGAGTGCCGTCACTGTTCGAGACGACCGGCGATGGGTCCATCGCCCCAGGCATGGCGCTGACGATGATGATCGGCACGTTCATCTCCGGCGGCACGCAGATCGGCAACTGGACCCGCTTCTCCCGCAGCACCCGCGCAGCCTTCTTCACCTGCCTCGGAGTCCTCCTCGTCATCGAAAGCGCGATGCTCATCTTCGGTGGCGTCGGCGCGATCGCCTTCGGAGAACCGGACTTCACGGCCTTGCTGTTCACGATCGGGCTCGCCGGACTCGGCGTCTTCATGTTGACGTTCAATCTGTGGACCACGAACGACAACGCTGCCTACGCATTCGGCGTCGCCGGTGCAGAGCTGTTCGGCACGAACGACAAGCGGCCCTTCATCATCGGAGGCGTGATCATCGGCACCGCCCTCGCGGCGAGCGGCCTCGCCGACTCGATGACCATGTTCCTCGTCACTCTCGGCACCGTGATCCCCCCACTCGGAGGCGTCATCATCGGCACCTTCCTGTTCGTCTGGCGTCGACGCGACCCCGGGTCCGATGTCGCCACCGTCCCGCTGTTCGTCTGGCCCGGCATCATCGCGTACCTGCTCGGCACCGCGGCAGCCCTGTTCGGCACCATCACCGGAATCGGGAGCCCGGCGGTGCAGGGCGTTCTCGTCGCGATCATCGCGGCGCCTGTCTGCCATATCATCGCCCGGAGCCGGAATCGAGTCGCCAAGTGAACGCCACACTAATCCGCAATGCGGACATCATCACCATGGACGCGAACTCGCACGCGACTCCGATACGCCGTGATCTGCGGATCGCGGACGGCTGCTTCACCGAGATCGGCGTCGGCCTCACGCCGTTGCCCGGTGAGACGGTGATCGACGGGAGCGGGATGCTGATCACGCCGGGATTCGTGAACGCCCACACGCACTCCTGGGAGTACCTGTACAAGGGGCGGTACGACAACATGCCGCTGGAGCTGTGGATGGCCTACTCGTATCCGATCCTCGGCGGCAGCCCGATGACGCCGGATCTGATTCGACTCCGCACACTCATGTTCGCGATGGAGTCGATGAAGTCGGGGGTCACGACCCTGATCGACGATGTGCTCGAGACACCGGGACAAGACCTGGACCAGCTCGCCGCGGTGGTCGGTGCGTACACGGACATCGGCATCCGCGCCAATGTCTCTGGCCACATCATCAATCGACCGTTCGTCGACACCCTGCCGTTCGTCACGGACTGGCTGCCCGATGAACTCGTGCGCCAGGTCCGTTCCGCTCCGACGCTCACCGCGGCGGAGTACCTCGACTTCTCACGCGAGGCATTCAGGCGGCACCACGGATCCGCGGGAGGACGCATCCGCTACATGCTGGCTCCTTCCGGACCGCAGCGATGCACGGACGACCTCCTGGTCGGAGCGAACGCACTCTCGGCCGATTACGACGCCGAAGTGCACATCCATGTTCTGGAGACGAAGACACAGGCCGTAACCGGGGACGAGCTCTACGGTGGCCGAACCCTCGTGCAGCACCTCGACGAGATCGGCGCACTGAGCCCTCGCACGACCTTCGCGCACGGCATCTGGGTCACGGACGACGACATCGAGCGCATCGCGCGCGCCGGGGTGTCGGTGTCGCACAACGCCATCTCGAACCTGAAGCTCGGCTCAGGCATCCTGCCGTGGCGCGCGTATCAGGACGCCGGCGTGAACCTGGGTCTGGGCACCGACGGCTGCTCCTCCAGCGATACCCCGCGCCTCATGGAGGTGATGAAGATGACCGCTCTGCTACACAAGGTCAGCGAACCGGACTTCGAGCGCTGGCCGACGGTGCCGGAGGTGCTCGAGGCGGCGACGATCGGCGGTGCGCGCAGCGGTGTGCTCGACGGGTCCATCGGGTCCATCGAGGTCGGCAAGCGTGCCGACCTGGTCATGTTCGACACGACGACCCTCGCTTTCATGCCGACCAATCGTCTCGAGAACCACCTCGTCTACAGCGAGAACGGATCGTCGATCGTGCGCGTGATGGTCGATGGTGTGGTGACGGTGGAGAACGGCCGGCTCACCCAGATCGACGAGGACGAGGTCATCGCCGCCTTCCGGGAGGAGATGCCACGGATTCGGGAGGAGCAGGATCGCCTGGATGCGATCAACGACACCTTTGCTCCGACGTTCACCCGCATGCATCTCCAGTCCGCCGCGCGGCAGATGCCCGTCAACAGGTGGTCCGGGCACGCGCGCAGCTGGGTCGACACCCACGAGCACGTCTGATCTGCTCGGTGTCCCGGACTCTGATGGGCCGGGACACCGACGTCCGTTCCCTGTCACGAGCGAAGCCACGGTGCACGCCTGTCGGCTTCGGCCTCAGTGCGCGTACTCCATGAGCTCGAGTCCGAGCACGCGGAACGCATCGTGCACGCGCAGCCGGTGGGTGATCGAGAGGTCGTCGAAGCAGACGATCATCGCGTAGGCGATCCCCGACCGGGGACCGGCGAGCACGCCGGCTTCTGCGCGCACACCGCGCTCGCGCCCCGTCTTGTTGATGAACAGCAGCCCATGAGCGTCGTGGTCGTGAGCGAACGGGTCGAGCCCAGTGGATGCCGCGACCAGACTCAGATCGTGGTTCAGGCTCAGCCACTCCGATACCTGTGCGCTGACGGCGACATTGACCGCCGTGGAGTTCACGAGCGCGGAGAACAGCCCGGCGAGCTCCCGTGTCGTGCCGACCGCGAGATGCGGGGCGTCATCCGGCCCTCGCTCGTCCCGGAAGCGATCGAGCAGTGCCGTCTGAGAGAGGCAGAGCGACTCGAGACGCTCATTCACGCGGTCATCCCCGACGTGCGTGAGGAGGGCGTTCACCGCCATCGGATCGCCCGCTGCCGCCGCGAGCACGGCGAGGTCGACCAGCGGCAGCGCCGGCGCCCGCAGGTTGCGCCACACTCCTGCCGTCGTCACCAAGTCAGTCGCGGATCGATCGACGATCTCGAGCGGATCCAGCGTTCCTGCTTCGAACCCTGCGGCGACCTCGATCAGCAGCGGCACGACACCGAGCCCCGCGATCGGCATCGTGACGTGATCGTCGCCGGCCAGCACCTGGGCACCGCTGTCGAGATCCGTGACGTGCACCGAGACCTGTGCGCCAGCATCCGCCAGCTCCTCGAGCGCACGCACGGTGGCGACGAATGACCTGCGGCCCACGGCCGCACGACGCGGAACACGCCGACGGCTGCGCTGTGATCTGCGCAGCATCGCAGGCGGCGAAGTCCCTTCGACGGGCTCAGGGGCCGGGGGAGTGCCCACGCATGTTCCTTCCCAGGAAGGTCTTCAGGGGACGCTGCCGGGAGCACGCCCCCCCAGCAGCACTCGCTATCGTAACCCCGCTGACCATGCACGTGTCATGGTCTGTCGGCAAAGATCACCAGATCGTCACACGCTGTTCGCGGGGAAGGTGCAGCGCGTCCGCATCGGTCACCTCGAACGCGTCGTAGAAGGCATCGATGTTGCGCACGATCTGGTTGCAGCGGAACTCATTCGGCGAGTGCGGATCGATCGTGAGCAGACGGATCGTCTCGGCGTCGCGGCTCTTCTGCTGCCATACCTGCGCCCACGAGAGAAGAAGTCGTTGCACGCCGGTGAGACCGTCGATGACCGGCGACGGCGAGCCACCGAGTGACAGTTCGTATGCCTTCAGCGCGATGCCCAGGCCGCCCAGGTCGCCGATGTTCTCACCGATCGTGAGGGCGCCGTTGACGTGGTTCTCGGCCGCGAGCCCGACAGGCACCAGCGCCTCGTACTGGGCGATCAAAGCCTTCGTACGCTCCTCGAAGGCTGAGCGGTCAGCATCCGTCCACCAATCGTCGAGCTTGCCCGAGCCGTCATAGCGACTGCCCTGATCGTCGAATCCGTGACCGATCTCGTGGCCGATTACGGCGCCGATTCCGCCGTAATTGGCCGCGGCGTCGCGGGAGGCGTCGAAGAACGGGTACTGCAGGATCGCGGCGGGGAAGACGATCTCGTTCATCGAGGGGTTGTAGTAGGCGTTGACCATCTGCGGCGGCATGTGCCACTCATTGCGATCGATGGGTTTGCCGACCTTGTCGACGTTGCGGTCGTGCTCGAAGATGTTCGCGCGTCGGACGTTGCCGAAGATGTCCGCACCGTCGATCTCCAGCGTGGAGTAGTCGCGCCACACCTCGGGGTGGCCGATCTTCGGTGTGAACGCATCGAGCTTGGCCAGTGCCCGCTCGCGGGTCTCCGGGCTCATCCATTCGAGGGTCGTGATGCTCTGCCGGTACGCCTCAATGAGGTTCGCGACGAGCTCATCCATCGAGGCCTTTGCCGTCGGCGGGTAGTGGCGCTCCACGTAAACCTTGCCGATGGCCTCGCCCAGAGCGCCTTCGGTGACGGAGACGCCGCGCTTCCAGCGCTCGCGGATCGTCGGGACACCCGAGATCTCGGTGCCGTAGAACGAGAAGTTCTCCTGCACGATGTCGTCGGTGAGGTAGGGCGCGGCGGCGTGCACGACGTGCGCGCGCAACCACGACTTCCACTCGTCCAGCCGCTCCTCGGTGAGCAGCGTGCCGAGACCCTCGAGTGCGCTTGGCTGCGAGACGACGGCTTCGGCGAAGGGATGCGTTCCCTGAGCCTGTCGAAGGGTGGTCGGCACGACCGCGTCACGCCACGGTGCGAGGTCGACGCCGATCAGGCTCTGCAGTTCATCCCAGGTCTTGAGGTTGTAGGTGGCGACGGCGTCGCGGCTGGCGACGTTGTCCCAGTGATGCGAGGCGATCTGCTTCTCTAGCTCGAACGAACGCTCGGCGTCGCCCGCAGCATCCGCGATGCCGGCGAGCGCGAGCAGTCGCTCGAGGTGAGCGCGGTACGCAGTGCGGGTGGCTTCGAAGCTCTCGAGGCGGTAGTAGCTCTCGTCGGGCAGCGAGAGGCCCGACTGCACGAGAATCGGCAGGTAGCGCTCTGGATCACCCGGATCGCCGTCGACGTAGAGGCCGATCAGGTGCGCACGGCCGTCGCGCTCGTAGGCGCCGATCGTCGCGAGAAGAGAGGGGATGCTGTCGATCCGATCGATCTCGGCGAGAGTGTCGGCGAGCGGCGTGACCCCGGCGGCGTCGATGCGCGCGGTGTCCATGAAGCTCGAGAACATGTCGCCGATCTTGCGTGCGAGCGTGCCGGCCTCTGCGTCCTGCGACTCTTCGATGATCGTCCGCACGTCTTTCTCGGCCTGTTCGGCGAGCAGGTGAAACGATCCCCACCTGGCTTTGTCTCCCGGGATTTCGGTGCGCTCGAGCCACGAGCCGTTCACGTACCGGTACAGGTCGTCCTGCGGACGGATCTCGGAGCTGAATTCTTCGGTGGCGAGTCCTGCAGGGAGAGCATCAGTCATGGTGTCCACCCTAAACGCGCTCTCGGACACGCGAGCCCTTCAGATGGCATCGTCTGCGGCGCGATCGCCCGAGGGAATCGTGCGGAGAAGACTTTCCGGGTCTCGACGGCGTTCTAACCCCGGTTTTCCTTCTTGCGTCGACCGAACCGGCGCCGAGAGGGTTCCGGCGCGGCGACGGGTGCGGGTCGCGCGGCGCGGCGCTTGCGCCAGGCCTCGACCTCAGCATCCACGTCGCGCATCCGTGTGACGACCGGCGGGCCGCCCTGCAGTTGGCGGCGGGCGGCGATGATCCGCCTGTTGAAGTCCTCCAGCACCTCGCGCACGTCGCTCTCACGAGCGAGCTGATCGAGGTTCGCGTCGAGCTCGCGGTCCTCCACGCGCAGCAGCAGCGCAGGAGGGCCGAGGCCGGACAGATTCTCGGTCTCGATCTTGCGTCGGATCCACCAGTCGGGATCGTGGTGCGTGCCGAGGCCCTCGATGGGCTTACCCGCTCCAGGGAGATCGTCGAATTCACCGCGGCGGATCGCGAGCTGGATCGCCGTCTCGACGAACTCATGCTGATTCTCGGCGGTGAGCTGCGTCGGGGGCGCTTCCGGCTCGGCATCCATCTCGGCGTCCAGCTCGTCGCCTTGCCGCGCCCGGTATCGGGCGGCCGCGTCTCGAGGATCAGTCATCGTCCACCTCCGTCCGCATGCCGGTTCCTCCAGCCTACGACGGCGACGAACCGCGTGAACCCCGGCGTTGCTCCCACCACTTGACATTGCCGCGCTATGACCGGCGAAAATCTCCTTTCAACCCGCGGGACGAGCGTGCGAGCGTGAAGGCATCGGCCAGCCCTGCACGGCATAGGCTCGAACGGTGACCGCGCGCCAGACCCTCAATCGAGAGATCCTGCGCCTCGCCGTCCCCGCTCTCGGCGCGCTGGTCGCCGAGCCGGCGTTCCTGATGGTGGATGCTGCGCTCGTCGGCCACCTCGGCGTCACACCGCTCGCCGGCCTCGGCATCGCGAGTGCCGTGCTGCAGACGATCGTCGGGCTGATGATCTTCCTCGCCTATTCGACGACCCCGGCGGTCGCTCGACGATTCGGCGCGGGCGACAAGCAGGATGCCGTGAGCGTCGGGATCGACGGCATGTGGCTGGCGCTGGGCCTCGGCGCGGTGCTCGCCGTCGCGGGCGCACTCTCCTCGCCGTGGCTGGTGTCGCTGTTCGGCGCATCCGCCGAGGTCGCCGAGCAGGCCGACGTCTATCTGTCGATCTCGATGTGGGGCCTGCCCGCGATGCTCATCGTGTTCGCCGCGACGGGCCTGCTGCGCGGCATGCAGGACACCGTGACCCCGTTGTGGATCGCCGGGGCAGGGTTCGGTGCGAATGCGCTGCTGAACTGGCTGTTCATCTACGGCTTCGGCTGGGGCATCGCCGGCTCAGCCGCCGGCACGATCGTCGCGCAATGGGGCATGGTCGCCGCCTATGTGCTCATCATCGGCCGCCTCGCACGCCGGCACTCGGCATCCGTCCGTCCTCAGCGCGACGGCGTCCGTGGTTCGGCGCGCTCGGGCGGCTGGCTGTTCCTGCGCACCGTGAGCCTGCGCGTCGCCCTGCTCGTCACAGTCGGCATCGCCACTGGCATCGGCACCACCGAGCTTGCCGGCTGGCAGGTGGTGTTCACGATCTTCTCGGCCGCGGCGTTCGCGCTCGATGCGCTCGCGATCGCCGCACAAGCGCTGATCGGCAAGGGCCTCGGCGCGGGCGACATCCCCGGCGTGCGGCATGTTCTCGCCCGCACGGTCGCGTGGGGCGCGTGGTTCGGTGTGATCGTCGGCGGACTGATCGCGGCGCTGTCGGGTGTGATCGGGCTCGCGTTCACCGGTGACCCGGCCGTCGCGGCTCTCATCCAGCCGGCGCTGATCGTGCTCGCTGTTGCGCAACCGATCGCAGGGATCGTGTTCGTGCTCGACGGCGTGCTGATGGGATCCGGCGACGTGCGATACCTGGCCATCGCCGGCGGGCTCAACCTTGTGCCGTTCCTGCCCGCGCTGTGGATCATCACCCTCGTCGGAGTCGACGGCACCGCCGGGGTGACCTGGCTGGCTGTGGCTTTCTTCGGCGTCTACCTGCTCGCCCGCTTCGCGACGCTCGGCTGGCGTGTGAAGACCGGCGGGTGGTTGAGCGCATCGGTTTAGGCGACTCGATCTCCACAGGTGCGTTCGGATCGGGATCACCCACCGAACGCGAGTGGGCGCTGGCGCCTCTGGCATTCTGAGTGCGGACCGACGACAATAGAAGGGTGCTGACCATGAACGAACCGCAGGTATGGACGCTGATCGGCGTCTTCGCCACTGGCCTGTTCGGCATGATCACACTGATGTCCACGATGTTCGTGCGCATCATCCGCACCGAGATCCAGGGCGTCCATCATCGTCTCGACCGCCTCGACGCCGACGTCAACGCGCTGATGCGGCATACGTTCGGCATTCAACGCGACTGACACCCGTCTTCGGTGGGCCAAGATGTTCGTATGACCTCCGCATGGCCCGGCGACAGCGCCACCGTCGTGCGCTGGGTGCGATCCACCCTCCGGCGCGCCGCGCAGGACGCGGGTGAAGTCGCCCTGAAGGGCCTCGAAGACATCGAGGTGTCAGCCGCTCTCACCGGGCAGGATCTCGACCAGCTCACGCTGGATGCCACCGGCACGAAGCTCACGATCGGCTGGAACGCGCCGCCGATGCCCACTGACCCCGTCACGAACACCCCCGCCCCGAACACCCCCGCGCCAGAAGACAGCCCCGCACCGGACATCATCTCCCGCGAACCGGGCATGGTGCGCAGCTTCCGCTTCTCTGCCCGACCGATGCGGATCGAGCGCAGCCCGCTCACGATCGACGTGCAGGCGTTCGATATGCCGATCGTGTGGCTCACCGCCGCCGAGCCCGCAGAACCGGGTGTTCCCGAGAGCGCGCATTCGATCATCCCGGACGATGACCTCGGCGAGCTGCGAGGCACCTTCCACGCCTCCATCGCGAAGAAGGATCTGGTTCCGCTGATCAGGTCCGTCGCACGACCCATGCTGAGCGAGGGTGGCATCCACCTCGGCCGGTTGCGCATCGAGGTCGTACAGGATGGCGCAGACGGCATCCGCGTCACCGCATACACCGGCGTGCGCTGGAAACTGCTCCTGGCGTCGGCGCGAGCCGAGGCACGGATCGAGGTGACGAAGGATGCCGTCATCACGATCCGCGACCTGACGCTCGGCAGCCGCAACCTGCTGGTGAAGGCCGCGCTGCTGTTCGCCAGAAAGCATGTGCGCACGCTCATCGGCAGGCGGATCGATCTCAACGAATCGTTCACCGCAGACGGCACGAACCTTCGTCTGCGCGATGTGCGCGTCGGCACCGGCGAGCGGCTCAGCGTCGAGGGTCGATTCAGCTCGCGTACCGTCGGCACCACTCGTACATGATCACGGCGCCGGCGGCGCTCGCGTTGATCGAGCGCGTCGAGCCGTACTGGGTGATCTCGATGTGACCGGATGCCGCGGCGATCGCCTCTTCGGTGAGGCCAGGGCCCTCTTGGCCGAACAGCAGCACGCAGCGCTCCGGCAGTTCGGCCTTGTCGACGGGAACGGCGCCCTCGACGTTGTCGACCGCGATGATCGGGATGCTCTCGTCGGCGGCCCACACCGCGAACGCGGCGACATCCTCGTGGTGGACGACGTGCTGGTAGCGGTCGGTGACCATGGCGCCGCGCTTGTTCCAGCGGCGACGCCCGATGATGTGCACGGTGTCGGCGAGGAACGCGTTGGCGCTGCGCACGATCGAGCCGATGTTCATGTCGTGCTGCCAGTTCTCGATCGCGACGTGGAACGGATGCCGGTGCGTGTCGAGGTCGGCGACGATCGCCTCCATGCGCCAGTAGCGGTAGCGGTCGATCACGTTGCGGGTGTCGCCGTTCGTCAGCAGCTCAGGGTCGTACTGCTCCCCCACCGGCCACTCGCCATCCCAGGGTCCGAGTCCATGGGTGGTGCGCTCAGGGGTGTCGGTCACTCAGCCAGCGTAGTCGGGCCGCGAGTAGGCTGGACTCGTGGCATCCCCAGCGGCAGACGACTATCTGAAGACCGTCTATGCGCACACCGAGTGGCAGGATGCCCCGATCACTCCCTCGCAGCTCGCCGCGAAGCTGGGCATCGCCCCCTCGTCTGTGACGGAGATGGTGAAGAAGCTCGCCGCTGCGGGTCTCGTCTCGCACGTGCCGTACGGTGCGGTGCGTCTGACGGATGCCGGTGAGCAACGCGCGCTGTCGATGGTGCGTCGCCACCGCCTGGTCGAGACCTGGTTGGTGAGCGAGTTCGGTTACGGCTGGCACGAGGTGCACGACGAGGCCGAGGTCCTCGAGCACACGATCAGCGACCGGCTGCTGGAGGGGATCGACGAACGGCTGGGCCGGCCCCGCTTCGATCCGCACGGCGATGCGATCCCGGATGCTGCGGGCCATGTCGCGCGCGAACCGTTCGTGCTGCTCGCCCGGGCCCCGCTCGGCCACGAGGGCCGCGTGCTGCGCGTCTCCGATACCGACCCCGATCTGTTGTGCGCGCTGGAGGATCTCGGGCTCTCGGTGTCTTCCGTCGTCCGTGTCACCGAGAGCGGCGTCGAGGTCGACGGCGCCACCGCACAGCTGCCGGACGGCGCCGTCGACGTCGTCTGGCTCAGCGCGTAGCATCCGTCGGGGAATATTCGAATCACATCGACGATCGAGTCATCATCATCACAGGTGCCGGAAGCGGCTTCGGAAGGCTCGTCGCAGGTATGACCGCCGAGCTCGGGGCGCACGTCATCGCGGCAGACATCAACGAAGACAACCTCAAAGCGGTCGTGGACGAGATCCGCGCGAAGGGCCAGAGCGCCGAGTACAAGGTCGCAGACGTGACCGACAAGGAGCAGATGGATGCCGTGGCCGCTTTCGCGGTCGAGAAGTTCGGACGCATCGACGTCATGCTCAACAACGCCGGCATCATGCCGCTCGCATTCTGGTCCGACCACAAGAAGGCATCGAAGGCCTGGGACAAGGCGATCGACATCAACATCAAGGGCGTCGTCAACGGCATCACGGCCGTATACGACCAGATGATGGAGCAGGGTCGAGGTCAGGTCGTGAACATCTCCTCCATCTACGGCAACGCGGGGATGCCGGGATCCGGCGTCTACAGCGCGACCAAAGCCGCGGTGAAGATCATCTCGGACTCTCTGCGCATCGAATCGCATGGCAAGATCAAGGTCACCACGCTCAAGCCGACCGGTGTCCCCGGCACGAACCTGGCCAGCGCCGTCGTGAATGAGACCGCGATCTCCGGCCTCGCCGGGCAGAATGCGGCGCAGTACTTCGACAGCACCGAGAAGTTCATGAAGGGTGAGTTGCCTGCGGAGCAGACCGACTCCGACAGCATCGAGTATTGGGCTCTCACGCCCGAGGAACTCGCCGAGAATGTCGTTTACGTGATCAACCAGCCGTGGGGCGTGAACATCAGCGACATCACCGTACGCGCCAGCGGCGACGTGTTCATCCACTGAGTCGCTCGACACCGAAGGGTGGTTATCTCGCCGGCGCCGGCGACCGAGACGCCATGGAGAATGATCCGCGGATCAACGCCTCCACCATCAGAAGTAGGTCTGGATCAGGTCGACCACGAGATCGGAGTCGACCGATTCGACGACGGGCAGCACCGTCCACTTGTCGAAGGCAGTGCACGGGTGTGACAGCCCGAGGCGTACGAGATCGCCGATCGCGAGCTCGCCACCTTCTTCGAGGCGCACGAAGCTGTGCTGGTCGTTCATCGCCGAGACGGATGCTCCGGGCAGAGGCTGCCACGCGTCGCCGAGCCCTGCGCTCATCCCGCGAGGGATCGGGAGGCCCTCGTCGAACGGGAAATCGCGCTTGCCGCCGTCGATCAGGGCGAGGCCGGGCTCGGGGTGCGAGACGATGCGACCGACGCCGAACATGCCGGGGATGAAGCGGGGCTCATCGTCGCTCGCACGCGCCTCGTCGAACGGCGAGATGCCACGGTAGAAGCCATCGTCGTGAACGATGTACGCCCCGGAGCGCAGGGTGAACAGCGTGCGGCCCCCGCCGGGGCGCTCCGCCGCTTCCGCGCCGGCGCCCGCCTCTGCGAACACCTTGGCGACGAGATCGAAGTAGGCGCTGCCTCCCGCGGTGACATAGACGTCGCCGTCGTCATAGAGGTGCCCGATGCGCTCGTGCAGCTCGATCTGACGGCGCAGGTAGGTCTCGACCGCGTCGATCGCGCGGACGCTGCGATCGTGCGCGAGGCTTCCCTCATAGCCGGCGACGCCGGCGAGTCGAAGCACATCGGATGCTGCGATGCGCTCCGCGATCTTGATCGCCTCGCCGACCGTGCGGGCACCCGTGCGGCCACCCTCGCCGCCGAGTTCGACCAGCACATCAACGGGACGAGGCGCGTCGGCATCGCGCAACGGATCCTCCATCGCCTCCACCGTGGCGATTGAGTCGGCCCAGCAGACGAACCGGAACCCGGGATCAGCGAGCTCACCGGCGAGGTAGCGCAGGGAGTGCGCATCGACAGCGGCATTGGCGAGCATGATCGAGGAGACGCCGAAGGTGCGGGCAGTACGCACCTGCCCCATGGTTGCGAGCGTGATGCCGAGCGAACCGGCATACAGCTGTCGCTGCCAGAGCGAGGGAGCCATCGTGGTCTTGCCGTGGGGCATGAGCTCAAGGCCGCGCTCAGCGCACCACGTCGCCATCACGTCGGTGTTGTGGCGCATCGCCGCGTCGTCGAGAACCACCAGCGGCGTCCAGAACTCCGACAGCCGCGGGCCTGAGGCGAGGAACTCCGCAATCGTCATCCCGGCGGCCCGTTCCGGCAATCCCTTGTGCCGTGCCGTCAGCCGGGCATCACTCATCCGTCGTCCTTCCGCAATCATCGGCGCGTGGCGACGTGCAACTGGAGTTGCCGTCGACGCTCGCGCCGGTCACACTCGAAGCGTAGTCGCGACATCCACGTGTTCCGGAATCCTTGTCCTCCGAAAGGCGACACCCCGTGCTCGATAACCCGGTGCACGACAACTCCTCGTTCACCGTCAGCCCCGGATTCGACGTCGGCGTCGTGCGGGCGTCACACGACGTCGGCATCCCGGCGCTTGCGTGCCTGCTCCGCGCAGCATCCGGGGCCTCTGGATGAGTGAGTCCTGTTGGGTTCGGCGGGGTCCAGCAGCGCTCGCCGGGCTCGGAAGGCGGTCGGCGTGTCGTAGATCAGAAGGGTGCCTCGGACGGCATCCGGTCGGCGACGTCTTCGAAGGTGACATAGGTGGTGACGCCCGGTGGGCGATCGACGTAGATCCTGCCGGTGGGACTGGTCCATTCCAGCACTCCACCGCCGAGTTGTCGCACCTTCCACGGCGTCTGATGCTTGGTCACGTGATGTCGGCGGCAGAAGTCGGCCAGATTGGCGACGGTCGTCGCACCACCGTGCGCGTGATCGATCGTGTGATCGTCGTCGCACAGCCTTGCCACCAGTCGGCATCCGGGGAACCTGCAGCGCCGATCTCTGGCCCGCAGATACCGACGCATCTCGGACGAGGGGCGATACCTGTCGACTCCGAGCACCATCCCCGACGCCGGATGAGTGAAGATTCGATCGAAACCCGGTGCATTACCGGTCAGGATCCGCGCGGTCGCGGGGTCGACCGGTCCGACACCCTCCAGATGCGCGGGAGAGGCGATCTCATCGGGGTCGGTCAGGCTCAGCACGGGGACGGTGATGTCGACATGCGCGCGGATCTCGCCCAGCAGCCCGTCATCGGTCTCATGGCCGATCGGTGTTCCAGTCAGCACGAGGTCGGCGAGCAGATCGAATCGCAATTGATTCAACGTCCGCTCGTCAGCGAAGTCATCCGTCGCGGCATCCGAAGCGGCTCCGCGGGCCTCTTTCGCGACGCGAGCGTTCTCGGCCTTCACCTTCAAACCCATCTGCGTCGCTCTGTCGTGCATGCCGTTGACGATCGCGCTCGGTCCGAACAGGGTGAGTTCGCTCATGCCGTCGTCGCGCCCGCGCACCCACGTGCCGCGCTTCTCGCGCGCCTCGCGATGCCGCTCGGTGAACGAGCGTTCCCGAAAGCGCTCGGCCGTCTGCGCGGCGAATGGACGCAGCCTGTTCGGGGATTCGGTCTCGGCGCGCGCGACCACGATCGCTTCGTAACGCGCCCTGTTCTCAGCATCCTCGATCTGATCACCGGCATCCATGATGACCCGTACATGCGCCTGGGAGATGTGACCCGCGCCGAACGATGCCGCCGTCGCCGGGAAGCGCTCCTGAAGCATTGCTGCCGCGCCCATGTGCGATTCGATCGTGCGATCGCTCAACCGCAACGCGGCACCGATCTCGGTCGCGATCGCGCGCTGCGACATCTCACGCGAATCGACCGAATCGAACGGCTCATCATCCGCGATGCGCGACGCGGTCGCCAACAGCGCCGACTTCGTCGCCATCAGCTGGTTGATCGTCTGATCCACCGACGACAGCGTCGTGACGACATCTTCGAGCAGTGCGTTCAGCACCGGTGAAGTCATCGTCGAAATGTTCATATCTTCATTGAACTACTACCCTCAGACATTCGGTCATACGTACCCGAATCCCGCGGCAGTTCTGCTGCTCTGGGGCCGCCCGGACTGGCCTGGCAGGTTCCGGGCACATGCCCATCAAATGCGCGCGAGCATGCCTGATCGATTTCCGATCCGACGAGATCCCGAGCAGATGCTGCGCGACGGGCAAACACAGCAACAGCCTCCACGCCGCGCGAGCCGACAGGACTCACTCATCTAGGCTGAGCACATGGCTGAACGCTCTGAGATCGAATGCTGGCTCACCGACATGGACGGCGTGCTCGTCCATGAGAACGATGCCATTCCCGGGGCATCCGAGTTGCTCGCCGGGTGGGAGGCCGCCGGCATCCCATATCTGGTGCTGACCAACAACTCGATCTTCACCGCACGCGACCTCTCGGCGCGCCTGCGCTCCAGCGGGCTGAACGTGCCGGAAGAGCGGATCTGGACCTCGGCGCTCGCCACCGCGGCATTCCTGCAACAGCAGGTGCCCGGGGGCTCGGCGTTCGTCATCGGCGAGGCCGGCATCCTCACCGCCCTGCACGACGCTGGTTTTGTCATGACCGAGACGAACCCCGACTTCGTGGTCGTCGGCGAGACCCGCACTTATTCTTTCGAGGCGATCACGAGGGCGATCCGCCTGATCAACCGCGGCGCACGCTTCATCATCACCAACCCGGACGCCACCGGCCCGAGCGCTGAGGGCCCACTCCCCGCGACCGGCGCCGTCGCGGCGCTCATCACCAAGGCCACCGGGCGGGAGCCGTACGTGGTCGGCAAGCCGAACCCGATGATGTTCCGCTCGGCGCTGAACAAGATCGGCGCGCACTCCAAGCGCACCGGCATGATCGGCGACCGGATGGACACCGACGTGGTCGCCGGCATCGAGGCGGGCCTGCACACCGTGCTCGTGCTCACCGGCATCAGCGACCAGGTCGAGATCGAGAAGTACCCGTTCCGCCCCGACGAGATCGTGAACTCGGTCGCCGATCTGCTGCCGTCTGGTTCATCGGAAGGCTGACGCCATGGACCAGCGCGACCTGCTCTTCATCGTGATGATCCTGATCGGGGTCAGCACCCTGACTGTCATCATCGTGCAGTGGGTCCGCTCACGTCGGCGCCGCGGCCCGGGCGACGAGGAGCGCAGCGGCAACTGGTGGGAAGGCCCCTGGGGCGACGACCGGAAAGGCTGAGGCCGGTCAGCTCAGGGTCAGGCTGCGGACTTCTGCGACGGGTGGCGGCATCCGCAACGGCCCGATCCCCGGGGTGATCGTGCCGAGGATGCGCGGCTCGCGCGCCCCTGTTCCGCCGGGGATGACGGCCGGCACGCCGTGCATGGTGCACCAGCCGATCAGCGCGAACAGGATCGCCTCCTTGTTGTCCGCGGATGCGCCGAGCTCATCGGCGAGCACGACCTCGGTGTCCGGCAGCGCGGCGCGGAGCCCCTCCATGATGAGCGGATTGTGGCATCCGCCGCCCGAGACGGCGAGGAAGCCGACGCCGGCCGCGCGCACGTCGTTCGCAACCGTCTGCACCGTCAGTTCGGTGAGAGTGCGCACGAGATCGGTCACGCGCACGTCGCGGCCCAGAGACGAGGCGTGCCCCCGCACGTAGTCGAGGTGGAAGTGCTCCTTGCCGGTGCTCTTCGGCGCAGGCAGGGCGTAGTACGGATCGGCGAGCAGCGACGCGAGCAGTGCGTCGTCGACATCGCCGGAGCGTGCAATACGAGCATCCTCGTCGTAGCCGAGCGGGTCCAGGCCGTACTTCGCGATCACGGCATCGACGAGCGCGTTCGCCGGACCGATGTCGTAGGCCGAGACCGCACCTGCGCCGGCACCCTCTCCGACGATCGTGATGTTCGCGATGCCGCCGAGATTCAGCGCGGCCGATGTGCCGGCGCGACCGCGCAGCAGCAGTTCGTCGAGGAAGGAGACGAGTGGCGCGCCGTGCCCACCCGCCGTGATGTCGCGGATGCGCACGTCCGAGACCACCGGAGCGCCGACCGCTTCAGCGATCCACGCCGGCTGGCCGATCTGGAGAGTGCCGCGGGCATGGCCGTCGTCGACCCAGTGGTAGACGGTCTGCCCGTGGGTGCACACGGCATCGACGCCGCCGACGGATGCCGCAGCATCCGCCGCCACGTCTGCGAACGCCTGACCGATCAGGGTGTCGAGCTCGCAGACCTCGGCCAGCGTCGTCTTCGCAGGCGGCAGTGCGGCCACGAGTCGAGCGCGAAGCGCAGGGTCGTACGCAACACTGTCCTCGTGCAGCACGGTGCCGCGCACGGCGCCATCCGCCTCGCTGAAGTCGACGACGGTGACGTCGATCCCGTCGTGTGAGGTGCCCGAGAGCAGTCCGAGTACGCGCATCCCTCGAGCCTACGTCGGTCCCGCTGCCGCCGACGCCCCCGCCGACGTCCCCGCCGACGTCCCCGCCGACGTCCCCGCCCGCGGCAGGCTGTTCCAACTGTCGGAGGGCGGTACGCACGTCGGAGGTTTTCGGCCAATTCCTCCGACCTACGTCGCAGGCTCCGACGTGCGTAGCATCGTCGGCCGTACCGGGCCTCACCGGGCGACGTCCGCCGGATTACCTGAGCACGAGCGCGGCCGCGCCGATGAGCGGACCCTCGTCTCCCAGCCCGGAGCGCACCACCCGCGCGCGCCGAGAGTACTCGTGCGCGGCACTCGCGGCGAGCGCCTGCTGCACGAGCTCGATGTAGTCGTCGGAGACCCGAGAGAACCCGCCGCCGACCGCGATCATGTCGAGGTCGACGAGCGTCGCGGCATCTGCCAGCGCCTCTCCCACCGCGCGAGCGGACCGTTCGATCGCCGCACGCGCGGTCTGATCGCCGGATGCCGCGTCACGCGCGAGGTCCTCGCCGGTGGCGCCCGTCCATCCCTGGGTCTGCGCCCACGCGGCGGATGCAGGTCCCGAGGCGATCTCCTCGAGAGTCAGGCCGCCTTCACGGCGCACCTGCCCGAGGTGGCCGGCGTTACCGGAGGCACCGCGGATGTACTGCCCGCCCACGACGAACCCACCGCCGACCCCTGTCGACACGACGATCGAGAGCGACGAACGCGCCTCGCGGGTCGCTCCGAGCCAGGCTTCGGCGAGCGCGAGTGCACCACCGTCGTGCCCGAACACGGTGTGCACGTCACGTCCGAGAACAGCGGATGCCGCGTCACGCACCGCTCCGGCCAGGCCGTAGCCGCGCGCCTGGGGCATGTTGACCGGGACGATCGAACCGGTCGGGAGGTCGATCGGACCCGCACTGCCGACACCGGCGCCCACGAGCTCGGCGCCTTCCGGCAGCAGGGCGAGCGCATGCGCGATGACGGCCTCGACCGCAGCATCCAGAGACGCTGGTGTCGCGTCGCGGCCGGTGGCCTGCCTGCTGCGGCTGCCTGCGACCAGCATCCCGTCATCGCCGACGAGCGCGGCCTCCAGTTTCGTGCCGCCGACGTCGACGGCCAGTGCGTACCGAGTCATGCGCCGAAGGTCACTGCGGGTCGAGGCCGAGGTCGTCGAGGTCGAAGGCCGCCAGCCACTGCAACCCCTCCGCCTCGATCGCGGCCTGCGCGCCGGTCTTGCGATCGACGATCACGGCGACGGCGACGACCTCTGCGCCCTCGCGCCGCAGAACCTCGACCGCCTTGAGCGCGGACTGGCCGGTGGTGGAGGTGTCCTCGAGCACGACGACGCGCTTACCCGAAATGTCGGCGCCTTCGATCTGACGGCCGCGGCCGTGGTCCTTGGGCTCCTTGCGCACGACGAACGCATCCAGCGGGCGGTCGGTGCCGACCGACGCGTGCAGCACGGAGTTGGCGATCGGATCGGCCCCGAGCGTCAGACCACCGACGGCCGCGACGTCGAGATCGCCGATCAGATCGAGCATGATGCGGCCGATCGCCGGAGCGGCCCTGTGGTCGAGGGTGAGACGGCGCATGTCGACGTAGTAGGTCGCCTGCTTTCCGCTGGAAAGAGTGAAGTCGCCGTGGAATACGGCCTCATCCTTGATGAGGGCGAGGAGGGACTGTCGGTCTGCGTCGAGTGCGGTCACGGCATCCAGCTTAGAGCCGGTGGTACGACCTGCGCGGTGCGCCTATCGTGGGCCGTGACGTCATCATCCCCTCAGCGAAGGAGGCCCCTTGCTCTCGTACGATCCTTACGCCGAGCTCGCCATGCTGCGTGATTTCGCGCCGCTCGAACTCACCAGTCCCGATTTCGAACCTGGCGGGCCACTGCCGCTCTTCGCGTGGTCCGCCAGTCGCGGCGGTGAAGACCGCTCGCCGGCGCTGCAGTGGTCGACACCGCCCGCCGGCACGCGCAGCATCGCGATCTCGTGCTTCGACCCGGATGCCCCGACAGGATCGGGGTTCTGGCATTGGGCCGCCTACAACCTTCCCGCCTCGGTCACTTCGCTCGCCAGCGGCCTCGGCGATCTCGCCGCGCTTCCGCACGGAGCGACGGTGCTGCCGAACGAGTCCCGCTCCGAGCGGTTCATCGGCGCGGCCCCGCCCGAGGGCACAGGGGTGCATCGATACTTCTTCGTCGTGGACGCGCTGGATATCGATGCCCTCGAAATCCCCGCGGGATCCACCCCGGCGGTGCTGGGGTTCAACCGGCATTTCCACTCGCTCGCCCGCGGTGTGTTGATCGGCACGGCCAACCCCGCAGAGCGTTGAGCGTCGACCCCGCAACTAGGCTGGATGCATGCGCCTGGCCACCTGGAACGTCAACTCCATCCGCACCCGCGTGCGCCGCACGGTCGAGTTCGCGGTGCGTGAAGACATCGACGTGCTCGCGATGCAGGAGATCAAGTGCAAGCCCGAGCAGTTCCCCTACGCGCAGTTCGAAGAGGCCGGCTATCAGGTCGAGGTGCACGGCCTGAACCAGTGGAACGGCGTCGCCATTGCGAGCCGCCTGCCCATGACCGACGTGTCGACGGCGTTCGACGGGATGCCGGGCTTCGCGAAGGGCCATGAAGGACCGGATGCTCCGCTCGAGGCCCGCGCGCTGGGTGTGACCGTCGACGGCGTGCAGATCTGGAGCCTCTACGTGCCGAATGGGCGCTCATTGGACGACCCGCATTACGCGTACAAGCTGCACTGGCTCAACGAGCTTCGTCAGCACGCGGCATCCGCTCTGCAGAAGAACCCGAATCTGCCGCTGGCGCTCGTCGGCGACTTCAACATCATCCCGTTCGACTCCGACAACGGCGATCCGGACATCGTCGAGGGCGTCTCGACTCACGTCTCCCCCCAGGAGCGCGCCGCGTTCTTCGCCTTCCAGGATGCGGGCCTCACCGACGTCGTGCGCCCGCTGCTGCCCGAAGGCTTCACCTACTGGGACTACCAGCGGCTGAAGTTCCCGCGCAACGAGGGCATCCGCATCGACTTCGTGCTCGGCTCCCCCGCGCTCGCCGGCGCCGTCACCGGCGCATCGATCCACCGCAATGAGCGCAAGGGCGAGCAGCCCAGCGATCACGTGCCGGTGGTCGTCGACCTCGACTTCGGTGGTGCCGAAGACGATGACGACATGCCGATGATCTTCGCCTGACGGGTCTTTCCCCCATGACACCGGTGCGAACCGGGCCGGGCGCGGGCGCATAGCGCAGCGAGGGGCCACGTCAGGACAACGCCTTGCTGCGCTCGGGATCGGTGGTGGTGGGGTTGACGAAGACCTTGGTTGACATGCTGACTCCTTTGTCGGATTGTCGGTGCCGGGTGTCAATAGCAGAGCGGATCGAATCCGTCGCAGGGCGGATGCCGCAGCATCCGCTTCCCCGTACCGTTGAGGCATGTCTGCACCATTCCGCGCGCTCACCGCGCGCCAACGCCGATCCGACGCGCTGCTGGCCGCCGTCGTGTTCGTCGCAGGTGTCATCAGCGCCGCGCTCTCTGCGGCGTCTGAGATCTACGGTGACGAGCAGGCGCCGCTGTGGCAGGCGCTGGTGTACCTGGTGTTCCTGGCAGCGCCGCTCGCCCTGCGCCGCGTCTGGCCAGCACAGGTCGCGATCATCGTCTCGGTCGCCTACTTCGTCGCCGTCACCGTGCGGATCCCCGAGCTCTACGCCGGCAACGTCGCGATGTTCATCGCGCTTTACACGGTGGGGGCGTGGATGGCGAACCGCCGCGCGGCGATGATCGTACGTGCTGCGATCATCGCCGGCATGTTCGCCTGGCTGATGGTCACGATGTACCGCGACGCGATCGACACCGCCCGTGAGGAGGACATCATCGCGGGCGCGATGTCGCCGTACCTCGCGTTCATGATGCTGCAGCTGCTCGTGAACGTGCTCTACTTCGCCGGCGCCTACTACTTCGGCGAGCACGCATGGCGGGCGGCGATGCAGCGTCAGGCGCTCGAACAGCGCACGGCGGATCTCGAACGCCAGCGCGAGGTCACGGCCGCCCAGGCCGTGGCGCTGGACCGCGTGCACATCGCCCGCGAACTGCACGACGTCGTCGCCCACCACGTGTCGGTGATGGGTGTGCAGGCGGGAGCGGCGCGCATGGTGATCGACCAGGATGCCGGCACGGCGAAGCATATCCTCGCCGATGTCGAAGCCTCGGCCCGCGAGGCCATCAGTGAACTGCGGCACCTGCTGGAGACGCTGCGCTCCTCGGATGCCGCGGCAGACGACGCCGCGTCGACGGTCACCCTCGATGACATCGCACAGCTTGCTGAGGCATCCGATTCCGCCGGCGTGCCGACGGAGTTCACGGTGGTCGGCGATCAGCGATCCGTGCCTTCGGTCACGCAGGTGAACCTGTACCGCATCGCGCAGGAATCGCTCACCAATATCCGCCGCCATGCCGGCGCGGGAGCCACCGCCGACGTGCGCCTGCGCTATCTGGACAGCGGTGTCGAGCTCGAGATCGTCAGCACCGGCCGCACCGTGCTCACCGCACGATCGGGAATGGGACAGCTGGGCATGCGCGAACGCGCGCTGGCATCGGGCGGCACGATCGAGTCCGCACCGCGCGAGCGCGGAGGTTGGCGGGTTCGCGCGCACCTTCCCCTCTCGGCACCCGTCGCGCTGTCGGGAGCGACGGCATGAGCGATCCGATCCGCGTCCTCATCGTCGATGATCACGCGACACTGCGCGCCGGTTTCCGCACCATCCTCGACATCCAGTCCGACATCACCGTCGTCGGTGAGGCTGCCACCGGCGCGGAAGCCGTGGCGGCAGCATCCGCTCTCCGACCCGATGTGGTCACGATGGACGTGCAGATGCCCGACATGGACGGCATCGAGGCGACCAGACGCATCGTCGCCGAGCGCGAGGTGACGGCCGCGATCGCGATCGTCACGACATTCGATCGCGACGACTACCTGTTCGCAGCGCTGGATGCCGGCGCGAGCGGCTTCCTGCTCAAGAACGGCACCCCGGAGGATCTGCTCACGGCCGTACGCGTGCTGGCGGCCGGCGACGGGATGCTGGCGCCCGAGGTGACTCGCCGAGTCGTGCAGCGGTACGCCTCGACCGCGCCGCAAGCCCCGTCCACCACCCGCGGGGTCGCGCTCGTCGAGCCGCTCACCGACCGTGAGGCCGAGGTGCTGGCGCTGGTCGCCGAGGCGATGAGCAATGCCGAGATCGCGACGCGACTGTTCATCGGCGAGGCGACCGTGAAAACGCACGTCTCACGCATCCTGCAGAAGCTCGGTGCCCGTGACCGCGTGCAGGCCGTCGTGCTGGCGCATCGGCGCGGGCTGGCGTGACGCCCTATCCCTTCGCATTCGCATCGCGTAAGCTTATTCGCACGAAGTAAGGCGAATCGTCTGTGGGAAGGAATCACCATGTCCATCGCAACGATGACGAGCAAAGGGCAGTTCACGATGCCCAAGGACGTCAGAGACGACCTGAAGCTTGTGGCCGGCTCCAAGGTGATGTTCGTGAAGCTCCCGAACGGGCAGTACAACGTCGTTCGCAAGACGGGCGACGTTTCGGACCTGTTCGGCATGCTCCACCAGCCCGGCGTACCCGCGATGACGATCGAGGAGATGAACGATGCCATCGCCGATGGCGCCGCCGAGAGCGGCATGGACTCCTGACATGTTGACGCATGGCTCGATGACCGGCGTCGACACCAACATCATCCTTCGGGCAGTGCTGCAGGACCACGAGGTTCAAACGGCCATCGCCCAACGCACCCTCTCAGGATTCAGCCGCGAAGCTCCCGGCTTCATCTCGATTGTCACGCTCGCCGAGGTGTACTGGATGCTGGCCAGAGGGCGCCACTTCGAGAAACGTGCGTGCCTCGCGGTCATCCGGCGCCTCGTCGAGAGCGAGACCCTGGAGTTCGATGACGGCGAGGGAGTGGTGCGCGCCCTCCATCTCGCCGAGGATGGAGCAGACTTCGCGGACGCCCTCATACAGTCAACGATGGAACAGTTCGGTGCGACCGAGACGGTGACGTTCGACCGCTCGGCATCCGAGCGACTGGGATGGCGACTGCTCGAGGAGTAGACGACGAATGCCCCGGGGCACAGGGCCCCGGGGCATCAGTACATCAGTGAGAGTTACGCGTTCACGAGCTCCGCGGAGTGCTGCACGCGTGAGATGAGGCCGTTGAACGCCTCGAGGTAGCCGACCAGGAAGCCGGCCGTGCTGTCATCGGTGACCTGGCCGTCTTCGGTGAACAGGCCGGGGCGGTCCTGGATGAAGCCCTCCGGCTGGCCCATCGTGATCGCGCTGAAGTGGCCGAGGATCGCACGCAGGTGCTGCTGGGCGGCGGCGGTCGCGACGCCAGAGCCCGAGGTCCCGATGACGGCGACGGGCTTGCCGAAGAACGACATCTCGCCGTACGGGCGGGTCGACCAGTCGAGCGCGTTCTTGAGCACGCCGGGGATCGAGCGGCTGTACTCGGGCGTGACGATGATGACACCGTCGACGTCGGCGATGGCCTTCTTGAAGTCGGTCGCCACCTGAGGGAAGTCCGCGTCGAAGTCGGGCGAGTAGAAGGGCAGGTCCTTGATCTCGATTTCGACGAGTTCGGTGCCTTCGGGGGCGAGGTTCTGCAGCACGCGCGCCAGGCGACGGTTGATGGACGTGCTGGAGATGCTGCCGACGATGTATCCGATGGTGCGAGTCACAGGTGTGTTCCTTCTGTTCGGGCTCAGTCATGAGCCATGTGCATTCATCGTGCTCAACGCACCGTCCGGAAATTAAATTCCTTTGCATAGAACGTAAATGTCCGTCGCAGGGGGGATGCCGACGTGCCGAGGCGCCTCGTAGCGTGGAGGCATGCGATGCATTGAGCGAAGGAACGAGTCGAAATGACCTCAGGAACGCTTCAACTGACCGGCATAACGAAGAGCTACGGTACTCGCCTGGTGCTCGACGACGTCACCTTCCCGGTCGTCGCCGGCCACCTCACCGGCTTCGTCGGCGGCAACGGCGCAGGCAAGACGACCACGATGCGCATCGTGCTCGGGCTGCTCGCCTCCGACGGCGGATCCGTCACGCTCGGCGGCACCACGCTGACGCCTGATGCACGCCGCCAGTTCGGCTACATGCCGGAGGAGCGCGGGCTGTACCCGAAGATGAAGGTACTTGAGCAGGTCGTGTACTTCGCCCGCCTGCACGGATTCTCCAAGACGGATGCCACGTCGCATGCGACCGCGCTTCTCGAAGAGCTCGGACTCGGCGAGCGCCTGAACGACAACATCGAGGCATTGTCGCTCGGTAATCAGCAGCGGGCGCAGATCGCGGCATCCCTCGTGCACGATCCGGAGGTGCTGATCCTCGACGAGCCGTTCTCGGGTCTCGACCCGCTCGCCGTCGAAAAGGTCGCCGGCGTGCTGCAGGAACGTGCGGCGCGCGGGGTCTCGGTGCTGTTCTCCTCGCATCAGCTCGATGTCGTGGAGCGCCTGTGCGATGACCTGGTCATCATCGCAGGCGGAACGATCCGGGCTGCAGGACCCCGCGACCAGCTGCGCGAGCAGCACTCGGCCCCTCGATGGGAGCTGGAGAGCAATGGCGATGTCGGGTGGCTGCGCGAGGAGCCGGGCGTCACGGTCGTCGATTTCGAGGGCGGGAACGCCGTGTTCGACACAGACGATCCGGCCTCCGCGCAGCGCGTGCTCCGGCGCGCGTTGCAGGACGGTGACGTCAGCAGGTTCGGTCCGCAGCATCCCACCCTCGCCCAGATCTTCAAGGAGGTCATCCAGTGAACCCTTCGACAGGCTCAGGGACCGGTTACGGTTCGACCGTCTCCACCGGACAGGGCGTCTGGCTCGTCGCAGAGCGCGAACTGAGCACCAAACTGCGCAGCAAGGCCTATCTGATCTCGACCGGCATCCTGCTGCTGATCGCCCTCGCCGGCGTCATCTGGGCCGGTTTCTCCTCTTCGAACTCCAGCGCGACTCCCATCGCGGCGACCGGTGCCACGGCATCCGCTCTTTCCGAAGTCGACGGCTACGACGTGACCGAGGTCGCCGATCGGGATGAGGCCACCGCGCTCGTCGAATCGGGCGAGGTCGACGCCGCCGTGGTCGATGACCCGTCGTCGCCGACCGGCCTCGTGATCATCGCCGACAAGGAGGCGCCCCAGAGCCTGATGATGGCCCTCTCCGCGACTCCGGAGGTCGAGTTGCTCAACCCGGATGCCGCGGGCAGCGGGCCACTCCGGTACCTGCTCGGCATCGGCTTCGGTCTGGTGTTCATGATGTCGGCGATGATGTTCGGCATGCCGGTGGCCACCAGCGTCGTGGAGGAGAAGCAGACCCGCGTCGTCGAGATCCTGCTCTCCAGCATCCCGGCACGCGTACTGCTGGCCGGCAAGGTGGTCGGCAACACGATCCTCGCCATGTCGCAGATCGTGCTGCTGGCGACCGTCGGCACCATCGGGCTGATCGTCACCGGTCAGACCGGGTTGCTGGCGGGACTCGGCGGCCCGGTCGTCTGGTTCGCGGTGTTCTTCCTGTTCGGGTTCATCCTGCTCGCGGCCATGTTCGCCGCCGCAGGATCGATGGTGTCGCGCCAGGAGGACGCCGGCACCACCTTGACCCCGGTGATGTACCTGACGATGATCCCGTACGTCCTGGTGATCTTCTTCGGCGACAACCCCGTCGTGATGACCGTGCTCTCGTACGTGCCGTTCTCTGCCCCGGTCGGGATGCCGATCCGATTGTTCTTCAACGAGGCGGAGTGGTGGGAGCCGCTGGCCTCGCTGGCGATCATGCTCGTGGCATGCATCGTGGTGATCCTGATCGGCGCGAAGATCTACGAGAACTCCCTGCTGAAGATGGGCGCGCGGGTGAAGTTCCGCGAGGCGCTGCGGCGCTGAGGCGGGGTTTCCTCGCTCCGCGCAGCCGTGGAAGGAGGAGAGTGTCGGTCAACCTCGCGAATGACGGACACTTTTCTCCTTCGCTCAGCCGCGCGCGCTCGTCGAATCGGACTCGCGTTCGACAGGCCGTCACGGCGCGTCGGCGGATCGTCGCTCCGCGTCATTCGGAATATGCGCGCGCATGGAAGGGTTCGCGTAGCAGCAACCAGATGGGCGGTGTCGAGCGTGATCAGCTTGCTGCACTTCCCGGCGCTCAGCCCGCTTCGGGCTCAGCGCGTGCGCAGCCCGTCGAGGGCAATCGTGAGCACATCGTCCGCGAGCGCTTCCGCGCCTTCGGGCCCACCGGGCCGGTACCACTCGACGATCGAGTTGACCATGCCGAACAGCAGCCTCGTGGCGACCGCCGCTCCGACGTCGGCGCGCACCGTCCCCTCGGCCTGAGCGGCCCGCACCATATCGGTGATCTGATCGTCGAATCCGCGCCGCCGCTGGAGCGCCGCGCGTTCGACGTCGCTGTTGCCGCGCACCCGCAGCAGCAGTGTCACGTACGCGAGCTTGTCGACGAGCACACGCACCGCACCTCGAAGCACGTACTCGAGCCGATCGCCCGCAGAGCCCGCTGTCGCCCCCGGTTCACGCAGCACGGCTTCCAACGACCCCATCGCCTCGTCGAGGGCAAGCTCGAGCAGACGCTCCTTCGACGCGTAGTGGTGATACAGCGCGGACTTCGAGAGGCCGAGGCGTTCGGCGAGCGAGGCCACCGAGGTCGCGTCGTACCCGTGTTCGATGAAGACCTGCACGGCGATCTCGAGGATCTGCCGCTGGTCGTAGCCCGGTCGCCCTCGGCGTGCAGCGGGCATCGCTGCCGCGACTTCTTCGGACGATGGCACTGACACGCGTTCCAGTCTGACACCAGCGATTGCCGACGCCGCGCAACCTTGGCATAATAATTACTGAACGATCGGTCAGAAACTGCCGGGCCGGACCAGACGACGCAGTCAGGAGCGCACATGAACGAGGAACCCCTCGTCATCGAACGCAGCCCCGACCGCGTCGTCGCCCGGTTGAACCGCCCCGACAAGCGCAACGCGATCGACCGCGAGATCATCGACGTGCTGCATGCGCTGTGCGAGGAACTCGAGACCGAGCCGCGCATCCTGATCCTCACCGGCGTCGACGGCGTGTTCGCGGCCGGCGCCGACATCACCCAGTTGCGCGCCCGTCGCGCCGAAGACGCACGCCGCGGCATCAACGCCACCGCCTTCATCCGCATCCATGAGCTGCCGATGCCGGTGATCGCCGCGATCGACGGCTATGCACTCGGTGGAGGCGCCGAGCTCGCCTACGCGGCCGACATCCGCATCGCCACGCCAACGCTGAAGATCGGCAACCCAGAGACCGGTCTCGGCATCATGGCCGCAGCCGGCGGAACCTGGCGGCTGCGAGAGATCGTCGGCGACGGCCTGGCGAGCGAGATGCTGCTCACCGGGCGACTTCTCACTGCGGACGAGGCGCTGCGCGCCGGCCTCGTCTCCAGCATCCACGCCGCCGATGAGCTGCTCGTGGCAGCGCACGCGATCGCGGATCGGATCGCCGCGAACGATCCGCTCGCCACCCAGCACACCAAACGGGCCATGCGTGCACCGCGCGAGACGCATCCCGGTATCGACGGCGATCTGCAGGCCGAGCTGTTCGAGAGCCCGGAGAAGATGCGCCGGATGACCGAGTTCCTGGAGAGGCGAGGCCGACGGTGAAGGTGGGTGTACTCGGCGGAGGCCGCATGGGCGCAGGGATCGCGCATGCATTCCTGCTGGCCGGTTCCGATGTCATCATCGTCGAACGCGACGGCGCCGCGATGACGGCGGCGGTGCATCGCATCCACGAGAGCCTTGAGCGCTCCGTGAAGCGCGACAGCACCGAACGGACGCTCGACGACCTGAACGCGGCCCTCCGCGCAGGCACGGATGCCGGAATCCTCGCAGACCGTGACCTCGTGATCGAGGCCGTTCCGGAGGACCGTGCGCTCAAGTCCGAGGCGCTCGCCCGCGTGGAGAGCGTGCTGGCCGCCGATGCGGTGCTCGCCTCGAACACGTCATCGATCTCGATCGACGCCCTGGCTACATCGCTCACCCGTCCGCAGAGGTTCCTCGGTCTGCACTTCTTCAATCCGGTGCCGTCGTCGTCGCTGGTCGAGATCGTGTGCGGATCCGCGACGGATCCGGCACTCGCCGACCGGGCGCGCGACTGGGTGGAGACACTGGGAAAGACGCCGATAGTCGTCCGCGACTCCCCCGGCTTCGCGTCCAGTCGGCTCGGCCTCGTGCTCGCACTCGAAGCGATCAGGATGCTGGATGCCGGCGTCGCCTCGGCGGAGGACATCGACCGGGCCATGGAGCTCGGGTACCGGCATCCGATGGGCCCGCTGCGCACGACCGATGTCGTCGGCCTCGACGTGCGCCTCGGCATCGCCGAAGAGCTGTACGCGACCCTCGGCGAACGCTTCGCACCGCCGGCGCTGCTCAGGCAGATGGTCACGGAGGGCAGGCTCGGCCGCAAGAGCGGCCAAGGCTTCTACAGATGGGATGACGAATGAGCGAGGTTCTGCCCGGCTACGTCCAGGGCGCATGGTGGACGCCGGACTCGGACGCCGGTGCACTGATCGTCCGTGATGCCTCGACCGGCGAGGAGATCACCAGGGTCAGCAGTCAGGGCATCGATCTGACAGGCGCACTCGACTACGCCCGCACGGTCGGTCAGGCATCGCTGGGAGCGCTGACGTTCCACCAGCGTGCCGTGCTGCTCAAACAGTTCGCGCTCGCGCTCACCGAGCGCAAGAACGAGCTCTACGCCCTCTCGGCGCGCACCGGGGCGACGACGGCCGACTCCTGGGTCGACATCGACGGCGGCATCGGGGTGCTGTTCGCCTACTCCGGTAAGGGGCGCCGCGAACTGCCCAACGGCCACGTGTACGTCGACGGCCCGATCGAGCCGCTTTCGAAGGACGGCACGTTCCTCGGCCGCCATGTGTTCACGCGCTTGCCGGGCGTCGCAGTGCAGATCAACGCGTTCAACTTCCCGGTGTGGGGCGCGCTCGAGAAGTTCGCGCCCGCATTCCTCGCGGGGATGCCGACGCTCGTGAAGCCCGCGACGCCGACCGGCTATCTCGCCGAGGCCTTCGTGCGCATCCTCGTCGAATCGGAGCTGCTGCCGGACGGGTCGCTGCAGCTGGTCAGCGGCAGTGTGCCCACGCTTTTCGACGACCTGCGCCTGGGCGACATCGTCGGGTTCACCGGCAGTGCGTCCACGGCGGCCGGGCTGCGATCGCAGACTCCGCGGGGCGTGAGGTTCAACGCTGAGACCGACTCGATCAACGCCTCGGTGCTCGGCCCCGACGGGGTCGCGGGAACGCCCGAGTTCGACGCCTACGTACGCCAACTGGTGACGGAGATGACGTCGAAAACCGGACAGAAGTGCACGGCGATCCGACGCGCGATCGTGCCGACAGCATCCGCCGACGCCGTCATCGACGCGGTGCGCGCACGGCTCGAGGCGAAGATCGTGATCGGCGACCCGCGCGCCGAGGGTGTGACGATGGGCCCGCTCGTCTCGCTCACCCAGCGCGACGAGGTGCTGCGACAGGTGCAGGTGCTGCAGGATGCGGGTGGCCGGATCGTCGTCGGCTCCAGCGATGCGCCGGAGGTGCGCGGCGTCGACGGCTCCTCCGCGGCCGACGGTGCCTTCGTCGCCCCGATGCTGCTGCGCTTCGACGACGCAGGGGCGGATGCCGTGCACGAGGTCGAGGCATTCGGCCCCGTGGCTTCACTGCTGACCTACTCCACGACGTCTGAGGCCGCGTCTCTCGTTGCCCACGGCGGCGGATCGCTCGTGACCAGCGTCGCGACGCACGACCCTGAGTTCGCCGCCGAACTCATGACCGGCATCGCCGCCTCGAACGGACGAGTTCTGTTCCTCGACCGCGATGACGCGCGCTCATCCACGGGGCACGGATCGCCGATGCCCGGTCTCGTGCACGGCGGTCCGGGCCGCGCGGGCGGGGGTGAAGAGCTCGGCGGCATCCGCGCCGTGCTGCACCACATGCAGCGCACGGCCGTGCAGGGATCGCCCGACATGCTGACGGCGCTGACGGGTGTGTGGCATGTCGGGGCGACGGCCCGGTATGACGGCATCCATCCGTTCCGGAAGTCGCTGGCAGAGCTGCAGGTCGGCGACCGCATCGCCTCAGCGTCTCGTGAGGTGACGCTCGACGACATCGAGACGTTCGCCCACTTCACCGGCGACACCTTCTACGCGCACATGGACGAGCAGGCCGCCGCCGCGAACCCGTTCTTCCCCGGACGCGTCGCCCACGGCTATCTGCTCGTGTCGTGGGCCGCTGGGCTGTTCGTCGATCCTGAGCCCGGTCCCGTGCTCGCGAACTACGGGCTGGAGAATCTGCGCTTCATCACTCCGGTCTCGCCGGGCGACAGCATCCGCGTCGAACTGACTGCGAAGCAGATCACGCCTCGGGAGACCGATGAGTACGGCGAGGTGCGCTGGGATGCCGTGATCCGCAACCAGAACGAGGAGACGGTGGCGACGTACGACGTGCTGACGCTGGTAGAGAAGGAGCGCTCAGCCGCGTAACGCGAGCACGAACGGCAGTACCTCGCTCGCTCCCGCCTGCCGGAGGGAACGGGCGGCGACGGTGAGGGTCCAACGACTGTCGGCCTGGTCATCGACGAGCAGCACCGGCCCGTCGGGGATCTCGAGTCCATCCGCGCTGAAGCGCTCCCAGAGACCCGCGAGCCGGAACGCGCTGTTGCCACCCGGCTGTCCGGTGGGTCCGCCGTCGACCAGCGTCAGCGGGCCGATGAAGGGCAGCTTGCCGATCTCGGCGATCCCGTGCGCGAGCGAGTCGACGAGCAGAGGACGCGATCGCGACGGCATCGCGACGACCGCGACGGGTCGCTCGGCCCATCCCCACCCTGCGAGCACCCGCACGCAGCCGGCGAGCACCTGCGGGGTCACCGGGCCATCGGGCGCACCCGCTGCGAACAACGTACGCAGCGTGCCGCCCCATCCGAGGTCGGTGAGTCGGGCCAGCGCTCGTCCGCTGCCGGCCTGCTCAGCCGCAGGAATGCGACCCTTCACCGGAACCCCGAGTCGGTCGGCGCCCGTCGGCCACATGCGGCGCGGGTCGATCGCAACGCCGACCCGGTCGAGGGACTCGGATGCCGCAGATGTCGCCGCCTGCCCGATCTCGCGAGGGAACCACGCACCGGCGCAGTTGTCGCACCGCCCGCAGGGCGCGGCCGTGTCGTCATCGAGCGAACGCTGCAGGAACTCCATCCGACATCCGTCGGTCTGCTCGTATTCGAGCATGTACTGCTGCTCTGCGACGCGTTCGGCGGCGATGCGCTCGTAGCGGTCCCGGTCGTAGACCCAGCTCTCACCGGTGGCGACCCACCCGCCCTGCACCCGGCGCACCGCACCGTCCACATCGAGAACCTTGAGCAGCAGTTCGAGCGGGGTGCGACGGATGTCGACCATCGCCTCGAGTACAGGGGTCGAGATCGGCGCATCGCCGAGGGCTGCGATCACGCGCTCGGCGCGCTCCTGATCGGGCATGGATGCCGTGGCGAAGTAGTGCCAGATGTCGCGGTCCTCGGGTCCTGGTAGCAGCAGCACATCCGCGCTCTCGCTCGCTCGCCCTGCACGCCCCACCTGCTGGTAATAGGCCACCGGCGACGACGGCGCTCCGAGGTGCAGCACGAAACCGAGGTCGGGCTTGTCGAAGCCCATACCGAGCGCACTCGTCGCGACGAGCGCCTTCACCTCGTTGCGCTTGAGCATGCCCTCCGATTCCTCACGCTCATCGGTGTCGGTCTGCCCGGTGTACGCGCGCACCTCATGGCCGCGCTCGCGCAGCAGCCGGGCGGTGTCGACGGCCGCGGCGACGGTGAGCGTGTAGATGATGCCCGATCCTGGCAGGTCGTCGATATGGCTGAGCAGCCAGGCCAACCGGCGGGCCGCATCGGGAAGGCGCAGCACGCCGAGTCGCAGGGATGCGCGGGCGAGCGGGCCGCGGATCGTGAGCACACCGTCGTCGGCCATGTCGTCTCCCGTGCCCGCGACCCCGAGCTGCTCCTCGACGTCGGCGACGACCCGGCTGTTCGCCGTCGCCGTCGTGGCGAGCACCGGCACCTCCGCAGGCATCTGCGTGATGAGGTCGCGCAGGCGCCGGTAGTCAGGGCGGAAGTCGTGACCCCAGTCGCTGATGCAGTGCGCCTCGTCGACGACGAGCATGCCGATGCGGCGCACGAGCGCCGGCAGTTGCTGCTCACGGAAGGCGGGGTTGTTCAGCCTCTCCGGCGACACCAGCAGCACGTCGACCTCGTCGCGGTCGAGCTGGGCGAGCACGTCGCCCCATTCGTGCGCGTTCGTCGAGTTGATCGCCACCGCGCGCACGCCGGCGCGTTCGGCCGCCGCGATCTGGTCACGCATCAGCGCCAGCAGCGGCGAGACGAGCACCGTGGGACCGGCGCCCTGCCGGCGCAGCAGCAGGGTCGCGACGAAGTAGACGGCGGACTTGCCCCAGCCGGTCCGCTGCACCACGAGCGCCCGCCGCCGCTGGGCGACCAGCGCCTCGATCGCTTCGTACTGCCCCTCATGGAAGTCGGCATCGGGGCGGCCGACGAGATCGCGCAGTGCGGCGAGGGCGGCAGCGCGAATGTCGACGGCAGAGAGGGAGGCCATGCACCCACTCTGCCTCAGACGACGGACACCGGCCACCCGACGCCGCTTGACCTGACTGAGTTGGATCCTCCGTGGTGATCGCCACGGCGATCAAGCAGGAAGCAGCTGCGCCCAATGGACTGATCCAGCAAGCGCACGCGCAGGCCGGTCACACGACGACCCGGGCGCCCTGCCGGTTGTCGGAGGCCAGCGTATGCTGGAGATGTAGACGAAAGGGGATCCCATGGCCAAGGCAGCAACCGCCCCGGAGCCGGTGGATTTCGACCCGATGATCTACGACATCATGCGCGAGACGGCGACCGAGCTTCGCGGCGAGTACATCTGGCTGTCGGACCACGCTGACACGGCGGCTGAGCGTGACGCAGCGACGACCGCGCACATCACTCTCTGGCAGGACGTGAACAGCGTGTCCGGTCGGGATCTCGCGACGATCCAGGCGAAGACCGACGAGTACCGATCGCGTCTTCGTCAGCTGCGCGCGACTGCGTGAACTGGCGGGATGATCTCAGCGCGGCCGAGCTGCGCGAGATCTTCGATCGCAAGATCGCGCCCACGCTGACCGTCGGCGGCGCCGCTGAGCTGCACCCCTCTGTCGTGTTCGTGGGGGCGCAGCCTGGTGCGGGGAAGTCGCGCGCGATCGCCACTGTGCGCGACGATCGCCCCGAAGCCATGCCCGTTATCGGAGATGACTTCCGCGCCTTCCACCCGGACTATCGGGCGCTGATGCGCACCGAACCCTTGGCAATGCCCCATGTCACTGCGCAGGCGTCCGGCGCATGGGTCGGCATGGCGGCCGATTATCTTCGCGGCGAGCGGCGCAGCGTCATCCTCGAAACGACCATGCGGCAGCTTCCAGTGGTCGAGGCCACAGCGGCCGCGTTCCGCGCGCAGGGGTATCGCGTGGAGGCGCACGTGCTTGCGGTGCCCGGCGCTGTTTCCGCGCTCGGGGCCGTCAGCCGCTACCTAGGTGAGGCGGCCGGCAACGATCAGAACCGGTGGACGCCGTCTGCCTCACACGAAGCCGCGTACGAGGCCATGCCCGCGACCGTGGAGCAACTGGTGGCGCGCGGCCTCGTCGACCGCATCACTGTCACTACACGCGCCCAGGGCGTGCTCTATGAGCGTGCCGTGACGGCCGACGTCGCTCAGACGGTGGGCACTGAGGCGCGACGCGAGATTGAGGCCGGCCGCAGCCCCGCCTCGATGACTGCGCGTGAAGGCCGCGAATGGGTTCGTGAGTTCGTGGTCGCCGCGGCGCGAGTGTCACGGCTCCCCGAGGTAGCCGAGGATCTCCATGAGACGATGCGACGCCTCGCCGCCGCCGGCCCTGAGATCATCCGGCACACGCACGAGCCGGCCCTGCGCGCCGCTGCCCGCGAGGCCGTGGCCAGCGCGGAGATCCCAGGCGGCCGCCCGCGGAGCGCGACCGACCGCGATCATGCGAAGTGGTGGGGCGTCGACGTCGACCGAGGGCCCAGGCGCACCCCGGGAGAGATCGCGGCCCGCAGCGCCCAAGACGTCCAGGGAACAGCGATCGCGGCCGACGCCGCGAACAACCGGGGACTCGGCCGCGAGCGGTGAGCGCGGCGTCAGCCGAGCACGTATTGCTCGACTGCGGCCTTGATTGCCTCGAACTCGCCGCACTCGGCCGCCGTGGTGTCGCGCTGTGACTCTTTGTGGACGAAGGTACGAGACAGCCCCAGGAGTCGGCTCGCTTCATTGAGCGAGTAGCCGGCGTCCAGGAGATCCTGGATCACGAGCGCGTGCAGCCGCCGCCGCTCCTCCGCCTGATGCGCGCGCAGCGCAGCGAGACGAGAGCGCACGACCTGCGCGCTCGTGATTACATCCTGGTCGAAGACAGACATCCCGCGTCAGCCCTGCCTCACGCGGGCGGCTGGAAGCGCGTCACGCCCCAGCTGGCCGTCGCGTCGTCCCGGCGGAGCTCAATCGTGTAGTCCCCGAGCGAGGTGGGATGCAGATGCGGCTTGAGCTGCTCGAACCATACTGAGATGCAAATGCGTTCCATAGGAGCGGCCGGTGTGTCCGACCTCTCCGATCAGCTGGCCACCGGCGACGGTTTCTCCGTCCCGCACGAGCAGCTGGTGCAGCTGCAAGTACTGCGTTTCGGTTGCGGTCGCTGTGCGTGATGATGACGTGGAGCCCCATGGCACTGTCATCGACAGTGGAGACGGCGAGGTCCATCCCAGAGTGCAGGTATGCGTAGCCCGTGAGCGACGCATCTCGCATCCCCCGCGAGGATCAGTTGCGCGACCTGTTGCGCGGCAGGTTCAGGAGCCTGATCCGCCTGGAGGATTCGTTCCTGGTGGAGATCGAGATCAGCGGTGAGGCGCTGCGTTTCGAGCATCCCGATCCGTCTGAAGCGTACGGCCGGGCGCTCCTGGAACTCGTCTCCCGCTCCCGCTGAGGCTCGAAACCCGTACCCGGCGTGCGAGCCTGGCCCACTTATGGGATAATTACTGAACGTACGGTCAGGAAAGACGAAGGAGTCGCGATGACCATCCCTGATGTCGCGAGTGAGCTCTCCGCCGAGCAGCGCCGATTCGACGAGATCATCGCCGCGGATTCGCGCATCGAGCCGCGCGACTGGATGCCGGATGCCTATCGCCGCGCGCTGATCCGCCAGATCGGCCAGCACGCGCATTCCGAGATCATCGGCATGCAGCCGGAGGGCAACTGGATCACGCGCGCACCCAGCCTCAAGCGCAAAGCCATCCTGATGGCGAAGGTGCAGGACGAGGCCGGCCACGGACTGTATCTCTACTCAGCCGCGCAGACTCTCGGCATCACGCGCGACGAGATGACCACCCAGCTCATCGAAGGCAAGGCGAAGTACTCGTCGATCTTCAACTACCCCACCCCGACCTGGGCCGACATGGGGGCGATCGGCTGGCTCGTCGACGGCGCGGCGATCTGCAACCAGGTTCCACTTTGCCGGGCGTCCTACGGACCGTACGGGCGGGCGATGATCCGCATCTGCAAGGAGGAGTCGTTCCACCAGCGGCAGGGTTTCGAGATCCTGCTGTCGCTGATGCAGGGAACGGATGCGCAGCGTCGGATGGCGCAGGATGCCGTTGACCGCTGGTATTGGCCGAGCCTGATGATGTTCGGTCCTCCGGACGGCGACTCCCCGAACTCGGCGCAGTCGATGGCGTGGAACATCAAGCGATTCTCGAACGACGAGCTGCGCCAGCGCTTCATCGGGATGCTGGTTCCGCAGGCGGCGGCACTCGGCGTCACGCTGCCCGATCCCGAGCTGCACTTCGATGAGGAGACGCAGCAGTACATCGGCGGCGAGATCGACTGGACCGAGTTCTTCGAGGTGCTCGGCGGCAACGGCCCGATGAACACCGAACGGCTGCGGGCCCGGCGCGAGGCTCACGAGGAAGGCGCCTGGGTGCGCGAGGCCGCTGCGGAGTATGCGCGCAAGCAGGCCGTTCGCGCAGCGAAGGAGGCCGCGTGATGGTGAGCACCGAGACCGCATCCGAGACCTGGCCGCTGTGGGAAGTGTTCGTCCGCGCGAACCGCGGCATGAGTCATGTGCACGCCGGGTCGCTGCACGCGCCGGACGCCGAACTCGCCGTCCGCAACGCGCGGGATCTGTACACACGCCGTGGTGAGGGCACCTCGATCTGGGTCGTACCGTCAGATGCCATCACCACGAGCGATCCGGATGCCAAGGGCTCGTTCTTCGAAAGCCCGGCGGGCAAGAACTATCGTCACGCGGTGTACTACACCGCATCCGAGGGGGTGCCCCACCTGTGAGCGACTCCACCTCCCCCAGAGGGTCGTTGAGCGATGCCTTCCCCCGCGGGTCGTTGAGCGATGCCTTCCCCCGCGGGTCGTTGAGCGAGCGCAGCGAGACGAAACGCGTTGAGCGAGGAGCGCAGCGACGAGACGAAACGCCCACCGAAGTGCAGGCTTCGACTCCCTCCGGTCGCTCAACCCGTTTCGTCTCGCCTTCGGCTCGCTCAACGCCCCGAGAGGAGGCCGCCAGAGGCGAGTCGAAACGTCCCGCCCCGCACGTCACGGTCGACGAGGTCGAACTCGCCGCCGAACTCACGGGCGATACCGACACCACCGCGACTCCCGCCGTGGCCGAGTACGCCCTCTGGCTCGGCGATGACGCGCTGATTCTGTCGCAGCAGCTCGGCGGATGGATCGCACACGCGCCCGAGCTCGAAGAAGACGTCGCGCTCGGCAACATCGCCCTCGATCTGCTCGGTCATGCACGGTCGCTCCTGCACTATGCGTCCACAGCCTGGGCAGGCACCACCGACGGCCGCAGCGAAGACGATCTGGCGTACTTCCGCGACGAGGCGGACTTCCGCAGCGCCTGGCTCTTCGAGCAGCCCAACGGAGACTTCGCGCAGACGATCGCGCGGCAGCTCACGGCATCCGCCTACATGTTCGAGCTCTACTCGGCTCTTCGTGCATCGAAGGATGCGACGCTCGCCGCCGTCGCAGAGAAGGCGCTGAAGGAGGTCGACTACCACCGCGACCATGCCGTGCAATGGACGCTGCGCCTCGCCGGCGGTACCGAGGAGTCGCGACGGCGAATAATCCGCGCGCTCCGGGATGTGTGGCCGTACGTCGACGAGCTGTTCCGCGACGAACCTCTGATCGACGAGCTGGGCGGCATCGCGGCTCGCCCGTCCACTCTGCGCCCAGGGTTCGACGCGGCGATCGCCGCGGTCTTCACCGAGGCCGAACTCGACATCCCCGATGTGAGCGCGTCATCGGGCGGCGGCCGCCGCGGTCGGCACTTCCCCACCATGGGACATCTCCTCGCCGAGATGCAGGTCCTGGCGAGGCAGCATCCGGGGGCATCATGGTGACGAAGACGACCACGCGCCGCGCACACGCCTGGGCGGTCGCCGCCACGGTGACCGACCCCGAGATCCCCGTGCTCACGATCGAAGACCTCGGCGTGCTGAGAGACGTGACCATCGATCACGAGACGGTGATCGTCACGCTCACCCCCACGTACAGCGGATGCCCCGCGCTCGACGCGATGCGCGACGACGTGGTCCTCGCACTCACGGCGGTGGGCTTCGACGACGTCGAGGTGCGCACCACGCTGTCTCCGGCGTGGACGACGGATTGGATGACGGATGCCGGCAAGCAGAAGCTCCGCGACTACGGCATCGCCCCGCCGCACGCGCGTGCCGCAACCCTTCGACAGGCTCAGGGAGCGCAAGGCCCGGTCAGGCTGCAGCTCGCGGTGAAGTGCCCCCGCTGCGGATCGCTTGACACCCGTGAGGTCTCCCGTTTCGGTTCGACCTCGTGCAAGGCGCTCTTCGAGTGCCGCGCCTGCCTCGAACCATTCGACCACTTCAAGGTGCTGTGATGAGAACGACCACGCGCCGCCGCGGGCGCTTCCATGAACTCACCGTCTCCGACGTGCGGCCGCTGACAACTGAGAGCATCGAGGTCACGTTCACGGTCCCACCCGAGTTGCACGGCGAGTACGACTATCTTCCCGGGCAGTACGTCGCGCTGCGCGCGCGCGTCGAAGGCCATGAGGTACGGCGCAGTTACTCGATCTGCCGACCGCCGACCGTGCCGACAGAGGCAATGCCCGGCAGCATCAGCGTCGGCATCAAACGCGACCGCGGCGGGCTGTTCTCAGTCTGGGCACACGAGAATCTGAAACCCGGCGACCGTATCGAGGTGATGAGTCCAGAGGGCACGTTCACCACGAACCTCCCCGACCTCGACCATGCGCACGTCGCCGGCATCGCGGCGGGCTCCGGCGTGACGCCGATGATGGCTCTCGCGTCGCACGTGCTGGCGTCGTCGCCGACCGCGCGGTTCAGCCTGGTGTACACGAACCGGGCCACGCAGGACGTCATGTTCCTCGACGACCTCGCCGACCTCAAGGACCGCTACCCGGCTCGCCTCGCCCTGCACCACGTGCTCTCCCGCGAGCAGCGCACCGCACCGCTGCTGTCCGGACGCATCGACGCCGACAAACTGAACGCGATCCTCGACTCGCTGTTACCACCGGAGGCCGTCACCGAGTGGTTCCTCTGCGGACCGTTCGATCTCGTCGCCCTCTGTCGCGACACGCTCGAGAGTCGGGGGGTGCCGCCTGGCAGCATCCGCTTCGAACTGTTCACGAGCGATGCCGACGGCCCGCGCATCGACCGCGGGCGCCCGGTCGTCATCGGCGAGGGCGACGAGACGCGGCGCATCGAGTTCACCCTCGACGGGCTTTCATCAACCGTGGAGTCGCCGGTCGCGGCGAACGAGGCGATTCTGGATGCTGCGCTGCGAGTGCGCGGCGACGTGCCGTTCGCGTGCGCCGGAGGCGTCTGCGGCACGTGCCGTGCGCGGCTGATCGAGGGTGAGGTGCGGATGACTCAGAACTACGCCCTGGAGCCCGACGAGATCGAGCGCGGATACGTCCTGACGTGCCAGTCCCACCCGACGACGAAGAGCGTGGCCGTCGACTACGACTCCTGATCCGACACGACGCCCGACCCGAGCCGAGGAGCGAACATGATCGACCTGACCATCACCGACGACGTCGCCCACGTGGTCCTGAACGCTCCGTACAAGCGCAATGCGCTCGACGTCGAGGCGCTGACAGAACTCGGCGACGCGTACGACGCAGCCGAGGCCGCGGGCGTGCGGGCGCTCGTGCTCCGCGGTGAGGGTGCCGGATTCTGCGCCGGGCGCGACATCGCCGGCGTGGACCCGGCAACCGACGATGTGACCGGATACCTCAGCCGGCTCGTCACCCCGCTGCTGCAGAGGATGTCGGCGTTCCCCGCCCCGACGTTCGCAGCCGCGCACGGCGCATGCCTCGGCGTCGGTCTCGGCCTGCTGATCGCCACGGATGTCGTGTACGTCGCAGACACGGCGAAGATCGGATCGCCGTTCGCGGCGCTCGGCGCGACCCTCGACTCCGGCGGGCACGCACTGTTCTACGAGCGCCTCGGCGCGCACAAGACGCTCGATCTCGTCTACACAGGGCGGCTGATGAGCGGCACCGAAGCTGTGCAGTCGGGACTTTTCTCGCAGGTGCTGCCTGCCGCCGAAGTGATCGCGGTGACCGTTGCCGCAGCCTCCGCGGCCGCCGCCGGCGCGACGCAGGCGTTCCTCGCCAGCAAGCGCCTCGTCGCCAGGCTGCGCGACGAGCGCCTCGCGTTGTGGGATGCCGTCGCGGAGGAGAACGCGAACCAATCGTCGCTGCGCGACACCGACGACTACCGCGAAGGCTTCGCGGCGTTCCAGCAGAAGCGCCCGCCGCAGTTCACGGGGAAGTAGCTCTCGGCTGCGCCGGCACTACACCGCTACAGCGCCCGGAGGATGTCGTCCACCCGCTCCTTCGCATCGCCGAACAGCATCTGCGCGTTGTCCCGGAAGAACAGCGGATTCTGCACTCCTGCGTATCCGGACGCCATCGAGCGCTTGAACACGATGACGTTCTCGGCCTCCCAGACCCGTAGCACCGGCATGCCCGCAATCGGACTCGACGGGTCCTCTGCGGCGGCCGGATTCACGGTGTCGTTCGCACCGATCACGAGGACGACAGCCGTGGATGACAGGTCGTCGTTGATCTCGTCCATCTCGAGCACGATGTCGTACGGCACCTTGGCCTCGGCCAGCAGCACGTTCATGTGTCCCGGCAGGCGCCCGGCGACAGGGTGGATGCCGAACTTCACATCCACGCCGCGATCGCGCAGCTTCTGCGTCAGCTCGGCGACCGGATACTGCGCCTGCGCGACCGCCATGCCGTAGCCGGGCGTGATCACGACGGAAGACGCACCGGACAGCATGTCGGCCACCGAGGCCGCATCGATCTCGCGGTGCTCACCGTGATCGACATCATCCGAGCTCGGAGCGGCGATGCCGAACCCGCCGGCGATCACCGAGATGAACGAGCGGTTCATCGCCTTGCACATGATGTACGACAGGTATGCACCGGACGATCCGACCAGCGCGCCGGTGACGATGAGCAGGTCGTTGTTCAGCAGGAAGCCCGCGGCGGCCGCGGCCCAGCCCGAGTAGCTGTTGAGCATCGAGACGACCACGGGCATATCGCCGCCGCCGATCGAAGCGACCAGGTGCCATCCGAGCGCGAGGGACAGGGCCGTGACGACGATGAGCAACGCGAGGGACGGGGTGATGACGTACCAGACCGTCAAGGCGATGAACACGACGATCGCGCCGACGTTCAGCAGGTTCTTGCCCGGCAGCATGAGCGGCTTCGACGAGATGCGCCCTGAGAGCTTCAGGAACGCGACGATCGATCCGGTGAAGGTGACACCGCCGATGAAGATGCCGATGAACACCTCGGCGTGGTGGACGTCGGCGAGAGCGCCGGTGAGTCCGGGGGCGAACAGGTGACCGTTCCAGCCGACCAGCACGGCGGCGAGACCGACGAAGCTGTGCAGCAGTGCGATCAGCTCTGGCATGCCCGTCATCTCGACGCTGCGCGCCCGCCACAGGCCGATCACGGCACCGACGAGCATCGCGACGAGCAGCAGCACGAGGCCGACGACGGCCTGCGGCTGACCCCACGCCCCCTGGAAGGTGACCCAGATCGTGGCGACCAGCGCGATCGCCATGCCGACCATGCCGTAGGTGACGCCGGCGCGCGAGGATTCGTGCCGGCTGAGCCCCGCAAGGCTCATGATGAACAGCAATGCGGCGACGATGTAGGCGGCACCCGCGACGGATGCGGCGATCGCTGAGCCTGTCGAAGCGTCGATGGTGCTCACTTGCCGGCTCCCTTCGAGAACATGTTCAGCATTCGCCGCGTGACCGCGAACCCTCCGAAGATGTTGACGGATGCCACGAGCACGGCGAGCGCGGACAGGATCTGCACCACGATGTTCGGGGTCGCGATCTGCACGATCGCGCCGACGACGATGATGCCCGAGATGGCGTTCGTGACACTCATCAGCGGCGTGTGCAGCGCGTGCGACACCTTGCCGATGACGTAGAAGCCGACGACGACCGACAACATCAGCACGGTGAAGTGCTGCGGCAGCGGCGCGGGGGCGACGGCGTTGACGAGGAACAGCGCGGCGATGCCGGCGGCGATCAGGGCGACCTTCGCTCCGGCCGAGAGAGGCTTCTTCGCTTCGACAGGCTCAGCGAGCGAAGAGCTTCCGGTCCCTGAGCTTGTCGAAGGGCCCGGCGCCGCCGACACCTGCACGGGTGGTGGCGGCCAGGTCTCCTCGCCGTCGCGAACCACCGTGACCGCGCGTTGCACGACGTCCTCGAAGTCGAGGACGAGCTGCCCGTCCTTGCCTGGGGTCATCAGCTTCAGCAGGTTGACGAGGTTCGTGCCGTACAACTGCGAAGCCTGGGTGGGGAGGCGCCCGGCGAGGTCGGTGTAGCCGAGGATGATCACGCCGTTGTCGGTGACGACGCGCTGTCCGCCCACCGAGCCCTCGACGTTGCCTCCCTGCGCCGCGGCCATGTCGACGATGACGCTGCCGGGCTTCATGCTCGCGACATCCGCCGCCGTGATCAGCCGGGGCGCGGCTCGGCCGGGGATGAGCGCTGTCGTGATGATGATGTCGACGTCGGCTGCCTGCTCGGAGTACAGCTCGGCGGCGCGGCGATCATAGGCTTCACTGGTTGCCTTGGCGTAGCCGTCGGAGGAGACTTCCTTCTGCTCGTCGGGCACGATGACGTCGAGGTACGTCCCGCCGATGGACTTCACCTGGTCGGCGACTTCAGGCCGCGGGTCGGTCGCCCGCACGATCGCGCCGAGGCTGGATGCGGCACCGATCGCGGCGAGACCGGCGACACCGGCACCCGCGACGAGCACCTTGGCCGGCGGCACCTTTCCGGCCGCGGTGACCTGGCCGGTGAAGAACCGGCCGAACTCGTTCGCGGCCTCGACGACCGCGCGGTAACCCGAGATGTTCGACATCGAGCTCAGCACATCCATCGACTGCGCGCGCGAGATGCGCGGCACGGCGTCGAGCGCGAGCGCAGTGATCCCGCGGGTCGCAAGCGCCTGCCGGAGCTCCGGACGCAGGTTCGGGCTCAGCTGCGCGATGAGGGTGGCGCCGTCCGCGATGCGGGAGATCTCTGCATCGGTCGGCGCGTTCACCTTCAGCAGGATCGGTGACGCCCATGCCTCCACGGCGGTGACGACCCGCGCGCCGGCGGCCGCATACGCATCGTCGAGGTAGGCGGAGGCCACCCCGGCGCCGGCCTCGACCGCCACGTCGTATCCGATCTTGCGCAACGCGCCCACCGTCTGCGGCGTGGCGGCGACCCTCGTCTCATCATCCTGTTCACGCACGATGCCGATCTGCGTCATGACAGCTCCCGTCTCTCGCCGGCGGCAGACCGAACGGTCCGCCGGCAGCACACATGAGACGAGACTCTATCGACGACGCCTCAGCCGCAAGAGAACATTTCACCCCTGCGATCCGGAAAGATCTCCGGTTCTTGCCGTTTCGCCAACTCTCACCGGCGCGTCGGCAGCGGCCTACGCCGAGGTCAGCACGAGTCCGGCGCCGTCCGCGGCGACGTCCACCAGCACGGTGTCGCCGTCGCGCACCCCACCCGAGAGCAGCGCCGTCGCCAGCTTGTTCTGCACCTCGTTCTGGATGAGCCGGCGCAGCGGACGCGCCCCGTACACCGGGTCGTATCCGCGTTCGGCGAGCCACGACCGGGCATCGGGGGTGACCGCGAGCGTGAGGCGGCGGTCGTGCAACCGCTGCTGCAGTTGATCGACGGTCAGCTCGACGATCTGCGCGAGGTCGTCCTCCGACAGCGCCTGGAACATCACGATGTCGTCGAGCCTGTTCAGGAACTCGGGCCGGAACGACTGCCGCACCATCGCCATCACGGCATCCCGCTTGTCCTCGGCGGACATCACCGGGTCGATGAGGATCGGCGAGCCGATGTTCGAGGTCAGGATCAGGATGACGTTCGAGAAGTCGACCGTGCGCCCCTGGCCATCGGTGAGGCGCCCGTCGTCGAGCACCTGCAGCAGCACGTCGAACACCTCAGGGTGGGCCTTCTCGACCTCGTCCAGCAGCACGACGCTGTACGGGCGACGCCGCACCGCCTCGGTGAGCTGCCCGCCCTGCTCGTCCCCGACGTATCCGGGAGGTGCACCGACGAGCCGTGAAACGGTGTGCTTCTCGCCGTACTCCGACATGTCGATGCGCACCATGGCGTGCTCGTCGTCGAACAGGAACTCGGCGAGCGCCTTGGCGAGCTCGGTCTTTCCCACACCGGTCGGGCCGAGGAAAAGGAACGATCCGGTAGGGCGACCGGGGTCGCTGATGCCCGCGCGCGAGCGGCGCACGGCATCCGACACCGCCTGCACGGCATCCTTCTGTCCGATCAGTCGCCGCCCGAGCTCGCTCTCCAGATGCAGCAGTTTCTCGCTCTCGCCCTGCAGAAGACGGCCGACCGGGATGCCGGTCCACGCCGCGATGACCGCAGCGATGTCCTCGTCGGTGACCTGCTCGTTCACCATCCGGCCCTCGCCCGATTCGGCGGAGACGGCCTCGGCCTGCTCAGCCTCGGCGATGTCTCGCTCCAGGCGCTTGATCGTCTCGTACTCGAGCTTCGATGCCTTCGTGTAGTCGGCCTCGCGCATCGCGAGGTCTCGCTGCGTGATCGCATCGTCGAGCTGTTTCTTCAGCTCTCCCACACGGTTGAGGCCCTGACGCTCGCGGTCCCAGCGCTCCTCGAGGGCGGCGAGCTCGCGCTCCTGCTCCACCAGCTGCTCGCGCAGCGCGACGAGACGCTCCTTCGACGCGGCATCCTTCTCGCGCTTGAGAGCCAGCTCTTCGAGCTTCATTCGGTCGACCTGACGTTTGAGTTGATCGATCTCGACCGGAGACGAGTCGATCTCCATCTTCAGCCGCGACATGGCTTCGTCCATGAGGTCGATCGCCTTGTCGGGTAGCTGGCGGCTCGGCAGGTACCGGTTCGACAGGGCGGCCGCGGCGACGAGCGCGCTGTCGGCGATGGTCACTCCGTGGTGCGCCTCGTAGCGCCCCTTGAGTCCTCGGAGGATCGCGATGGAGTCCTCGACCGTGGGCTCGCCGACATAGACCTGCTGGAAGCGGCGCTCGAGCGCGGCATCCTTCTCGATGAACTCGCGGTACTCGTTCAGCGTCGTCGCACCGATCAGCCGCAGCTCACCGCGGGCGAGCATGGGCTTGAGCATGTTGGATGCCGCGACCGACCCCTCGCCGCCGCCGGCGCCCATCAGCGTGTGCAGCTCGTCGATGAACGTGATGACCTGACCGTCGGACTCGGTGATCTCCTTCAGCACCTGCTTCAGCCGCTCCTCGAACTGACCGCGGTACATCGCACCGGCGACGAGAGCGGAGATGTCGAGCGTGATGAGGTCTTTGTTCTTGAGCGACTCCGCGACGTCTCCTGCGACGATCCGCTGCGCAAGGCCCTCGACGACGGCCGTCTTGCCGACACCTGGTTCGCCGATCAGCACCGGGTTGTTCTTCGTGCGGCGCGTGAGCACCTGACTGACGCGCCGGATCTCACTGTCTCGCCCGATCACCGGATCGAGCTTGCCCTGCCGTGCGCGATCGGTCAGATTGATGCCGAACTGCTCGAGGGCGGACTGCTGGTCGTCTTGCTGCGGCTGGGCGGGATTGGCCATCGTGTCCTCCTGGACTGCTCCTCTTTAAAGTTGAGTGGTGTTGACTCAACTTTACCTCAACTGCGCGTTCTCTGCACCGCGTCCCACAGAGCACGGGCGACCTGGCGCTTCGACCCATCGGCCGATGCCACGACCGCCCCTCCCTCTCCGATGATCTCGATCGCGTTGTCGGCCTTCTCGAAACCGTGCTCGGCGTCTGCGAGGTTGACCGCGAGCAGGTCGACGCCCTTGCGCTCGCGCTTGCGGCGGGCGCGATCGCGGCGCTGCTCCGGATCGGACAGCGTCTCCGCCGCGAAGGCCACGATCGTCTGCCCCTGCGGGCGCGACGCGGCGAGCCCGGCGACGATGTCGGCGTTCTCGACGAGGTCGATGCGATCGAGGATGCCGGACTCCTTGGTGAGCTTCTGATCCGATGCTTCAGCGGGCCGGTAGTCCGCGACGGCAGCCGCCATGATCACGACGTCGGCGGATGCCGCGGCATCCCTCATCGCCTCACCCAGCTGCGCGGCCGTGCCGACCGTGCGCACCGTGATGCGCGGATGCCGCGCCTCGGCGAGCACGTCGGCCGTGATGTTCGCGGCGACCAGTTCGACTTCGGCGCCGCGGGCCGCGGCCTCGGCGGCGAGCGCGACTCCCTGCCGACCGCTGGAGCGATTGCCGAGGAACCGCACCGGATCGATGGGTTCGCGGGTGCCACCCGCCGACACGACGACGCGCATCCCCGTCAGATCCTCCGGCGCCAGCAACGAGAGGGCTCCTTCGACGATCACTTCGGGCTCGAGCATCCGCCCTGGCCCGGAGTCACCGCCGGTCAGCTCGCCGTCGCCGGGGCCGAGGATGCTGACCCCGCGCTCGCGCAGCGTCTGGATATTGGCCTGAGTGGCCGGATGCCGCCACATCTCGGTGTGCATCGCCGGGGCGATCGCGACCGGTGCCGTCGTCGCCAGCAGGGTCGTACCGAGAAGATCGTCGGCGAGCCCCGCGGTCATCTTCGCGATGGTGTTCGCGGTGGCCGGTGCGACGATGACGAGTTCCGCCGCCTGACCGAGCGCGACGTGCCGCACCTTCGCCACGTCATCGTGCACGCTTGTGGTGACGGGGCTGCGGCTGATCGCCTCCCACGTCGGCGCGCCGACGAAACGCAGTGCATCCTCCGTGGGGATCACCGTCACGTCGTGACCCGCCTTGATCAGCAGTCGCACCAGATTGACCGTCTTGTACGCGGCGATGCCGCCCGTGACTCCGACGACGATGTTCATGCTTCGATTCTGCCCTGAACGAAGACCACGCGGGCGGGTCACTCCGCTCAGCGAGAATCGACGGCGGCGCCGTGTATCTGTCGACGATCCTCGGGGCATGGATCGCCGACCGGCTGCTCGGCGCGGAACGCGTGCTCTTCCTCAGCGCGATCGTCATCGTGGCAGGACACGTCGCGCTTGCACTGCTGCCCGGTTTCGTCGGGGTCGGCGTCGGCCTCATCCTCGTCGCCATCGGGTCCGGCGGGCTGAAGGCGACGGCGACCGCAGTCGTCGGCACGCTGTACTCCGCAGACGACACACGGCGCGACGGCGGCTTCTCGCTGTTCTATCTCGGCATCAATCTCGGCGCCTTCCTCGGCCCGCTCCTCACGGGGCTGCTGCAGTCGACCATCGGCTTCCACTGGGGATTCGGACTGGCCGCTGTCGGCATGACGGCCGGCCTCGTGCAGTACTCGTTCGGTCGTCGCGCGCTTCCTGACGAGGCCCGGAAGGTCTCGAACCCCCTGCCGCGGCGCGGCTACCCGCTCGTCGGCGGCATCGCAGCGGCAGCGGTGGTCGTCATCGTCGTGCTCGTCCTCACCGGGATCATCCGTGCCGACAACCTCGCACTGGTCGTCATCATCACGGTCATCGCCGCGACGATCGCGTACTTCGCCGTGATCATCGGCAGTGGCAAGGTCACATCCGAGGAACGCAGCCGCGTGTGGGCGTTCGTGCCGCTGTTCCTCACCTCGGTGGCGTTCTGGTCGCTGTACCAGCAGCAGTTCACCGTGCTCACCGTGTACTCGGACAAGCGCCTGAACCGTGACCTGTTCGGCTGGGAGATGCCGGTGTCCTGGGTGCAGTCCATCAACCCCGTGTTCATCATCGTGCTCTCGGGCGTCTTCGCCTGGCTCTGGACGCGACTCGGTAAGCGGCAGCCGTCGACGCCGGTGAAGTTCGGGCTCGGCGCGATCGTGATGGGCGGCGCGTTCCTGCTGTTCCTGCCCTTCGCAGGGGGCGGCGAGAACTCGACACCGTTGCTCGCGATCATCGGCATCCTGTTCGCGTTCACCGTGGCCGAGTTGCTGCTCTCCCCCGTCGGGCTGTCCGTGACGACGAAACTGGCCCCGCAGGCTTTCCACACGCAGATGGTCGCATTGTTCTTCCTGTCCGTGTCGCTCGGCACGGCACTGGCCGGTCAGCTCGCGGTCTTCTACGATCCGACGAACGAGGTGCCGTACTTCCTCGTGCTCGGGCTCATCGCGGCCGCGGTCGGCGTGGCGATGCTGTTCGGCGCCAAGCCGGTGCTGCGCCTCATGAAGGGTGTGCGGTAGCCGCCTGCCCTTACCTCGCACCCCCTAGACTGGCGACCGTGTGCACCGTCGTGATCGATGTCGCTGAGCTCGCGACTGATGGATCCAGAGGGTCGCGACTGCTCGCGGTCCGAGACGAGGATCCGCAGCGCGCATGGGACTCGCTCGGCGAATGGTGGCCAGAGCGCTATCCGGGGGTGACCGGCATCCGCGATCGCCGTGCGGGCGGCGCCTGGCTCGCGGCGGACCAGAGCAGTCGACGCCTCGCCGTGCTGCTCAACCGGGCCGACGTGCTCGACCTCCCGGAGGATCAGGTGCTCACCCGCGGCACCCTGGCGCTGGAATCCGTCGCCGGCCGCTCTCCCGTGGCGCCGTTGCGGATGCACGGCTTCAACCTTCTCGAGGTGGGGCCGGATGCTGCGCGCGTACTGTCGTGGGACGGTGAGAGCCTCACCGAGACCCCCGTGCCGACAGGCGTGCACATGATCGCGCACGACGGACTCGATGACCCGGCGACCGCGCGCATCGCCAGATGGCTGCCGGAGTTCCGAGCTCACGCCGCCAGGTCGGACGATTGGGATGCTGAGTGGATCGAGCTGCTCGCGGCATCCGCTGCTCTCGACCCCACCGACGACGCGGCGATCATCCGTGACAACCGTCCGCACGGCTACCCGACGCAGTCGCTGCTGTACTGCCTGGCTGCCGTCGGCCATTCAGGGCTCGATGTGCGCCAGACGACCCTGCCGACACCGGCGCACTGGTCGCGCGCTGACGACTGAGCGGGTCAGGCGGCCGATTCGTCTGCGCACGCGAACTTCGCGCGATACGCCGTCGGCGTCGTGGCCAGTACCCGCGCGAAGTTCTGCCGCAGCACGGCAGCCGAACCGAAGTCGCGGGTCGGCGGTGACGCCGCGGAAGTCGAAGTCCGGCACGCCGTCATGCGCACTCTCAGCGCTGCGCGAGCACGCGCTCGTAGACCTCGATCATCGCGGCCGTGCGCGATGACTGGCGGAACGCCGCCGCGACGTCCGGATCGGGCGTCGGCGCGCGACCTGCCACGATGTCGGATGCTGCGCGCTGAAGCGTCTCGGTGAGCGCGGTGACCGACGCATCCGGCACTTCCCACAGCCCGCCGCGCAGCTCGCCGGCGATGTCCGGGTCGCTGACGACGGTCGGCGTGCCCAGGGTCGCCGCCTCGAACGGCGTCATGCCCTGCGTCTCGAATCCGATCGATGTCTGCACCACGGCATCCGCCGCGGCGATCCGGGCGAGAGTCTCGGCATACGGCAGCCGACCGGCGAACCGGATGCCGTCATGACCGCGCGCGATCTTCTCGGCGGCGCGCAGCTGCCCGCCGCCGCCGATCACCTCGATCTCGGCATCCACACGCGATTCGACGACCGCCTGGAGGAACGGCAGCAGCCGCTTCTCCGGGCTCATCCGCCCGAGCCACACGAAGCGCGGACGCCGGGTGCCGGGCGCGACGTTCGAGTCCCGCGCCGCGAGGGTCTGCGCCAGCAGCTCATCGTCGATGCCGTTCCACACCACGTCCACCGGATCGAAGACACCGTGCTGCTCGAGGCGGCGCGCGAAGTGGCCGGAAGGTGCCGTCACAGCGCTCGACCCCTGGGCGATACCCCGCAGGAACGCCCAGCCGTCGCTGCCGCCGACCGGACTGCCGATCCCCCTCATCGCCGCCCGCCGCCAGAGATTGAGCACCGCGAGCACAGGCTTGTGCAGCGGGGTGACGGCGGCCATGCCGACATCGACACGGTTGTGCATGGTGTGCACCACAGGGATGCCGTGGCGATGTGCGAAGCGATGCCCGATGAATGCACCCCAGAAGTCGGCCTGCACGTGCACGAGGTCGACGGGCGGCCGGTGCGCGAACGCCCGATCGAGGAATCGGTCGGTGCGTCTGCCTGGCCACGACATCGAGTACTCGCGGTCGACCGTGATCGGGACCGATGGCAGGTCAAGGTAGCCGGCGTCCGCGGCTTTCGGCCCCTGGCCCTTCGACCCCTGGCCCTTCGGCCCCTGGCCCTTCGGCCTCTGACCCTTCGGCCCCTGGCCCTTCGGCCCCTGAGCCTGTCGAAGGGGCATCGCCGGGGCGACGACGGTCACGGTGTGCCCCGCGCGCTCCAGATATCGTCGCTGCAGCCTCATCGACACCTGCGCGCCGCCGAGCGAGTCGAGGTGCTGATCGCCGAAGAAGACGATGTGCATGGTTACGCCGGCAGCGGTTCGTCGCGATAGAGCGCTTCGAAAGTGTCGAGCGTGCGATTGATGTCGTGCACCATGACGCCGTCGAGCGATGCCTGCTGCATCCGCTCGTACGCGGCAGGCTCCGCCGTGAGCACATCCGTGAGGCGTGCCGCGAGGTCGTCGGCGTCGCCCGGTTCGAACAGGTAGCCGTTCTCACCGTCGTGCACGAGGTGCGGCAGTGCGACGGCATTCGCTGCGACGATCGGCAGGGCCGACGCCATCGCCTCCATGGTCGCGATCGACTGCAACTCGGCGATCGAGGCGATCACGAACAGGCTCGCGCGAGAGAGCAGTGCACGCAGCTCCGCGTCAGTGGTGCGTCCGTGGAACGTGACGCGGTCGGCGAGACCGAGCTCGGCCGTGAGCCGCTCGAGGTTCTTGCGCTGATCGCCACCGCCGACGATGTCGAAGGTCGTCTCGAGCGACGGGTCGAGCTTCGTCATCGCCTGCAGGATGACCTCGACCTGCTTCTCGGCGGTGAGGCGGCCGACGAAGATGATGCGGTTCTTGTCACGCGGTGCGAGCACGGGCGTGTACTGCGTGCGGTCGATGCCGCAGCTGATCGGGATGACACCCTGCACCTCGACGGTGCGCTCGAGGAAGTCGGCGGCGCGACGTGTCGGGGTGGTGATGGCGCGCGTCAGGTCGAAGGTGCGCTTGGCATCGGCCCAGGCGAAGCGCAGCACCAGGTCGTCGATGAACTTCGGCATCGTGGTGTGATCGAGGATGTTCTCGGCCATCACATGGTTGGTGGCGATGATCGGGATGCCGCGCTCAGCCGCGATGCGCGCGAGTCCACGGCCGATCACGATGTGCGACTGGATGTGCACGACATCGGGCTGCACACGATCGATGACCTTGCGGGCATAGTGCTTGGTGCGCCACGGCCACACGAACCGCAGCCAGTCGTGCGGCGCCCACCGCACCGACGGCAGCCGGTGCAGCGTCATCGGCTCGCCCTCGATCACCTCGGTCTGGGGCTCCGCTCTGCGGTACTTCCGGTTCGGCGCAACGACGTGCACATCGTGACCGCGCTGCACGAGACCTGCCGCCAGCCGCTCGGCGAAGCGGGCCGCTCCGTTGATGTCCGGGGCGAACGTGTCGCATCCGATCACGATGCGCAGCGGTCGATCACTGCGTGACGGGGTGGGCTCGGGGGCGCTCGACGAGGCGATCTTGTCGATCGGAGCGTCAGAGGAGGTCACGAATGGCAGCCTTACGGTACGCGTCGGGGAAGAGCCCGGTTCAGGGCGCTGGCAACTCTACCCGAGCGGTCTGCGGGCGTTCGGGAGGCCAGCCGGAGTCAGGGTTCTCACGCAGACTCATCCTCTACCGTGGTGACATGCGCATCGCCAGCTCCGCAGACCCGCAGCTCTGGATCCCCGTGACCGACTCCTTCGGCTGGAAGGGGCGCCGTCACCGCAAGGCCGCATTGCGGATACTGATGGGCAATGCCGTGCAGGCAGGCGGCGGCACCCCGGCTCGCGGAACGCGCATCGGCGCGTGGGCGATCAGCCAACTCGCGCCGGCGATGATGAAGCGCGCGGACGGCCGCGTGCTGGTGTGGACATGGAAGTCCGAACCCGAACTCGTGGTCGCGATGGCGACGACGCAGGAACTGACGAACGACGTGCGCACGGCCAGGGCCATGATGCCGATGGAGTACGACGACACCGAGTCGTTCCCCACCCGACTCGGCGTCGGCGAGAAGCTCGTGATGTCCTTCCCCGAGCAGCCATCCGCACCTCCATTCGCCACGTACACGTGGGACACCGGAACGCACCTGGTCACGCTGACCGCCGTGGGCGGCTCCCGCGAGACGTTCGGCACGCTGATCCCCGCACTGGATGATCTGGCCCGCAGCATCCGCATCTCCGACGACCTGGAAGGCGGAGAGTCGCCCGACGTACTGCGAATCGATCCAGCCTGATCGGATCCACCCGCCGCACGGCCGTTCCTCCTCGCTGCCGACTGACCACCCGAAGAGCCGCTTCGTTCCTTCCGCGAGCCATCGCCTGCCATCATTGGCCGATGAGCACCACGTCGGCACGCCCGCCCTCCCGCACCGAGCTCTTGGAGCCGGGGCGGAGCGCTCGACGAGCGGCGCCGCGCGCGGATCTGGCTCTGCTTTCGGATGCGCCCCGCGATCCATTGGGCATCCTCACCGAGCAGGATGCCACTCGCCTGCCCGATCTCGTCCCGCTGCGGGCCGAGCGCATGGCAGCGAGTCCCTTCGCGTTCTACCGTGGGACTGCCGCTCTGATGGCAGCCGACCTCGCGGACGGGCCGCACTCCGGCATCCTGGTCGCCGCGTGCGGCGACGCGCACGTGTCGAACTTCGGGTTCTACGCCTCGGCGCAGCGCGCCCTCATGTTCGATCTGAACGATTTCGACGAGGCCGCGTGGGCACCGTGGGAGTGGGATGTGAAGCGACTCACCGCGAGCATCGTCGTCGGCGGTCAGGCATCCGGACGCTCGGATGCCGTGATCGAGCACGCCGTGCGCGCCGCCGTGAAGTCGTACGCTCGCGGCATGCGGACCAACACCGCGCTCAGCCCGACCGAGCGCTACTTCACGCACTTCGACGTCGAATCCACCAAGAAGATGCTCGATCGCGACGCGCAGCGCGCAATCCGCAAGGCCGTGAAACAGGCGCAGCGCCGCACCGGCGAACGCGCCGTGCAGCGCCTGACCGAGACGGGCACCGACGGTCGGCGACGCTTCGTGCACCAGCATCCGACCCTCAGCGCCGTCGGGCCTGAGCTGCATGACCTCGTCGACGACCTGGTCGAGCAGTACCGTCGCACCGCCAGCAGCGACGTCGCCCTGCTGCTCCAGCACTATGCAGTGTCGGACGTCGCGAGACGTGTGGTCGGCGTGGGCAGCGTGGGCACCCGCTGCTACCTCGTGCTGTTCGAGGACGGCGACGGCCACACCCTCCTCATGCAGCCGAAGCAGGCGTCACAGAGCGTGCTGGTGCAATACGGGCGCGTGGCGCAGCCGGCGGTGCTGACCGAGCTCATCGAGGCGTCCGGCGAGGGCGCCAGAGTCGTCGCGATGCAGCGGATACTGCAGGCGCTCTCCGATCCGTTCCTCGGCCATCTGCGCAGCCCCAACGGCGACTTCTACGTCCGCCAGTTCCACGACTTGAAGGGCGGCGTCGAGGTGGAGGAACTCGATGACGGGCCTTTCGTCACCTACGCCAGGGCGTGCGCCGCGACGCTCGCGCGTGCGCACAGCCAATCGGTGTCGGCGACGGAGGTCGCCGGCTACATCGGCGGAGGCAGGTCGATCGCCGACGCGCTGCTGTCATGGAGTCGCGAGTATGCGGCGGTCTCACTCGCCGACCACCGCGCGTTCATCGCGGCACGCAGACATCCCGCAGTCTGATGAACTACTGGTCGGCATCTTCACGATCGACGACGCCGCACGCATCCTCAAGCGCGCGGAGAGCGTGACCAGGGCGCTCGCACTAGGCGAGGTGCGTCCGCGGGACATCCGTGCGCGTCCTCACCCGTGAGCTGCGGGTGGGGCTTTCGCTCGGCGTGCTTCTCGGCCTGCTGGGCTTCGGGATCACCGCGCTCGTGTACGACTGGCAGATCGGGCTCGTGATCGGGTGCACGCTCCTCGCGGTGTGCTCTGTGGCAGCGACGATCGGCGGGATCTGAGCCGGCCGGGGCCCGTCAATCGGTGACCGCGAGTTCGACACCGGGGCAGTCCTCCGTAGAATCGCCGGATGACGTGGAACCGCGTCGAAAGGGGAGGCTGGCGGCAGTGAGGGCACGAACGATGTTCGGCGCACTCCGCCTTGTCACGGCGGCCGTGTGCCTCGCTGCGCTCATTCACCGGCTGTTCTGGGGCCTCAGTTCCCAGACCATCGCCGGACGCAACTTCTTCGCGTACCTCACCGTCGAATCGAACTTCGCGCTCGTCGTGCTGCTCGTGATCGGCGGGGTCATCGCTTTCCGCCGCGACGATGATCCGCGTTGGTTCAGCGTCGCCCTCTCACTCGTGCTCACGTGGACGATCACCGCAGGGCTCGCGTTCGCTCTCATCGTCTGGCAGGCCGGGCTCCGCGGCATCCGTGTCGACGTGCCATGGTCGGATCAGGTGCTGCATTTCTGGCTGCCGGCCTTCGCGGCGATCGCATGGACGCTCACACCGGGGCACCGCTCCGTGCCGTGGTGGATCATCCCCGGATCCCTTGTCTTCCCGCTCGTGTGGGGCGGCGTGACGATGTGGCGCGGGCCGATGATCGGCTGGTACCCGTACTACTTCCTCGACCTGCGCCAGGTGAGCGGGATCGGGGAGTTCCTGCTCACGAGCGCGCTCGCCCTGGCGATCTTCGCGCTCGTCGCCACCGTGCTCGCGGTGATCAGCCGGGTCAGCCCGTCGCGGCGGAAGGCAGGAAGAGTTCGAGCGACGTGAGCGCCGACAGCAGCGCGCCCTCCTCCTCGAGTTCGGCGAACTTCTCTGCGTCGTCTCCGCCGACGATCCCCACCAGCAGATTCTCTCCGGTGACCGGAAGCAGGTTGATCCAGGTGCGCACCGGCACCGTGTCCTCCCTCACCAGGCCACCGCCGCCCAGGCCATCGCCCACGACATGCCAGATCGTCGCCTCGGTGTCCCAGAACGGCTCGTCGTAGCGCAGCCAGATCGTCTCGACGTGCCCCATGCCGAGCGCGTTCAACGCACCGCGGTGCGTGAAAGGCAGCGGAGGGGCGAATTCGATACCCTCGCGCTGCAGCACACCGAGCGGAACCGTGACCACGACACGATCGAACGACGTCGACTCTCCTGTTCCGAGCCGCAGGCTGACACCTGAGTCGTCGTAGGCGATGCGGGTCACCGGCGAGGACAGGGTCAGCTGTGCATCCCCCAGCCGCTCCTGCACGAACTCCGTGAGATCTCCGATGAATCCTTGCGAGACGGCGAGCGGCAACGCAGGGGGGAACCAGGCCGAGAGCTTCTCCGCGTCGGCCCCCGAGGTGGTCGCTAGGTACGCGAGCAGCGCGGCGAGAGTCGGCTCTTCCGGGTCCGCGCCAGTCGCGGTGAGAGCCTCGGCCAGCGAGACATCGGCCGGGAGTGCCTGCGCCGCGGCGATCGCGGTCTCCAACGCAGCGTTCGCCGGCGGCTCGATCGCGCCCTCGGGCGAGCGCCACAGCGCCGTCGCCAATTCCACGGTCTCGGCGAGGGCGGTGTCATCGTCCGCCCCGACCAGCCACCCGCCGAGTTGCACGGGCAGTGGCCAGTCGTCTTCGACCTGGGAGTGGATGCGTCCGCCGACACGATCGCGCGCCTCGAAGACGGTCACCTCGACGTCGAGGTCGGCGAGGTCAGCGGCGACGGTCGCCCCGGCGAGGCCCGCACCGATCACCGCGATGCGCTCGCCTGCTTCCACGGTGGCACGCAGGCGCATCGCCGCGCTCTCACCGGAGTGGATGGCGCCTCGCATCGTGCCGGGGTTGTCGGCATCGGTCGCCTCGCCGGCGAAGTACACCCGCCCCTGGACCGGCTCGGCGAGGGTCTCACGCGTCGCCGACTGCACGCCGATGCGCGTATAGCTCACGGCACCACGCGAGAACGGGTCTGTCGCCCATGCACTGCGCATGCTCGCGGCGGGTGCGGGCACCTTCGTCGTCGGCAACGGAGTCGGCGTGCGCGTCGGGGTTCGCGTCGGCGTCGGCTCGGGCGTGCAGGAAACAAGCAGCACGCCGAGAGCGCCTGCTCCGGCGCCGATCAGCAGCTGGCGACGCGTCATCCTCATCGTGTGGCCAGACTACCCGCTCCCGGCCGGCTGCCACCTCGGCGCAGGAGCGGGAGGCCCCGCTGATCGCACGGATTCAGCGCACGATGCGGAGAGTGCGCACCTCGAAGGGACGCAGCTTCAGGTCGCCGCCGATGCGGGCGTCGTCCAAGGCGTCCTCGATCAGCGACACCTCACGGATCTCACGGTGATCGAAGTCGGCCGTGAGCGATCCCGAGACGCGTCGCCCCAGCGACTCGTACACGCGCACGATGACGTCGCCCGAGCCGTCATCCGCGAGCTTGACGCTCGACACGATGATGCCGTCTCCGCTCACTGACACGAGCGGAGCGACATCGGCACGGCCCCGCAGCACGGTGGACGGAGCGTTGAGCTCGATGCCGGCTCTGGTGGCCTCGGCGGGCCCGGCACCGATGACCATGCCGGTGGTGATCACGTGACGGCCGTGATCGGTGTCGGGGTCGGGGAACCGCGGGGCGCGCAGCAATGACAGCCGCACCGTGGTGGTCACCGAGTCGTCCTCCACCTCACGCATGGTGTCGTAGCCGTAGATCGAGTCGTTCACCAGAGCGACGCCGAAGTCGTCTTCGCGCACCAGTACGAAACGGTGCATCGAGGTCTCGAACTTCGCCGCCTCCCAGCTGGTGTTCGTGTGCGTCACGCGCGCCTGGTAGCCGAACTGCGTCTCGGCCTCGGTATGCGATGCCTGCACATCGAGCGGGAATGCGAGCTTGAGCAGCTTCTCGGTCTCGCGCCAGTCGATGTCGTTGACGATCTTGACGGTCCGCGAATCCGGTTCGAGCGTGAGGGTCTGCGTGATCGTCGACTCGGAGAAGGCACGCTCGATGACGACCTCGGCGACGCCATCGACAAGACGGGAGCGGATGCCGATCACATCGCGCAGATCGGTGGTGCGGTTGCGGTAATACCGATCGATGTCCCACGCGTCCCACATGTTCGGGAAGTCCTGGTGCAACTGCAGCAGGTTGGCGGCCTTGCCGCCTGCGACCGCCTCGCGACCGGTGGCGAGATCGACGGCCGAGACGATGAGCCCCTCTGCCGAGATCCTCACGCGCACCAGCGCGTTCGCCAGCACGATGTCATCGCCGGATGCGTCGAGGGAGACGGAATCAGCGGATGCCGCGGAGACCGTCGCTCCGAGCGGCGCAGGCCCTGCGACCGAGACCGGGGAGAACACCAGCGCACGGTCGCCTTCGCCTGCGAGGGAGCGGCGCGCAGCATCCGAGATCGCCTTCGCCCTCGCGATGACGGCTTCGAGCGCGATGACGGCTTCACGATGCACCCACGCGATCGACGTTCCCGGCAGGATGTCGTGGAACTCGTGCAGCAGCACGATCTGCCACAGCTCGTCGAGTTCGGCCTGCGGATACGGGGTGCCGTTGCGCACAGCATCCGTCGTCGCCCACAGCTCGGCCTCGACGAGCGCATGCTCCGCCCGGCGGTGGCGCGACTTCGTGCCGTGCTGGCTGGTGAGCGTGCCGCGATGCAGTTCGAGATAGAGCTCGCCGACCCAGACGGCGGGATGCGTCAGCTCAGCCTTCGCAGCGTCGAAGAAGGCATCAGGATGCTGCCACTCGACGCGTGCGCTTCCTTCGAGGTCGTTCATTCGCTTGGCGCGACCGACCATCTCGCGCGTCGTGCCGCCACCGCCGTCGCCCCAGCCGACCGGTGCGATCGAACGGGTGGCGACCCGGTTCTCCTTGAACTGCCGGGCGGCCTTGGCGACCTCCATGCCCGAGAGCTGCGAGTTGTACGTGTCCATCGGCGGGAAGTGGGTGAACACCTGCGAGCCGTCGATGCCCTCCCACAGGAAGCTGTGGTGCGGGAAGGCGTTCTGCTGGTTCCACGAGATCTTCTGCGTGAAGAACCACTCGAATCCGGCGCGGCGCATCAGCTGCGGCAGTGCCGGCGAGTAGCCGAAGCTGTCGGGGAGCCACACGCCCCTGGAGCGGATGCCGAACTCGCGCTCGAAGAAGCGCTGGCCGTGCGAGAACTGGCGCACGAGCGATTCACCGGTCGGCATGACCGTGTCGGATTCGACCCACATGCCGCCCAGCGGCAGGAAGCGCCCCTCGGCGATCGCGGCCTTCACGCGCGTGAAGACCTCTGGACGGTGCTCCTTCAGCCAGGCGTACTGCTGCGCACTCGACATGCCGTACTGGAAGTCCGGCTGCTCCTCGAGCAGCGACGTCATCGACGACGTGGTGCGAGCGACCTTGCGGATCGTCTCGCGCAGCGGCCACAGCCAGGCCGAGTCGATGTGGGCGTGGCCGATCACGGAGATGCGGTGCGCGCTGGCCTCTGCCGGTGCGGCGAGCACGTCTTCGAGCTGAGCACGGGCAGCGGGTGCCGTCTCGACGATGTGCTGAAGGTCGAGGTCGTCGAGCGCGTTGTCGAGCGCCTGCAGGATGCGCATGCGGCGCGGCGCGGTCGCAGGAAGTTCTGCCTGCAGCTCGAGCAGCACGTCGAGGTCGAGGGCGAGTTCGAACACGTCGGGCTCGAAGACCGCGAGATCCATCCGGCGAGCGCGGTACAGGGGCTCCTTCGATGAGGTGAGGATGTCGCCCTCCTGCGTGGGGAGGAAGGGGTGGTAATCCAGCAGCACCGGGTTGGACGCGGCCTCGAGGTACAGCTCGACCGGCTCATCGCCCGCTGCGACCTCGGCGATCGGCAGCCACTGATTGCGCGGGTTGAGGCTCTTGACCGGCGTTCCGTCGGCTCGATAGACGAGCGCTTCGCACTGGAAGCCGGTCATGTTGATGTCGAAGCCCAGATCGATGACGGCCTCGACACGGCGGCCCGCCCACTCTGCGGGCACCTGACCGGTGAGTCGGAACCAGGTGGTTCCCCATGCCGGTCCCCACGCCTCGCCCACTCGCGCCGGCGCGTACTCGAGTGCGAGACCATCGGATGGAGCGATGGGCTCGCCGGGGAGCTCGTGCGCCTGGACCGTCAGCGGGACGGGCGCCGAATGGATCGCGGGGCGGATGCGCTCTTCGAGGACGCGCTTGACGCGGCCGATGGTGAGCGAGGTGTCGTCATGCATGAGTCAGATCGTAACCCGCCGGCCGAGACCGAGTTTCCTGCACGAGACCGACCTCCACACGATCGGTCTCGTGCAGGAAACTCGGTCTCATGCGGGAGCGCGCGATCAGACCGCGACGTCGCCGATCAGGTTCACTTTGATGCCCATGCCGTCGAACATCGCCGCCTTCGCGATGAGGGCCTTGTCGGCGGTCTCGGCATCCGGCGCGTAGACGAGTTGGGCGTGGTTGGCCTTGTGGCGGGCCATGAACTGGTCGCGCGAGACGCCATGCAGCACGACGTGCGCGAGCGGCCATTCCTCGTTCGTGGCGGCCTTGCGGCGCTCGGTCTCGTCGACCGGCAGCTCGACGACGGATGCGCGGAAGATATCGGCCTGAAGGATGCCGTCGGCGATGAACACGCGGCTCAGCACCACTTCACCAGGCTTGGACACGCCGTTGAGAGTCGCACCGCCTGCGGGGAAGAAGACGTGCCCCTGACGCCACCCCTCCGCCTTGTCCCAGCCGCCGAGGTGCGAGGCGGGCACGGAGCCGGAGATCTCGTATGCCCAGACGAACTGGCCGTCGTACTCCTCGCCCCAGCGCACGTCGTGCAGGGTGTTGTCGGGCACGAGGCCCATGGCCCGCCACACGCGATCGGTGACCAGAGCGTCGACCGCGACGCCCTCGTCGGCCTCGTTGAAGTGCGGGAACGCGCGGGCTTCGTGGAGCACCCGCGAGCCGTCGCGCGAGGTCACCGGAGGACGCTCGGTGGAGTTCAGGATGCCTTCGGCCAGGTCGGATGCCGGGACGAGATCCTTCAGGCCCTGCTGGTACTGGATGCCGACAGCATCCAGACCGAAGTCGTCAGCGATGCGCAGAGCGGCGATGTACATCTTCATCTGCCACTGCACCTGCTCGCGGGTGAGCTCGGTGGCGCCGTCCTCGCCGAAGCGGAACGTCATGCCGTGGTCGATGAGCCAGTCGTACGCGGCGTCCGCCTCGTGCTCCTGCACCTGCAGCATCTCTGCGTACAGCGCTGACTGCGAGAGGCGCTCCTTGTAGATGCCGGTCTGGTTGAGCAGCTCATCGTCGAAGATGGCGTTGTACATGCCCATGCAGCCCTCGTCGAAGACGCCGATGATGGCCTTCTCATCGCGCAGCTGTGCGGCGAGCGCCTCGCCGAGCTGCTTCTCGGGGCTGTCCGGCAGCGCCGGAAGTTCACGCACGTGCGAGTAGTCATGGGTGATCGTGCCGGTCTCGATCCACTCCTTGATGGTCGCCTTGAACCACTCATCGGAGAAGTCGACAGACCAGGTCGACGAGTACGGCTTGCCCATCTTGGTGAGCCCCGCGTTCAGGCCGAGCAGGCCGACCAGTCCGGGCCAGTCCGGTGCGAAGTTCGCCGTCGTGAGGATGGGGCCCTCGTGCGTGCGCAGCCCCGCGAGCACGTGGTGCGAGTACTGCCAGTTGGCGATCGCGACGATCAGCGGCGCGTCGGTCGGAATGTTCTTGAAGACCTCCATGCCCATGCGCTGGCTCGAGATGTAGCCGTGGCCGGTCTCGGGGTCGACGTCGAACGCACGGATGACGTTCCAGCCGAGTTCATTGAAGACGCCGGTGACGCTGGCCTCAAGGGCGGCCTGCGTCTCCCACCCGCCGACATTGGCGGCCTCGCGCAGGTCACCGGAGGTGATCAGGTATGCGGTCTTCGGGGCGGATGCCGGGCGGGATGCCGCGGCGGGAAGGGTGTAGCTGGTCATGGTTCCTCCGGGGTTGGGGTCAGGCGCCGCGCTGATCGGCGGCGAGTTCGTGGGCGAGCTCTTTCGTGCCTTCGTACAGGCGCACGTAGCGGTCGAAGAGAGTGTCGTAGAAGGCGCGGAGTTCGGGGTTCGGGGTGATGGTCTGCGCGATCGGATTCCAGTCGGTGATCGCGGGTGCCGCTCCATCGGGTGCCACGGCGGATGCTGCGAGGAACGCCGCCCCGTAGCTGGCGCCGATCGTGGTCTGCGGCACCTCCTGCACGAGGCCGGTCACATCAGAGATGACCTGCAGCCAGAGCTGCCCCTGCGTTCCGCCACCCACCGCGACGATGCGGGTGATATCGGCGCCCGCGGCGCGCATGGTCTCGACGTTGTGGCGCACCCCCAGCGCGGTCGCCTCGAGTGCGGCGCGGTACAGGTCGCCCCTGCCGTGCTCAAGCGTGAGACCGGCGATGATGCCGCGAGCGTCCGGGTCTTGGATGGGCGTTCGCTCTCCCGCGAAGTACGGCAGGATCAGCAACCCCCTGGCGCCGGGGCCCGAGACCTCGGCCTCGGCGAGGAGCTCCGGATAGCCGGACCCGGTGAGGTCCTTGAGCCATGCGGTGAGTGCGCCGGAGGTGGAGAGCCCCCCGGCGAGGTTGCGCGTGCCGGGGAATGCACCGGCCGTGGTCCACATCGACGGGGTGCGCAGCGTCTGCTCGCCCGTGGCGACAAGGAACATCGTCGTGCCGTACATGAGCATGAGATCGCCGATCTCGTGAGCGCCGACGCTGACAGCCTCGGTCCATGCGTCGATCGTGCCGGTGATGACCGGAGTCCCTGCAGGGATGCCGGTCGACTCGGACGCCGCATCGGTCACTTCACCGGCGATCTCTCCCGCCCAGGTGAGTCGCGGCTGTTCGATCGTGTCGGCGTACCGCTGCCACCACGGGTCGTGCCAGGTCTCATTCTCGATGTCGTAGAGCGGAGACGTCTGGCTCGCCGACTGGTGGTCGAGCACATAGGCACCGGTGAGCATGCGAGCGAGCCAGGATGCCGGCATGAAGAAGCGACGGGCCTCGGCCCAGGCATCCGGCTCCTCGTCGGAGATCCACGCGATCTTCGCCCCACCCGCCTGGGAGGTCAGGGTCGATCCGCCGACGCGCGTGATCTCGTCGGTGCCGAGCTCGTCGGTCATGCGCGCGATCTGGGCGCCGGAGCGCGTATCGACGCCATAGAGGATCGCGGGCCGAACCGGTTCGTCATGCGCGTCGGCGAGCAGCACGCACGGGCCCATCCCGCTCACGCCGACGGCGGTGATCTCCACACCCGGTCCCTGAGCCGCATCCGGTCCCTGAGCCGCACCCGGTCCCTGAGCCGCATCCGGTCCCTGAGCCACATCCGGTCCCTGAGCCGCACCCGGTCCCTGAGCCTGTCGAAGGGCCGAGATCAGCTCATTCGCGATGCTCACGAACTCGTCCCACCAGATGCGCGCATCCATCTCGACCCACCCCGTGTGCGGGCGATCGACGTCGTGGGCACGTGTTGCGGATGCGGCGATCGTGCCGTCCGCCGCGACGAGGACACCCTTGGTGCTCGACGTGCCGATATCGACTCCGAGCGTGTACTGCATGGCGGTCCTCCTCGATCGCGGATCCTCTTGCAACTGTACGCGAAATCGATTTCACGACGCAAGCGCGAACAGTGCCCCGAGAGCGGGGCGCGCTCGTGATGCTCAGCGAAGAACGCTCGCCGCCTGCAGTTCGTTGCGCAGCACGACCGTGCGGGCCGGCTGCTCATCGCCGCCGATCCGCTCCAGCAGCATCTTGGCCGCCGTGACTCCCATGTGACGCGCCGGCAGCCGAACGACCGTGACAGCCGTCGGAGACAGGGTCGTGAAAGGCAACGAGCCGATGACCGCGACACCGACCTTCGGAGGCGTGAGCCCATGCTCCGTGAGCACCTGGATCGCTCCCACACCGATGAGGTTGTTGCCCGCGACGACCGCGTCCGGAGGCTCAGGCATGGCGAGCAGCTCTTCCATCGCCGCGCGGCCACCGTCGACGCGGAAGGTCGCGAAGCGCAGTAGTGCGTCGAGGTCGGCCTCAGGCTGCGCCTGCGTGAGCGCGGCCCGCCACCCGGCTGCGCGTTCGGCCGCCGTGTCGATGTGCTCCGGACCGCCGATGTAGGCGATCCGCTGATATCCGGCGTCGATCAGGGCCTTCGTCGCCGACGTGCCGGCAGCACGGTTCGCCATCACCACGCCGTCGACGTCGTACGTCGTGCTGCGGTCGACCGCCACCAGCGGTCGTCCTGTCGCCAGGATCAGATCGAGATCTGACAGCTCGGATGCGGTCGCGATGATCACGCCGGACATGTTCTCCGAGATCGCGATCTGCAGATATGTCGACTCCTTGTCGACCTGTGCGTCCGAGTTGCACAGCACGACCGAGTATCCGGCTTCAGAGGCGACATCCTCGACCCCGCGTGCCATCTCGGTGAAGTACGGATTCTCGATGTCGGGGATGATCAGACCGATCACCTCGGAGCTCTGCCTTCGCAGCGTGCGCGCTGTGCGACTCGGGACGAACTTCAGCTCTTTCGCGGCATCCCGCACCGCCTTCGACTTCTCGACGGAGACGCTCGTACCGTTGAAAACGCGCGAGACAGTCGCCGGAGACACGCCGGCCAGCTCTGCGACGTCGTAGATCGTGGCCATGCCCACCCTCACTGCATGCTCCGGTCGAACCGGGCGTGAAGCAACAGTATCGCGGGTGCGACGTTCTGTGGCGTAAATCTGAAATCGATTACAGTGGTCACGATCTCGCTGCGTCTGCGTCGCCGCTGCGCACCTACTGGGATGGCGCGGAGGAGCCGACAGTTGAGGAACATCGACATCCCCGGCAAGGGCTACACCGAGTTCTCCACCCCTACCTCGGCATGATCGACCGTCGCTTTGACGGTCTCTATCGATCCACGCGTAGCCATGAGCGATCCGATTGCGCATGCCCCAGATGACCGACCATTCGTCTCCGAAGAGATCGGTCGTCAACTCAGGTGCACGACTCACAGAGGCACCGCCTCGGCGAGCGCACGCTGACGCACGTATTCGGGCAGGCCTCGCACCGGCACCACATCGACATGGGTATCGAGAACTGCGGACAGCTCTCGTTCAAGCCTTGCCAACGTACCCAGGCCGAGCACACGCGGCGCTTCGACGAGTATGTCGACGTCGGATTCCGGCGTCTCCGCTCGTTTCGCTACGCTCCCGAAGATTCGAGCATCGACCACTCCGTACTTCGCGAGCACATCAGTCAGAGCTTGTCGCTGTTGTGCGACGCGCAACGCCAAGGGTCCAGGTGGTTTCTGACGCAGCAGTCGCGACACTTCGGGCTGGCTGCGTCCCACGACCTGGGCGATCTCACGTTGAGACAGACCTGCAGACGCAGCGCGGTGCGTGGCGTCGAGCAGCAGATCGCGAGAATATCGCTGAAGCGCGTCTGCGCGTGACGCTTCCCTGCTTATCTCGTTGATCAGTTGCGTCCGAGCGCCCATATAGCAAATGCTATCATCTTGAGTGCGCCAGGCTCGTTCTAGTATCGAAGGATGACCGACTCTCCGCTCGTCCTGGTCGCCAATGCGGGTGACGGAACCATCAGTTCCTTCCGCCTACGAGACGAGCTCCTCGAACGCGTCGCTGTCACCGACGGGCTCGAGGGATGCTCGACCTTCGCTGTCGACGCCGGGCGCGATCTCGTCTATGCCGGAGTCAAGGGCTCCCCCGCCGGCATCCTGACTCTCTCGTTGGATCGCGAGAGCGGGCAGCTCACGCCCAGGTCGCGCCTGGATCTGCCCGACGGAGGAATGAACTACCTCGCCCTCACGTCCGACGGCACCGGCCTGCTCGGTGCGTCATACGGCGGCGGCTACGGCGTCAGTTGCCCCATCTCCGACGGCAAGGTCGGCGAGCCGGTTTCGAAGATCGAGTTCCCGAATCTGCACTCCGTGCTGCCGAGTGCCGACGGCCGCTTCGCCTACTTCGTGTCGTTGGGCGCCGACCTCGTGGCGCAGTATGCGTTGGACGATGAATTTCAACTCACGCCGCTCGAGCCTGCGACAGTGACGGCCCCGGCGGGCAGCGGCCCGCGCCACCTCGTGCTGAACGAGGCACAGGATGCCGTCTACGTGCTCACCGAGTTCTCCGGCGAAGTGCTCCACTACGGTCGCGACACCACCAGCGGGGAGCTCACCCTTCGAGGTGAAGCCACTGCGTACGACACGACGAAGGATCTGCGGCACAGTGAGTTCGGCGCTGACCCGCTTGCGAACCATTACATCTGGGGCGCGGACCTGCACTTCGGCGCGGGCGGCAACCGCCTCTGGAGCTCGGAGCGCACCGAGAGCACGCTGGGCGCGGTGGCCGTGGCCGACGACGGATCACTGTCTGCTCCGGAGCGCTTCACTGCCACCGAGCCGCAGCCTCGCGGATTCGCCGTAAGCGCCGATGGCGCCTACCTCGTCGCTGCAGGTGAGCTTTCGACGACCGTCTCGCTCTACGCCGTGCGTGACGACGACCTCGAACTCCTTCAGCAGAGCGAGACCGGTCAAGGCGCGAACTGGGTTCGCTTCGTCTGAACTCCGGATTCCGCGTGAAGCGGACGACTCAGCGGTGTTTCTCGACGACCCGTCGCACATCGGCGCGCTCAGCATCCGTCGGCTCAGCGATGGCCATGCGGCAGTGCGCATCGGTGACACCGAGCACCCGATAGCCCTCTTTCATACGCGCCATGTCTCCGCCGATGAGCGACACGACCTCGTCGACATCCACCTGTGCCGCGACGATCGCCGCGGAGTCGCCGGAGCGTCCTGCGTCCGCCAGCGCACGGAACGGCTTCGGCGTGACCGAAGAGACTCCGGAGACGACGCCCTGTGCGCCGACGCCCGCGGCCGCGATCAGATCACGGTCGGCGCCGGTGTACAGCTCGAAGTCCTCCGGGACCACCGCGCGGTAGGCGGCGATCTCGTCCAACGACAGCTCGCTCACCTTCGCTCCGACGATGTTCGGCAGCGTCGACAGCCGCACGAGCAGCTCCGGCGTGACCGGGTTTCCGCTGCGCGCCGGGTAGACATAGACGTACAGGCGACCATCGCCGACGGCATCCGACACGGCCTGGAAGTAGTCGAAGACCGCGTCGTCGGTCGAGCGGAGGTAGTACGGGGTGAGCGCCGCGAACTCGGTCGCGCCGAGCTCGCGCGCGATCCTGGTCAGTCGTACGGCTTCGAACGCGCTGGGCTGACCGACGTGCACCACGACCCGCATCCGATCCGCGAGTTCGGCGAGAGCGGCCTCGACGAGAGCCGTGAACTCGGTCAGGTCGACAGCGGGGAACTCCCCCGTCGTGCCGAGCACGAACGCACCCTCGTTGCCCGACTCCCCCACGTAGCGGAAGATCGCGCGCGACCCATCGAGGTCGAGGCTCCCGTCGCGGTGGAACGCGGTCGGGATCGCGGTGAGGATGTCGTAACGGGTCACTTCTTGTTCTCCTTGGAGTTCTTGCGGAAACGACGCGTCTTGGGCGCCTGAGGGTTGCGCACGGTCGAGGTGAGCAGGTCGGGGTCGGCGGCGAGCTCGTCGTGCGCTTTGGAGAGCTGCGTGATGCTCGCGGTGTCGAGCACCGAGTCCGCGAACGACGCACGTTCAGCGCGCGGCTTGCGGGCGGCGCGGATCGCCGGCATGACGATCGAGAGCACCGCGAGCACGAGCAGGACGATCGCGATGGGGCTGACGACCTCGAAGAACGGCCGCGTCGGCAGGATCGCCAGAGTGCGCGCCAGGTTCTCCTCCGCCAGGGGACCGAGGAGAAGGCCCAGTACGACGGGACCCGCGGGCACCTGCATCCGCTTGAGCAGAACACCGATCACGCCGAACACGAGCATCGTGATCACCGTCGAGAGACTGTTCGATGTGGCGTAGGTGCCGATGATGCAGAAGATCAGGATGCCGCTCCACAGGTACGGCTGCGGCACGTCGAGCAGTTTCACCATGCCCTTCATGCGCACCAGGCTCAGACCCAGCGACAGCAGCGTGGCGACGAGCATGATGCCGACGATCGAGACGACGAGGTCTGGCCGGTCTGTGAACAGAGTCGGCCCAGGAGTGATGCCCCAGATGATCATCGAGCCGATCATGACCGCCATCACCGAGTCGCCAGGAATGCCCAGCGCCATGGTCGTGGTGAGCGATCCGCCGAGCGTCGCGCTGGACGCAGTGTCGGATGCTGCAACTCCTTCGATCGAGCCCTTCCCGAACATCTCCGGTTTCTTGGAGGCCTTGCGGGCGCGCTCCCAGCCGATGAGCCCGGCGATATCGCCGCCGGCGGCGGGGATGAGCCCCACGCCGAGTCCCACCGCGCCGCCGACTGCCGTCGCCCGGCCGCTCTGCGCGAACTCGACCTTGTTCGGCCACCAGCGACCGAGGCTCGAGATGGGACGCACATGGCTCTTACGATGCGTGAGCAGTTGATCGAACAGCTCGGCGATGCCGAACAACCCGATGATCACGGCGATGAAGTTCACACCCTCGACGAGATCGAGGGACCCGAAGGTGAAGCGCTTGTCAGCCGTTGCCGCATATGTGCCGACAGTGCCGAGCATGAGCCCGAACACGCCGGCGAGGATGCCCTTGAGCATCGACTTCGACGAGATGCCGATCATGATCGCGATGCCGAACACGACGAGCGCGAACAGCTCGGGCGATTTGAAGTAGTCGCGGGCGAAACTCGCGATCGGCACGGCAGCGACCGCGAAGAGCACGAGCGAGGCGAGGATGCCGACCGCTGACACGAGGGCCGACATCGTGAGGGCGAGGCCGGCCCTGCCCTGTTTGGCCATCGGATAGCCGTCGAGCGTGGTGGCGATGGATGCCGGAGTGCCTGGCGTGTTGATGAGGATCGATGGCACCCGGTCACCGAAGTTCGCGGCGACGTAGATCGTGAGCAGCACCGCAAGGCCCTGCACCGGCTCAAGCGTCATGGTGAAGCCGGCCGCGAGGGCGACAGCCATGGTGGCTGTGATGCCGGGGAACGCACCCACCATGAAGCCGAGCAGCAGGCCGACGAGCATGTACAGCAGGATCGAGATGTCGAGGAGCGAGTTCAGCCCCTCCAGCAGCGGGGTCATAGCGGGATCCTCAGCAGCATCCCGAACACGACGTAGATGAACGCCGTGAGCGATGCGGTGTAGATGATGAGACTCAGCCAGCGCCGGTGCCCGTACACGAGCATGAGGCCGGCCATGAGCAGGGCGGCTGCGATCGGGAACACCTCGATGCGGTAGCCGAACAGGATGACGCTGCCGAGCGACCACAGAGCGATGAACGCGATGGAGATCACGAGGGTCGCCGCGACCCGCATGACGCCTCCTGGCTGAATGCGCTCGATGTCCTCACGCCCTGACGGCGGGCGAGTGATCGCGATGACGAGGAGCACGATCGCCACGACGATTCCGGTGACGGCGAGCACCATCGGCCAGAAGCGCGCATCGATCTGCCCTGGTGCCGCCTCTCGCCGAAGCGAGATCTGCGTCGTCAACATCAGATAGCCGGCGGTCACGGCGAGCGCCACCACGGCGAATGCGATCTCGAGCGCACGGGATGGCGTCGCGCTCTGGTACTCGTCGCTGTCTGCGACTTCTGATGAAGACATGTGCTTCCTCCGGCTGTGCGGAGGTCGGAACTGACTCCGACCTCCGTCACGTGATCAGCCCAGCAGATCCTGGAACAGCGTGAACTGCTCACCGACGAACTCGGTGAACTCAGCCGAGTCGCGGTAGACGACGAGGTTTCCGGCGTCCTCCTGGAACTTCGTGTACGCATCCGACTCGACGGCCTCCTTGATGGCGGCCTCAAGTGTGTCGTGAACGTCGTCAGGGAGACCGGCGGGAGCGTAGATTCCGCCCCAGCCGCCGAAGACGATCTCGCTACCGATGGCCTCTTCCACAGTGGGCACGTCCGGTGCGTCCGGGTGACGCTCGTCGTTCATGACGGCGAGGATGCGCACAGCGGAGCCCTGCGAAAGAGCCTCACCGAGGCCTGAGACTGCGGCGACGGTCTCACCGGACGCCGCTGCGGCAACGGCGGGCGCACCACCGTCGTAGGGAACCGGCGTCACTTCGCCGCCGGTCTCGGTGCCGAGGGCGATGCTCGCCGCTTCCCAGATCGATCCTGCACCCGAGTTGGCGACGGTGACCGGTGCGGTCTTGGACTGGGCTACGAGATCCTCGAGCGTCTGGATGTCGCTGCTCGCCGACACGGTGATGACGCCGGGGGCGAGCATGATCTGGCCGAGCATGTCGAAGTTCTCGGGCAAGACATTCGCGTCCTGCGTCGTATTCAGCATCGCGATCTCTACGGGGCCGAAGCCGATCACATAGCCGTCTGGGTCCTGTTCGGCGACGTACTCCATGGCGAGCGCGCCGGCTGCGCCTGGCATGTTCTCGGGGATGACGCTGACGTCGAGGATCTTCTCGAGTTCGGTGGCGAGGGCTCGCGACGACAGGTCGGAGCCACCTCCTGGATTGGCTTGGATGATCAGCCGGATGTCCTTCTCGGGGAAGGAGGACGCGGCGTCGCCGCCCTCTTCGACCTTCGTGCATCCGGACATGACCAGTGCTGCTGTGGTGAAGACCGCGGCGGTTGCGAGCACGCGGTTCATTCGCTTGATGGGCATCTTTGCTCCTCTTTGAGTGCAGGTGGGGACCTTACCGACGAGCCGAGCGTAGCATTGTTGACTGTTAACAATCAACACGGAGCGCCGAACCTCGCACGTCCGAGCGCTGATTCAGGAGCGCCGCTGAGAGAGTTCGCTCAGCATCCGATCGCGCGCGCCGTCGAGGTGCTCGGTCAACACCGCCGCCGCCTGCTCAGGCGAGCCGGTGCGCATGACGTCCATGAGCTTGACGTGGTCACCAGAGGACTCGTGCAGGTCGTCGTCGTGGTTGATCGTCACTTCGAGCAGTGCCGCGAAGGTCGGCAGATACTGACTCCAGGCGCCCGCCAGCCGAGGATGGTCGGCCAGGGCATAGATCTGCGAGTGGAACTCGAGGTCTGCCGCGACGAAGGCGGCGTGATCTCCGGAATCCGCGGCTTCGCCCATGCGGCCGACGGCCGCCGCCATCGCCGTCCATCGAGCCGGGTCCTCGACCCTCATCGCGCGCGACAGCGCCAACTGCTCAAGGGCGCCGCGCAGACTGTAGAGCTGATCGACATCGTCCCGGGTGAGGCCGACGATGTACACCCCGCGTGGGCGCTGCACCTCGACCAGCTTCTCGAAGCTGAGTTGCATCAGCGCATCGCGGATCGGACCGCGACTGACGGCGAACTCCTCGGCCAGCGCTTCTTCGGTGATGCGCTCGCCCGGAGCTAGCTCTCCACGAACGATGCGCTGTCGCAGCACACCTGCGACCTGGGCACCAAGGGACTCACCACGCTTCACTGCCTGCGTCACGATGACCTCCTGTTGACTGTTGACAGGATACACACCGATCGCGCTCGCTAGCACAGTCACTCCTCTCGCGCGCCCCCTGGATCTGCGGCACTCCGGTCTGGCAACCTGGCTTCCATGCAGTCCGACGAGACACGATCAGCAGCCATCGATGTGCTTCATGATGACGCCCCCTCGCTCCTCACCCGCGGCTACGGCTTCGGCGCGAACATCTGGAAGCGGGTGCGCGGCGGCGCCAGATCAGCGCCGATGCGCCTGCTCGGCGACGACACACTCTTCGTGCGCGGAGCCGAAGGCGTCGACGCCTTCTACGACCAGCACCAGGTGAAGCGCCATGGTGCGATGCCGGCGATCGTTCAGGAGACGCTGTTCGGTCACGGTTCCGTCCACAGTCTCGACGGCGACGCGCACCATCACCGCAAGTCGACGTTCGTCGACGTCGCCTATGACGACGCGCAGGTCGCACGATTGCTGCCGCACCTCGAGCGCGAGTGGCAGCAAGAACTGGTTGCGTGGACGGGCGGCGGCACCCGGAGCGCATACGACGCGGCAGTGGGTGCGCTCGGACGCGCGATCATGCGATGGGCCGGGCTACCGGGGACGGCGGCGGCGAAGACGCGGTGGGCTGGCCGCCTCGCTCAGATCGTGGACGGGTTCGGAGTGCCGTACTCCCCCGAGTACCTGCTCGCGTGGATCAACCGGCGATGGTCCGACCGGCATGCGCAACGATTGATCGAGGCGGTGCGCTCTGGTGCGCTGACGGCAGCAGAAGGCACGGCGCTGTATGAATGGGCCGGCCACCGCGACCAGAGCGGTGAGCTGCTGCCTGCACGCACCGCAGGAATCGAATTGCAGAACAGCATCCGACCGATGGTCGCCGTCGCGCGTTTCGCGGCATTCGCGGCGAAGGAACTGCACGACCGACCCGAATGGCGTGAGCGCATCGCTGCCGAGGCCGCCGCACGTGGGGAACTGGTGAGCGGGCCTCTCGCGACGGCCTTCGCGCAGGAGATCCGCCGGACGGCTCCGTTCGTGCCGATGCTGCCCGGCCTCGCGATCGCCGACATCGAGCTCGACGGTGAACGTGTGGCCTCCGGGGGCCGGATCGTTCTCGATATTCTCGGCACCAATACCGATGAGCGATCGTGGGAACGCGCGGACGAGTTCGATCCCGAACGCTTCGTCGGCGTCGATGACTATGAGGCGCTCAAGGCATTCGTGCCGCAGGGCGGTGGCGAGGTGCCGTCCGGCCACCGTTGCCCAGGAGAGAAGCTCGCGATCGCCGGGCTCGCGGCTGCGGTCGCGGCGCTGAGCGACCCTCGCATCACGATCCTGGGGACGGGGCTCGGCGTGAACCTTCGACGCCTTCCGACCAAGCCGACCTCAGGCGCACGAGTCCTTGCCATGGACGCGGCGCCCGGGCGTTGCCCGGTTCACTGAGTTCAAGCGGCGAGGCGTCAGTCCTCGCCGCGTCCGCCCGGCCGCCACAGCACGATGTCGGTGGAGCGGCGGATGCGCCGACCGCTCGGAACGGGGACGACGCCGCTCGCGCCGGCGGCGAAGACACGCACGCCTGGGCGGTTCTCGCGTTCGGCACGCAAGGCCCCTTCGAGATCGACGACTCTGCGGCGCAGCATCCGCACCTCGTCCTCGAGATCGAGCAGGCGGGCGATCGCGGGCAGGCTCATGCCGTCGGCGGACAGGCGGGCGACCTCGCGCAGCTGAGCGATGTTGCGCGCGGAGTAGCGGCGGGATCCGCCGCGTGTGCGACCGGGGACGACGAGTCCGATCCGGTCGTACTGACGCAGAGTCTGCGGGTGCATGCCCGCGAGCTCTGCGGCGACGGCGATCGCGAAGATCGGGGCGTCCTCATCCTCGACCATCGCGATCACCTTCCTTCGTACCGTTCATTGCATTTCGACTCGCTGCGCTCGCTCAATGCGTTTCGTCTCGCCTTCGGCTCGCTCAACGACCCGCGGGGATCAGCCTGCGCCTTCGGCTCGCTCAACGACCCGCGGGGATCAGCCTGCGCCTTCGGCTCGCTCAACGACCCGCGGGGATCAGGCTTGCGCCTTCGCCATCAACTCCGCACGCGGGTTCTCCTTCGGCTCCAGGTCGTGGAACTTCTGCAGCGCTTCGCGCGCGGCGTCGTCCAGGTGCGTCGGCACCGCGACCTGCAGTTCGGCCAGGAGATCACCGGTGCCCTTCGACGATGCGACTCCCCGGCCCTTGACACGCAGGACGCGTCCCGACGGTGTGCCCGGTGCCACACGCAGCTTCACGATGTCGCCCGCCAGCGTCGGAACCTCGATCGTCGCACCGAGCGTCGCCTCGGTGAAGGTCACCGGCACCGTGAGGCGCAGATTCAGACCATCGCGCGTGAAGACCGGATGCGGACGCACCTTGATCTGCACGACGATGTCACCGCTCTCGCCGCCATCGGGTGAAGGACGCCCGCGACCGCGCAGACGGATCTTCTGCCCGTCTGCGACGCCGGCGGGGATCTTCACCTTGAACGGCTTGCCGTCTTCGCCCTGCAGAGTGATGGTCTCGCCCTGCACGGCGGTGACGAAATCGAGCGTGGTGCGCGCCGTGACATCGGCGCCCTTCTGCGGCCCACCGAAGCCGCGGTATCCGCCGCTCGTCTGACCGAAGCGGCCGGAGCCGAAGTTCCCGCCCTGACTCTGGTTGAACATCGCGAAGATGTCCTCGAAGTCGGCGTTGCTCTGGCCCCTCCCGCCCTGACCGAACCGGCTGAACACGTCTTCGAAGCCGCCAGCACCGCCGCCGCTCGCAGTGAACCGCGCACCCGAGCCCATGGCCCGGATCTCGTCATACTCCTTGCGCTGCTCGGGGTCGGAGAGCACCGAGTACGCCTCGCTGATCTCCTTGAACATCGCCTCGGCCTTCGCATCACCCTGATTGGAGTCGGGGTGGTACTTGCGCGCGAGTTTGCGGTACGTCTTCTTCAGATCCGCATCACTGACGTCCTTCGCGACGCCGAGCGTCTTGTAGAAGTCCTTGTCGAACCAGTCCTGGCTAGCCATGCGTGCTTAATCGGTCCCTGAGCCCGTCGAAGGGTCAGCGGGCACCGCGACGACGACCTTCGCCGGGCGCAGCTCGACATCGCCGAGGCGATATCCCACTTCGACGACCTCGAGGATCGTCGAGGATTCTGCTCCTGGAGTCGGCTGCTGGAAGATCGCCTCGTGGTGCTGCGGGTCGAATTCCTCGCCCTTCTCACCGTAGGCGACGACGCCGAGGCGCTCGACGACCGCGCGGATCTTCTCGCCGATCACGAAGAACGGCGTGCCCTCGACGAGATCGCCGTGCTGGGTCGCACGGTCGAGGTCATCGAGCACGGGGATCAGGCCCTTGGCCGCCTCGCCCTTCGCGCGGTCGATCTCGACCTGACGCTGCTCCTCGGTGCGCCGACGGTAGTTGGCGTACTCCGCCTGCAGGCGCTTGAGGTCGTTGAGCAAGGTGCTCTCGAGATCGGCGAGCACGGCGTCTTCCGCCGCGGCCTCGCCGGTCTGCTCGGCACCGAGGATGTCATCGACCGTGAGGTCGTCGATCGTCAGGTCGTCGTCGGATCCTTCGGCGGCAGCCGCCTCAGCGGCATCCGGATTCTCCTGCGACGCTGCGCCTTCCTGCGGCGACGGGCCGGATGCCGCAGCATCCGACCCCTCGTCCTCAGGAACTTCACCGTTCTCGTTGAAGTTCTTGTCCGTCATGGTTACTTCTCGGTTCCTGAGCCTGTCGAAGGATCCTCGTCGTCGACGACCTCGGCGTCGATGACGTCCTCGTCGTCCGAGGTGTCACCGGCCGGGGTCTCGCCGCCGGCGGCGCCCGCTTCGGATGCGGCATCCGCCTGCGACTGCGCGTAGATCGCTTCGCCGAGCTTGCCCTGCGACTCGTTCAGCTTGTCGAACGCCACCTTCACCGCGTCGTCGTCCTCGCCTGCGAGAGCCGTCTTCAGAGCATCGACGTCAGCCTGGACGGCGTCCTTGACGTCGGCGGGGAGCTTGTCCTCGTTCTCCTTGATGAGCTTCTCGATCGAGTACGACAGGGTCTCGGCCTGGTTGCGCTGCTCGAGAGCGTCTGCACGCTTCTTGTCCTCAGCGGCGTTCTCCTCGGCCTCGCGCACCATGCGCTCGATGTCCTCCTTCGACAGCGACGAGCCGCCGGTGATGGTCATCGACTGCTCCTTGCCGGTGCCCTTGTCCTTGGCGGACACGTGCACGATGCCGTTCGCGTCGATGTCGAACGTGACCTCGACCTGCGGGATGCCACGGGGCGCCGGTGCGATGCCGGTGAGCTCGAACGTGCCGAGCGGCTTGTTGTCGCGGGTGAACTCGCGCTCGCCCTGGAAGACCTGGATCGCGACGGACGGCTGGTTGTCGTCTGCCGTGGTGAAGGTCTCGCTGCGCTTGGTCGGGATGGCCGTGTTGCGCTCGATGAGCTTGGTCATCCGGCCGCCCTTGGTCTCGATGCCGAGGCTCAGCGGGGTGACGTCGATGAGCAGGACGTCCTTGCGCTCGCCCTTGAGGACACCGGCCTGCAGGGCTGCGCCCACGGCGACGACCTCGTCAGGGTTGACGCCCTTGTTCGCTTCCTTGCCGGTCTCGCGCTTGACGAGTTCGGCGACGGCGGGCATGCGGGTCGATCCACCGACGAGCACGACGTGGTCGATGTCGGCGACCTTGACGTTCGCCTCGCGGATGACGTCTTCGAAGGGCTTCTTGGTGCGGTCGAGCAGGTCCTTGGTGAGGTCCTCGAACTTCGCGCGCGTGATCGTCTCGGAGAGAGACACGGGGCCCGACTCGGTCAGCGACAGGTACGGCAGGTTGATCGAGGTGCTGGTCGAGGAGGAGAGTTCCTTCTTCGCCTGCTCCGCAGCCTCCTTCAGACGCTGCAGGGCGATCTTGTCACCCGAGACGTCGACGCCGGTGGTCTCCTTGAACTGCTTGATGAGGTGGTCGACGAGGCGCTGGTCCCAGTCGTCACCGCCGAGGCGGTTGTCACCCGAGGTCGAGCGCACCTGGATCGTGGAGAAGTCGTCGTCCTTGCCCACCTCGAGCAGCGAGACGTCGAACGTTCCGCCACCGAGGTCGAAGACGAGGATGAGTTCGTCTTCCTTGCCGCGGTCGAGGCCGTAGGCCAGAGCGGCGGCGGTGGGCTCGTTGATGATGCGCAGCACGTTGAGGCCCGCGATCTCGCCGGCTTCCTTCGTGGCCTGACGCTCGGCGTCGTTGAAGTACGCGGGGACGGTGATGACGGCATCCGTCACGGTGTCACCGAGGTAGGACTCGGCGTCGCGCTTGAGCTTCATGAGGATGCGCGCGGAGATCTCCTGCGGCGTCCACTTCTTGCCGTCGATGTCGTAGCTCCAGTCGGTGCCCATGTGGCGCTTGACGGAGGCGACCGTGCGGTCGACGTTCGTGACGGCCTGGCGCTTCGCGGTCTCACCGACGAGCACCTCGCCGTCCTTCGTGTATGCGACCACCGAGGGAGTGGTGCGGAAGCCCTCGGCGTTGGCGATGACCTTCGGCTCGCCACCTTCGAGGACGCTGACGACGGAGTTCGTCGTACCGAGGTCGATTCCAACAGCACGTGCCATGTGATTCTCCTTCTGTTTGAAGTCTGAGACGACCCGAAGCAAACCTGAGTCGCAATGGCTCAACTGTAAACCGCACCCTTGAAACTTGTCAAATGAAGTTGATACGACTGCACTCAACTTTGAGCGGAAGCGTGAGCTGTGCCGATCACTTGCCGCCGGGAGGGCCGATCGTCAGCAGGATCACGTAGAGCGCGACCACGGCGACGGCGATGAGCGCCACGAGAACCCACGCCCGGCGCAGGAACCAGCGCATCGTGCGGTCGTACCAGGTGCGGTCCTGCGGGTGCTCGCTCTCCTCGAGGCGCCAGTCGCCTTTGAGCCGCCCAGCGCGGTGCAGCCAGATCTCCATCGGGATGGTCGCATAGGGAACGATCGCACTCGCCACGGCGAGGATGCCGAGCCCGATCGACCAGCGCTGGTTGAAGGCCACGAGGATCGCCGTCGCACCATAGGAGAGGAAGACGAATCCGTGGATGCCTCCCGCGATCGTGACCACGATCGGCGGCGCCCCGACGGCTCGCGCGATCAATGCGCCGATCAGAAGGGTCCAGGTGATCGCCTCGGCGATGGCGAGGACTCGATAGAGGCGGGCAGGCGTGCGAAACATCGTGCTCCTTGCTGTTCGGGACTTCACAAGCCTACGCAGGTCGGCGGCGAAGCCACGTGCTGCCCTCTCATCCGAAAGGTTGATGTTCGACGTCCCGTGCGCTGATCGCCCCGCCGGAATAGCCGCGAGTGCTCATGCGTTTGAATAGGAGGCGCGGCGACTGCGACGCAATACCTCTGTTGCCCGCTGTGACGTCGCGGTCCGCGCGTCACCACCGTTTCTCCTAGCATCGAAGAGCCATGTCCACACCTGTGACCACACACGAAGACTACGTCCGCTGGCAGTCCGAGCGCCGCGACGCCGTGACGGCTCGGACGGGGAATCTCGCCCTCGTCGAGACGCGCTGGACCGGATCCGAGCGTCCCGACCTGGCGACCGAGCGCGCCTCGGCCTCCGTCACCGTGACCGCCCTCGAGCGCAAGGACCTCACCACGGGTGAGCCGGAGTACGGCCTGCGCGTCTGGGACGCCGAGTCGCCCGCGATCCAGGCGTTCGACCGCATCGACACCTACGAGTACGACCCGGACTGGGTGATCGACGCGCAGTTCACGCCAGTGGACACCGACCGCACAGTGCCCTTCGAGCACATCCGCGACAACGGCGGCTCACGCGAACTCGTCGTCCCCGGCGACATCACCTTCACTCGCGACGGAGTCGAGCACCGTCTGGCCGCGTTCGACGACGCAGGCTCGCTGCTGCTCGTGTTCGGCGACGCCACGAACGGCACGGAGACCTACGGGGCCGGACGCTTCCTCTTCGTGCCGCGCGAGACCGCGGAGTTCGGCAGCGAGGGCACCGTCGTGCTCGACTTCAACCGTGCATTCGTGCCGCCGTGCGGCTTCTCCGCGCAGTACAACTGCCCGATGCCGCCGGCCCAGAACCGGTTCACGGAGCCGATCCGCGCCGGAGAGAAGAACGTCGTCTTCACGGGCGACTTCGACATCTACGCCGCGCTCTGACCCGCACACACGACGCACACACGACGCACACAGCATCCCGAACACCAGGAGAACCTCTTGAGAAGACCACTCGCGCTCGCCGCGGCCATCGCCGTCTCGGCACTCGTCCTCGCCGGCTGCTCGTCGAGCGCCCCGACAGCCGAGGACAGCGCAGATGCCAGCATCCACATCGGCTCGCTCTACGAACCGCAGAACCTCAGCAACACGCAGGGTGGTGGGCAGGGCGTCACGGAGGCCTTCAACGGCAACGTGTACGAGGGTCTGTACCGGCTCGCCGACGACGGCGAGGTCGAGCCGCTGCTCGCGACGGATGCCGTGAAGAGCGAAGACGGGCTCACCTACACGATCACGCTTCGTGACGATGTCACGTTCCACTCCGGGAAGGCACTCACCTCGGCAGACGTGAAGGCCAGCGTCGAGGCCGTCACCGCCGAGGACTCGCAATCCGCCCGCGCATCCTCGTTCGCTGTCATCTCCGCTGTCGAGACGCCGGACGACGCGACTGTGGTCTTCACGCTCTCCGAGCCGTCGATCTCGTTCCTGTACAACCTCGCCTACATCTGGATCGTCAACGGCGAGGCGACCGACCTCACCACGACCGAAGACGGCACCGGACCGTACACGCTCGACGAGTGGAAGCAGGGCAGCACCCTGACCCTCACCCGCTGGGACGACTACTGGGGCGAGCCCGCGAAGAACGGCGAGGTCGTCTTCGACTATTACACCGACGCGACTGCGCAGAGCAACGCGCTCCTCACCGGCGAGATCGACCTGATCACCAGCATCCAGAGCCCTGACGCGCTGGCGCAGTTCGACAACGATGACTACACGATCAGCGAGGGCACCTCGACGACCAAGGAACTGCTCGCCTTCAACGACCGCGTCGCCCCCTTCGACGACCCGCTCGTGCGCAAGGCGATCTACTCGGCGATCGACACGAAGAAGCTCCTGAACTCGATCTGGGCCGACTACGGCACCTTGATCGGCTCGATGGTTCCGCCGACCGACCCCTGGTACGAGGACCTCACCGACGTCAACCCGTACGACGTCGACCTCGCGAAGCAGCAGCTCGCAGAGGCGGGGTTCCCGAACGGCTTCGAGTTCACGCTCGACACCCCGAGCTACGACCCGCACCCCGCCGTCGCGGAGTTCCTGCAGTCGCAGCTCGCAGAAGTCGGCATCACGGTGAACATCAACACCATCAGCGCCGACGAGTGGTACACGAAGGTCTTCAAGGAGCGCGACTTCGAGGCGACGCTGCAGGAGCACGTGAACGACCGCGACGTCGTCTGGTACGGCAACCCCGACTTCTACTGGGGCTACGACAACGCCGACGTGCAGCAGTGGGTCGCCGAAGCCGAGCAGGCGGCGACACCCGAGGAGCAGACCGCGCTGCTGAAGAAGGTGAACGAGCAGATCGCCGAGGATGCCGCGAGCGTCTGGCTCTACCTCTACCCGCAGATCGTCGTCGCCTCAGCAGACGTCACCGGATACCCTGTCAATGGCCTGAACTCGCAGTTCTTCGCCTACGACATCGTCAAGTCCTGACCCCATCTCAGCGTGTGCGGGTCGCGGACGGCGACCCGCACACCGACTGATCGCTCTCATGCTCCCCTATCTCCTCCGGCGCCTCGCGTTCCTCGTCGTGTCGCTCGTCGTCGCGATGATCGTGATCTTCGTGCTGCTGCGACTGCTGCCCGGCGATCCGGCGAACGCACTGCTGTCGGTGGACGCCACGCCGGAGCAGATCGCCGCGGCGCAGGCTCAGGTCGGCTCCGACCAGCCGCTCGCGCAGCAGTTCTTCACGTGGGCCGGCCAGATGCTGCGCTTCGACCTCGGCGACTCGTACATCAGCACGCTCCCCGTCGCACCGGAGATCGCATCCCGCCTTCAGATCACGCTGCCGCTCACCCTCCTCGCCTTCGCGCTCGCGCTCGTCATCTCGCTCGTCGTCGGCATCACCGCCGCCGTGAAGTCCGACCGCTGGTACGGTTCGGTGCTCTCCGGCTTCTCGCAGCTCGGCATCGCGGTGCCGGTGTTCTGGGTGGGCATCATCCTGGTGTGGATATTCGCGCTCGGTCTCGGCTTCCTCCCCTCCGGCGGGTTCCCGCGCGATGACTGGGAGGATCCGGCAGAGGCGCTGCGCGCCCTCATCCTTCCCGTGATCACGATCGCGATCGTCATGAGCGCCTCGCTCGCCCGCTACGTGCGCGCGGCCACACTCGACGTGCTCGGCAGTGACTACCTGCGCACCGCACGCGCCGGCGGCTCCGGCCTCGGCGAAGCGCTGCTGCGACATGGTCTGCGCAACGGTGCGGTCCCGGTCGTCGCGATCCTCGGCATCGAGCTCTCGACGACCCTGCTGGGCGCCGTCGTCGTCGAGAGCGTCTTCTCGCTGCCCGGCCTCGGCAGCATGCTGCTGACCGGTATCGAGCAGCACGACTTCGCCAACATCCAGGGCGTGCTCGTGGTGAGTACCCTGTTCGTGCTGCTCGTCGGCTTCGTCGCCGACATCGGCCAGCGCCTGATCGATCCGCGCCTGCGCGGCAGTGTGGCCGGCAATCGATGAGCGCCGTGATCGAACAGGAGTTGGAGGATGCTGCGCCCCGCCGCCGCGGCGGACGCCGAGCGACACTCGTGCTCGGGCTCTCGCTGACCGGGCTCGTCGTGCTGCTCGCGATCGTCTCGCTGGTGTGGCTGCCCTACCCGCCCTCCGACATCAGCGGCGGACGGCTCGAGGGGCCGAGCGCCGCACACCTGCTCGGCACCGACAAGCTCGGACGCGACCTGTTCACGCAGCTCATGATCGGCGCACGGATCGCCCTTCTCGTCGGCATAGGCTCGGTCGTCCTCGCCGCCGTGCTGGGTGTGCTCATCGGTCTCATCGCCGCGTTCGCCAGGCCGTGGGTGGACGATTCGCTCTCCGCCACGCTCGACGTCGTGATCGCCTTCCCCGTGCTGCTGCTCGCGATGCTCGTCGTCGCCGTGCAGGGCGCGTCCCTGTGGTCGGCGATCCTCGCGATCGGCCTCGCGATGTCGGCCGTCGTGGCAAGACTCACCCGCATCCTCGCCCGTCGTGTGCTGCAGGAGCAGTTCATCACCGCTGCGCGCACGAGCGGTACGCGCTGGCCCGGCATCGTGCTGCTGCACGTGCTGCCGAACATCGCCCCGACACTCGGCGTGAACCTCGCCCTGCAGTTCGGCGCGGCAGTGCTGGCCGAGGCGAGCCTGTCGTATCTCGGCCTCGGCGCGCCACCGCCCAACGCGTCATGGGGCCGGCTGCTGCAGGAGGCGCAGGGCACGGTGCTCACGGCGCCTGTCGGGGCGATCGCCCCTGGGATCGCCCTGGTCACCTTGGTGCTCGGCGTGAACTTCGTCGCCGACGGTCTGCGCGACTTCATCGACCCGACCCGCAGGAGGCGACGATGAATCTCCTCGACGTCTCCGGCCTGACCGTCTCTGCCGGCCGGCAGCGTCTGGTCGACGACGTGTCGTTCACGATCGCTCCGGGAGAGCGCGTCGGCGTGATCGGAGAGTCCGGATCGGGAAAGTCCGTGACCTCGCTCGCGGTCACCGGGCTCCTTGCTGACGCACTCACCTCGTCGGGGTCGGTGCTGCTCGACGGCACGCAGGTCGTCAGTGCTCCGGACAGAGCGCTTCGTCCGCTGCGCGGCCCGGTGGCCGGCATACTCTTCCAGGAGCCGCTGACGGCGCTCGATCCGCTCATGCGCGTCGGACGGCAGATCGCCGAACCGATGCGCCGCCACCTCGGCCTGCGCGGAGTCGCGCTGCAGGATGGCGTGCGCGCCGCACTCGAAGACGTGTCGTTGCCCGACCCGCGGTTCGCGAGGGCGTTCCCGCACGAGCTCTCCGGCGGACAGCGTCAGCGCGTCGCCACGGCGATCGCCCTTGCCGCCCGCCCGAGGCTGCTGATCGCTGACGAGCCGACCACGGCACTCGACGTGACGGTGCAGGACGAGATCCTCGCCCTGCTCGACCGCCTGGTAGCAGAGCGCGACATGGCGCTCATGTTCATCAGTCACGATCTGGCGGTCGTCAGCCGCATGACCGACCGGGTCGTCGTGATGCGCGGCGGGCGAGCGGTCGAGCAGGGGACGGTCGAGCAGATCGTCGGCGCACCGCACGATCCGTACACGGCGGCATTGGTCGCGAGCGCGCGGGCCCTGGATTCCGCCCTCGACGTGCCGGTCTCGCCGCCAGCCTCGCCGCCGGCCTCGCCTTCGGCCTCGCCGCCTACCGATGGAGAGGTGGCTCGATGAGCATTCTGGAGCTGCGCGGAGCCGGCTTCGCGTACGGCCACCGCACCGTGGTCGACGACGTCTCGCTCGACGTCTCGGCGGGCGAAGCCGTCGGACTCGTGGGCGAGTCCGGCGCCGGCAAGTCGACCATCCTCTCGCTGCTGCTCGGGCTCGCGACGCCCCGTACCGGCGACGTGCTCTTCGACGGCGTGCCGCTCGACCGTCGCGATCGTGGGCTCATGCGTCGCTTCCGCGCGGATGTGCAGACCGTGTTCCAGGACCCCTATTCGTCGCTCGACCCGCGTCAGCGCATCGACCGGATCGTCGCCGAGCCGCTGCGATCGCTCGGCATAGCGAGCGGTGACGAGGCGCGTCGCCTGGTGACGGATGCTGTTGCTTCCGTCGGCCTCGACGCCGATGTGCTGCGGCGATATCCGCACGAGTTCTCCGGTGGACAGCGCCAGCGCATCGCGATCGCGCGCGCCGTCGTGTCGAAGCCGCGGGTGCTGCTCGCCGACGAACCGGTGAGCGCGCTCGACGTCACCACCCGCATTCAGGTGATCGAGCTGCTGCAGACGCTCCGCCGCGAGAGCGGGCTCGCGCTCGTCATGGTCTCGCACGACCTCAGCGCTGTCGCGGCACTCTGCGAACGGACCGTCGTGCTGCAGAACGGCCGCGTGGTGGAGGCCGGCGCGACCGGCGACGTGCTGCACGACCCGCAGACCGATTACGCGCGCACGCTCGTTGCTGCGATTCCGCGCCTGCCGTCTGCGCGCGCCGCGGAATAGCCCCGGTCTCCGGCGGGCTACGTCACCGACGTGCGGATGGATGCCGCGAAGTCGATGCTCGCCGAAGCGAGATCGGTGTCAGACACGGCGGGTGTCAGACACGGCGAGGGAGCTCGGCTACGCCTCGGACGAGGGATTCAGCCGTGCGTTCCGCCGTCACGTCGGCGTGACGCCGTCGGCATGGCGGTCACAGCGCACCCACGTACCCGCCTGACGCAACCCCAGCTCACCCGCGTACGCGGTTCGAAAGCCCGAACAGCAGCGCCCCCACGATGCGAAGAAGAAACCCCACACGAACACGGCGATCCCGACACCGAGGACCGAGCCGGAGAGCAGGATGGTCGCGGCGACCGCCACCGCGATCACGGCGGGCGCGAGCACGGCGAACAGTCGGAACGAGCGGTCGATGATCAGTCCGATCGTGAGGTTTCCGACCAGGCCGCCGTGACCGTGACGGTTTGCCCTGCCCGACCCGGCGTGACGCCGAGCGCGTCGGCCATCTCGGTGAGCATGCCATTGGGCAGGAACTCTGCCGTGACGAGCAGGAAGCTCAGAAGCATCATGACGACGAGAGCGCCGTAACGGATCCGCTCGACGGGGGCGGAGACGTTCACGGGTATGGATGCGGTCGTTGTCATGGTCTCCATGCTGACAGGCGAGCGGATGCCGCACCCGACTGCCCGTCCGCGGCATCCGACCATTCGTCCGTCGTGTGGAGTGCGATGCCGACGAGCTGTTCGCGGAGTTGATGGCGTCGTCGTACGCGTGAGCGTCAGCCGAGCACTTCGACCTGCACGCCGGGCAACTCCCCGAATCGCGCGGCGCGATCAGTCGTGAGCAGGAGCCGTCCCGTCGCCACAGCGGTCGCCGCGATGATCAGATCGTGGGCGCTTCGCGGTCGACCGGTCCTGTGAACGTGGGCGAGCAATGAACCGTGCGCAAACGCCACATCGTCGTCGTAGGCGACGATCGGTACCGTCTCAAGCACGCGGTTGACGTTCAGAAGCCGCGAAGCTCTGCGGGCGTCGCTCGCGAGGTCCACGCCTGTGTAAAGCTCGGCGAGGGTCACGGCCGCGATCACGACGTCGTCATCTTCGCGGATGCCGGCGGCGATCCGCTCCCGCTCCGCGGCAACGAGCACACCGGTATCGAGGATCAGTCTGCGGGCCATGCGGGCGGATCCAACGTCACGGCCTCACGCGCAGCGGCGACGTCCCTGGCGAACTCGATGTCGACGGGCGTGGACAGCAGCATGTCGATCAACGGCCGACCGTTGCCGGTCGAGGCGGGAACAAGCTCGGCGATACGTCGACCGGCTCGCGTGATCACCACCCGTTCGCCGCGCTCCGCGCCATCGAGAAGCGCAGCAAAGGACCTGCTTGCCTCTGTTGCAGTCACCGTCTTCATAAAATCAGATTATCTGATTTTCATGACCGATAGGTGGCTGTCCACACGTGGCCTGCGGCGCGGCGCTACCTCTCGTTCACCGGATCCCGTCAGACTTCGAGCATGAGCGCTTCCGCACCGACGACCGACGGCCCCGAGCGATCCTCCCGCGGCCGTGGCGTTCTCGCCTGGGCTTTGTGGGACTGGGGATCCGCAGCATTCAACGCGGTCGTCACGACCTTCGTGTTCAGCACGTTCCTCGCCAGCCAGCTGTTCGTCGACCCCGAGATCGTGGCTGCCGCGGCCGGCGATACGAAGGACCCCGGACTTGTCGCGGCCCTCGCGGGAAACGCCAGCTTGGTCGGCTGGGCGCTCGCGATCGCCGGGGTCCTCATCGCGGTGCTCGCTCCGGTGCTGGGCCAGCGCTCCGACGGCACGGGACGCCGCAAGCTCTGGCTGGCCATCAACACCGGCATCGTCGTGCTCGCCATGGCCGCGATGGTCTTCGTCGTCGGCGCTCCCGAGTACCTGATCCTCGGAGCCACGCTGCTCGCGGTCGGCAACATCTTCTTCGAGTTCGCGGGAGTCAACTACAACGCCATGCTCGTACAGGTCTCCACGAAGGAGAACATGGGGCGCGTGTCGGGCTTCGGCTGGGGCATGGGATACGTCGGCGGCATCGTGCTGCTGATCATCCTGCTCGTCGGTTTCATCGGCCTGGTCTCCAGCCCCGGACCGCTCGGGATCACGACCGATGGCGCCCTGCACATCCGACTCGCGGTGCTCGCGTCGGCCCTCTGGTTCGGCGTCTTCGCGATTCCGGTGCTGCTGAGGGTCCCCGAGATCCCTGCACGTGAAGCGCAGAACCGCGTCGGATTCTTCCGCTCCTACGTCGTGCTCGCCGGCACGATCAAGAAGCTCTGGCACGGCAACCGGCAGGTGCTGATGTTCCTTGTGGCGAGCGCCGTGTTCCGCGACGGACTTGCCGGCGTCTTCACCTTCGGCGCGATCATCGCCGCGCAGGTGTTCGGCTTCTCCAGCTCGCAGGTGCTCTACTTCGCCGTGGCCGCCAACGTGGTCGCCGGCATCAGCACGATCCTCGCCGGACGTCTCGATGACGCCTTCGGCCCGAAGCGAGTGATCATGACGTCCCTCATCGGGCTCGTGGTCGCCGGCACCGCTGTGCTGTTCATCGGCGATGCGCAGATCGGCTTCTGGATCGCCGGCCTCATCCTGTGCATGTTCGTCGGTCCCGTGCAGTCCGCGAGCCGCTCGATGCTCGCACGCATCACGCCGGAAGGCCGTGAGGGCGAGATCTTCGGCCTCTACGCGACGACGGGACGCGCCGTGTCGTTCTTGGCTCCCACCCTGTTCGCCCTGTTCGTCGGCCTCAGCGGCGACACGCGCCTCGGCATCCTCGGCATCGTGATCGTGCTGCTCGTCGGCCTGGTGCTAATGCTCCCCGTGAAGGCCAAGCAGGCGGTCATCGAGTAGGGCGCGGGCCGGGATGCCGCGTCAGTTCCCCCAGTTATCGGCGAGCTTCGACAGCAGACGGGCGAGCTCGCTGGCCTCTTCATCAGTAAACGACTCGAGCGCCTTCGACAGCACCTCACGTCGCTCGCCACGCATGCCGCGGGCGATCTTCTGGCCGGTCTCCGTGAGGGCGATGCGGGTGCGACGTGCGTCGTCGGGGTCGGCCTCTCGCTGCACGAGCCCGCGCTGAACCCCCTGCTGCACGAGGCGTGAGGCGCGCGGCTGGTCGACGCCCACGGCCTCGCCGAGCGCGCTCACACTGAGCGGTTCGGATGCCGCGGCCAGAGCCTCCAGCATCCGCATCCACGCGGGTCCGCCCAGACGTCCCCCGGGTCCGCCGGCCCAGGGCGGAGGGACGATTCCACGACGGCCGAGCGGCGGGTGGTCGCCATGCCCATGGCCATGCGCGTGATGATCCCCCGGGAAATCTCCGCGCATCCCATGCGGACCGCCGCGTCCTGGGCCGTGGGGTCGTCGTCCGCGCAGACGCCCGAGGGCCTGCGCGATGATCTCGGCCGGGTCTGGATTGTCTGTGCTCACGCGTTCGATTTTACATGCGACTTGACATGTATCCGTATTGCATGTCACACTACATATACATGCACAGTTACACGCAAAGGACTTTCCCATGAACACCATCAACCCTGATGAGAACTCCCGCCCGTTCGGATTCTGGCTCAAGGCCGTCGATCGCCTCATGGCGGCCGAGTTCGCCTCCGCCTTCGAGTCCTTTGGGCTCACGCGCCGCGAATGGCGCCTCCTGAACGTCATCGACGGCACGGTTCCGGCCGACCGCCCGAAGAGCGATCGTCCGATTCCCGCACACAAGCTGACGCGGCTGATCGAGCTGGGCTGGGTGACGGATGCCGACGGCACGTGGACCCTGACCGACGAAGGCCGCACGGCCAAGGAACGCCTCGGCGGCATCGTCGACGGCATCCGCGCGAAGGTCACCGACGCGGTTCCCGCTGAAGACCTCGCCACCACAATGGCCACGCTCGAGCAAGTCGCCCGCGCATTCGGCTGGAACGAGGAGACGCCGCTCCCCCGCGGACGCGGACGTCGAGGCTCCGACCCTCGCGGATTCGGCCGAGGACGCGGTCGCGGGTTCGGCCCGCACGGCTTCGGATCCCGCGGATTCGGCAAGCCCGGATTCGGCCCGCAGTCCTTCGACCACGAGGGCCATGGCGCCCCTGACTACGACGGACGCGGACACTGCGAGCACGGCGACCGCCGGTTCGCGCACGATGCCGACCACGGCCACCGTGGCGGCCCGCACGCCCGCAACGGACACGAGTGCTACGAACACCGGGGCCACGGCCGCGGTCGCACGCACTTCGCACGCTTCGTGCAGGGCTCCTACGAGCGCGGCTTCGACGCGGGATTCACCCGCGGTCGCGACGCGCAGTGAGCGCTACGCGTCAACGAGGAACAGGAACGGGGGTTGTGAGCATTCACAACCCCCGTTCCTGTTCTTTCATCTCGCTGGGCGCGAGCTCGACTCGGTCTCAGGCGGACGGCGGGAGGATCGAGGCGATCGACAGCTCGGCAGTCGCCCCCTCGTGAGACGCCGATGCCGACGGCGCATTGCCGACGAGGATCCCGATCAGGACGATGGCGCCGATGAACAGCACCGCGAGCCCTGCGAAGATCGCGACGGTCCAGCCGCGGTAGCTGGTCCCTTCCGTGCCTCCGGCGGCCGGACTGACGTAGTTGCGGCTCGCCTCATCGCGGGCCGTGGCGGCACGCGAGGCTGCGGCTCGAGATTCGGCTTTCTGCGCAGCGGTCGGAGGCACGACCTCTTGCTTGTGGGCGGATGCCGAGGTCCACGTGTCGTTGGGCGCCCAGGTGTTCCGCTTGCGCAGTGCAGGCTCGGCCGCGGCATCCGCATTCTCTGACGGTGCCGGCGGGATGACCGGCGCCGCGCTGGGAGCCGGCGGCGCTGCGCCGAACTTGGGTGGCGGCGGCACCTCGAAGCCTTCGATGGCCGTCTCGGCGTCGGGAATCGCGATCGTCTCCGGAGCCGGAACCGCGAAGGGCTCCACGCCCGGCGCGGCGGGTGGCGGAACGGATGCCGCCGCTTCACCGCCCGATACGGGCGCGTCGGTGGTGGCATCCTCGCCGGGATCTTGCGGTTCTTCCGTGTTTTCGCCGCTCACGCTCTCGATACTACGTGTGACACGGCGATCCGCACCCGGCAGGGCGGCGATCTGCAAGAGTCAGCCGCCGACCGACCCCAGGGTGGTGTTGCCCACGTCGGTGCGGTGGAAGTTCTGGAACGAGCGGGATGCCGTCGGCCCGCGCTGTCCCTGGTACCGGTTTCCGTACGGGCCGGAGCCGTAGGGGTTCTCGGCGGGAGAGGTCAGGCGGAAGAAGCACAGCTGCCCGATCTTCATCCCGGGCCAGAGCTTGATCGGCAGAGTCGCGACGTTCGCGAGTTCGAGCGTGACGTGACCGGTGAAGCCGGGGTCGATGAAGCCTGCGGTGGAGTGCGTGATCAGGCCGAGGCGTCCGAGTGAGCTCTTGCCCTCGAGTCTCGCGGCGATGTCGTCCGACAGAGTGACCTGCTCGAACGTCGCGCCGAGCGCGAACTCGCCGGGGTGCAGGATGAACGGCTCGTCCGGTTTCACCTCGATCAGGTGGGTGAGGTCGGGCTGATCCTCCGACGGATCGATGAACGGGTACTTGTGGTTGTCGAACAGGCGGAAGTACCTGTCGAGACGCACGTCGATGCTTGACGGCTGGATCATCTCCGGCTCGTGCGGAGCGAGGCCGATCCGGCCGGAGGCGAGTTCTGCTCTGATGTCGCGGTCGCTGAGAAGCACGGGTACAGCCTAATGGCGCATCAGCGGTCAGATGATGCCGAAGCGATTGCCGAGCTTTGGCCATGGGCGGGAGTGCAGGTAGGCTTGCCTTCACCTGTTCTTGATGAGCAGGTTCGGGACTGTAGTTCAATGGCAGAACTTCTGCTTCCCAAGCAGATAGCGCGGGTTCGATTCCCGTCAGTCCCTCCACAAAAAGCCGGAACGCTTCAGCCCGCCACCCGTGCCACCACGATCCGGGCGGTCGCCTCAGGATCCATACGGTGCCCCACCGACTCCGGCACCTGCAGGTACTCGGCATCCGGCATCATCTCCGCGAGTCGGGATGCTGCGGTCACGAGGATCGGCATCGTCTCGACCCCGCACAGACTAGTGACCGGCATCCGCACACAGCGTTGGCGGCGAGAACCTCGAGAAGTCGCTTCGCGTCCTGCGCCCCGGCGGCAAGGCGATCGGCATCTCGGGCCCGCCCGACCCCGCATTCGCGAAGCGGATCGGCCTGAATCCGTTGCTCCGACTGGCGATCACGGCGTTGAGCGGCAAGATCCGCCGCCAGGCGAAGAAGCTCGGCGTCACATACGAGTTCCTCTTCATGAGCGCCAGCGGCGACCAGCTCCGCGAGATCGCCGAGCTCATCGACGACGGCACCCTGCGGCCCCTCGTCGGCAAGACATTCTCGTTCGACGAGACCCCGGATGCACTCGAATCGATCGCCAAGGGCGGTGTGAACGGCAAGACCGTCATCACCTCGTGAATCGGGGACTGAATCGGCTTACGCGGCCGGGCTCGGCGGCGGACCAGGCTGGATGATCAGGCAGGTGCTGGATGCTGTCGCAAGAACACGACCTTCGCTGTCGCGGATGTCCGCCTCGGCGAAAGAGGCGCTGCGCCCGCGGCGGGTCACCCATCCGTGCGCGGTCACCTGTCCGGTGTCTGCCGTGATCGGGCGGAGGAACGACACCTTGATCTCGAGGCTCGTGTAGCCGACGCCGGCGGGCAGCGTCGAATGGACGGCGCATCCGCACACCGAATCGAGCACGGTGGCGAAGACCCCGCCGTGCACCGAGCCGATCGGGTTGTAGTGCGATTCGTCCGGCACCGCCGTCATCACGACGTCTCCGTCATCGATCGTGACGAAGTCGAGCCCGATGTGACTGCTGATCGGAGGCGGCGGGACCTCGCCCGATGCGACCGCGCGCAGCTGCTCGAGACCGGTGCGCGAGAAGAGGTCGCGCTTGTCACGCCCCGGTACCCGGTAGTTGAGCGTGCGTGTTCGTTCGGTCGAGGATACGGCGTCGGAGTCGGTCATGAGTGCTCCCCGGGCAAGATGGCTGCGACCTGCGTGCGGATGCTCGCCAGGATCTCTGCAGTGCGTGCGTCGACGTTCAGGCTCGACCCTATCTCGAGGAACATGATGGCCGAGATCACCCGCGCCAACGACGGCGCCTCCGCGGTCGCCACCTTCGCTCGGTCGATCAGGATGTCGGAGCACACCTGCTCGGTCTGCGCCACGATCATGAGCGCTTCGGCGTGACGAGGCTCGGCAGGATCACCGAAGACCATCTCGCGCAGGTAGGTGCGGCCATTCTCCACTTGCGTGCGGTTGCAGTCGACGATCGCGGAGACCAAGGCCATGACGCCGTCCAAGGCGTTCGACGCGTCGGCCGCCGCAGCGCGCCCGCGTTCCAGAGCGTCGGTGTAGTGGGCGTTCTGCACCAGCAGCAATAGCTCACCCTTGGTCTTCGCATACAAGAACAGCGTGCCGGTGCCGATGTCGGCCGCTTCAGCGATCTGCTGCGTGGTGACCTCATCGACACCGTGCTTCGCGAACAATGCACCGGCGGCAGCAGTGATGCGCTCGAGTTTGGCCTGCTTGTTCCGCTCGCGCCGCCCGAGCGGCTGTGGAGCCACTGGCATTGTGATCCTCCTGGAATAGTGCATGACTGACCTCAGTTATGAGTGTAGTCAACACCGTATGGGCTCGGATATGAATCCGCCCATTCTCGCACGCAGGTGCGAGACGACCCGGCTCCGCGCCGAGGCGACGGGAGCCCACAGATCAGAACCAGAGAGAAGACCCGCATGACTTCATTGAACGGCGCCATCGTCCTCGTCACCGGCGCGAACGGCGGCATCGGAACCCACTTCGTCCGCGAAGCACTCGCCCGCGGCGCGGCGAAGGTCTACGCCACCGCCCGCAACCCTCGCGAATGGGATGACGAGCGGGTCGTCCCCCTCGCCCTCGACGTCACGGATGCCGAGTCCATTCGCGCTGCCGTCGAAGCCGCACCCGACGTGACCGTGCTGGTCAACAATGCCGGCGCATCCACGTCGTCCCCCGGCATCCTCACCCACACCGACGAGGAGATCCGCCGGAACGTCGAGACCAACTTCCTCGGTCCGCTTTTCCTTGCGCGCGCGTTCGCTCCCGTCCTCGCGGCGCACGACGGCGAGACGGCGATCATCGACATCCACTCGGCCCTGAGCTGGTACGCCGTCGCAGGCATCTACTCGGCGACCAAGGCGGCACTGTGGTCGGCGACGAACTCGCTCCGACTCGAGCTCCAGCCTGCAGGTGTCCAGGTCGTGGGAGTTCACGTCGGCTGGGTCGACACCGCGATGGCAGCGCACACCACAGACCCGAAGCTCGACCCCGCCGTGCTCGTCGCCAAGGTGCTCGACGCCACCGAGGCCGGCGAGTACGAGGTGCTCGCCGACGACACATCGGTGAACGTCAAAGCGGGTCTCTCGGCTCCGCTCGAGGCGCTCTACCCGCAGCTCGCCGCGAGGTAGAGCGACGACGCGGGCGATCCACCACTGATGCGCCCGCGTCACCGCGCCCGGCGTTGACTCGCCTACGCTGAGGCAGGAACGGAAGGGCGTCGATGACGGCTGAAACGGACCTGCTCCCCCACGGCTCGGCCGTCGAACGACCCGCCACCGGCGTCACCTGGTCGGAGGGGCCGCTCTGGATCCCCGACGAAGGAGTCCTGCGGTGGAGCGACATCCCGGGTAACCGCATCATGCGTTGGGAGGCGGCGACCTCCGAGGTGAGCGTTCATCGCAGCGACGTGGAGTTCACGAACGGCCGGATGCTGGACCGAGACGGCAGCGTCGTGCAGTGCTCGCACGGGCGGCGTCGGCTGGAACGGGAGCTACCCGACGGGACCGTCACCGAGATCGTCAGCCACTGGGGTGAGCATCGCCTGAACTCTCCGAACGACGTGGCGCTCGCGACTGACGGGGCTTACTGGTTCACCGACCCCGACTACGGCATCACTCAGCCGCGCGAGGGGCATCCCGGCATCCGCGAGTACGGCGGTTGCCGGGTCTTCCGCTCGTCGGATGCCGACGGCCTCACGTCCGTGATCGATGACATGGACCGCCCGAACGGGATCGCGTTCTCGCCCGACGGCGGCATCGTCTACGTCACCGACACCGGGCCAGAGCTGGGCGCACGGCGTGACCACCGGATCCGCGCGTACGACGTGGACGGGACCCGGGCAACCAACGGCCGAAGATTCGCCGCGATCGAGACGGGCGTACCCGACGGCATCGCCGTCGATGTGGAGGGCCGAGTGTGGTCGTCGGCCGGCGACGGCGTGCACGTGTTCTCACCGGAGGGGACGGAGTTGGCCTTCGTCCCTGTTCCCGAGGTGATCTCGAACCTCTGTTTCGGAGGATTCGATGGCACAGAGCTCTTCATCACAGCCACGACCAGCCTCTACCGCGTCCGCACGTCTACGAGGGCTGCCAGTTCTGACCCTGTCGACCTGCAGACTGTGTCAGCTCACGCGGATGAGCGAGCGCTGCCAGCCGGATGAGCCGTTCGGGGCGATGGGCGCGCGTTCCTCGATCTGGAGGTCGCCGTTCTTGTTGACGGCGCGAACGGCGACGTAGTGCGTGCCCGGTGTCGCGTCCCATTCCATGAACCACTGCACCCAGGTGTCGTCGTTGATGGGCGCCGACAGTGTCGCCGGCATCCATTCGCCCTCATCGATGCGCACCTCCACACGCTCGATTCCGACCGACTGCGCCCAGGCCACACCCGCGATCGGGATGCGTCCGGCCGGCACGGCCTCGCCGATGCTAGGTGTGTCCAGACGGGAGGAGAACTTGATCGGCGCCTCCGCACTGTACCCTCGCGGCGTCCAGTAGGCCTCGTCGTCGGCGAAGGTGGTGACCTTGAGCTCAGTCAGCCACTTCGTCGCCGACACGTAGCCGTAGAGCCCCGGCACGACCATCCGCACCGGGAACCCGTGCTCGAGCGGCAGCGGTTCTCCGTTCATACCGACCGCGAGGATCGCATCGAGCTCGTCGTCGACCAGGGCCGCGAGCGGTGTGCTCGCGGTGTATCCGTCGACGCTGCGAGAGAGCACCATGTCGGCGCCCGACTTCACGCCCGCCTTGCGCAGTACGTCGCGAAGCGGAACACCGAGCCACATCGCGTTGCCCACGAGCTCACCGCCGACCTCGTTCGAGACGCATGTCAGGGTGATCGCGTACTCGTCCACCCCCATGTCGAGGATGTCCTGGAAGCTCAGCTCGACGCGCTGGTCGACCATGCCGTCGATGACCAGTCGCCAGGTCTCCGGATCGATCGTCGGCACGGTGAGCGCGGTGTCGACCCGGTAGAAGTCGTCGTTCGGGGTGAACAGTTCGCTGAGCCCTGGGACATCGAGTTCTGCACCGTCGGGCACGGTCACCTTCGTGCGTGGAGCCGGAAGCTTGAGCGCCTTGCGGATCGACTCCACTGACCCCACCGCCATGCTCACGGTGCGGGCGGTGATGCCGACGACGACGGCGGATGCTCCGGCAAGTGCCGAGAGCACGAAGAACCGTCTCCGGTTGAGTTCCTTCGGGGCCCCGGGTGTGTCGACGACGAGGTCGACCTGAGCATCTTCGTCTTCTCGGTGATTCTCCACGGCGGCGGATGCCGATGCGCGCCATGCCCGCAGGCGTCGGACGAGGAGGACCAGCAGGAACGAGCCGGCGACCGTTCCGAGAACCGGCGGGAGGAATGCGAGCGGCGCCACCCCGGCACGGGTGACGATCGCGGCGGTCGACAGCACGCCGGCGATGACCAGTGCGATCACGCCGAGCGGAGGACGCACGAGCTGCAGAACACCGGCGATCGCCGAGGCGATGATCACGGCAAGGCCCAGCCCCGCCAGCAGGGCGATCTTGTCGTACTCGCCGAAGGTCGCGATCGCGAATTCCTTGAAAGGCTGAGGCACGATGTCGATCACGAAGCCACCCACCGCGAGGATCGGGCTGGCTGAACGCGCGAAGAGCAGCGCGAACAGCTCCGCCGTGGCGAGGAAGACCGCCCCGCCGATCACGCCCGCGAGTGCCGCCCACGCGATGAATCGTCGGTCACTGCTTCGCTTTGCCACGATCTCCTCCAACTCACCCGTGAAGGTGCTCCCCCGTTGTTCGGAGCCGGAGCAGAAACGGATGCCTCCGACGACAGACCCCCTGTCTCAGATCCTCGTTACGCTGGAAAATGGAGCGGCCAAGAGTGCGTTCTCCAGTCTCCGATCGAGAGGACGGCGCGAATGTCACCCCAGCACTTCGACGCGATCACGGAAGCCGACCTGCGCGAGGCCGGCAGCATGAAGTGGACGATGTTCCCCGACATGATCGGTGCGTTCGTCGCCGAGATGGACTTCGGCGTCGCGCCGGCTGTGCAGGATGCTGTCAACAAAGCGCTGGAACGCGGACTCACCGGCTACCTCCCGCAGCAGCTCGCCGACGATCTCGCCCGGGCGACAGCCGCCTGGTACGCGGATTCCTACAACTGGGAGGTGCCGGCCGAGCGCGTGCACCACGCTGCGGACGTGATCGCGGCGTTCGAGTTCGCGATCGAGCAGTTCACCAGCTCCGGTGCCGCCGTCATCGTCCCGACGCCCGCCTACATGCCGTTCCTGATGGTCCCGCAGATTCACGGCCGTCGGGTCATCGAGGTGCCGAGCGTGGAGATCGACGGCCGCTGGCAGATCGACCACGATGCGGTGACCGCAGCCTTCGCCGACGGCGGCGAACTGTTCGTGCTGTGCAACCCGCACAACCCCCTCGGCACCGTCTCGACGCGCGAAGAGCTCGAGCGCGTCGCCGACACCGTCGCCGCAGCGGGAGGGCGGGTCTTCTCCGACGAGATCCACGCGCCTCTGGTGTACTCCCCCGCCCAGCACATCCCGTACGCCTCCATCTCCGAGACGGCGGCCGGCCACACGATCACCGCCGCATCCGCGTCCAAGGCCTGGAACCTCGCAGGCCTCAAGTGCGCGCAGATCATCCTGTCCAACGATGCGGACGCGTTGCTGTGGGAGACCGCCGGCGGATGGGTCGGCCACGGCACGTCGACGATCGGCGCGGTCGCGAACGTCGGCGCCTACACCGCGGGCGCCGGCTGGCTGCGGGAGGTGGTCGAGTATCTCGACGGCAACCGCCGACTGCTCGCCGAACTCGTGGCCGAACACCTCCCTGGTGTGCGGATGACGACGCCGGAGGGCACTTACATCGCGATGCTCGACTTCCGCGGCACGGGGCTCACGGGCGACCTCGGCACCTGGTTCCGCGAGAACGCCGGCGTCGCGATGACCGACGGAGCAGCCTGCGGCGTCGCCGCCGTCGGCTTCACCCGCTTCGTCTTCGCGATGCCCCGGCCTCTGATGACGGAAGCGATCAAGCGGATAGCAGCGGCGCTGGCCGATCGCACCGCTCTGACATCAGCCGTTCCGGCCGGCTGAGCGGCGGCGAGAGCAGACAGAGGTGACCCGCATGGCGATGAATCGTTTCCTGAGTCTGATCCCACTGCTCATCGCCGTCTCCACGCTGACGGCGTGCACCGCGCCCGATGACTTCGCGAGTCCGGCGCCGTCTGCGAGTCCGACAGCATCCGGAACCCCGACTGCGTCAGAGACCCCGGCATCCTCCCTTGCCGCCACGGGCCTCGATGCCCCGTGGTCCGTGGCGTTCCACGGCACGACCGCGTTGGTCAGCGAGCGCGACTCCGCGCGCATCCTCGAACTCGACGGCGCGGGCGGAGCCCGCGAGGTCGCCGTCATCGACGGCGTGACCCCGGCCGGTGAGGGCGGGCTCCTCGGCATCACCGTCCACGATGCTTATCTGTACACGTACTACACGGCCGGCGACGAGAACCGCATCGACCGCTTCGCGCTGAACGGAGAGCCCGGCTCGCTCAGCCTCGGCGCTGCCGAGCGCGTGTTCGACGGCATCCCCGCCGCAGGCAACCACAACGGCGGTCGTATCGCCTTCGGCCCGGACGGCATGCTGTACGCGACGACCGGCGACGCCGGGGACGGGCAGAATGCGCAGGACCTCGAAAGCTCCGGCGGCAAGATCCTCCGGCTCACCGCCGACGGTGGGGTGCCGCAGGACAACCCGTTCCCCGACTCTCCCGTGTACTCGCTCGGGCATCGCAATCCCCAGGGCATCGCCTGGGGCGCCGACGGGACCATGTACGCCAGCGAGTTCGGGCAGAACACCTGGGACGAGCTCAACGTCATCGAACCCGGCGGCAACTACGGCTGGCCCGAAGTCGAAGGCATCGCCGGCCAGGACGGCTTCATCGATCCGGTGCAGCAGTGGGCACCGGAGGACGCCAGTCCCAGCGGCATCGTCGTCGCCGGAGACGTCATCCTCATCGCGAACCTCCGCGGCGAGCGCCTCCGAGAGGTTCCACTCGCCGACCTCACCACCTCGACCGAGCAGCTCGTCGGCGAACACGGGCGCCTGCGCGACGTCGTGCTCGCCCCCGACGGATCCGTCTGGGTGATGACGAACAACACCGACGGACGAGGCGCCCCCGGGCCGGACGACGACCGGATCTTCCCGGTCGACCTCGGCTGAGCGCTACAGCCAGCCCTTCTTCTTGAAGACGGCGTAGAAGATATCGCAGATCGGCAGCGCGGTGGGCCCGGAGGTCCATCCCATGCACGAGCAATAGGTACCTGGGGACGATGCGCACGCCGGGCCCCGCTCCGTAGCGTTGAGGTCATGATCACAGCAGAAGGCCTCACGAAGAGGTTCGGAGACAAGACCGCAGTGCAGGACGTCTCGTTCACCGTGCAGCCGGGCACCGTCACCGGCTTCCTCGGTCCCAACGGCGCCGGCAAATCCACCACGATGCGCATGATCGTCGGCCTCGACAAGCCCACCGCGGGCCGGACGACGGTGAACGGCAAGGAGTACCGACGCCTGCGCGCCCCGCTCACCGATGTCGGAGTGCTCCTCGACGCGAAGGCCGTGCACACCGGCCGTACTGCCAGGAACCACCTGCGGGCGATGGCCGCGACCCACGGCATCCCGTCGGCGCGGGTCGACGAGGTCATCGATCTCGCAGGTATCGGCTCGGTCGCCCGCAAGCGCGCGGGCAAGTTCTCACTCGGCATGGGTCAGCGGCTCGGCATCGCCTCGGCGCTGCTCGGAGACCCGCACACGCTCATCCTCGACGAGCCCGTGAACGGACTCGACCCGGAGGGTGTGCGCTGGGTGCGTCAGTTCGTCCGCTTCGCCGCGTCCGAGGGCCGCACCGTGCTGCTGTCGAGCCACCTCATGAGCGAGATGGCTCAGACCGCGGATCACGTGATCGTCATGGGCCGCGGACGAGTGCTGGCGGATGCTCCGCTGAACGAGCTCGTCCATGCCTGGACCGCCACCACCGTACGCGTCCGCAGTCCTCGGGTGGCGGATCTGGCATCCGCCGTCGCTGCCGCAGACGTCGAGATCGTCAGCACGAGCCCGGATTCCCTCGAGATCGTCGGACTGCCCGCATCCCGCATCGGCGACATCGCCGCCGACCGCGGCATCCCGCTCCACGAGCTCACGCCCAGCAACGGCTCGCTCGAAGACGCCTATCTCGCACTCACCGGCGAATCGGTCGAGTACCGTTCCGCCGAATATCCCGCAAAGGAACTCGCATGACCACCACAGCCGCACCGGCGATGCGCACACGAGCAGCCTCGCCGTACCGTCTCACCTTCGGGCGCCAACTGCGCAGCGAATGGATCAAGCTCTCGACCCTCCGCTCCACGTGGTGGTCGATCGGCATCACCGCCGTCGTCACGATCGGCGTCGCCCTGCTGATCGCGCAGTCGATGGACGTTCCCGGCTTCGAACCGATCCAGGCCGTCGTCTCGCCCGTGCAGTTCACGATGCTGCTCGCCGGCGTGCTGGGTGTCATCGCCGTCACCGGCGAGTACTCGACGGGGATGATCCGCTCCACACTCGCGGCCGATCCGGTGCGCGGCTCCGTCCTCGCAGCCAAGGCGATCGTCATCGCGGTGTTCCTCTTCATCGCATCGGTAGTCATCTCGCTCGCCGCAGCGCTCGCGGTGTCGCCGATCTTCGCGTCCAGGGATATGCCGTTCCCCTGGGGCACCCCGGCGGACTCGATCCTGCCGATCTTCGCCGCGGCCGTGTCGATGGCGGTGTTCGCCCTGATCGGCGTCGCGTTCGGCTTCATCCTGCGCTCCGGTGCGGGTGCGATCGCCGCGACCGTCGGGCTGCTGTTCATCCTTCCGATCGTGATGAACATCTTCGCGATGCCCGGAGACGAGTGGCGCTGGATCATCGATGTCTCGAACCACCTGCCGATGTCGGCCGCGCAGAGTGCGATCCTTCCCCAGGACGGCTGGGGACTTCCCGTCGGCGAGGCATATCTGACGCTCGGAGCATGGGTCGCAGCGGGGATGCTGTCTGCCTGGGCCGTGCTGCGCACCCGCGACGCGTGACAGCGCGACGCCGCGAAGCACCGACGCGTAGAGTCGAGGCCGTGTCGAACCAGCGCAGCCGCAGCGCCTTCTCCAGCGAGGAGGAGGAGCTGCGGCTTCCGCGTCCCCCTGGCATCATCCGCCGCTTCTGGGCGCGACATCCGGTCTTCGCCGACGTCCTCATCGCGGTCGTGTGCCTTCTCCTCTCGATCGCACCGGCGACGGTCTTCACCACGTACGGCACACCGCCCGATGGCGGCGCCGTCATCGCCAACATCGTCATCGTGGCCTTGGTCGTGGTCACCTGCGCTCTGCTGCTGCGCCGCCGCCAGTGGCCGGTCGTCGTATCCGTTTCCGCGTACACCGTGGCGATCGCCTACCTGTTCGTCCTGGACCCCACCGGGGGTCCCCTCCTTCTCGTGACCAGCTACGCGCTTGCGGTCTACCGCTCAACTCGCGCCGCCTGGATCGGGCTGGCAATCGGCATCGGCTCACTGACTCTGGTCTCTCTGCTCCTCCAGCTGACCGGAGCCATCACACTCCAGATCGCGCTGAACGGCGTCCTCGGTCAGCTCGTCCTCGCCCTCATCGGAACCCTCATCGGCGTGAACGTCGGCGGCCGCAAGCGCTATATCGAGGCGGTGATCGGCCGTTCCCGCCAGCTCCTGATCGAACGCGACCAGCAGGCTCAGCTCGCTGCTTCCGCAGAGCGCGCGAGGATCGCACGCGAGATGCACGACATCGTCTCGCACTCGCTGACCGTGATCGTCGCGCTGTCGGAGGGCGCTGCCGCCACCGGCGACCAGGATCGCGCCAGGGACGCCGCGACTGCGGCGGCCGCGACTGCCCGCGGTGCTCTCACGGAGATGCGATCGATGCTCGGAGTGCTGCGGGACGGCGCCGGCGACATCCCCCTCGCGCCGATGGAATCCGTCGCGCCGCACGCCACCGTGGCCACGGCGCAGAACGCGGGATACCCGGTCACTCTCACGACTGTCGGCGAACCGAAGGTGCCTGCGGCCGTGGACTTCGCGATAGGCCGGATCGTGCAGGAGGGCATCACGAATGCCATGCGTCACGCCCGGGGCGCGACGAGGATCGCGGTACACATCGACTATTCCACCGATCCGGTCGTCATCGAGATCGACAACGACGGCGTCACCGGCGCGGCCGGGACCGGCGGCTTCGGCCTGCGTGGTCTCAACGAGCGCGCAGCGCACCTGAACGGCTCGTTCCGTTCGGGCCCGGTCGGTGACCGCCGCTGGATGCTGCGTGCAGAACTGCCCGCAGCATCCGAACCGAACATCTCCGATCGACCTGAGGATGCCAAGTGACAGAGCCGATCCGCGTTCTTCTCGTCGACGACCAGGATCTCATTCGCGTCGGTTTCCGCCTGGTTCTCGAGGCCGAGGCCGACATGAGCGTCGTCGGGGAGGCCGGTGACGGCGAAGAGGCCATCAGACGGGCGAGAGAGCTCCGCCCCGACGTCGTGCTGATGGACATCCGGATGCCGGGGCTCGACGGGATCGCCGCGACGGAGGCGATCGTCGCGGCCATGCCCGACACCAGGGTGCTCGTGCTCACCACGTTCGATCTCGACGAGTACGCGTTCGGCGCCATCCGCGCCGGAGCGAGCGGATTCCTCCTGAAGGATGCCCAGCGGCACGAGATGACGTCGGCAGTGCGGGCCGTGCACCGAGGGGATGCTGCCCTGTCGCCGCGCGTAACGCGGCGACTTCTCGAACATCTCGGGCCGCGCCTGCCTGCGACGGACGCAGGCTCAGACCCCACCGCCGCCCTGACCGAGCGCGAGCGCGACGTGTTCCGCGCGATCGCCCGCGGCCTGACCAATGCGGAGATCGCTGAAGAACTGCACCTCAGTGAATCGACCGTCAAGACACATGTCGGCCGGGTGCTGATGAAGCTCGAGGCCAGGGATCGGATACACGCTGTGATCCTCGCGCACCGGTATGGGCTGAGCTGAGGAACTCGTTCAGGTCGCGATTTCTGCCGTTATCGCGCGTTCTGAGCGGCAGAAACTGCGACCTGAGTGCTCGTGGTCGGCTCGGCCTAACGTTCCAGCACGACGGCAAGTCCCTGTCCGACGCCGATGCAGATCGCGACGACGGCGACGCCCCCGCCACGTCGGCGCAGTTCGTGGGCGGCGTGACCGATGATGCGCCCGCCGGATGCTCCGAGGGGATGCCCGATCGCGAGCGCCCCGCCGTGGATGTTGAGCTTCTCGGGGTCGAGGTCGGGCCAGCCGCGCAGGCACGCCAGCGACTGCGAGGCGAACGCCTCGTTGAGTTCGACGAAGTCCACATCGGCCCAGGTGCGCCCGGCCCGGGCGAGAGCCTTGTTCGCGGCTTCTATCGGTGCGATCGGGAAGTCGTCAGGGTCGACGCCGTGCGCGCTGCGCCCGGTGATCCGCGCGAGCGGCTCACCGTCCAATGCGCCCTCTGCCCCGAGAAGCACTGCAGACGCACCGTCGTTGATCGACGAGGAGTTCCCTGCCGTGACGGTGCCGTCCTCCGCGAACAACGGTCGCAGTCCGGCGAGTTTCTCGATCGTCGATCCGTCGCGGATCCCCTCGTCACGCGTGAGCTCGGCGCCGGGAACCTGCACGACCTCCTCCGCATAGATGCCATCGGCCCAAGCGCGGGCTGCGAGTTCGTGCGAGCGCACCGAGAACGAGTCCTGATCCTCACGGCTGATCTGTGCAACCCGCGCCGCCTTCTCCGCAGCCTCGCCGTTGGAGATGGTCCATGGCGTCGGCAGCGCACGGTTCGTCATGCGCCATCCGATCGCGGTGTTCCACATCGTCTGATTGCCGCTGGCCGGGTACGGCTTCGCCGACTTCTCCACGACGAACGGGGCCCGGCTCATCGATTCGACGCCGCCAGCGAGAATGATCTCGGCATCACCGGATTCGATCGCGCGCGCACCCTGGATGACGGCCTCGACACTGGAAGCGCACAGCCGGTTCACCGTGACCCCGGTGACGGTCGTCGGAAAGCCCGCGAGCAGCGCGCCCATCCGCGCGACGTTGCGGTTGTCCTCACCGGCCTGATTGGCGTCGCCGAAGATGACGTCGTCGATGCGGGCGGGGTCGAGTCCCGCGCGTTCGGCGCTCGCACGCATGACCGTCGCGGCCAGGTCGTCGGGGCGCACACCCGCGAGCGCGCCGCCCGCACGTCCGAACGGCGTGCGTACTGCGTCATAGATATGAGTGGTCACGTCGACGGTCCTTCGATGAGAGCCCGGCGGCTCTGCCGGACGAGATCATTCTCGCAAGAGGCCTACCGATCACACCCGAGGCGGAACTCCGAACGCGTGGCGCTGCTTGATGGGCGCGGCGGCTTCGGAGGCGAAGAACGCCAGCATCTCGGCGGCGCTCTCCGACGAAGCGGATGCTGTCGCCACCGCCCCCGCGAAGACAGTGTCGATCGCGCAGTCGTCGGGCATGACCCCGAGGATGCGGATGCCCGGCTGACCGACGAGTTCACTGAGCTGCTGGAAACCGAGATCGACGTCGCCGTCCGCGAGCGAGCGTGCGACGGGGATGCCGGGCATCGCCTGCACGAGGCGGTCACTGAGCTCGGAGGTCAGCCCCCAGGCGTCGATCATGTCCACCAACGCCGTGCCGCTGGGGCCGGTCGAGTAGCCGATCCGTTTCGCAGCCCGCAGTGCCGCGCGAAGACCCGCAGCATCAGAGAACGCAGATCCGTCAGGTCGCACGGCGGGTTCCGACGAGTCGGAGCCGACCGCCACCGCGACCTGGGAGAGCACCAGCGGCGTCACCGTCGCAGCATCCACATGTCCGGCATCCGCCAGCTTCGTGAGCGCGCCGGCGGCGAGGAACACGAGGTCGAACGGCTCCCCTGTGGCGACGCGATCCGCGGCATCCACACCGCCGACCGACTCGATGTCCAGCTTCGGCAGTCCTGCGGCGACGGCCGCGGCCGCCAGGTCGGCGAGCACATGACGGGTCGCCATCGACGAGATGGCCTTCACGCGGCATCCTCGAACGTCTCGGCGTCGACCTCGGCGGCAGGACCGGGCGCATAGCGTGGTCCCGAAACAGTGGACGTGGAGATCAGCTCACCAGCGCGGGCCAGCAGGGCATCGTCGATCGGCAGCGACGCAGCGGCGTGGTTCTCATGCATGTGCGCGATGCTCGTCGTCCCTGGAATCGGCATGACGTGATCGCCACGCGAGAGGAGCCAGGCGAGCGCGAGCTGCGCCGGGGTGCATCCGGCCTCTTCGGCGAGCGCGCGCCAGTCCGGAAGCAGCGCTTCGTTCGCCGGCCAATGCTCGGGCTGGAACCGCGGCATGTTCCGGCGGATGTCCTTGGGCGCCAGCGCCGACGGGTCGCCGACCGAGTCACCCAGGAACCCGCGGGCGACCGGCGAGAACGCGACCAGTGCCACACCAGAAGAGCGCGTCGCCTCCAGCATCCCGAGTTCGGGGTTTCGGCTCCACAACGAGTACTCGTTCTGCACGGCGGCGATCGGCGCGACGACCTGCGCCTCACTCAGCCGGGAGACCGACACCTCCGACAACCCGATGGCGCCGATCTTGCCTTCGTCGACGAGCGAAGCCAGCGCGCCGACACTCTCGCCGATCGGCACGGTCCTGTCCCAGCGGTGCAGGTAATAGAGGTCGATGTGATCGACGCCCAACCGCGAGAGCGAGGCGTCCACCTGCTGTCGGAGTGTCGAGGGGCGTCCGTCAATGACCTTCACCCCGTCGATCATCGCCATGCCGGCCTTGCTCGCGAGCACGACCTCATCCCGGCGCCCTTTCAAGGCACGACCGACCAGCTCCTCATTGCGGCCGGCGCCGTAGAGCGTCGCAGTGTCGAGATGGGTGACGCCGCTGTCGAGCGCAGCGCGCAGCAGCGCCAGACCTTCGCCCTCGGACGGCGGGATGCCGTAGGCGTGACTGAGGTTCATGCACCCCAATCCCATACGGGGGAGCTTCACGCGAGCTGCTCCTCCAGTTGACCGAGCACGCGATAGCAGTCGATCACCTGACGAAGCGAGGAGTTCGGCTCTCGCCCCTCACGGATCGCCGCGATGAACTCACGGTCCTGCAGCTCGATGCCGTTCATGCTCACCGCCACGTGCGACACGTCGATCTGCTCCTCCTTGCCGGTGAAGAGGTCGTCGTAGCGGGCGATGTAGGTCGCCGTGTCGCCGATGTAGCGGAAGAACGTGCCGAACGGTCCCTCGTTGTTGAACGACAGCGACAGGGTGCAGATCGCGCCGGTCTCGCTCTTCAGCTGGATCGACATGTCCATCGCGATGCCGAGCTCGGGATGGATCGGCCCCTGCAGCGCATGAGCCTCGACGATCTTGCCCGCCTGGTAGGCGAACAGATCGACCGTGTGCGCGGCATGGTGCCACAGCAGATGGTCGGTCCAGGAGCGCGCCTCACCCTTGGCATTCGTGTTCGTGCGGCGGAAGAAGTACGTCTGCACATCCATCTGCTGCACGTTGAACTCGCCGGCGGTGATCCTGTCGTGCACGAGTTGATGCGAGGGGTTGAAGCGGCGCGTGTGGCCGACCATGGCCACGAGGGAGGCCGCTTCGGCCGCCTCCGCCGCAGCGAGGGTGGCTTCAGCATCCGCCAGCGAATCCGCCAGCGGGATTTCGACCTGCACGTGCTTGCCGGCGGCGAGCACTGCCTGCGTCTGCTCGGCGTGCAGACCGGTCGGAGTCGCGAGGATCACGGCATCCACATCGTCACGCTCGAGAACGCCCTCCAGCCCGACGACCGCGTTCGCGACGCCGTACTGCTCGGCGACAGCATCCGCCTTCTCCTGCGAGGTGGCGCTCACGACCGTGACCTCGGCGTCTTCGATGTTCTTCAAACCGTCAAGGTGCTTCATTCCGAAGGCACCACTGGCGCCGACGACGGCGACGCGGATCTTGTCAGTCATTCGCTCTCCCTTTCGCAGTCCGGTATCAGGATGTCAGGCGTTCGCCACGGCCGCGGTCTCCGCAGGCTCGGGGGCACGCACCTGGTCCGCGGGCTCAGCCACGCCTGCTTCGTCGTCGGCGAGGTCGGTCTTGCCGACCGGGTTGCTGAGAACGAGGTGGCCGACCGCGGTGTTGGATGCCGGCACGTGGTAGAACCGGTGGTTCATCTGGGGCGTTTCTCCCCCGAACTGGTCGTCCATCGCACCGCGCGCGATCAGCCAGTCGACGAGCTCGATGCCCTCGGAACCCGCCTCGTCGACGTACTCCATGTGCTGCCACTCGGTCAGGCCGAGCGGGTCCTCGATGAGGTGATCGAGGAACGCGTTGTCCCACTCCTCGTTGATGAGACCCGCGCGCGGGCCCTGCAGCTGGTGGCTCATGCCGCCGGTGCCCCAGATCTGCACATTGAGCTCTTCACCGTCCCACTTGTCGAGCGCGCGGCGCAGTGCGCGCCCGAGCTCGTAGCAGCGACGACCTGAGGGCACCGGGTACTGCACGACGTTGACGGCGAGCGGGATGACCCTGACCGGCCACTCCTCATCCGGGGCGTGATCGCCGAAGACCAGTGACAGCGGCACCGTAAGACCGTGGTCGACGACCATCTCGTTGACGAGGGTGAGGTCGAAGTCATCCTGAATGACCGACTGTGCGATGTGCGCCGCGAGCTCGGGGTACCCCTTGACGCCGGGGACCGGACGCGGGCCGTAGCCCTCGTCGGCGACGGGATACTCCGCACCAGTGCCGAGCACGAACGTCGGGATGATGGACGCGTCGAACGCGGTGGCGTGGTCGTTGTAGACGAGGATGACGACGTCGGGCTTCTGCTCCTTGGCCCACTTGCGCGTCCACTGGTAGCCGTCGAACACCTTCTTCCAGTACGGCTCCTCGGTCTTGCCGAGATCCATCGCGGCGCCGATCGCCGGCACGTGCGAGGTGAACAGCGCGGAGGTGTACTTCGCCGGTGCGTTCGGCCGGAACGTGTCTGCCTTCTCACCCGGTGCGGGCGGGGTCCAGCCGTCGAGGTCCTTGAGGCGGTTGCCCTCCGGACGGCGCCCGCCGCCGACCATCATGTCGCGATAGGCGGCCTCGCTCATCCCTGTCATGGAACCGGCCATCTGCTGGAAGCTCATCCCATGTGTCGCGCCGATCTTGCTGAGGAAGTAGATGTTGCCACCCTCATCGATCATGGTGTTCATGTCCATGTCGAGCACGGCCTGGCGCTGCCGGGCGTTGAGAGGCCACTCGTCGAGGTAGGTCTCCTGGTCGGCGAGGAAGCGCTCGCGGTTCTCGGGCTTCATCAGCGACATCGAGAACTGGTTCAGGTGATAGCCCTTACGAGCTTGCTCGGCGTCGTAGATGGTGGTTCCGGGAACGTCCTTGTACGGCTTGTCGAGTGCCATGATCATGCTCCTTCTTGCCAGTAGAGGCGGCGCGGATTGTCGACGAGCAGTTTCTGCTGCAGGTCGGGCGTCGTCGCGATCTGAGGGATGTAGTCGACCAGCAGCCCGTCGTCGGGCATGTGGTCCTTCAGGTTGGGGTGGGGCCAGTCGGTTCCCCACAGCACGCGGTCGGGGAATTCCTCGACCACGCGACGGGCGAACGGCACGACGTCGGTGTACGCGTGCTGCTCGCCATCGAGGGCGCGAGGCCCGGAGACGCTGAGGCGCTCGGGACACGAGACCTTGGTCCACACGTTCGGGTTCTCACGCATGAACCGCAGGAACAGCTCGAACTCCGGGCCGTTCGGATCCTTCGTGACGTCGGGCCGGCCCATGTGGTCGACGACGACGTCTGTCGGGATGCTGGAGAAGAAGTCGTAGAGCTCGGGAAGGTCTTCGGCTTCGAAGTAGATGACGACGTGCCATCCGAGCGGGGCGATCTTCCAGGCGATCTCCTGGAGGGAGTCTGTGGGCACGGCATCGACGAGGCGCTTGACGAAGTTGAAGCGCACGCCGCGCACACCAGCCTCGTGCAGCTCGGCGAGCTGGGCGTCGGTGACATCGCGTCGCACGGTCGCGACACCGCGCGCGCGGCCTTCGCTGCGGCGCAGCGCGTCGACCAAGGCGCTGTTGTCGGCGCCGTGACAGGTCGCCTGCACGATCACGTTGCGGTCGAAACCGAGGTGGTCGCGCAGGGCGAACAGCTGCTCGGCAGATGCGTCGCACGGGGTGTACTTGCGCTCGGGCGCGTACGGGAACTGCTCGCCGGGGCCGAAGACGTGGCAGTGCGCGTCGACCGCGCCAGCCGGCAGGCGGAACGTCGGCCTCGTCGGGCCGTCGTACCAGTCCAGCCAGCCCTCGGTCTTGGTGAAGGGGCCTGTTACGGTCCCTGAGCCTGTCACGATCCCTGAGCCTGTCGAAGGGTCGCCATGCGCCATGTCAGTCCTCCACGTATTCGAGGCCGGCGGCGGCCAGCGGCTCGCGCATGCCGTACAGGTCGAGTCCGAGCACGCCCTCGCGGAACTTCTGACGCTTGGACTCCTCATTGTCCTCGCGCTTCTGGCTGGCATCGGCCACGGCGCCGACGAGCTCGCGCGGCACGACGATGACGCCGTCGACGTCGGCGACGACGACGTCCCCCGGGTTCACGAGCGCGTTGGCGGCGACGACGGGCACGTTCACGGAACCGAGCGTGGCTTTGACAGTGCCCTTGGAGTTGATGGCACGGGAGAACACAGGGAAGTCCATCTTCTCGAGGTCGGCGACGTCGCGGACACCGCCGTCGATCACAAGGCCCTTGCAGCCGCGAGCCGTGAGCGAGGTCGCGAGCAGCTCACCGAAGAAGCCGTCTTCGCTCTCGGTGGTGCAGCCGGCGACGATCACGTCGCCTTCCTGGATCTGCTCGGCGGCGACGTGGAACATCCAGTTGTCGCCCGGCTGCAGCAGCACGGTGACCGCGGGGCCGCACAGCTTCGCGCCGTTGTATGCGGGACGGATGTAGGGACGCATCAGGCCGACGCGGCCCATCGCCTCGTGGATCGTGGCCACGCCGAACTGCGAGAGCCGGGCCACGTCGTCGGGGTCAGGTCGCTCGATGTTCGTGCGGACCATGCCGAGATTGTTCAATCGCATTGTGTTCCTCTCAGAGACCGCGGGCGGTCAGGGCGCGGTCGAGGCGCGGGTAGACGCGGCGGGCGTTGCCCTCGAAGACCAGCTCGCGCTGGAAGTCGCTGAGGTTCGTCGTCGCGTCGACATAGCGCTTGGTGTCGTCGAAGTAGTGGCCGGTGCGCGGGTCGATGTCGCGGACGGCGCCGATCATCTCGCTCGCGAACAGGATGTTCTCGGTGGGGATGACATCGGTCAGCAGGTCGATGCCCGGCTGGTGGTAGACGCACGTGTCGAAGTAGACGTTGTTCAACAGGTGCTCTTCGAGTTCGGGCTGGCCGAGAGCCATCGCGAGTCCGCGGAAGCGTCCCCAGTGATACGGCACCGCACCGCCGCCGTGCGGGATGACGAGCTTGAGGTCGGGAAAGTCCGTGAACAGGTCGCCCTTGAGCAGCTGCATGAAGGCGGTCGTGTCTGCACTGAGGTAGTGGTCGCCGGTCGTGTGGAACACGTCTGGCCGGCACGTCGTGCTCACGTGCACCATGGCGGGGATCTCGTACTCGACGAGCTTCTCGTAGATCGGGTACCAGGAGCGGTCGGTGAGGGCGGGCGCGGACCACTTGCCACCGGACGGGTCGGGATTGAGGTTGACGGTGACGGCGCCGAGTTCTTCGACGGCGCGGGTCAGCTCGGCGACGGTGGTCTTCTGGTCGACGCCCGGTGACTGCGGAAGCATCGCGCCCATGAGGAAGCGATCGGGGAACAGCTCGCTGACGCGGGCGACGAGGTCGTTGCAGATGCGTGCCCAGGTCTCGCTGACCGCGAGGTCGCCGATGTGGTGGGCCATGAACGAGGCGCGGGGGCTGAAGACGGTGATGTCGCTGCCGCGCTCGTTCATGAGCTTGAGCTGGTTGGCTTCGATCGTCTCGCGGATGTCGTCGTCGCTGATGTGCAGGGATGCCGGATCGGGCGCCTCGCCGTCGCCCTTCGTGAAGGCGATCTGCAGGTCACGCCAGGCGCCCAGCTGTGCGGGGGCGGTCGTGTAGTGGCCGTGGATGTCGATGATCAACGCGTGTCGTCCTTGTCACTCGGAGCTGAACTCGGATGCTGTCGCAAAGGTGCTGCTGGTCCCGACTCTAGGTCGGGTGCTGTATATAGTCCAATAGATGTGAAGCACGTTCCCCATAGAGAGGATCGATAGATGGCTCTGGCTGATCTGAACCAGTTGCGCACCTTCGTGGTGCTCTACGAGCTGCGCAGCGTGACGGCCGCCGCAGAGCGACTGCACGTCACGCAGCCGACAGTCAGCTATACGCTGCGGCGGCTGCGCGAGAAGTTCGGCGATGAGCTGTTCCGTCGCGAGGGGCACGACATGGTGCCGACCGCGAAGGCCACCGCCCTGTTCGCGCCGCTGCACGAGGCTCTCGCTCAGATCGATGAGACGGTGAGCGATCCGGAGGCGTTCGAGCCGGCCGGCTTCAGTGGCGAACTGTCGCTGGGGCTCACCTCGATCGGTGAGCAGACGTTCCTGCCCCCGATCATGGCCGCGCTCGCTCGCGCAGCATCCAGCCCGCACCTGCAGGTGGCGCGCCTGGACTCCGATCAGGTCGAGGACGGCCTCATCCGCGGCACGATCGACCTCGCGATGACCGTGTCGATGATCGGCAGTCCGCGACTGTGGCGCACGCATGTGCGCGCCGTCGAGTACGTCGCGCTGTCGTCAGGGCAGCATCCGCTCCCCGAGACGGGACCGGACATGTTCGCCGGACGCCACTTCGTGCGCGTCTCGGCGCGCGGCGGCCACGTGTTCCCGCTGCAGGCGCTCACAGAGCACGGTCTCATGCCCCAGGTCGCGCTCACCGTCGAGGAGTATGCGACCGTGCCGGCTGTGCTGGAGGCCACCGATCTGATCGTGCTGCTACCACGTCACGTCGCGGAGGTGTTCTGCGGCTGGTTCCCCGGCCTGCGGATCGCCGAGCTCCCCTGGCCGGGACAGAGCACGCCGGTGTCGCTCTACACGCGGCGCGAGGCCAGCCTGTCACCGGCGCAGCGGTGGTTCCGTTCGGTGGTGCTGGATGCTGTCGCAGCCGGTGAGTACCGGACGCGTCAGCGGTAGTCCTCCGCCACCATCCAGCGGTCCCGCATGCGAAACGCCGGGATCGTCTGCCGCTTCGCCTTGTTGGCCGCTGCCGCTCCGCTGATCCCCGCGGCACGCGCCCAGTCGGCGAGAGGAATCACGCGGCGGCTGCTGATGAGTGCGATGCGCTTGTGCAGCGATTCGAGAACCAGCAGTGCGAGCAACCTGGTCATGCCGTCGTGGGAACTGCTCTTCGCGTACTGCGCGAGCAACGAGTAGTAGTCGACCCTCCGATTGCGCGCTCGCACGATCACCGCGGGCAGCCCGATGACCTGCAACTGCTTGTTGATCAGCATCCGCCCGATTCGGCCATTGCCGTCGACGAAGGGATGGATGACCTCGAACTCGCAGTGGAACCACGCGATGCGCTCGAGGGGCGCCATCGACGCGTCGTCGTGGAAGCGCGTCAGGGCGTCGGCGACCAGATCGGCGACGAATGCAGGATTGGCGCCGAGATGCGCGCCCACCCGCACCCACTCGTCCGCATGCCGGAACCTCCCTGCCACGTCATCTCGGATGCCGGCGAGGAGCATGCTGTGCCAGCGCAGGATCAGGTCGACGGAGAACGGTTCGCGGTCGGTCATCAGCGATTCCGTGACGGCAGCGAGATTCTTCGCCTCGTACACCTCGCGAAGATCGCGCCGCGCCGCCGGCATGAGCCCGGCGAGGATGCGCTCCGTGTCGTGGAGCGTCAGCGTCGAGTTCTCGATCGCGTTCGACTGCTGCACGGACTCGGCCAGTTCGGCGCGGGCGATCTGGGCGAGTGCCTCGGGATGGCCCTCGACCGTCGCTCGATAATCAGCGATGACGGCCTCGAGCCGATCCCACGTCACGCGGTTGATCATGCGATCAATTTAGCGTGAATCGGACAGTAAATCCGCAACGATTCACGCAAAGCGCTCCCGGCCTTCTACCTCTCCAGCATCCGCCACAGTCCACGGAACAGCGCCGCAACCTCGTCCGCCTCAAGGTGCGCGGTGAGCTCGCGCTGCACGTCGACGACCAGCGGCGCGAGCCGCTTCCGCTCCCCGGCACCGTGCTCGGTGAGGGTGACGACGTTGCGCCGCGCATCACCCGCTGCACGCTGCCGGGCGATGAGGCCGGACTTCTCCATCCGGCGCACGAGGTCGGCGATCGTCGACCGATCGAGGTCGGCCTCATCACCGAGTTCGCGCTGACTCGCCTCCCCGAGTCGATCGAGGATCGTGAGGATGCTGTACTGCGTGCTCGTGATGTCAGGATCGGCCACGCGTGCCCAGGTCGACAGATGCAACTGCTGCGCCCGACGGATGAGATTGCCGACGTGCCGCTGCGGTTCGGGGAGGTCGGGCACGGTCATCACGGCATCCATCCTCTCAGGCCTTCCGACCGCTGCGCCTGTCGAAGCGTCCGAGGTGCCGCCGTCGACCCTTCGACAGGCTCAGGGCGCGACGGCGCACGGAGCGACGGCACAACGGCACAACGGCACAACGGCGCGACGGCGCGACGGCACAACGGCACAACGGCGCGACGGCGCAACGGCACAACGGCACAACGGCACAACGGCGCGACGGCCTCAGGCGGCGGATACGGTGGCCGTGACCGGCAGCAGGAACCCTCCGAAGAAGTCACGCAGCTCATCGCGCGCGGTCAGCGGCAGCACCTGCGCGACGTACTGGTCAGGCCGCACCACGATGACCGCGCCCTCATCGGCGATGCCCCTGAGCGCGAAGATGTCGTCGGCGTCGTCGGTCGCCCAGGCCTTCTCCCAATCCTGCAGGCCCAGCGGGCCGGACTTCGGGAGAAGGATCGACGGCAGTGCGGTGACGTCGACGTCGTGGTGCGAGCCGCGGAAGATCCCGTGCACGTCGATCACGCTGTCGATGTCGGCGTCCGCTGCCGTGAACGTGCGCACGGGCGAGTCCGCATCCTCTGCCAACCACGTCGCGAGATCGCGCAGCGCTGCGCCCGAAGAGTCGCCGAAGGCGTAGATGCGCCAGCGTCCGTCGGCGCTGTGGGAGTGCCCGAGCTGCATACGGCGGGCATCGGCCACGCGCCGCACTGGCGCGGAGTGGAATCGCGTGCCGATCTCGAAACCGCGCGCGAGGCTCTGGTGTTCCGACGATCCCGTGAGCGTCGACGGAGAGTACGTCGTCGCGAGTCCGGCGGTGTACCGGCCCTGGCGCGCGAACTCGGCCTGCATGTCGGCGGGCGAGACGCCGCCGCGCTCCGGGTGCTCCGGGTCGATCGCCGGCTGCGCGATGAATGCCGACCAGTGCTTGTCGAATGCGATGAGGTCGGCGGCGATCGCCTGACGCTCCTCCGAGTAGGTGCGCAGCAGGGCAGCATCCGAGCGGCCCTGCAGAACGGCGGCGAGCTTCCAGCCGAGGTTGAACGCGTCCTGCATCGACACGTTCATGCCCTGCCCGGCCTTGGCGCTGTGAGTGTGGCAGGCGTCGCCCGCGAGGAACAGGTGCGGTGTGGCATCCGCCGCGGACTCCGGCGACAGATCATCGAAGCGATCCGCGACCCGCTGACCGACCTCGTAGACGCTCGACCAGGCGACCTGCTGCACATCGATCGAGTAGGGGTGCAGAATCGCGTTCGCGACGTCTGCGAGCTGGGCGGCCGTCGCCTTGCGGATCTCCGCGTCGCCGGACTGCACCACACCGAGGTCTACGTAGCAGCGCACCATGTTGCCGCCCTCACGCGGGATCATCAGCAGGCTGCCCTTGCCGGCGGACTGCACGACGTTCTTGGTGCGCCAGTCGGGGAAGTCGGTCGTGGCGAGCACGTCCATGACGCCCCAGGCGTGGTTGGCCGCATCGCCCTCCAGGCGGATGCCGAGAGCGCGACGCACGTTGCTGCGCGCGCCGTCGCAGCCGATCACGTACTTGGCGCGGACGGTGAACTCCTCGCCCTCGGTCCGCCGCAGGGTCGCGATGACCGGATGCTCCGATGCGGTGTCCATCTCGTAGCCGATGAACTCCACGCCGTAATCTGCTTCGAGCCTGCTCGCGGACTTCGCCGCGTGATCGAGCAGGAACTGCTGCATGCGCGCCTGGTTCACGATCACGTGCGGGAACTCGCTCAGCCCCGCCGGAGTGTCGTCGACCCAGCCGCTGCGCGCGATCTTGGAGCGGTCGTCTTCGGAAGGGCCCCAGAACCGCACCTCGTTGACCCAGTAGGCCTCACGGACGAGCGCGTCGGCGAGACCGAACGCCTGGAACATCTCGACCGTGCGGCACGCGACGCCATCGGCCTGTCCGACCTCGAGCGGGCCCGACCGACGCTCGATGACGCGCGTCGTGATGTCGGGGAACGCCGCGAGCTGCGCGGCGAGCACGGTGCCGGCGGGCCCGGTGCCGACGATGAGCACGTCGACTTCGTTCGGGAGCTCGGCAGCGCGGTCCCTCGTCTGCGGCGCCGCGGGCACGACGTCCGGGTCACCGGGGCGGTATCCGTCGCGGTAGAACTGCATGGGATCTCCTTCGATCACTCCGGCTGTGGCGACACTGCCGATCCAAATTCGTTGGGGTACCAACGATAGCACGTGAAGGAGAGCCCAGGTGGATCGGCGTCAGTTCTTCTTGCGGTTCCAGCTGGCTTTGGCCGGGGCGAAGGGGCTGCGCACGTGGATCGCCCACGTCGAATGCGGGTGGATGCGCAGCAGTGCGGTCTCGTAGAACGACACCGCGTCTTCCGTGAGCGACGGCAGGACGGCATCCTTGTCCGTGGTGTCCTCCGCACGAGGACGAAGCGCCTTCCAGACCAGCTGCACCTCAGGAGCGCCGGTGGGGATGCCGTCGATGTCGAGCACCGCGCGGTCCCACGGCAGCGTGAGCCGCGGGTCACGCTTGTAGACCCAGGCCCGCGGGGCTCCGTCTTCGGCGTTGACCTGAAGAACCCAGGCATTCTGCGCATCGTCGCGGATGAGCACCGGTTGCAGATCGGCTTCCTGCGGAGCATCCGCGAACGGCACGATCTCATCCTCGCCCGGCACCCACGCGCTGAACCCCTCAGGGAGGTTCCCGACCAGTCCTCGGAGATCTGCAGCGACGACGCTCACGTCGATGTTCTCGCGCGCACGGATCGGATGCCCGAGCCACCGGTCGAGCGCGACGCCGCCCGACAGCCACCAGCGAACGGATGCCGCGGCGAGGAGCCGGGCGACCGCCTGGGGCTCGAGCGGCGCCCACGGCGTCGCGGCGGTGGGCGTGGAGGAGGGCATGGGACGAGGTTACCCGGCTCTGACCATTCGGCATCCGCTCACACCGTGACCGACAGGTGGCAGGCTAGCCGCATGGCGAACTCCCCCTCCGGCGACTCGATGACCGATCGGATCGTGCGCGTGCTCGACACCTTCACCACCGAGCGCACGATGCAGACCGCCACGGAGATCGCCGAGCGCACGGGATTGCCGGCATCCACTGCGCACCGCATCGTCGGCGACCTCGTCGCAGCCGGGCTGCTGGAGCGCGATGAGGACCACCGCATCCGCCTCGGCATGCACCTGTGGGAGCTCGCGCTGCGGGGCTCGAGCGCCCTGCGGTTGCGCCAGGCCGCTCTGCCGCACATGGAGCGCGTGCAGACGCTGATCCGCGAGCACACCCAGCTCGCCGTGCTCGAGCATGAGGAGGCGCTCTTCCTCGAGCGGCTCTCGCATCCGGATGCCGGCGCCAACATCACCCGCATCGCCGGCCGTCTGCCGGTGCACGCGTCATCGTCGGGCCTGGTGCTGCTGGCCCACGCCGATCCTTCGATCCGCGAGCGGGTGCTGGCCGGGCCGCTGCGTGCGGTGGCGAGGGAGACGGTGACGGATGCCGCGACGCTGCGCGCGATGCTCGCATCGATCCGGCGTCGCGGATACGTCGTCGCGCCGGGGTCCATCGAAGCGGTCTCCACCGGCGTCGCCGTGCCGGTGCGCGACCACGGTGAGGTCGTCGCCGCGCTGTCGGTCGTGCTGCCTCGTGAGAGCGAGACGGATACTGCGGTCGCAGCGCTGCTCGACGCCGCGAAGGCCATCGAGCGCGATCTCGGCCGGTCGCGCTGATTCCCGTTCAACGGGATTCTTCGGATCCTCGCCCGACGCTCAGGGCACACTGGTCGGCACGGGCTCGAAGTCGTCCGCCACCGCCGAAGCACCCGTCGAAGGAGACGCCATGGACGCAGCAGCAGCACCGCACCCGGAGAAGATCCGCACCCGCGTCGCAATCGTCGGCGCAGGACCAGCGGGCCTGATCCTCTCCCACCTGCTCGCGGATGCCGGGATCGAGTCGATCGTGATCGATCAGCGTTCCCGTGACGAGATCGAGCACACGATCCGCGCTGGCATCCTCGAACAGGGCACTGTCGACCTGCTCACGGCGATCGATCCGAACACGCGCGTGAACACGGTGGGCGACCGGCACGACGGCATCGAGCTGCGCTTCCAGGGCGAGGGACACCGCATCGACTTTCCGGGCCTCGTAGGCCGCAGCGTGTGGCTCTACCCGCAGCATGAGGTGCTCAAAGACATGCTCGCGCTGCGCCTCGGCGCAGGGCAGGATCTGCGCTTCGGCGTGACAGCGACCCGCGTCGAAGACATCGACAGCGAACGCCCTCGCGTGCTGACGACCACCGCCGCAGGCGAAGAGCTCACGATCGAGGCAGACTTCGTGGTCGGAGCCGACGGCTCGCGGTCGGTCGTGCGCCCGGCGATCACCGGCGACTCGCGCAGCGGATTCTTCCGCGAGTACCCGTTCGCGTGGTTCGGCATCCTGACCGAAGCGCCACCCTCGGCCGAGGAGCTGATCTACAGCAACTCCCCGAACGGCTTCGCCCTCATCAGCCAGCGCAGCCCGGAGGTGCAGCGCATGTACTTCCAGTGCGCCCCCGACGCCGACCCGAACGCCCTGAGCGAGGAGCAGATCTGGGAGACACTGCAGTCGCGCGTGCCGGGCACCACACTCAAGGAGGGCCCGATCTTCCAGCGCGACGTGCTGCGCTTCCGCAGCTTCGTCGCGAATGAGCTGCGCCATGGACGCGCCGCTCTCGTCGGCGACGCCGCGCACACCGTGCCACCGACCGGCGCGAAGGGCATGAACCTCGCCATCGCCGATGTCATGCTGCTCGCCCGTGCCCTGCGCGCGCTGCTGACCGAGAACGACGAGCGCCTCATCGACGGCTACGCCGAACAGGCATCTCGCCGAATCTGGAAGGCGCAGCACTTCTCGTGGTGGATGACGAGCATGCTGCACACCGCACCAGACGCCAGTGAGTTCGACCACCTCCGCCAAGCCGGAGAGCTGCGGTCGGTCGTCGAGTCCGAGGCCGGTCGCTCATTCCTCGCCGAGGCGTACACGGGCTGGCCGATCGACTGAAACCCACCGAGACTGCAAGACCACGCCGAGAATGCGGCGAGTCGCCGCTGTTTGGGCGTGGTCTTGCAGTCTCGCGGTCAGCGCGTGGCGGGCTTGCGGTTCTCGGCGCTGACCATCCAGGCGAACTGCTCGAGCTTCTCGATGATCGCGTGCAGGATGTCGGCGCTGGTCGGATCCGCCTCGTCGACGTCATCATGAACGTCGCGCATCGTGCCGACGACCGCCTCGAGCCGGACCGTGATCAGGTCGATGGTCTCACTCGTGTCGATCTCGCCCTGCGGATACTCGGGGAGAGTGGTGGTCGCCGCGACGACGTCGCTGCGACCGTCCGGCACCGCGTGCAGCGCCCGCATCCGCTCGGCGACCGTGTCGCTGAACTCGCGCGCCGCCTCGATGATCTCGTCCAGCTGGAGGTGCGTGTCGCGGAAGTTGCGACCGACCACATTCCAGTGCGCCTGCTTGCCCTGCATGGCGAGTTCGATCAGATCGACGAGCACCGCCTGAAGGTTCTCACCGAGCTGCGTCGATGCGACGAAGCCCTTCTCGGCGTTCTGCCGACGCGTGCTCTTCTCACCGGTCCCTCCGCGTGCCGCGCGGCGCGTGCTGGCGGGGTCCTGCTTACCGGATGCTTTCGTCGTTGCCATCATGGACACGACGGTAGCCGCGACCTGCGGGCGGCACCCAGGGCCTTGACAAGAGGTGCGTCACCTCACCAATTGATTGCCGGAGCGGGCGACCGAGTGGCTGATCACCGCATCCGCATCCGGTACCCACGCAGCAGCCCCGCCGATGCGGAACCGCGCCCGCTCACCAGGCAGCAGCGTCACGAGTCCTCGATCGACCGTGGCCGAAGGATCGAGTTTGTCTACCAGGAGCGTGAGATCGCGCACCAGGCCTTCGGCCGTGATCGTCACGTCGTACCCGCCGTGGTCATCCACAGCCTCCACCTCGGATGACAGCCGCGCCGCAGCCAGCGCGCTGTCGCGCGGCTCGGCGAACCACCACAGCCCACGCGCGCCCAGCGCCTCGATCGTCACCAATTCTCGTGCAGCATCGCCGGCTACGGCGAGCGATGCGGGCACGTCGATGCGCACCGTCTCGCGCGCTGCGACCTCGACGTGCACGGCATCCGACGCGAGAACAGCGCCGTCGAACCCGATGCGACGCATGACGACCTCGCCCTGCCAGGGTTCAGCCGCGTCGTTCGTAAGCACTGCGACCAGCCCGCCATCCGCGGGCTGCGCGGGATCCACCGGCTGCACAGGATCCACCGGCTGCACAGGATCCACCGGCTGCACAGACACCGTCCGGGGCGCGAACGCGTTCTTCAATGCGAAGTACAGCGGTTTCTCCCGCCCGTCGCCGTCGATCGCCGCCCACGACGTGACCGGCCAGCAGTCGTTGAGCTGCCAGACGATCGCGCCCGCGTTGTGCGGGGCGAGCGAGCGGAACCACTCCAGTGCGCACGTCACCGCGTTCGCCTGATTGAGCTGCATGGCCCAGTGCCACGTCTCGATGTCCCCCGGCACGCGGTAGTGCGAGATGAGACCGCCGGTGAGCTTGGCGTTGCCGTCGGCCGCCTTCTGGTGCACGATCATGCCCGGCGATTCCGGGGTGAGCGGATCGTCGCTGATCGCACGGGTCAGTGTGGTCCAGGTCGGCGGTCCCTGCCACCCGAACTCCGCGACGAAGCGTGGTCTGTGCTCCCGGTACGTGGGCCAGTCACGGCGGTTCCACTGCTCCCACAGGTGCATCGAGCCGTGCTCTTCGTCGTTCGGATGCGGGCCGGTCTGCGCACTTCCGTCCCATCCGCCACCGGGGCTGAACGGGCTGCCCGGCGCATACGGCACGTGCGGTGCGAGCTCGGCGATCAGTGCGGGCAGCAGCTCGTAGTAGTAGTGCGCGCCCCAGGTCCTGCCGTCCAGGATGCTCTTCCAGCCCCAGTCCTCGTAGCCCCAGGTGTTCTCGTTGTTGCCGGTGAGCAGCACGAGCGATGCCCGATGCGCGAGACGGCCGATGCTCTCACGCGCCTCGGCCTCGACCTCCGAGCGCAGCGGTTCCTCCTCGGCATAGGCGGCGCACGCGAACAGGAAGTCCTGCCAGACCAGAAGCCCGAGCTGATCGGCGAGGCCGTAGAAGTCCTCCGACTCGTAGATGCCCCCACCCCAGACGCGGATGAGGTTGAGGTTCGCGTCCTTCGCCTGCTGCAGTCGGCCACGGTAGCGGTCCCGGTCGACGCGGCTCGGGAACGCGTCGTCCGGAATCCAGTTCACGCCCTTCACATAGATCGGCTGGTCGTTCACGATGAGCGTGAACGGGGTGCCCGCAGCATCCGGCGTCGTGTCCCAGCGCAGGTCACGGAAGCCGACCCGGCGCGACGCCTCATCGAGCACCGTGTCTTCCGAGGACAGCGAGACCTCGACGTCGTACAGCACCGGCTCGCCGTATCCCGTCGGCCACCATCGCTCGACGGCGTCCAATCGCACGCCGGCCTGCACATGCTCGGCATCCGCTGCGATCTCGATGACCTCCGTCACGTCACCGATGCGTACCGTGACCGACAGCGGGACGGATGCTGCGCGCTCCAGCGCCGCGTGCACCCAGAGCACGCCGCCGGAGCCCTCGGGCTGCGCGTGCAGGCTCACCTGCGCGAGCCGCGCATCCGACCACGATTCCAGACGCGCCTCGCGCCAGATGCCGCTCGTGTACGTCGCGATGCCCCAGTCCCATCCGAAGCTGCACGCCGACTTGCGGATCGCGTCGTACGGCAGCGGGTACGGGCGCGGGCGCACGCCGAGGGCGATGCTCTGCGCGTTCGCGTACTTCACCGGACTGCGGAACGCGACGGTGAGCTCGTTGTCTCCCGCGGTCAGGACACGGGTGACGTCGAAGCGGTAGGAACGGTGCTGGTTCGCGACCTCGGCGATCACCTGGTCGTTGAGCGTGATCGTCGCGACAGTGTCGAGCCCGTCGAAGACGAGATCATGCCGCGCGGATGCCCGCAGCGCCTCGTCCGACAGCGAGATGGTCGTGCGGTAGGTCCAGTCGACCAGGCCGATCCAGGCGAGCGCCGACTCGTTGTCGTCGAGATAGGGGTCGGGAATGAGCCCGGCGCGCAGCAGATCGAGGTGCACCACTCCCGGCACCGTCGCGGGAATCGGATCAGCGCCGACCTCGGCGGGACCGGATGCCGCATGCACCTGCCACCCGACGGCGAGCGGGGTGCGGACGAGGCGAGAGTGCGCGGAGGTGGTCACTGATCAACTGTGCCGCGCCGAGCCCCCCGAAGTCCATCCCCGTGGATGCCGGCCTTCTCGGCAGTACGCGTCGTGCGTGCACGGAACCGCCACGCCGTCACCCCCAGCACCACGACCGCCAGCACGACGGCGGTGGCAGCGACGCCCGGTGCCGCCGGATCTTCGGACCATCGTCCGACCGCGATCCACACGAGACCCCATGCCGTGGCGACTGCCGGCGCCCAGCGCCCGCCGCGCCAGGCCGTGAACAGGGCGATGAGACCGGCGACGATCAGCGTGAGCACTCCGGGCACCCCGGGGGCCTGCACCCACGCATCCATCCCGACGGCGGCGAGCCAGGCGGCGAGGTTCGCCGCCGCCGCGACCGTCACCCACCCCAGGTAAAGACCGATCGTCCCGTCGACGAGCACGATCTCCGCGATCGTGCCGCGACGTGGCCGGCGACAGACCCGGACGAACGTCACCAGCAGCACGCCGAGCAGGATCACGATGATCACGAACGACTCCGCAATACGCCACGCCTGCACGCACATGAGCCACACGGCGTTCAGAAGAGCGGATGCTGCGACGCCGTAGCCGACCGCGCGATGAAGCGGCTTCGCCGCTTGGGACGGAACCAGCTGCCAGAGCGCGTACGCCACCAGAGCGAGGTAGATCACGGACCAGATCGCGAACGCGATCCCGGCTGGGGCGAGCACTGTGGCATCTGCGGCGAACGCACCGCCCGCCGCTTCCGGCATGGGCGTTCCGCCCAGCAGACCCGAGCCGAAGACCGCGGCGACGACCGCTCCGGCGACAGTCAGTGCGACGATGATGCGGCGGACGCGGTCAGACTTCTCCGTCTGGTGCATGCCCCCACACTAAACGTGACACCGCGACGACTACTCGGCGGGCGGCGGCGTGGCGCAGACGGCGGAGTCGGTGATCGCCTGGCGGTACTGCTCGGCAGTGAAGGGCAACCCGAACTCGGGCGCCGTCTGGCCGCTCGCCGCCGGCGCCTTCGAGGCGATGGCCGCGAGCTCCCAGGCGAGATACGCAGCGGGCGAGCCGCCCCCCGTCGAGTTGTTCAGCACGACGGCGACGGTGAACCCGGTCGTCGGGTCGGAGTATGCGGCAGTCGCATAGCCGGGGGTCCATCCGTGCTGACCGATCAGAGGACCGACGAGGTAAGCGCCGCCCGTCGCCTGATACCACGAGGGAGCACCCGCGTACGCAGGGAGGGGGGCCGAGAAGCGGGCCGGCTTGGCTCCTTCGTCGCGCAGTCCCTGTCGCGCCGTCGCCTGTACGTACCGGCCGAGGTCATCGATCGTGGAGACGGCGCCGGAATCGGTGAACCCGGTGCTCGAGGAGAGTGTCGTGATGTCGGAGCGCGCAGCGCAGTCGTAGCCGCCCTCGATTGCGGGCAGATAGGTGCCGCTGAGCGCGACGTCGCCTGGGGGTGCCGCCGTCGGGCCGGGGAGAGAGGTCCCGGCGAGCTCCAGCGGCTGCGTCACGTACTCGGCGATGAGCTGGGAAGCGCTCTTGCCGGAGGCCCGCTCCAGGGCGAGTCCGAGCAGAAGGTAGCCGGCATCCGAATCACGATAGGTCGTTCGCGGCTCCACGGCGTCCAGACCGAGGCCGAACGACGCCAGCTCCAGCGCCGGCCACACGCGCTCCGGCGTGTTGAGCCACATCCCCTTGACCGCTGTCTCGGACGAGCCTGCGCCGCTGGTGCCGTTGCAGAGGTCGAGCAGAGTCACGTCCTCCATCTGGGCGACTCCGGACACGTACTCGGGGACCGACGCGTCGAGTTCGACGACATCGTCATCCACGAGGCCGTACAGGACATCACAGGTCATCATTCGCGTGACATCGGCGATGCGGAAGGTCATGTCGGTCGTGATCTCGGACTGGTCCTCGACTGTCTGGGTACCGAGGCCGGTGACCCAGGTGCCGCTCCACGGCACCCACACCCCGACGATCGCCCCGGTCGAGCCGGTCGCGACCATCGCGTTCTCGACGGCGGCCTGAAGCTGGGCTGCTGTGTCATCCGGAAGGGCGGCATCGACCTGTTCGGGCGGCGTGTAGGAGAAGGAATCCTCGGACGAGCAGCCGGTCAGGACGAGCGCGAGCGCAGCGGCGCCTGCGGCGGCGGCACGCCAGCGGCGCGACGAGAGAAGGTGCATGAAGGTGGCTCCCGGAAGATCTATGCTCCCGAGTCTAAAGCGCACAACCTGAAACCCATCATCCGGCGCCGTCCCTCCGAGGAGACGTACAGTGATGACGTGCCTCACATCTTCGAATCCGACGTCGTCGCGGCGATCCTCCACCACATGAACGTCGACCACGCCGACGACAACATGCTCATCGCGCGCGCCAACACCTCGGCATCCGATGTCGAGATCACGAATGCCGTGATGACCGACCTCGACGGCTACGGCGGCGTCTGGCAGATCACCCGCGCCGGCATCCCGGAAGAGCTTCGTGTCCCGTGGCCGGGCGGCGAGATCTCCGAGCGGCCGGCCGTGCGCCGGGAGGTCGTGGCGCTCTACGACGCCGCGTGCGAGAGGCTCGGCATCGAGCCACGGCCGCACTAGCCTGTCGACCCCTGAGCGAGCCTGTCGACCCCTGAGCCTGTCGACCCCTGAGCCTGTCGACCCCTGAGCCTGTCGAAGGGTCTTCTGCGCCGACGCTTCGACAGGCTCAGCGAGCGAGGCTGTCGACCCTGAGCCTGTCGATCCCTGAGCCTGTCGATCCCTGAGCCTGTCGAAGGGTCGAGGGCTTCCTCTGCAGGTTAGGTTGCCCTTACACTGAGGGCATGGCTGAAATCCTTTCCTTCTCCGCCGCCCTGCGCGAGCGCTCCTCGAGTTCGCACTCGCGCAGCGAGCACGCCGGGTTCATGTCCGACCTGCTCAAAGGCGAAGGCTCGCGTGAGGACTACGCAGCCCTCGTCACGCAGCACTTCTTCATCTACGAGGCCCTGGAAGCCGCCGGTGAGCGGATGCGCAAGGATCCGGTCGCCGCGGTGTTCATCAGCGACAAGCTGACTCGCCTTCCCGCCCTCGAGGCCGATCTCGAGTTCCTCATCGGCCCGGACTGGCGGGGCAGCATCACGCCACTGCCGACGACACAGCGCTACGTCGACCGCATCAACGAGGTCGGAGCGACCTGGGTGGGCGGCTTCGTCGCCCATCATTACACGCGCTACCTCGGCGACCTCTCCGGCGGCATCTTCATCGGGCGCGTCATGCAGCGCCGGTTCGGCTTCGAGACGAACGGCGTCGGCTTCTACCTGTTCGACGACATCGCCGATCCCAACGCCTTCAAGGACGTCTACCGCGAACAACTGGATGCCGCGCCTTGGGACGCAGCGGAGCGCGAGCGCGTGATCGACGAAGTGCTGCTGGCATACAGGTTCAACACCGAGCTGTTCGAAGATCTCGACAGGGTGCGCGTCGCAGCTTAGGCGTTCGGTCCCTGAGCCTGTCGAAGGGCGGGCGTAGACGCCCGCTCCCACGCTTCCCGCATGAAGCGGCGCACATCCTCATCGACCCTGATGTCGCTCGGACGCAGCGGCCTGGAGAGGTAGAGGCCGTCGAGTGAGGTCAGGCGCGAGAGCGCCACATAGGTCTGCCCTGGTGCGAACGCTCCGCCGCCGAGGTCGATGACCGCCCGATCGTAGGTCTTTCCCTGGGATTTGTGGATCGTGACCGCCCAGGCCAGCCGCAGCGGGAACTGCAGGAACTCTGCGATCACGTCGCGGCTGAGCGTCTTGGTGTTCTGATCGTAGGAGTAGCGGAACCTCTCCCACACGGCCGGCTCGACATCGACGTTCTCGCCGTCGATCTCCACGCGCACCGATCCACCGAGGATGCGCTTCACCGTGCCGATCGTGCCGTTCACCCAGCGCGGCGGCTCGCCGCCCATGGAGACGTCATTGCGCAGGAACATGACCTGCGCACCGATCTTGAGCTTGAGCTCGGCATCCGCAGGATAAGAGGAATCTCCGCGCCCGAAGTCGCCGTTGATCTCGGCCCGCGCTGTCTGCTCCTTGCCGGCGAGCGCCGCGAGATGGCGTCGGTTGATGTTGTTGACGATGTCGTTGCGGGTGGCGAGCGTGATCATCGGCACCTCGCCGGGTTCGGGCTCGGGAGGTGTGCGCGCACCCTGCTCGTTCAGGACGCCGGCGATCTCCGCCGTCACCCGCCCGTAGCGCACGGCGTTCAGCATCGCCTTGAAGCCGTCATCGGACTGCCGGTGGATCTGCACCAGCTCGCGCACGTGCAGCTCGGCGCCATGTCTGCCGAGATCGATGAGTCCGTCGGATTCGCCCATCGTCGCCCCGGCCCACACCTTCGCGTCGAAGAACCAGAACGAGCGGTAGTGATCCTGCACGTAGCGCAGCTCATCGCCGCGCGGCGGCACGGGGGCAAGCTGGTACGGGTCGCCGAACATGACCACCTGCACGCCCCCGAACGGCTCGGCTCGCCGGCCTCTCGCCTGCCGCAGCGCGCGGTCCATGCCGTCCATGAGGTCGGCGTTGACCATCGAGATCTCGTCGATCACGAGCGTGTCGATGGCGTTGAGGATGCGGCGGGTGGCGTCGTTCTGCTCGATCTCGCTCTCGGCGATGAGACCGATCGGCAGGCGGAAGAGCGAGTGGATCGTCTGCCCCTCGACGTTCAGCGCCGCGACACCGGTCGGCGCGCAGATCGCGATCTGCTTCTCGGTGTTCCAGGCGAAGTACTGCAGCAGCGTCGACTTGCCCGTACCAGCACGGCCGGTGATGAAGACATGCTCCCTGGTGTCCTCGATGAGCCGATACAGCTCCTGCTGCTCGGACGAGAGGGCGGGAAGAGACACGACTCTCATGGTACGTGACCGTCGAAATGTCACGCTCCCTGAGCCTGTCGAAGGGTCGCGGCGCTCGGCGCTGTCTCAGGCCGCCCTCCTAGACTGGCGCCATGGATCAGCCCCAGCCGACGACGCCTCGGCGCCGCCGACTCTGGGTCGACCTCACGGCGCTGGCCGTCGTCGGCGTGCTCCTCGTCGGCGCGATCGCTGCCGGCGGAGCGGCACTGTACAAGGAGTACTACGGTCCTGGCGCCTTCGTCACGCGCTACCTCGACCTGTTGGCGTCGGGCCGCGCCGCCGATGCACTGCAGGTACCGGGCGTCGCCATCGATCGCGCGACCCTCGACGATGCCGGTATCGAGGAGACAGCATCCGAGGCGCTCCTGCGCCAAGCCGCTCTCGCTCCCCTCACCGACGTCGACGTCGTGGACGAGGTCACCGACGACGACGTCACCTCTGTGACCGTCTCGTACGTGGCAGGTTCCCACCCCGGCAAGAGCACGTTCGAGGTGGAGCAGGACGGCTGGGCCGGTGTGACCCCGAACTGGCGATTCGCCCGCACGCCTCTTTCGGCGGTCTCGCTCACCGTGCTCGGCTCCGACCGGTTCGCGGTCAACGGATTCGAGATCGACCGCCGTCAGGTCTCGTCCGCCGGGATGGAGGCCGCGCCGCTGGACCCTCTGCCGATGCTGGTGTTCACTCCGGGCGTGTACTCGATCACGGTCGACACTGCGATCTCCAGTTCTCCGGGGCTCAGCATCCTGGCCGACTCCCCGCTCACGCAGACCCCGGTCGAGATCCAGACGCAGCCGACCGAGGAGTTCCGCTCGGTCGTCCAGACCCGAGTCGAGGAGTTCCTCACCGAGTGCGCCACTCAGCAGGTGCTGCAGCCGACAGCATGCCCGTTCGGGCTCAAGGTGCAGAACCGCATCGAGGACCTCCCGACCTGGACCATCAGCCAGCAGCCGACGGTCACGGTCGAGCCGAGCGGCGCAGGATGGGCGATCCCCACGGCCGAGGCCGTCGCGCACATCGAGGTCAACATCCGTTCCCTCTTCGACGGCTCGATCGAGCATGTGTCCGAGGACGTGCCGTTCCGCGTGAACGGGACGATCGACATCCTCGCCGACGGATCGGCATCCATCAGGGTGGGATCCGCCGGAGAGTGAGCGGTCAGCTCTCGCGGGCCGCCTGACGCGCATCGCGATCGGCCATGGCCGCGAGTCGGGCGTTGTACTCCGCAAGCTCCGCGTCACCGGTGCGGTCGGCGTGACGGTCGTTGCGGCGCTGCACCTTGGTGTCGTCGCGACTCCACTGGATCGCCACGGTGATCGCGACGATCAGAGTGGGGATCTCACCGATCGACCAGGCGATGCCGCCGCCGATGTACTGGTCCTCCATAGGCGTCGGACCCCACGTGCGCGCCATCGACCCGAACCACTCGGCGACCATGAGCCCCTCCTGCATCATGATCGCGATGCCGAAGAACGCGTGCATCGCCATGACCGCGATCAGGGTGATCAGCCGTCCGGGATACGGCAGCCGATACGGCACGGGGTCGATGCCCACCAGGCTCATCACGAACAGATAGCCCGTGATGAGGAAGTGGATGACCATCCACTCGTGGCCGAGGTGCTCGTACATCGACCACCGGACGAGGTCGGTGAAGTAGAACGCCCACAGGGAGCCGATGAACAGGCCGGCCGCGACGAAGGGGTGGGTGATGACCCTCGAGAACCGCGAGTGCACGGCCCACATGATCCATTCGCGGCCGCCGCGGGTGCCGTCGTCGCGCTTGTGGATCGCGCGCAGCGCGAGGGTGATCGGCGCCCCGGAGACCAGAAGCAGCGGGATGGCCATCGTGAGCATCATGTGCCCGAGCATGTGCACGCTGAAGAGGTAGTCCTGGTACAGGTTGATCGGACCCGACGTGACCCACACGAGCATGATCAGCCCGAGCACCCAGAAGATCGTGCGGTGGATCGGCCACTTGTCGCCACGGCGGTGCATGCGCCAGACGCCGGCGAGATAGAAGAACAGTCCGAGGGCTGCGCCCACGACCCAGAGGATGTCGACGTCCCAGCCGGTGAACCACATGTCGATCGTGAACTCGGGCGGTAGCGGGGAGCCGGTGAGCAGTTCGGCGGGCGTCTTCAGGATCGCGGCGGTTTCGCCGGTCGGCGGGGGCGTGCGCGCGAGCGCCGCCGCCGCTCCCGAAGCGAGCCCCATCAGGGCGACTTCGCAGAGCACCAGCATCCAGAACCAGCGCGAAGCGCTCTCGCCGCTGAGGCGAGGGATCAGCCGAGCGCGATACCAGGCGCCCAGCAGGCCCATGCCGCCGAGCAGCACCGCCTTGGCGACGATGATGAGGCCGTACGGCGTCCAGAGCCCTTCCCAGCCGCCGAGGCTGACGGTCGAGCGCGCGATTCCCGACACGGCGACCACGAAGAACGCTGCGATCGCCAGCGACGAATAGCGGCGCACCAGGTCGGTGTGATCGATGCCCCCTGCGCGACGCAGCACGATCAGCAGAAGCAGCCCGCCCAGCCAGACGGCTGCGCCGACCGTGTGCAACAGGATCGAGTTGACGGCGATGGCGTGACCGGCGAGCGCGCCGGAATGGCCCTGATTCGCCATCGGGAGGAGGGCCGCCGCAGCGATGACCGCCGCGATCAGGGTGGATGTCCAGCCACGCCACGCGAACGCGAGGACCGTGACGAGTGCGCCCATGATGGTCGTGATCAGCCAGGCCTGGCCGAGCGGAAGCGTGAGCAGGAAGCGTCCGAGCTGCTCACCGAACTGCTGTTCGAGGCTGAGCTGCACGTTGAAGGCGCCGAGGAACGTGAGGAACGCGGTCACCGCGGACGAGATCGTGAAGACGGCTGCGCCGATGGATGCCGCATCCAGCGCCGTCTCGAAGGGCTTCTCGCCCGCACGCAGGGCGAACAGGGCGAGCACCATCGAGCCGATCATGACGGCTGCGCTGATGTTGTTCACCATTCGCGCGACCGGGAGCCCCCAGCGCACGAAGGGTCCTGGATCGCTGAGCAGCAGCGGCGCTGCTCCCCCGCCGAGCTGCAGCGCGACCAGGAGAGCGACGACGGCTGCGACGGCGAGGATCACGAGACCGGCCGCACGATACGCCGACGCGCGTGTGGTGCGCAGGCCGGGAGAAGTCACCCTTCCAGCCTAAGCGCGTACGGCGTGCGGCGCGGACGGCCGCGGACAGCACGAAGGCCGCCCCCATCGAGCAGGGGCGGCCTTCGAAAGGAGCTGTCTTACTTGACGGCTGCCTTGAGCTTGGAACCGGCGGTCACCTTGACGCGCTTGCCGGCCGGGATCTTGATCTCGGCGCCGGTCTGGGGGTTGCGGCCCGTGCGAGCTGCGGTGTCGACCTGCTCGAACGAGATCCAGCCCGGGATCGAGACCTTGCTGCCCTTGGCGACAGCGTCGGAGACGGTGCCGAAGAGTGCGTCGAGGACACCCGAGACGGTGGCCTGGCTCTGGCCGGTGGCGCTTGCGATGCTCGCGACGAGCTCGGTCTTGGTGATGGACTTGTCAGCCATGTCATCCTCCAGCGACGAAGTGTCGCATCGTTGTGGTTCGGGAAGCGGATGCCGCCCGCTGGTCGAGTGACCGCCTCGAATGTATCAACCACTGCCCACATTTCCGCGTCATTTCGCGGGTTTTGGGGTTTTCATAGGCGTGTCGCGTCACTTTCGTCACTCCAGTCACAGATTTTAGGGTGATTCGCCCGGGAGGTGGTGCTTGGGGCCGCCTCCCCGCGCCTGAAGCGACACGAAGCGCCACCTCCCCAGCAGAGCGGATGCCGCAACCACACCGCCACCCGCGAGGTGGCGCTTGAGGCCGCCTCCCCGCGCGTGAAGCGACACGAAGCGCCACCTCCCCAGGACGAGCGGATGCCGCAACCACACCGCCACCTCCCCAAGACGAGCGGATGCCGCGCCCACACCTCACGAAGGAGGGAGACCCCGGGCACGCAGAAGGGGCGAGGATCCGAAGATCCTCGCCCCTTGAAAGCGTTGCTTACCAGCTCGACTTGGTGATGCCGGGCAGCTCGCCACGGTGTGCCATGTCGCGGAAGCGCACACGCGAGATGCCGAACTTCGTCAGCATGCCACGGGGGCGGCCGTCGATGGCGTCGCGCGAACGGACGCGCACCGGCGATGCGTTGCGCGGCAGCTTCTGCAGGCCGACGCGAGCAGCCTCGCGGGCCTCGTCGGTTGCGGCCGGGTCGACCAGGGTCTTCTTCAGCTCGGCACGACGGGCGGCGTAGCGCTCGACGATGACCTTGCGCTGCTCGTTACGAGCGATCTTGCTCTTCTTAGCCATGTTTAGCGCTCCTCTCGGAATTCGACGTGCTTGCGGACGACCGGGTCGTACTTCTTCAGCACGAGACGGTCGGGGGTGTTGCGACGGTTCTTCTTGGTCACGTACGTGAACCCGGTGCCTGCCGTCGAACGCAGCTTGATGATCGGACGGATGTCCTGAGACTTCTTAGCCATTAGAGCTTCACACCCTTCGCCTTGAGGTCCTTGACGACGTTCTCGATGCCGCGGACGTCGATCACCTTGATGCCCTTGGCGGACACGTTCAGCGTGATCTTACGGCCGAGCGACGGCACGAAATAGGTCTTCTTCTGCACGTTCGGGTCGAAGCGGCGCTTCGTCCGGCGGTGCGAGTGCGAGATGGTGTGACCGAAGCCGGGAACAGCTCCTGTCACCTGGCACACTGCTGCCATGTGATTACTCCTTCATTACCGTGAGGCCGGACGGCCTCACCCAAGATCCCTTGTCTGCGCGCCGCACCTCTCGACGCTTCGACGAGCTCAGCGACCGAAGGAGGGAGACAGCACACGAACTACGCACAGGAGTGTGCGCAGACAAGGAGTCAGTTTAGCATGGCCTGCGCGTCGGCTGCGCCTCGCCCCCAGCGGAACACCGATACGGATGGGTCGCCCTCGATCCAGAACCTCCAGGGGAACGCGTGCGTGCCGGCGAGCCCGGCGACCCCGACGCGCGGCCCCGTCGCGATTCGGAAGGCGCCCCCTGCGAGCCACAGCTGGGCGCTCGCGCCGTGCAACCCGGTTCCGGTGATCGCATCGATCCCGTCGTGGAGCGGATGCCGGAGGCCCGACACCTGCCCGAATCGACCAGGACCGCGGGCGAGGTCGCGCCCTGATCTGCCCGATCGCTCGGTCGCAGCATCCGTGCCCTCGACCACCGAACCCGCACGCAGCAGCACACCGCCGGCGATCCCGTCCGGTCCGCACACGACGTTGACGCATGAGTGGATGCCGTGGCTGAGGTACACGTACAGATGTCCCGGCTCTCCCCACATCGTGGCATTGCGTGCGGTCATGCCCATCCGCGCGTGGGATCCGGGGTCTGCCCGCTCTCCTGTGCCGCGTCCGTGATAGGCCTCGACCTCGGTGATCCTCAGCCGTACCTCTGCGCCGCCGACCACTGTGCGCAGTTCGCCGCCGAGCAGCTTCGGTGCGACCTCGATCGGCAGCGCTGCGAGTTCGTCCCGGGTCGCGCGGCGAAGCGTCATGAGCTCAGAACCGCGGCGCCATCTGGCACCACGATGCGTCGAAACCGGTCAGCACGACCATCTCCTCACCGGAGCGCAGGTCGATCAGGTGCGTCTGAAGGGTCTTCGGCAGCGGCACGAGCAGGTCGTCATAGGGATTCTCGACCAGCGTCGGAGCGACGGTGATCGCGACGTACTGTCCGCTCGGCGACGGGCAGGCCTGCAGGATCGCGTTTCCCGAGGCGACGTCGAACAGCGAGGTCGCCGCACCATCGTCGTCGACCCGGATGATGGCCTGCCCCGTGGGGAGGCCGTTCGGATCCCGTGCGACGATGTGCCGCAGCGTGCCGCCGGGGTACGGCGTGATGGTCGTCGCCGGTCCGAAGTCGGGATCGGATGCCGTGATCGCAGTCTCCGAGCCGTCGGCGAGGTTCAGCGCAACGGTGCTGCCGTCGGCCCGCCGCACGATCGCGGTGTACGTGCCGCGCGAGATGCCGGGCAGGCTCACGGCGATGCCCATGTTCTGCGCCCCTGCGCCACCGGAACGGTCATCGAGGGAGAGCGTGCCGGCGAAGTCGATGAACAGCACCGCGGCCGAGTCGGGCACGAACTGCCATTCGGCGATGCTGGCCTCGGCGTCGCCGACCTCGATGATCTGCGGTTCGTCGTCACCGTCTATCGATTGGGTGACGAGCACGCTCGCACGCCCGGTGTCCTCGCTGAGTTCTCGGTCGGAATACGTGTAGCCGACCAGCCCGCCCCGCTCGGAGACCTGCACCGAGCTGACGTAACCGTCACCGGGCAGGGGCAGCTCGCGGACGTTGTCGCCGTCGTGGTCCATCACCAGGATCCGAGACCCGTCGTCATCTTCGACGGCGACGACGAGTCGCGTCGACGTCGAGCGATAGTCGTTGATGCGCGGATGCGAGAAGACGGGCACCGCATTCTCGCCGCTGAGGTCGGTGCGGAAGATCGAGTCGTCGTCATCGGAGCGGTTGAGCAGGAAGATCTTGGCAGCGGGCGTGGTGAACGAGGTCGACAGATCGGATGCCGGCCCTCCGCCGGCGCCCGTGGCACCGGCGACGCGCACGGTGTACTCCGTCGAGTCGTCGAGAGGGACGGTGAAGCGGATGCCGATGCTACGGCCCTCGGCGTCAACCGTGAACGGCACAGCGGGCTCGACCGTGACCTGTGACTCGTCGATCTGCTGCAGCGACTGGTTGGCAGTGAGGATCACTCGGCTGCCCGAGACGTCGATGGCCTCGGCCTCATCGACCTGGACGTCGCTGACCCGCGGGCCCTGGAGGAGGCTGACCGCACTGAGTCCCCCGACCACGACCCCGAGCACGGCGAGCACCGCGAGGATCGTGTAGAGGAAGCGGCGATCGGGGGTTCGTTGCTGCGGGTCGTTGAGCGGAGGCGACGGAGACGAAACGGGCTGAGCGACCGGAGGGAGTCGAAGCCATTCCCCCTCCGGCGCACGCGGGACCTCCGGCGGGTTCGGCGCTTCGTTTCGACTCGCTGACGCTCGCTCAACGCGTTTCGTCTCGCTGCGCTCGCTCAACGACCCGCGTGGGGAGGCATCCTCGGTGTCCGCACCCGTCCCCGAATGCTCCGCGGCCTCGCGCTCCGCCGGCTCTCGCTCCTCGGCCTCGCGCTCCGCGGCCTCGCGGGCGGCACGGGCTTCGGCGCGCGTCTGGGGCACCTCGGGATGATCCTCAGTACTCATACGGATCCTCTGGCTCGTCGATCTCGACCACCGAGGCCGGAACGACGCGGAGCGACCCGTCGCTATCGGCGGTGACCGTGCCGGTGACTTCGATCCACTGTCCTGTGCTGAACTGCCCTGTGCTGAACTGCCCCTTGCCGCTCTCGCCGGCATCGACGCTCACCGGCACTGCGGCGGGCTGGGCATCGATCACGCAGTGCGTGATGATCATGCGGGTGAGGTTCACGGCATCCGCGTCGGGGCCCCGCGTGACGAAGCCGGTCAGCGTCACGGTCGAGCCGTCGTACGCCTCCGGCCGGGTGGCGGTGGCGAAGACGCTCGACCACTCCCCGACCCCGAAGGCCGTGGTGTCCGCGACGCCGAGGGTCGGGGCGTCCGCAGCCGCGAAGACGGGGCCGGTCGCATCCGCCCGAGACGTCGCGAGCTCGACCGACAGCGACGCGGGCGGCAGCACGAGCGCCGCGATGACGACGCCGCTCGCGACGACTCCCGCCGAGACGACGCCGGCGAGCTTCAGCGCACGCCGGGGGGCTACGGCATCCGCTAGCGCATGTCCGTGGTCGTGACCGTGGTCCGTCTCCGCGCCCAATGGCAGCGTGCACGACCAGATGGCTCCGGCGAGCACGACGACCGCTCCGACGCACGCGAACCAGATCGACTCGGGGCTGATGTAGAGCGTGAGCCGGCCGGTGAGGCCGAGGCCGAGCGTCACGACCGAGATGACGACGGCCAGGCCGAGACCGAGCCAGCGCGTCGCGATGGCTCGCCAGCGGGGGCGGGTCTGATCAGCCAAAGACGTTCACCCCGATCCCGATCGCGAACGCGCTCATCACGACGACCGCGACGACGCCCACGAGGGTGCGGGTGGTGAAGGTCGTGCGCAGCAGTGCGAGCATCTTGATGTCGACCAGCGGCCCCACCAGCAGGAACGCGATCAGCGCGCCGGATGAGAATGTCGATGCGAATGACAGCGCGAAGAAGGCGTCGACGTTCGAGCAGATCGCCACCGTCATCGCGAGCGCCATCATCGCGACGATCGAGAGCACGGGGTTCGAACCGATCGCCAGCAGCATGTCGCGCGGCACGAGCACCTGCACCGCCCCTGCGAGCACGGAGCCGATGACGAGGGCAGGCATGACTGCGCGCAACTCGATCAGGAACTGCGTCAGGCTGCGGCGCGTGGGCGTGCCGTGCTCGCGCTGCACCCGCTCGCAGGTGGCGGTGAACTGCTGGGTGAGCAGGGCGTCGGGTGAGGGGTGGCGGCTGTAGATCCAGCCGATGAGGTTCGCGATCAGGTAGCCCCCGACGAGCCGAGCGACCAGGATGCCGCCGTCCCAGCCGAATGCGGCGTGGGTCGTGATGATGACGATCGGGTTCACGATGGGTGCGGCGATCAGGAAGGTCATCGCCTCCGCCGGCGCCAGACCGCGCATCATCAGACCACGAGCGAAAGGCACATTGCCGCACTCGGACACGGGGATCAGCATCCCGAGCAGCGAGAGCACCGCGCGGCGGGCCCAACCCCGAGTGGGCAACCAGCGCTGGATGAGATCCGGCGGCAGCCACACCTGCACCACGATCGAGAGCACCACGCCGAGCACGACGAACGGCAGCGCCTCGATCAGCACGCTCAACGCGAGTGTCAGACCGTCCTGCGCACGGCTGGGCAACGACGCCTGGAACAGCGCGGGCGCGAACCTGTCGATCAGGAACAGCGCGGCGATAACGACGACCCCGAGGCCGACGCCGATCCATGGCGAGCGAGGGGCGCGCTGGTTGCGACCTGACCCTGCAGCAGTCGACGCGCGCGGCGCGCTGACGGTGCTCACGCGGACGCTGATCCCTCAGCGGCTGCGCGCCGGTTCGCGCACGGAGTGCACAGTCCGAAGATGTCGACGACGTGCTCCGCCTCGCTGAAGCCGTGCAGCGAGGCGGTGCGCTGCGCCCAAGCCTCGACGTCTTTCGCCTCGATCTCGACGGTCAGCCCGCACGATCGGCAGATCAGGTGGTGGTGATGGCCTTCGGTCGAACAGGCGCGGTAGAGCGCCTCGCCCTCTGGGCTCTGCAGTGTGTCGGCGTCGCCGGCGGTGGCAAGACCCGACAGCGCACGGTAGACCGTGGCGAGACCGATACCGGTCTTCTCATCACGGAGCGTGGCGTGCAGGGTCTGCGCGCTCACAAAACCGCGCGCATCCGCGAGCGCTTCGCGCACTCGCTCGCGCTGCCAGGTATTGCGCTGAGCCATACCGAGAGTCTAGGCCGCGGCGCTTGTCACGGGCTGAGAGCGTCGCGTCACCCGCGCGCGCATGCGCTGCACCACCCAGCATCCCACGTAGATCAGGAACGAGATCGTCGTGATGTACGGGCTCACCGGCAGCGTTCCGGCGAGCGCGAGCAGGATGCCGCCGACCGCCGAGACGAAGCCGAACAGGGCCGCGAGCAGGGGCACGGTGAGCGGGCCGGCGGCCACGCGCATGGCCGCCGCGGCCGGCGTGACCAGCAGCGCCATGACCAGCAGCGCACCGATGATGTGCACGCAGACCGCGACGATCAGGCCGAGCAGCACCATGAACGCCAGGCTGAGCGTCCTCGTCGGGATGCCGCGGGCACTGGCCGCGACGTCGTCGAGCGAGTCGAACCGCAGCGGATTCCACATCACCAGCAGCCCGATGAGAACGAAGGCGCTGATGCCGATCAGCCAGCCGAGGTCCGGGCTGGACACCGAGACGATCTGACCCGTCAGCAGACTGAAACGGTTGGCGCTTCGGCCATCGTAGAGAGACAGGAAAAGGATGCCGAGGCCGAGGCCGAACGGCATCAGCACACCGACGATCGAGTTGCGATCGCGCGCCTTCGAACCGAGGATGCCGATCAGGATCGCAGCGACGAGGGCGCCGCCGAGCGACCCTGCCACCACGCTGCCGCCGAAGAGCAGGGCTGCGGCTGCACCGGCGAACGACAACTCGCTCACCCCGTGCACGGCGAAGGCGAGGTCGCGCTGCATCACGAAGACGCCGATCAGGCCGCCGACGACGCCGATCACTGCGCCGGCGATGATCGAGTTCGCGAGGAGCGCGACGAGTGCGCCGTAGTCCTGGAAGGAGAAGACGTCTCCCCAGTCGATCATCGGCGCGATCATGCGGGCACCCCCGCGCAGCATCCGAGCACCAATGCCGGCGCGGTGCCGGGCACCAACTTCGGAGAAGTGCAGCTATCTCGGAGAGATTCGTGCAATGCCTCCGAAGAACGTGCAGTTCTCCGCAGTTGTTGCACACCCGACGGCGCGATCATGCGACTTCTCCCGCATCGTGGTGCGGCTCGGCGTCCGGCACCCCGACGACGAGGCGGTCGCCGGCACGGAGCACGAAGACCGCTGTGCCGTACAGATCGCTGAGCACGCGGCTCTGCAGCACCTCGTCCGGGGTGCCGAGCACGAAGCGGCCGCCCGCGATGTAGAGGATGCGGTCGACTCTGCCCAGGATCGGGTTGATGTCATGCGTCACGAACAGCACGGCGGCGTCGCGCTCGCGGCGTTGACGGTCGATGATGTCGGTGATGCCGCGCTGGTTGGCGAGGTCGAGGTTCGACAGCGGCTCGTCGCAGAGCAGCAGCGTCGGCGCATCGGCGAGGGCCTGTCCGACCCGCAACCGCTGCTGTTCTCCGCCGGAGAGCAGACCGACGCGACGATCGGCGAAGTGCGAAGCGCCGACGCCGTCGAGTAGCGCGTCGACGCGTGCACGATCGCCGCGGCGCGCAATGGGCAGCCCGAACCGGGTGCCGTTCACACCGAGGGCGACGACGTCTCGGGCGCGCATGCTGGTGTCCGGAGGCAGCGGGCGCTGCTGAGGGATGTACCCGATGCGCGGATTGCCGCGGCGCACGGGGTGACCCGCGACGCGGATGCTGCCCGCACTAAGCGGCTGAAGGCCGAGGATCGCCCGCATGAGCGTGGTCTTGCCCGATCCTGACGGTCCGAGCACGGCGATGAATTCACCGGACTCGACGGTCAGATCAAGGCCGGACCACAGCTCCCGATGTCCCCGATGAAGCGCGGCACCGGTGATCTCGAGCACCGGCGCCGATCGGCCCGCGCTCATGCCGGTGTCAACCCCACTCATTTCTGGAGTGCGGCGTCGAGGTCCTGGATCGCATCACGCATCCACTCGGAGTACGACGATCCGTCCTCGAGCAGCTCGGTGAACGCGACGACGGGGATGCCTGCGGCCTCCGCCGCCTCTTCGACGCGCTCGGTCTCGGCGCCGCCGGTCTGCGCGTTGGTGAGCAGCGCCTTGACCCCGCCGCCCTCGATCACGTCGAGAGCGGCGAGCAGTGTGGCGGGTGCGACGTCGGCGCCCTCTTCCACCGTTTCGGCGAAGCCCTCGGGCGTCACGTCGACGAGACCGGCCGCCGTGGCGATGTAGCCGGGCAGCGGCTCGGTGATGAACACGGATGCGTTGCGTGCCTCGGTGCCGATCGTCTCGAGCTCGGCCCCGAAGCCCTCGAATTCGGTGCCGATCTCGGCCGCAGCGGCGGTGAAGTCGGCTTCGCCGTCGGGATCGATCTCGCTGAAATCCGCCGCGATGCCCTCGACGACGTGGATCATCGTGTAGGGGTCGAACCACACGTGCTCGTTGAAGCCCTCGGCATCGTCGTCCCCCTCATTGCCGGGATAGTCGTTGGAGAACGAAGCCGCCGTGAAGACGCGCACATCGGAGTCGGCGATCAGGGTGTCCATGAACGAGTCGTACCCGCCGCCGTTCTCGATGATGAGCTCTGCGTCCCGCACGGTCAGGCGGTCACGCGCGGATGCCTCATGCGAGTGCGGATCCTGCGAGGCGGACGTGATGATCGAGGTCACATCGACCCGATCGCCGCCGATCTGCTCGGCGAGCGCCCCGTAGACGTTGGTGCTGGCCACCACCTGGATCACGCCGTCATCCGCACCTGCATGGGCCGTGGGTGCGGCGGAGCATCCCGCGAGGACGAGAGCGGAGACGGATGCGAGCGCAAGTGCACCGAGAGGCTTCTTCATGCACTCGACTCTACACGCTAATGATAACCATTCTCATAACGGCGGTGAGCGCAGTGACGGCTTCGACCCGTCGCTGCGCTCAACACCCCGCAGAGAATCCTCCTGCGTGATATCCATGCGGGTCGTTGAGCGAGCGAAGCGAGACGAAACGGGTTGAGCGAGCGAAGCGAGCCGAAGCCTCAGGCCGGCGCGATCCAGGCCGTGGCCTCACCAGGCAGCAACTGCCCGTCAAGAGCGAGGCTCGAGAGCACGACGTTCGCAGCATCCGCCGCCAGGTCGAACGGTTCCTCCCCGAAGTTCGTCACGATCTCCCAGCCGTTCGGCCTCGCGAAGCGCAGTACGTCGGCGCGCCCGGTGTCGGTCCAGACCAGCGCTTCCTCCGCCTGCAGCAGATGGCGCAGGCGCAGCGCGTCACGGTAGAGCGAGAGCGTCGAAGACGGATCGGCCGCCTCGACATCGACGGCGTGCTCGGCGAACCAGGCCGGCTGCGGCAGGTGCGCACCGTCGGCGCCGAATCCGAACGAGGATCCGGATGCCGTCCATGGCAGGGGTACACGGCATCCGTCTCGCCCGAGACCGTCGAATGAGGCGCCGCGGAAGAACGACGGGTCCTGCCGCTGCTCGGCCGAGATCGCCGCGACCTCGTGCAGTCCGAGCTCCTCGCCCTGGTAGAGGTACGTGCTGCCGGGAAGCCCGAGCAGCAGCAGCGTCGCTGCATTGGCCCGCCGCGCACCACGTGCGCGATCGAGCTCGTCCTCCGGACCACCTGCCGCGACCCACTCGACACCCTGCTTGACCGGACGCCCGGCGAGCGGCGCGAGCCCGTACCGGGTGGCGTGCCGCGTGACGTCGTGGTTGGAGAGCACCCACGTCGTCGACGATCCGGTCGCCCGCGCCTGCTCGAGGTTGTCGGCGATGATGCGCAGGAACTGGTCGGCATCGAAGTCCGCGACGAGGAGGTCGAAGTTGAACGCCTGTCCGAGCCCCTCGGCTGAGGCGTACTTCGCGCGGCGCTCCGGAGTCTCGACCCAGGCCTCGGCGACCGCGGTGCGCGGCGGGTCGTACTCGTTGAAGACCTTCCGCCACTCGGCGTAGATCTCGTGCACCTCGTCGCGGTCGGCCAGCGGATGGCGGCCGGAGGACCGGTCGAGCAGCTCCAACTCGGCGCGGGACGGCAGCGGCTCGGTGAGATCCTTCGTGAGCATGTGTGCGACGTCGATGCGGAATCCGTCGACACCGCGGTCGGACCAGAAGCGCAATGTCTTCAGGAAGTCCGCGCGCACCTCGGGGTGATCCCAGTTCAGATCCGGCTGCTCGGTGGCGAAGCTGTGCAGGTACCACTGCCCGTCCTCGACGCGCTCCCACGCGGGTCCGCCGAATGCGGCACCCCAGTCGGTGGGCGGCTCAGCGCCATCGGGGCCCTCGCCATCACGGAAGATGTACCGCTCACGCGCATCCGAACCGCGGCCTGCGGCGAGCGCCTCCTGGAACCACTCGTGCAGGTCGGACGTGTGGTTGGGGACGATGTCGACGACGACGCGGATGCCGCGTTCGTGCAGCGCCGCGACCATGGCGTCGAAGTCCTCCAGCGTGCCGAGCCGCGGATCGACGTCGCGATAGTCGGCGACGTCGTAGCCGCCGTCCGCGAGCGCCGACGGGTAGAACGGACTCAGCCACACCGCGTCGATGCCGAGCTGCGCGAGATAGTCGACGCGGGAGACGATGCCCGGGATGTCGCCGAGTCCGTCGCCGTTCGCATCCGCGAAGCTGCGCGGGTAGATCTGGTAGACGGCGGCCTGACGCCACCACGCTGCTGTCTTCTCGTCTTCGCGGGTCTCGGTGAGAAGCGGATCGGTCATGACGGGTGGTGCTCCTTCTTTCTTGCGGTGGTCTTGCAGTGGTCTTGCGGTGGTCTTGCGGTGATGGTGCGGTGCGGGCCCTTCGACAGGCTCAGGGACCGGTGGTCATGATGTCAGCCCTTGACAGCGCCCTGCGTGACGCCCTCCATGACGAAGCGCTGCGTGAACAGGTACGCCAGGATCGCCGGGGCCATCGCCATCAGATACGAGGCGAACGAGACGTTGTAGTTGTTGCTGAACTGCGTCTGGAACAGGTTCTGGCGCACCGGGAGCGTCTGCAGCGCCGGGTCGGAGATGATCAATGACGGCATCATGAAGTCGTTCCAGGCGTAGAGGAACGCGAAGATGCCGACTGTCGCGCTCATCGGTGCGAGGAGCGGGAAGATCAGCTGCCAGAACGTCTGCCACGTCGTCGCTCCGTCGATGCGCGCGCTCTCCTCCAGCTCGATCGGGATCGACCGCAGGAAGGCGGTGAACAGCAGCACGCTGAAGCTGAGCTGGAACATCGTCGCGAGGATGATCACGCCCAGCGGGTTGTCGAGTCCGACGCGTCCGGTGAGCTGGATCTGCGGCAGCGCCACCACCGGGAACGGGATGAACATCGCCGCGAGCAGGTAGAAGAACGAGTAGCGGAACAGTCGCCGGTCCCAGTTGCGCACGATCGCGTACGAGGCGAAGGCGGCGAGCACGATCGTCGCGATCACGGTTCCCGCAGTCACCAGCAGCGAGATGGCCGCTCCGACTGGGAACTTCGTGAGATTCCATGCTTCGACGAACCCGTCGATGCTGAACGGCGCGGGAAGCGAGAAGGCGTTGCCGTCGACCGCCTGCCCCGTGGTCTTGAACGCCATCGAGATGGTCACGTACAGCGGCAGCAGCACGGTGACAGCGCACAGGATCAGGATGATCGTGCCCGACCAGTTGACGCGCTCCATACGCACGCGCGGCTTCTTGCCCGAAGTGGGGATGGTGGTGAGCGTCTGCGTCGACATCAGAGCGCATTCCTTCCGCGGGTCAGCGAGAGCTGAAGCAGGGATATGAGTACGGCGACGATGAAGAAGATCGTCGCGTTGGCCATCTGATAGGCGTAGTCGCCGCTGTTGAAGCCCGCGATGATCGTCATCGCGACGCTGCGGGTCGCGGTCCCTGGGCCGCCGTTGGTGAGGCCGACGATGATGTCGTAGGCGTTCAGGAAGCCCTTGAACCCGAGGATCACATTGATCACGACGTATCCCGCGACGAGCGGGATCGTGATGCGTGTCAGCTGCTGGGTCTTGCTCGCTCCGTCGATGCTCGCCGCCTCGTACACCTCGTTCGGCACCGAGAGCAGGCCGGCGATGTAGATCAGCAGCGCACCGGGAACGGCCTGCCATGCGGTCACCACCACGATCGCCACCCAGGCGAGGTCGGGGTTGGCCAGCAGACTCGTCTCGAGCCAACCGATGCCGGTGGCCGCACCAGCGGCAGGAATCGAGTTCGAGAACAGGAAGTTGAACACGTAGGCGATGATGATGCCCGAGATCACCATCGGGATCACGAAGATCGTGCGCAGCCCGGTCTTGAAGCGGATGCGGGAGGTCAGTCCCACAGCCAGGAGGAATGCGATCACGTTGACCACGATCACGGTGGCGATCGAGAAGCCGAACGTGAACAGGTAGCTCTGCAGGATCGCCGGGTCGCCGAACATCGCGATGTAGTTGGTCAATCCGTTGAAGCTCCACTCGCCGATGCCGATCGAGTCCGTGAAGCTGAAGAAGATCCCCATGACGGCCGGAAGAGTGATCGCGAGAGTGAACAGCACGATGGTCGGTAGCAGGAACAGGTAGTAGATCGGCTCAACTCTTCGGGTGTGCCGACGGAGCCTGCGCCCCTGCCCGGTGACGATGGCGGTCGTGTCCGTCGTCGGGCTGTTCGGCCGCGTGATGTTCGCGGATGCGGTGGTGCTCACGGTGCGGACTCCTCTGTCTCGCCGGCGGCCGCATCGCCTGTGGTCGGGATCGGCGCGCGGAAGGCGATGCGAGCCCAATCCGCGTCCATGGTGCGCAGCGTCGAAGTGGTCGAGGCGCCGAGCACCATCGCCTGCGCGTAGTTCATCACCGGGATCGTCTTGGGCACGAGCACCGATGGCCCCTGATAGATCTGCCCGTTCTCGTAGTAGTCGATCATCCCCTCGATGCGCGGATCATCCGGGGCCGGAGCATCCTTGGTCGGGGTGAAGCCGAGCTGCGACGCGTTGTAGGTCTCGATGTTCTCGGGCAGGTACAGATACTCGAGGAAATCGCGCGCCGCCTCCTGGTGCCGCGATCCCTCGGGGATCATCGCGCCGAGGTCCATGTTCACCCGGACGCCGAGGTCGGCCGGGTCATCGGTCATGGGCAGGGGGAAGGTGCCGAGCTCGAGGTCGGGCGCGGTCTTCGCGATCTCGCTGAACGCCCACGGCCCCTGCAGGTACATCGCCGCCTCGCCTTTACTGAAGGCGAGGTTGCCGTCGCCGTAGCCTCGGCTCGCGGCATCCGCATTCGTGTATTCGTCTGCGAGCTGCATCATCTGCGCCATGGGCTCGGCGAACTCCTTCTCGAACGAGACCTCGGAGTCCGGGCCGACCGCGGCGCCTTCGACCGCCATGGTGTCGAAGAAGTCGATCGTGTCGATAGAGCCGCCGATCGTGTAGTCGTACCAGCCCTGCCCCACGGTCCAGTCGTCCTTGAACGTGGCGTAGAACGGGTCGATACCCGCCCCTTTCAGCTGCTCGCAGAGCGCGATCAGCTCGTCCCACGTCTGCGGGACCTCGAGCCCCTGCTCCTCGAAGATCTCCTTGTTGTAGATCACGGAGGCCGCCATCACCGAGTAGGGCAGTGCGCTCGTGCGGCCTTCGCACGATCCGTACTGCTCCATGAGCGGCTGCAGGTCGTCCCGGATGCCGGCCGCCGCATCCGTGTCGGAGAGATCGGTGAGGGCGCAGCGCTGCACGAAGCGCGCGATCTCGTAGTTGTAGTTGCCGAGGATGAGGTCGGGCGGGTTGCCGCGCACGAAGCTGGCCGAGATGACGTCCGGCCCCGACGTGTCGATCTCCACCCGCACGTCGTCCTGAGACGAGTTGTACTCGGCGACGAGCTCGGTCATGAACGGGATCGCCTCGCGTTTGTTGAACGTGAAGCGGATCGTCTCCGCACCTGAGCCGGCCGCACAGCTCGTGAGGGCGGCCCCGACCATCGCGAGGCCGAGGGCCCCGGCGGTCATCCGCAACGCCCGTGTTCGTTTCTCAGACACCATCGTCCTCCCGATCCTGTAGATCCGTCCACTAAATCTAGCGAGCGAATCTATTCTGCTGAGAGGTACTCTCTCATTGGAACGTCAGGAAGGTCAAGGGGTGTGACAGAAGTCTCGAGAGGTCTCGGAACCGGACGCGCGAGCGTCGGCGCCGTGCTCGACTTCGCCTGGGATGCCGGCGACTTCACCGCCAGCGACGTCATGGCCAGCACCGCGCTCACCCGTTCCACCGCGATCGATGCGATCGACACCCTGGTCGGCGCCGACATGCTGCACGAACTCCCCAATGCCCGCGCCGCCGGGAGCTACCGCTCCGGGCGCCCCGCACGGCGTTTCGCCCTCTCCCCCGACCTCGGCGTCGTCGTCGGCATCGACGCCGGCGACACGCACCTCGCCGTGACCGTCGCGGATCCGATCGACCGGACGCTCGCGCATCACCGGGTGGAGATCTCCTCGGGCCAGTCGGCCGACGAGCGCAGGGCGACGATCCTCGAGCAGCTGCGTGCGGCACTCGACGAGGCCGGCATCCTCCGCGACCGTGTGCTCGCGCTCTGCGCCGGCGTCGCCGCCCCCGTGAACCGCGACGGCGTCTCGCCACCGCATCCCGACGGTTTCTGGGAGCGGACGAACCCCGGCCTCGCCGACGCACTGCGCGACTGGGCTCCCGTCGTGGAGATCAAGAACGACGCGCAGCTCGCTGCGATCGCCGAAGGCGCGGTCGGAGCGGCGATCGGATGCCGCGACTACGTCGCCCTGCTCGCCAGCGAGCGCTTCGGCGGTGGAGTCGTCGTCGACGGGCACGTGCTGCACGGTGCGCACGGCGGCGTCGGCGAGAGCATCGTGTTCGACCACATCGTGGGTGTCGGCTCGGCCTTCGGGCTCAGATACGCCGTTCAGGATCAGGTTCGCGCCGCGGTCGAGAACGGCGAGATCACGGTCGACAGCGCCCTCGGACACCTTGCCGGTAGGCGGCACATCGACCCACGCCTCGTGCTGACGCTCGCCGCCTCGGGAGACGCCGACGCCGTGCGTATCACCGACCGCGTCGGTGCGACCCTGGCGCGCGTCGTCGGAGTGCTCGGCAGCATGTACGACCCTTCGCGCGTGATCGTGTGCGGGGCGGTCGCCGAGAGCATCGAGCCCGTGCTCGCCGCAGCCCGGCGCATCCTCCCCGATGAGCTTCATCTGCCGGCGCCGGAGATCCTCGCATCAACGCTGGGCGCCGAGGTCGTCTCCGTCGGGGCCATCGCGACCGCACGTCGTGCGGCGCGCGAGCGGGCGGTGCCCCGACTGGCGGAGCAGCGGCTCAGCGAGCTCGCCTAGCGGCGATTTCTCGTCACTCCGAGGCATCTCGCAAGTCGAAGCGGTAGGCGATCCCATCGCTCTCGCGTTGCTGCCCCGCCACAAACCATTCCTGCCCCTCGGGAGCAGGATGCTCCTCCGCATAGGCGGCGAGTATCTGCTCTTCCACAGAGGACTGGGCCTGTCGCCCAACCCACGCGTTGAGGTCATCAGCAAAGTTTGACATCAGTAGACGCCCCTCCCTTGGTCGTTCAACGAGGTCTCACATCAGTCCACCAGCAGCGCGGGCTCTTCCAGGATGGAGGCGACGTCGGCGATGAAGCGGCTCATGCCGTCGCCGTCGATGACGCGGTGATCGAAGGACCCTGCGACCGTGGTCACGAACCGCGGACGCACCTCCCCGTCGACGACCCACGGCTTCTGGCTGATCGTGCCCATCGCCACGATACCGGCCTCGCCGGGGTTGATGATCGGGGTGCCGGCATCCATCCCGAACACTCCGATGTTGGTGATCGTGATCGTGCCGCCCTGCTGATCGGCAGGTGGCGTCTTGCCCTCGCGTGCGGTCAGGGTGAGGCGGTTGAGCGCCCGCGCGAGCTCTCGCATGTTGAGGTCCTGCGCGTCCTTGATGTTGGGCACGAGCAGCCCGCGCGGGGTCGCCGCGGCGATGCCGAGGTTGACGTAGTGGCGCACCGATATCTCGGCGCCGCCTTCGGTCTCGACCCAGGCCGCGTTGACCATCGGGTTGCGGCGTACGGCCCAGATCACGGCGCGCGCCACGATCAGCAGCGGCGACACCTTGATGTCGGCGTAGTCCGCTGAGGTCTTCAGGCGCTTGACGAGCTCCATCGTGCGCGTCGCGTCGACTTCCTTCCAGACCGTGACGTGCGGCGCGGTGTACGCGCTCTGCACCATGGCGGAGGCGCTGACCTTGCGCACGCCCTTGACGGGGATCGACTCGGTGCGCGCATCCGAATCGTGAGCAGCCGATGCGGCGACCCCGCGAGCGAGCCCGACCGGTGCGCTCTTCGGCGCCACGGTCTCCTCGCGCACTGCGCCCCACTCCGGAGTCTCGATGTTGCGGAACACGCTCGCCTGCGAGGCCTGCTTCACCACGTCGTCGCGGGTGACCTCGCCGTCAGCGCCTGTCGGGCTGACCGAGGACAGGTCGACATTGAGGTCGCGGGCGAGCTTGCGGATCGGGGGCTTCGCGATGACTCCCACCGACGAACGCACCGGCCGCACGGCGGCACGGGTACGACGAGAGGTCGCGCCGGCGCCGGTGCCGTAACCGACGAGTACCGAGCCGCCGGCCTCCTCCGCAGGAGCAGCGGGCTGCGGGGCTGCCGCGGGCGCAGCATCCGATACGAAGCTGATGATGGGGGTGCCGACCTCGACGGTCGTGCCCTCGCCGACCAGCAGATTGCCGACGACGCCCGCGTACGGCGACGGCAGCTCGACGAGCGACTTGGCCGTCTCGATCTCGCAGATCACGTCGTTGATCGCGACATCGTCACCGGGGGCGACCTTCCACGTGACGATCTCGGCCTCGGTCAGCCCCTCGCCGACATCGGGGAGGTTGAAGTTCTGCGTGCTCATTGCGGTGTGCCTTTCGCTCGGGCAAGCCATTTCGACTCGCTGCGCTCACTCAATGCGTTTCGTCTCACTTCGTTCGCTCAACGACCCGCGGGATTCGGCTCACTCAAGTTCAGTAGGCCAGTGACCGGTCGACGGCCTCGAGGATGCGGTCGGCATCCGGGAGGAAGGTGCCCTCGAGCTTCGCGGGCGGGAAGGGGGCGTCGTAGCCCGACACCCGCAGCACCGGAGCCTCGAGAGCGTAGAACGCGCGCTCCATCACCGTCGCGGCGATCTCGCTGCCGACACTCGTGAAGCCCGCAGCCTCCTGCGCGTAGACCACGCGACCGGTCTTGCGGGCCGAGTCGAGGATGGGTCCATAGTCGACCGGCGACAGCGAACGCACATCGACGACCTCGCAGCTCGTGCCCTCGCTCTCGGCGAGCGCGGCGGCCTGCAGGAGCGTCGTGACCATGGCCCCGTGACCGACCAGAGTGACATCCGTGCCGGTGCGCACCACGCGCGACGAGTGCAGCGGGGCCGCGGACTGCTCCAGTTCGACCTCGCCCTTCTGCCAGTACTTGCTCTTCGGCTCCAGGAAGATGACCGGATCGTTCGAGGCGATGGCCTCCTGGATCATCCAGTACGCGTCATTCGGCGTCGACGGCGACACGACCCGCAGACCAGGGGTGTGCGCGAAGTAGGCCTCGGGGCTCTCCTGGTGATGCTCGATCGCACCGATGTGCCCGCCGTAGGGGATGCGGATCACGATCGGCATCGAGAGCGCACCCTCGTGCCGGTTGGTGATCTTCGCCAACTGCGAGGTGATCTGGTCGAATGCCGGGAACACGAAGCCGTCGAACTGGATCTCGCAGACCGGGCGGAAACCCGCCATCGCGAGACCGATCGCCGTTCCCACGATGCCGGACTCCGCGAGCGGCGTGTCCAGCACGCGCTTCTCGCCGAAGTCGCGCTGCAGGTTCTCGGTGATGCGGAACACCCCGCCGAGCTTCCCGATGTCCTCGCCCATCAGCAGCACGCTCGGGTCGTTCTCCATGGCCTTGCGCATGCCGGCGTTGAGGGCCTTGCTCAGCGGCATCGTCTCGAGCGTCATGCGTGGGCTCCCGGCTGCTCGAAGGATGCTTCGTACTGCTCGCGCCAGGCGCGCTGCTCATCCATCAGCGGATGCGGTTCGCTGTAGACGTGATCGAAGATCTTGCTCGCCGGCGGCGACTCGATCGCGAGTGTGCGGACGCGGAGATCATCCGCAGCATCCGCAGCCTCGGCATCCACGTCGTCGAAGAGCGATCCGGCGGCGCCGCGCCCCTCGAGGAAGGTGCGCATGCGCGGGATCGGATCCCGCAGCTCCCACGAGCGCTCCTCGTCGCTGGTGCGGTACTTCGTCGGGTCGTCGCTGGTCGTGTGCGCGCCGAGGCGGTAGGTCTCCGCCTCGATCGCGCGGGGACCCTTGCCCGCGCGCGCCTCGTCGAGCGCGACGCGCGAGACGGCGTAGCTTGCGAGCACGTCGTTGCCGTCGACGCGGATGCTGTCGATGCCGTAACCGGCGCTGCGCTGCGCGAACGGCACCCGGGTCTGCGTCGCGACCGGAACGGAGATCGCCCACTGGTTGTTCTGCAGGAAGAAGACCGTCGGGGTCTGATAGCTGGCGGCGAAGACCATCGCCTCGTGCACGTCGCCCTGACTGGATGCGCCGTCGCCGTAGTAGACGATCACGGCTTCATCGCGCTCCGGATCGCCGGTGCCGGAGCGGTCCCCGAAGTTCAGGCCCATGGCGTAGCCGGTGGCGTGCAGCACCTGAGAGCCGAGCACGAGGGTGTACAGCCGCGTGTTGCCGTTGGCGGGATCCGTCGGATCCCAGCCGCCGTGCGAGATTCCGCGCATCAGCTTGATGATGCCGATCGGATCGACGCCGCGGATGCGTGCGACGGCGTGCTCGCGGTACGAGGGGAACAGCGTGTCCTGCGTGCGCGCTGCGCGGGCGGATCCCACCTGCGCCGCCTCCTGTCCGCGACTCGGCGGCCAGAGCGCCAACTGTCCCTGGCGCTGCAGGTTCGTGGCTTGATTGTCGATGGCGCGGATGACGACCATGTCGCGATAGAACTGCTCGAGCTCTGCATCACTGATTGCTTCGATCAGCGGCAGATACTGCTCGGCGGCAGGACTGGGCGCGAAGCGGCCATCCGCCTCGAGGACGCGGACAAGATCGGTCTCTGACGAGGTCACCGTCTTACGCTATCCGAGCCGGCATGCCCCGTCACGCATACCTAGGGCGCCCTCGTATCTGCCCGGAGCCCGGAGAAGCCGCTGGTCAGCGGACGGTGGACGCGACGTGGAGCACCCGGTCGATGGAGGGCTCCTCGCCGACGGAGATGCGGATGCCGTCACCCGAGAACGGCCTGACGACGATGTCGGCGGCCACGAACGCAGCGGCGATCTCGTCGGTGCGCTCCCCCGTGGGCAGCCACACGAAGTTGGCCTGGCTCTCCGGCACCGCCCAGCCCTGCGCGCGCAGCGCGCTCACCAACGCCACGCGGCGCTCGACGATCACCGCGACCCGGTCGAGGAGTTCGGCCTCGGCGTCGAGGCTGGCGATCGCGGCGGTCTCAGCAGCGGCCGTGACGGACAGCGGGATGCCGGTGGCCCTGGCCGCATCGAGAACCTTGGCGTGGCCGATCGCATACCCGACCCGGAGGCCGGCGAGGCCGTACGCCTTGGAGAACGTGCGCAGCACCACGACGTTCGGGTGCCGCTCGAACACGCGGGCGCCGAGGCCGTCGACCGCGTCCTCCGCCGTGACGAACTCGGCGTACGCCTCATCCAGAATGACCAGTACGTCGGCGGGCACCCTTGCGATGAACGCCGCGAACTCTGCGCTCGTGATGATCGGGCCGGTGGGGTTGTTCGGCGTGCACAGCAGAACGGCGCGGGTGCGATCGGTGACGGCATCCGCCATCGCGTCGAGATCGTGGCGACCCTCGGCGGTCAGCGGAACCTGTACGCCGGTCGCGCCCGCGACGAGAGGCAGCCCGGGATAGGCCTCGAAGGAGCGCCAGGCGTACACGACGTCATCGCCGACGGATGCCGCGGCCTGCACCAGCTGATACAGGATGGCGACGCTTCCGCTGGCGACATGCACCTGGTCGAGCTCGACGCCGTAGCGCGCCGCGAGGCGCTCGCGCAGACGGGTGGCAGTGGCGTCCGGATAGCGGTTGATCGGCGTGGTGTGCGCGAGCGCCTCGAGCACCGACGGCAGGGGCTCGAACGGGTTCTCGTTGCTGGAGAGCTTGAAGGCATCGGGGCCCGCCTGCTTGCCCTGCCGGTACGGCGCGAGGGCGGCGATCTCTGGGCGGATGCGGGGAAGGATCGGCTCGGTCACGAGGTCAGTCTAAGGACTCAGCGATCATGCGGGTGATGAGAGCGATCATCAGATCCTTCTCCTTGGGGTCGCTCATGGCAACCAGCAGAGTGATGGCTGCGAGCGCATTGTTATTGATGGTCGGTCCGTTCTCACCCGCGAGAAGCCCGTTGCGGCTGAGGAACGTCACGAAGAGGGCAGCACCGCTGCGCTTGTTGCCGTCGGAAAGCGGATGATCCTTGACCACGAGGTAGAGCAAGTTGGCCGCTTTCTCTTCAGCGCCCGGATATAGCTCCTGCCCCGCGAACCCTTGATAGATCGCGCCGATCACTCCGGCAAGCGCGTCTCCACGCTCGTTTCCAAACAGGACATCCGACTCGAAATCACTGCGCACCTGTGCGATGACCGATCGGGCTTCGTTCAGCGTCAGGACCCATTCTGGGGCGCGACCTCGCACGTCGCCGAGATCGCCCTCGTCATAGTCGCGAAGCAGTTGCAGTCCCGGCAGATAGCCTGCGACGACGTCGGCCACGCCAGCCACCAGCTGGTCGGTCGACCGGCTCAGGATCTTCACGACTGATCCCAGCTCATCGAGCCGACGCTCGTTGAGAGCTGCGCCCTCCATGACGTATCGGCGCAACACGTCGGTCGCCCAGCGCCGGAAGTACACACCTTCGGGCGACTTCACTCGATACCCGACCGACAGGATCATGTCGAGGTTGTAGTGCTCGACCTGTCGCTCGACAATTCGATCGCCCTCGGTGGCAACTGTCGCAAATTTTGCGACAGTTGGAATCCCCTCCAACTCCTCGCGCCGTGCATTACTCACGTGCTTGCCGATGGTCTTGACGTCGCGGCCGAACAACGACGCAAGCTGCTGTCGCGTCAGCCAGACCGTTTCACCGTCGGCACGAACCTCAAGGCGCGTCGCGCCATCCGGCGCTGTGTAGATCTCCACCTTTGGCATGCGGTTGGCGTTCATGACATCACGCTAACTGCTGCCACCGACAGCGCCGAGGAGTTCCGCTCGCACATCCGGTGACAACCAACACCCGACATGCGAGACTGAATCCACAATGCGCTTCATCATCAGAGTCGTCATCAACGCGTTCGCCCTGTGGGTCGTCACGCTGATCCCTGCGCTGCAGGTCGCGATCATCGCGTTCCCCCCTGGCGAAACGCTGCAGCTGGTGCTCACGCTGCTCGCCGTCGGCGCGATCTTCGCGCTGGTCAACACGATCATCGGCACGGTCGTGAAGATCCTGGCGTTCCCGCTCTACATCCTCACGCTCGGACTCATCGGCCTCATCATCAACGGCTTCCTGCTGTGGCTGACCGCGTGGATCACTTCCGGTTTCGGCTGGGGCCTGACCGTCGGCAGCTTCTGGTGGGGCGTGCTCGCCGCGATCATCATCTCGATCATCAACGCCGTGTTCGGCGGCATCCTCCGCCCGCAGAGGAAGCAGCGCCGCGACTGATCGCTGCGCGTCATTCCCGCCGCGCGACGTACTCGGTCGATTCGATCGCCACCGCCTCGTTGAGCTCGCGTGCCTTGTCGAGCCACGCGTCGAGCCGTACGTCTCCGGACTCGTCGACCATCTCGGCCGTCTCGATATAGCTCTTCATCAGATGCGCGGGGAGGAGCACGTCGAAGGGATCGCCGTCCCTGGTCACGACCAGGCTGTCCGGTGAACCTGTACCACCGGGCGACCCTCCACCGGCGAGGCTGCTGACCGCATCGTCGGTGTGCCTGAACTCGATCAGCAGTTGGTCCTCTCGGGCCGTCGGATGCACCGGGCTGCCGGCGGTCACCTGCACCGTCACGTCGAACTCGCTCTGCGATGACAAGTAGGCGGCGTTCATGGCCGACTGCGAGTGCGCATACACGTGCACCTCGTCACCGGGTTGCGCTCCTGCCGCCTCCAATGCCTCGACGGTCGCAGCGTACGATGCCGATTCCCGGCCGGTGTACAGGTCCAGGTTCGACTTCAGATCGAACGGCTCCTTCGGATCCAGGCTCGACTGCGTCCCCTTCGCGTAGAGCACGAAACGATTCGTGCCGTCGGCCATCGTGTACTTCTCGACCTTGAGTTGCGCACCGGTGGCATCCGGGAATCGTCGGAACGCCTCAGCCAGGCTCGTCGGAGGGGCGATCGCCGCGCCCGTCCTCACAGGCGTCACCGAGACGGGCCCGCCGCTTCCGGACAGTGTCGCGTTCGGTGCAAGCCGGCCGGTACCGGTCGCTGCGATCGACGCAGCCAGGAGGAAGACCCCACCCAGATTCAGGCCGGATCCTCCCGACAAGGCGGATGGGCCGAGGTAGAGCTGCTCGCCCAGCCCCGCGAACCGCTTCTCCTTCCAGCCGGCGAGCAGCCACTTCTCCATCTCGGCCACCCGAGGATCGGACGCCTCGAGCTGCGCGATGCGCGCATCAAGCGCGAACGCCTGCGCCGTGTCCTGAATCGCGAGCGCGGCCAGCTGCGCCCTGAGCTCGACGAGTTCGTAGACGTCGGCCATCAACAGGGTGTTGGACGAAGCGGTTCCGCACTCGTCGTGCAGCACGTCCACCCGCGCCGCGCTCGCCCAGAGCGACACGGTGTCGACCTGACCGCTGAGATTCGGTGTGCCGACGATGAAGCCGTAGGCGCTGCGGATCGCGGCAGCGGCATCCGCGAGGCTCGGCGCGATTCTGCCCATGGCCTCGGCCACCGCTCGTAGCGCCTCTGGGTCGACGGCGATCGCACCGCCGTGGGTGATGTCGATGCCGTCGCTCATGACCGGCCCGCCGCCTCGAGCTCCCACAGCCGGCTGTTCAGCACGCCCAGCTCGGCCGTGGCGCGGTCTCTCAGGTCGATGATGAGGGCATGCAGGGCACGCACGCCGTCGGCCTGCCAATCACTCGCTTCCACGAGGGGAAGCAGCCCGGCTCCGGCATCGTCGAGGGCGGCGATCGCCTCATTGACGGCGCGTTGCGCCGAGAACCACCTCCAGAGGTCGTCGGAGGCCGGGGACGAGGCCGCGATGATGTTCAGCATGCGCCAAGAATGCCGCGAGCCGCCCTACGGCGAAGCGGGCTGAGGCGCGAAGCGTGCAGAGCCGACCGACTGACGCGATGGTGCAGAAAGAGAGCGTGCGACTGTGCAGGAAGGATGCCGAGAGGCAGAATGGAACGCGTGACATCGCCCGAGCCCTTCCGCGTCATCTTCGTGTGCACGGGCAACATCTGCCGTTCTCCCATGGCGGAGGTGGTGTTCCGCGACCTCGCCGAACGACAGGGGCTCGGAGCTCGCATCACCTCGAGCAGCGCCAGCACCGGGGAATGGCATGTGGGCGAGCGTGCAGACGCCCGGACCATCGACGCGCTCGAACGCCGCGGATACGACGGATCCCTGCACCGCGCGAAGCCCTTCACCGCGGCATCCTTCGCCGACAACGATCTCGTCGTCGCCCTGGATCGCACCCACGAGCGCATCCTGCGCGAATGGGCGCGCGATGAGGACCAGGAGGGCAAGGTCACGCTGCTGCTGTCGTTCGATCGCGAGGCGGAGAACCTCGACGTGCCCGACCCGTACTATGCGGAGGCCCAGATGTTCGACGCCGTGCTGGCTATGATTGAGACCGCGACCCGAGGCCTGTTCCGCCAACTCGAACCCGCCCTGCGCTCCAGCCGTACGACGCCCCGCACGTTGCCCCAGAACTGAATTGGGGCCCGATCAGGAGGACTCCCCTGACTTCCCCGAACTCCTTCCCCGTCCAGCCGCTGAGCCCCCTCGACGGGCGCTACCGCCCGGCTGTCGCACCGCTCGGCGACTACCTCTCCGAGGCCGGTCTGAACCGCGCTCGCGTCGAGGCCGAGGTCGAGTGGCTCATCGCCCTCACCGACCGGTCGCTGTTCGAGACGTCGCCGCTGGCGGATGCCGACAAGGAGCGCCTGCGCGGCCTCTACCGCGACTTCGGGCAGAACGAGATCGACTGGCTCGCTGAGAAGGAGGCCGTCACGCGTCACGACGTGAAGGCCGTCGAGTACCTCGTGCGCGACCGCCTTCAGTCGCTGGGTCTCGACTCGATCGCCGAGTTGACGCACTTCGCGTGCACCAGTGAGGACATCAACTCGGTCTCATACGCGCTCACTGTGAAGCGCGCCGTCGAGGATGTGTGGCTTCCGGCATTCGACGGCCTGATCGCCAAGCTGCGGGAGCTGTCGGTCGAGCATGCGGATGCTGCGATGCTGTCCCGCACGCACGGTCAGCCAGCGACGCCATCGACCATGGGCAAGGAGCTCGCGGTCTTCGCATGGCGCCTTGAGCGCGTGCGCGCCCAGATCGCGGCATCCGAGTTCCTCGCGAAGTTCTCTGGCGCGACGGGCACCTGGTCGGCCCACCTCGCCGCGGATCCGGATGCAGACTGGCCGACGATCGCCCGCGAGTACGTCGAAGGTCTCGGCCTCGGCTTCAACGTCCTCACCACCCAGATCGAGTCGCACGACTGGCAGGTCGAACTCTATGACCGCATGCGTCATGCCGGCGGCATCCTGCACAACCTCGCCACCGACATCTGGACCTACATCTCGATCGGCTATTTCACGCAGATCCCGGTCGCCGGCGCCACCGGATCGTCGACCATGCCGCACAAGATCAACCCGATCCGGTTCGAGAACGCCGAGGCGAACCTCGAGCTGTCGGCGGCGCTCCTCGGCTCACTGTCGCAGACGCTGGTCACCAGCCGCATGCAGCGCGACCTCACCGATTCGACGACGCAGCGCAACATCGGCGTCGCGTTCGGGCACTCGCTGCTCGCGCTCGACAATCTGCGTCGCGGGCTGAACGAGATCTCACTGGCCCGCGACGTGCTGCTCGCCGACCTCGACGTGAACTGGGAAGTCCTCGCTGAGGCGATCCAGACCGTCATCCGCGCCGAGGTCGTCGCGGGCCGTTCGACGATCAGCGACCCGTACGCGCTGCTGAAGGAGCTGACACGCGGTCACCGCGTCGGGGCTGCGGAGCTGGCATCCTTCGTCGAGGGTCTCGAGATCGGGGATGCTGCGCAGCGGCGTCTGCTCGCCCTCACACCCGCGACGTACATCGGCATCGCCGAGCGCCTCGCGAAGTAGTGCGTCGGGCGGGACGGCGCGGCTCAGGACTTCGAGGAGTCCGAGCCGTCCGAGCCGTCCGAGTTCGGCTTCGCGTTCGAGCCGTCCATGCCGGGCTCTTCGTCATACAGAACCGGCCGGTCGAGCGTCTTGTCCTGGTAATCGCGCGGGTCGACCGCGAGGATCAGCATCGACATGATGAGCAGCGTGACGATGAAGGCGCCACCGCCGATGACGAGGCCGAGGACGATCGGAGTGAGGCCCTGATAGGAGCCGTTCGCGATCGACACGTTGACTCGAGAGGTGAACGCACCGGTCGACACCAGTGTGACCACGGCCGCGAAGATGCCGCAGGCGAGCGCGATCCCGAGCAGGTGCAGCGGGCGCAGCAGCTCTCGACGTTCGGCCTTCTTCTCGCTCATGAGGCTCCTCCATTCTCGACCGAGGCGCTCGTGGCGTCATCGGTGTCGGCATCCTTCGTCTCGTCTTCCGTCGCGCCAGTGCGATCGGGCGAGAAACCGGCGATCCCGAGGAACACGGCGACGATGGCGGTGTAGCCGCCGAACATGCCGACGGCCAGGATGATCCCGGTGAGCGTCAGTGCATCCGTGCCTTCGACCGAGTACTGCAGCGAATAGCCTGCCGGGATGAAGAGCAGGACCACCGCGAGCACGAGCCCGAGCGCGCCGATGGTGATGGCATCCTTCGCCGTCGGATCGGTACGCCGGGCACGGAGTCCGGCGACGAGCTCGACGAGACCGCTCGCGGCGGCCCAGATGATCACCACGATGAAGAAGGCTCCGTCGGTGCGCCAGGTGGGGATACCACTGACGACCGCCGTGAGCAGATCGATGACGCCGAGCAGGATGAGGGGCCAACGCGAGCCGGAGGGGACGGCGAGCCACGCGCCGAGCACGAAGATGAAGCCGCTCGCGGCGACGAATCCTCCGAACACGGCGAATCCGACGGCAGCCGAGTGATCGGGCGAGAACGTGATCATGAGCGCCGACGCCGCCGCGAAGAGCGCGCGCAGCAATTGGATGTTGCGCACGGTGAATGTGCGAGCTGGGGCAGACATGACGGTTCCTCGGTCTTCCGGGGTGGTATGTCCAGTCTACGCGTGAGGGAGGAGCCGGCGTGCCCGACCGCCCGCGGTGCTGCTGTCGGGTTCGGCGGCGTCCCCAGAACGCTCACCGAACCCGACAGTTCACGCAGGGGGCCCTGCGTCGGGTCCGACCTTCAGCGCAGAAGCGGACTCCGCCTGCGAAGACCTGACCCGTGACCCTGCACATGACGCCCCGGGCCCGGAGTGTCTGCGACTGGTCCTAAGCTCAAGGTACCGAGTGCTTCTTCACATACCTGGGGGAGGTCTGTGATGTACGAAGAAGATTCAACAGGCACGATTGATTTCGCGACGGCTCTGCGAGACGCGATCACCGCGCGAGGCATCACTCTCGCACGGTTGCGGGAGCGGTTGACCGCCAGCGGCAATCCTGTCTCCGCAGCCACCTTGAGCTATTGGCGCTCCGGAGCCAGGCGTCCGGAAGGCCCGCAGTCGCTCGCGGCCGTCGATGAGATCGAGTCGCTGCTGCACATGGATGCCGGATCGCTGCGCCGGCTCGTCGGTCCGAGCCAGCGCGTCGGCCCCATCGGCACGCCGCAGTATCCGCTTGCGGCCGCGCTGCTCGAGAGTGCGACCGCCGAGACGTTCATCGCACTGGGCGCTCCGGTCATGGACCCGGGACGCGATGTCTCCACCACGGCCGTGACAGAGGTGGGCGCCGACGGATTCGTGATCTCGCGCACCACCCGCACGCTGCTGCAGAGCACCGCCGGCACGATCACCAACGTGCCCTACCTCGACCTCACGCCCGGAGTTCGCACACCTGCTCCGATCTTCAGCGTCGTCGCGGGCGGTCGCATCTCACGAGTCCACTCGCACCCCAGCGGCGAGGTGCATGGGGCGATGTTCGAACTCGAACGGCCGTTGGGCCCGGCGCAGACGACGATGCTGGAATGGAAGCTGGAGTTTCCGCCCGAGTATCCGCCGAACGCCGAGACGGGCCACGGCGTCGCACGTCGCGCCCGTGAACTGGTTCTGTGGACCAGGTTTCACCCCGACGCGCTGCCCGACTGGATCGAAGAGGTCGAGGAGACGCCGACGCAGGCGATCGTGACCCCGCTCTTCCTCGACGGCGCCACGACCATCCATCAGGTCCGTCAGGCCTGGGGACCGGGGATGCTCGTGCTGCGCTGGGGTTTCGGCGCGCGCGAGTGATCGCGATCCGGCCGGCGGCATCCGGATAATACGGATTTGCGCTCACGCGCTGTGACGGCGCTGACTCATGTCGTCCAACTAATAATGCGCATTATCTGATTGACCGGTGCGCGCTCCACAGTCAGACTTCTGTCTCGTCACCTGCCAGTCGTGAGTCCCATGCGTTCGACAGGAATCCAGCAGATCGAGGAGGATCGATGCCGCGTCACCGCTTCACCCAGGCCGACGTCGCCGCGATGGCCGGTGTCAGCCAGTCGACCGTGAGCTTCGTCCTGAACGGGAACGCCCCTGTCGGCGTCCGAATCTCCGAGGAGACCCGCAAGCGCGTACTCGACGCCATCCGGATCACGGGCTACTCCGCGAACCCGGTCGCGCAGAGCCTCGCAGGTGGACGGAATCAGATCCTCGGCGTCTTCACCTACGAGACGACGTTCCCCCGCGGCGGCCGCGACTTCTACGGCCCCTTCCTGGTCGGCATCGAGCATGCCGCTGAGCAGGTCGGCGTCGACATTCTCCTGTTCACATCTGCCCGCGTCGTGGACGGAAAGCGTCGACTGTCACGCGACGGATGGCAACGGCTCGGAATCGCCGACGGCTGTCTGCTCCTCGGACAGCACGAAGATCAGGGGGAACTGCAGCATCTCCTCGACACGAACTACCCGTTCGTGTTCGTCGGCAAGCGCGTCAGCGAGGGACGGATGCTCCCGTACGTCGGCGCCGACTACATCGCTGCGACGGCGCGGCAGGTCGAACGCCTGATCGCAGCCGGTCACCGGCGCATCGGTTACGCCGGACCGCAGGGCGCGGACCAATCGACGCTCGACCGAGTGGAAGGCTACCGGCAGGCGATGAGAGCACATGGTCTGCCATTGCGCTTCGTCGACGTGCACGATGTGCCCGTCGGAGCGGAGGAGATCGCGGAGCGTCGGCTCACCGCGATCCTCGTCGCACCAGAGAACACACCGGACGAACTCGCACTCGCGCTGGAGGCGCGCGGCTTGCAGGTGCCCCGCGATGTGTCGATGCTGCTTCTCGGGCAGCCGATCCACCCTGGCGGCGCGGCGCTGGTCGGGGTTCACTGTTCCGCGAGAGGAGATGGGCGCCCGCGCCCTCGTGCTCCTCTCCCGGATCGTCGAACGCGAGGCCGCCACCGGACGCACTCCCGCCGCGACCGATCTCGACGACGACGACCTTCACCAGATCCTCGATTGCCCCGATATCGACGGCGATTCGCTGGCGCCTGCACGCGACGTCGACGATCGGGCGCAGGCGCTCACGACTTCCACCGACACGGCTCCGGCCGCGACCCCCGAAGGGACCTTCAGCGACCACGCGTGAACTGACCACCGACATCCTCATCGTCGGAGCAGGATTGGGAGGCGTCGCCGCCGCCCTTGCCGCCGCCGACCGCGGGTCGCACGTGATCCTGGCCGAGGAGTTCCCGTGGATCGGTGGCCAGCTGACCTCTCAGGCGGTGCCGCCGGACGAGCACCCCTGGGTCGAGGAGTTCGGCATCACCGCCCGCTACCGCGCATTGCGCGACGGCATCCGCGACGTCTACCGGCGGCGCTATCCGCTGATCGACGGAGCCCGCGATCGCGCCGACCTCAACCCCGGCGCCGGCTGGGTGTCGAAGCTGTGCCATGAGCCGCGCATCGCCGTCGGTGTGCTGGAGCAGATGCTCGCGCCACACCGCTCTGCCGGCCGGATCGCACTGCTGGAGCGCCGCCGCCCCATCGCCGCGACGACCGATGGCAACCGGGTGACCTCCGTCACGCTCACGTCCGAGATCGGGGAGGACGACGTGACGATATACGCCTCCTACGTGGTCGATGCGACCGAGACGGGTGAGCTTCTGCCGCTCACCGGCACCGAGTACGTGACTGGGTTCGAGTCCAGGGCCGAGACTGGAGAGCCCAGCGCTCCCGAGATCGCCCAGCCCGACAACGTGCAGGCTCTCAGCGTCTGCTTCGCCGTCGAGCATGTGGAGGGCGACCACACGATCGAGCGCCCCGAGCGCTACGATTTCTGGCGCGACTACACGCCGTCCGCTTGGCAAGGCCATCCGCTCCTGTCGTGGACGGCGCCCAACCCCCGCACGCTCGAGACAGACACCCGCGCCTTCAGCCCGAACCCGGGCGATGATGCCCTCGGCGTCGACGCCGACCAGTCGAAGAACGCCGGCGATCAGAATCTGTGGTTCTTCCGTCGCATCGCCGCGCGCGACCTATTCGCGCCAGGGTTCTACGAGAGCGACATCTCATTGGTCAACTGGCCGAGTATCGACTACTTCCTCGATCATGTGCTCGACGTCCCGCGCGAGACCGAACTCGAGCGCTACGAAGACGCGAGGCAGCTGAGCCTGTCGATGTTGTACTGGATGCAGACCGAGGCTCCCCGGGCGGACGGCGGCACCGGCTTCCCCGGGCTGAGGCTGCGCCCCGACGTGATGGGCTCCTCCGACGGCCTGGCCCAGGCTCCGTATCACCGCGAATCCCGCCGCATCCGCGCGCTCACGACGATCACCGAGAACGACGTCTCCTACGCGATCCGGGGCGACGAGGGCGCGACCCGCTACGAAGAGTCGGTCGGGGTCGGCATGTACCGGATCGACCTGCACCCGTCCACGGGCGGCGACACATACATCGATGTGGCATCCACGCCGTTCGAGATCCCGCTGGGCGCCCTCATTCCCCGACGCGTGACCAACCTGCTCGCAGCCAACAAGAACATCGGCACGACGCACATCACGAACGGCTGCTACCGGCTGCACCCGGTGGAGTGGAACATCGGCGAGGCCGCCGGGCATCTTGCCGCGTTCTGCGTCGCGAACAGCACCACCCCGCACACCGTGCACTCCGACACCGCGCAGCGCGAGGCGTATCAGGGCGAACTCGACGCCACGGGGGTCGAGCGGCACTGGCCAGAGGGCCGCGTCCACGCGTACTGAGATGCGACAACCCACCCGAACACCACGATTCACAGAATGAAGAGACACATGAGTCACCCGCAATCACGTAGACGTGCACACCTCGCGGTCGGCGCCGGCATCGCAGCCGCCGCCCTCACCCTCGCCGGATGCAGCGGCGGAGGAACCCCCGAGACCGAGACGCCGGACGAACCGGTCGAACTGCGCATGACGGTCTGGACGGCCGATGAGACACAGCTCGCGCTGTTCCAGGAGATCGCCGACGCGTACGTCGCCGAGAACCCCGAGCTGGTGTCGGGCGTGACGTTCGAGCCCATCCCGTTCGACGCGTACACGACGACCCTGACCACGCAGCTCGCCGGCGGTAACGCGCCCGATCTGGGCTGGATCCTCGAGAGCTATGCACCGGAGTTCGTGCAGAGCGGTGCGCTGGTCGACATCGCGCCGACGCTGCAGGAGGCCGAGGGTTACGAGTACGACGACCTGCTGGACTCGTCGCTCGCGCTCTGGCAGAAGGATGACGGGCTCTTCGCCTATCCGTTCTCGAACAGCCCGTTCGCGATGTTCGTGAACACCGACCAGCTCGCCGCAGCAGGTCAGCCGAACCCGGCTGACCTCGTCGCATCCGGAGACTGGACCTTCGACTCCGCGCGCGACATGGCGGCCGCGGCAGCGGCTGCTTCGGGGAAGCAGGGTCTCGTCGTCCGCGACTTCGACTACAAGGCCTGGGAGGTGCTCGCCTCGGTATGGAACGGATGGGATGCGGCGCCATGGAGCGAGGACGGCACGCAGTGCACGTTCACCGATCCGGAGATGGTCGACGCCATGACGTGGATCCACGACGCGGTCTTCACGGATGCTGCGATGCCTGGGCCCGGAGTCACCGCCGACTTCTTCGCCGGTGACGCGGCGATGACGATCACCCAGATCAGCCGCGCATCCGCTCTCGACGACTCATTCGCGTGGGACATCGTTCCGCTGCCTGCGGGGCCCGAGGGCCAGCAGAACGTGATCGGCCAGGCCGGTATCGGCGTCTTCGCGAATGCGAAGCATCCGACGATCGCGGCCGACTTCCTCGCGTACTTCACCGCGCCGGAGAACGCCGAGAAGCTCGCGACGTACTTCCCACCGCCGCGGGAATCGCTCCTCAACGCCGAGACGCTGGGCGCCGCCAACCCGAAGCTCAGCGAAGAGCAGCTGCAGGCGGTCGTCGTCGACGGCATCCAGGACGCGGTCACCAAGCCGACGCACGCCAACTTCGCGAAGCTGCAGGACACCGTGCGTGCTGAGCTCGACGCGCTGTGGACGGCGGATGCCGATGTCGAGGCCGTTCTCGAAGACACCTGCGGCGCCATCTCACCACTGCTGGAGGGCTGATACCGCATGACCACCACCGCCGCCAGCGGCGCGGCCGAGACCACGGAGCGGAGGGGACGCACAGAGCGTTCTCCCCGCCCCGCGGGTGTGCGCCGGCGCCGCTCGGCCGCCACCCGCGGCGACTGGATCGTCGGTTACACGATGGTCGCCCCGGCCGTGCTCGGGGCGCTCGCCTTCGTGATCGCACCGCTCGTCGCCGTGTTCTGGTTCTCGCTGCACGACTGGAACGTCCTGGCGAACACGTTCGTGTTCTCCGGAACGGAGAACTACGAGCGGATGCTGAGCGATCAGGGTCTGCATGATTCGCTGCTCGCGAGCCTGTGGTTCTCGATCGGCCTGGTCGTGCTGAACATCACGCTCGCACTGTTCCTCGCCGTGCTACTCAATCAGAAGCTGCCCGGGACCACCACGTTCCGCACCTTCTTCTTCTCACCGGTGGTCGTGTCGCTGGTGGCATGGACCATCGTCTGGAGCTTCCTGCTGCAGGCGGACGGCGGTATCAACGGATTCCTCTCGCTCGTCGGCGTCGACGGACCGAACTGGCTGCGCAACGACTTCACGGCAATGGTGTCCGTGATCATCGTGCAGGTGTTCAAGAACGTCGGCATGAATATGATCCTGTTCCTCGCCGCGCTCCAGGGCGTACCGGAGGAGATCATGGACGCGGCCCGCATCGACGGCGCAGGCGCGTGGCGCCGGTTCCGCTCGATCACGCTACCGATGATCAGCCCGACGATCCTGCTCGTCTCCATCCTGACGATCGTCGGCTCGCTCGAGGTCTTCGCCCAGATCGCCGTACTCACCGGCGGCGGACCGGGAAACTCCACGACCGTGCTCGTGTACTACCTGTACCAGCAGGCGTTCCGCTTCAACGACTTCGGCTACGCGAGCGGCATCTCCGTGCTGCTGTTCATGATCGTTCTGGTGCTCACACTCATCCAGTGGCAGACACGAAAGAGGTGGGTCTTCAATGAGACCTGACGCTCCCCCGGCCGACGTCGACCCGATCGACACGACGACCGTCGTGACCGGATCGGCCATCCCGCCGCGCCGCATGCGTGCCGGCAGTTCGCGCGCCAAGCGTCGGTGGGTCTCGATCGGGCTCGTCGTACTGCTCGCGATCATCAGCATCCCGTTCATCTTCCCGACCTGGTGGATGGCGACATCGAGCCTGAAGCCGATGAGCGAGATCCTGCGCAAGGTGCCGACGCTGTGGCCGGAGAATCCGAGCTTCGACGCGTACGGCGAGGTGTTCCGTCTGCAGCCGTTCGCACAGCAGTACTGGAACAGTCTCTACATCGCGGTGATTGTAACCGTCGGGACTCTGCTGGTCGCGGCGATGGCCGGATACGCGTTCGCGCGGATCCGCTTCCCCGGCGCGAACGCACTGTTCCTGGTGGTGCTGGTCGGACTGCTGGTTCCCAGCGAGGTGACGATCGTGCCGTTGTTCCGATTCGTGAACGGCCTGGGTCTGATCAACACGCACTGGCCGCTCATCGTGATCCCGATCTTCGGCGCACCCGCCGTGCTGTCGATCTTCATCATGCGTCAGTTCTTCCTCGGGCTCCCGACCGAGTTGGAGGAAGCCGGACGCATGGACGGCCTCGGTCGGTGGGGGATCTTCTGGCGGATCGCGTTCCCCCTGTCGCGCCCGGCTCTGGCTGCGGTCGCGATCTTCACGTTCCTGAAGTCGTGGAACCTCTACCTCGAGCCGATCGTGTACCTCTCGAGCAAGGACATGTTCACGCTGCCGCAGGCGCTCACGCAGTACGTCGATGCGTACGGCGGGCCGATGTGGAATGTACAGCTCGCCGCAACGACGTTGACCGTCGTGCCCGTGCTGCTGGTGTTCCTGTTCGCGCAGAAGCAGTTCGTCCAGGGCTTGGCGCACAGCGGGCTGAAGGGGTGAACGGTCCCATTGCGATACTCGTATATATGTTCCCCACTTTCTTATCCACAACCTGATGAATATCGTTCAAATGTCTGAGGTCGGGTGTTCAATGGAGGTATGCACAAGGTCGTGGAGCAGCTGAAAGGTCTCGAGGAGTCCCTCGACGCCGTGGTGCGCGGCGCCTTCGATGCTGAGATCATCCCCGATCTTTCGAACGCCGATCTCGCCGAGTTGCTGGTGGCCTGCGGGCGGATGCAGCGCCGGATCGAGGGCATGCAGGTCGAATCGACAGTGACAGTGGTCGAGCGATCGGCACCTATGCACGACGATCGGATCACGCTCACCTACGGATGTTCCAGTCCGACCGATCTACTGCGGATGCTGACCTTGTGTGACAATCACGCGGCACGACGCCTGGTGCGCGCTGCGCGGTGGATGCGTCGAGAGCGCAGCATCACCGAGGGCTGCTTCCTTCCGGGGAAATACCCGCAGTTGCGCGAGGCGATGGTCTCGGGCGACCTCGGCGTCGCGGGCCTGGTGGCAGCGATCGCGCCGCTGGAGCAGTCCGGACCGCGAATCCTCGAGGCAGAACTGCTGGAGGCCGACAGACAGCTCGGAGCGTTTGCCCGCGGGATCGACTCGGTGACCGATTCCGATTCTGATGCCGTCACCGCCGGCCCTCTTCCCACGCCGGAAGAGCTCGGTCTGTTGTCTCAGGCACTGGTGGCGTACCTCGATCAGGACGGCGCAGAACCCGAGGACCAGCGTGCGGCACGCAAGCGCGGTCTCTCGATCGGGAAGGTGCGCGAGGGCACAGTGCCTGTACGCGGCGAACTGCTGCCTGAGGTCGCGGGGCAGTTGCAGCTGCTGCTCGATGCGCAGCTGAACCCGCGTGTGGAGGCACCGGAGGACGCGTCGGGAGTGCACTTCGTACCATCCGGCGAGTTGCCCGACGAAGAGCTCGCGCGCACAGACGAGCGCACTCGTACGCAGAAGCAGCACGATGCATTCGCGGCGATCCTGAATGTCGCCGCACGCTCCGACCAGATGCCTACCTTGGGCGGCGCGGCGCCGACGCTGGTCGTCTCCGTCGACGCCGCCGACTATGCGACCGGCAACGGCTGGGCGCAGGTGCTGAACACTGGCGCACTCATCCCCGCGCGCGTGGCAGCACAGACCGGTTGCGCCGGCGGCATTCAGCGAGTGCTGTTCGATGACAACGGCCGTATTGTGTCGATCGGAACCTCGGCCCGCATCTTCAACGCCCTCCAGCGACGGGCGATCACGCTGCGCGACGGCGGATGCATCATCCCCGGCTGCACGATCCCCGCCACCTGGTGCGAGGTCCATCACGTCCAAGAACATGCCGACGGTGGACCGACGCATACCGATAACGGCGTGCTGCTGTGCTGGTGGCATCACCGGAACCTGCACCTGTCGGAGTGGCGGATCCGCATGCGTGACGGAGTCCCTGAGGTGCGCGGACCGCGGTGGTGGGATCCGGATCAGGTCTGGCGACGGGCGGGTAGAAGCGGATCACCCGCTGATAGCCGCCGACGCGCACATCAACGCGGTCGAAGATCTGCCACCACCTGACTTAGGCGGACTGCAGTCAGCGAGTGCTCGACCACGCGGCTACTCCCCTGTGGCTACCGGGCGACCAGGCGTGTTCGACCACTGGCTCCAGGAGCCGTGGAAGATCTTCGCGTCGATGCCCGCTTCGGCGAGCACAAGCGCGGTGTGTGCTGCGGTGATACCCGAGCCGCAATAGGCGGCGACCGGCGTGCCATCGCCGATGCCGGCATCCGCGAAATTCTTCTTGAGCGTCTTCAGGTCGAGCAGTGTTCCGTCACTCGCGACGTGCCTGCCGGTCGGCAGGTTCACGGCACCCGGGATGTGCCCGGCGATCGGATCGAGCGGCTCGGTCTCGCCGCGGAAGCGCTCCGGCGCGCGCACGTCGAGCAGCACACCGGATGCTGGGACCTCAGCCGCTTCGTCGATCGTGAGGCTGTCGCGCGAGACATCCGCGAGGGTCGCCGTGCCCGGTTCGGGGGTCACATCGCCCGTCTCTGTGTCTCCGCCGGCATCCTTCCAGGCCTGCCATCCGCCATCGAGCACCCGCACATCGACGCCGCCTTGACGCAGCAGCCACCACGCGCGTGCCGCAGGAAGGCCGCCCGCATCGTCGTACGCGACGACCACGTCACCGTCGTTCACCCCCCATCGGCGCGTAGCATCCTGCACCTGCGAGGTCGACGGCAGCGGATGCCGCCCCTCGTCAGGCCGGCCGTGCCGGGTGAGCTCGCTCTCGAGATCGACGAACACCGCTCCGGGGATGTGGCCCCTCAGGTACTCCTGCACACCCTCCGGCTGCACGCTCCCGCCAGGAACGCTCAGACGCCAACGCACGTCGATCACGCGCACGGCGCCGTCGCGCATCAGGTCGGCCAGCTCGTTCACACTCACCAGATGAGACATGGTTCCAGGCTACGGCGGCCCGAGGTCGTCGAGCGGCACTGGTCCACTCACAGGCACGTTCCAGTGGGGACTCGGACCTGCCGGCGAGGAGCCGCTGATCGGGCCCTGCGGAACGCGGTGAAAGGAGGAAAGTGTCGGCCCCGATCGAGGCAACCGACACTTTCCTCCTTTGACGCGCTGGGCGCGACGGTGCGACGGGTGCGACGGGTGCCAGAGAGTTCAGCCTCGGGACGAGTCAGGCCTTGGCGTCGTTCTCGTCCTCGTCGAGGTCGTCGTCCTCGTCGAAGTCGTCGTCGCCCTCGCCCTCGGGCGCGAGCTCGATGACCTCGTCGCCCTCCTCGAGCACGTCGACGTCGTCAGCGTCTTCGGTGTCGTCATCCGCGGCATCCGAACCGAGCACGCCGTCGGGGCGGATGAGCTCGCGCACCTCGGCCATGAAGCTGTTCAGCTGCTGCTGCTGCCAGCGGAGCTGACGCGTGCGGTCCTCGGCGTCACGCAGCACCTCGGTGGTGTGACCCGTGACCGTGCTGACGATCTTCTGCGCCTTCACGCGTGCACGCTCGAGGGTCTCGCGGGCGCGCACCTGGGCGTCGGCCTCGATCGCCTGAGCCTGCGAACGCATCAGACGCTCGTAGTCGTCGGCCTTCGCGGAGATGCGCTTGGAGTGCTCGAGGGATGCTGCGACCTGCTCGTTCGCGTCGGTCGTGATGCGCTCGGCGTGGGCGACGGCCTGGTTGTGCAGCAGCAGGAACTCCTGTTGCGCGTCGTCCTGCCGACGGGTCAGGGTCTCCTCGAACTCCAGCACGCGTGCGTTCATCTCACGCACCTCGCGCTCGGCATCCGCCCGCTGCTGGCTGGTCTCACGCGTGACCATCGAGCGCAGCGCCGCCGAGCCCTTCTCGGCCTCGGTGCGGACGGTCGCAGCCTCCTGCTCGGCCTGGATGACCTTCTCTGCGGCGTGCGCTGCCTCGCGCTGGATGGTCGCCTCGTGCGCGGTGTACTCGGTGTCGATCCGAAGGCGCACCTGATCTGCGTCGTGCTGCGCCTGCGCGGTGATGCGGTCCACTTCTGCGGCGAGCTCGACGCGGCGCGACTCCGCCTCTTCCCGCGCGGCTTCGAGCAGACGCTCGGCCTGCACTGCGGCATTCTGGATCAGGACGGATGCCTGCTCCTCGGCGACGCGCAGCACGGCCTCGAACTGCAGGCGTGAACCCTCGGTGTCCGCACCCGTCTTCGGGGCGTCCACGAGCTCGTTGGTGAGCGTGGCGACCTGCTGCTCGGCGTCATCGGCCTGCGCGCGGGCGGCGGCGAGATCTGCCTCCAGCGCCGCGATGCGGTCGTCGTTCTGCGCCTCGAGCTCCGCGATGCGTGCCTCACGCTCGGCGAGCTCCGACTCGAGCTGCGAACGAGCGGACTCGACGTCGCGGCTCACCCCCGCGCGGGCCTCAGCGAGCTCGGCATCCGCCCGCTGCACCTGCATCCGCAGGCCCGCCAGCGCGGCATCCACCTCACCGCGGTCGTATCCACGGAAACCGATCGTAAAACTGCCCTGTTCGCGACTCTGACCCTGCGCCAGCTGGTCGAAGAAATCGGCCCCGTGCTCGTCGACGTTGTTCTCGGCGGAGTTGCTCACAGGGAGTGCCTTTCTGGAGGTGCTCACCGAACGACCCTCGCGACGCGCAGCGTCAGTGGGGGAAGGCGACGGCTAGCAGAAATGGGGGGAGGATCGAGCTGCGAACTCGGTACTCAGCCTAATGAGTTCCCCACCTCTAGGGAACCGGGAGATCCGTATGAGCGCGCCGAGGCGGGTGCGGCGTCGCCGCCTCCCCCATCCGCGCCGATAAACTGCCGCCTACCCCGAGAAGAAGGATGCCGCGATGCCGCGTTTCGATCTGCCGCTGGAGGAGCTCCGCTCCTATCGACCCGATGTCGCGGAGCCCGCGGACTTCGACGACTTCTGGGAGCAGACCCTCGAGGAATCCCGCGCGGCCGCGCAGCCCATCCAGCTTCGCCGCATCGATTCCCCGCTGCAGTCGGTGGAGGTGTACGACGTGACCTTCAGCGGCTTCGGCGGCGATCCGGTGGGCGGATGGCTGCTGCTGCCCGCAGACACCGATGAGCCGTTGCCAGCGGTCGTGGAGTTCAACGGCTACGGCGGAGGCCGCGGCCTGCCGCACGAGCGCCTGGGGTGGGCGTCATCCGGCTATGCGCACTTCTTCATGGACACCCGCGGCCAGGGCAGCGCGTGGGGAACCGGCGGGATCACGGCAGACCCGCACGGCTCAGGCCCGGCGGCGCCGGGCTTCATGACTCGAGGGATCGAGGATCCGAGCAGCTACTACTACCGCCGCGTCTACACCGACGCCGTGCTCGCGATCGACGCCATCCGCTCCCTCGACCGGGTCGACGCTGCGCGCGTGGCCGTGTGCGGCGGAAGCCAGGGCGGAGGCATCGCGATCGCCGCCGCCGGACTCTCCACCGGCCTGATCGCCGCGATGCCCGACGTGCCGTTCCTCTGCCAGTTCGAGCGCGCAGTCGGCCTGACCGGACGCGACCCGTACAACGAGATCGTCCGGTACCTCTCGATCCACCGCGGCACCGAAGAGCGCGTGTTCGAGACCCTGTCGTACTTCGACGGCGTGAACTTCGCGCGCAGAGCCACGGCACCCGCCCTGTTCTCCGTCGCCCTGATGGATCCGGTCTGCCCGCCCTCGACGGTCTTCGCCGCACGCAACAGCTGGGGCGGAGTCGCCGACATCACCGAGTACGCGTTCAACGAGCACGAGGGCGGGCTGGGTCTGCAGTGGCAGAACCAGGCCGCGTTCCTCGCTGAGCAGCTCGCCGGCTGAGAACTAGCGGCGCCGATACTCCTCGTCGGTGACGTGCTCGAGCCAGGTCGTCGTCTCGGCCGGATCGTCGGCTCCCTCGAGCAGCGCGAGGTGCTGCATGAAGCAGTCCCCTGTCGCACCGTGCCAGTGCTCTTCACCCGGTGGGGTGTAGATGGTCTGACCCGGCGTGGCTTGCACGACGGTGCCGTCCCGGGTGCCGCAGAGCGCGACACCCTCGGTCACCCGAAGATACTGTCCGCGCGCATGCGAGTGCCACGCTGTCCGAGCACCGGGCGCGAAGCGCACCAGTCCGCCGGACATCCGTTGATCAGCATCGTGCGGAACGATGATCGGGTCGAACCAGACGTCGCCGGTGAACTGCTCCGGTGGGTTCTTGACGGTCGGGATGCGGGGTTCGATGTTCATGGGTCTCCTCTCGGCGTTCGTCAATCAGACCGTCAGCAGCACCTTGGTGGCGCGACGCTCATCCATCGCCTTGTACCCCTCGGCTGCGTCTTCGAGCGGCAACGTCAGATCGAACACGTCGCCGGGTGTGATCTTCCGCTCCCAGATGAGCTGGATGAGCTCGGGAAGGAAGCGACGCACCGGTGCGGGTCCGCCATGCAGGTGCACGCCGGAGAAGAACAGCTCCTGGCCTGGTAGCGCCACGTCGTGCGAGACGCCGACATAGCCGACGTGTCCGCCGGCGCGAGTCGAGCGGATCGCCTGCATCATCGACTCCTGAGTGCCGACCGCCTCGATCACGGAGTGCGCGCCGAGCCCGTTCGTGAGCTCCTTGATCTTCGCCACGCCCTCGTCTCCACGCTCTTCGACGATGTCGGTCGCGCCGAACTTCCGCGCCAGCGCCTGACGGTCGGCGTGCCGGCTCATCGCGATGATCCGCTCTGCGCCGAGCTCCTTCGCGGCCAGGATGCCGAGGAGCCCGACGGCTCCGTCACCGACGACTGCGACGGTCTTGCCCGGTCCGACCTCCGCGACGACGGCGGCGAACCAGCCGGTGCCGAGCACGTCGGATGCAGCGAGCAGCGCCGGGATCAGGTCGGCGTCCGGCTGTCCAGGGGTCGCGACGAGCGTGCCGTCGGCGTGCGGGACGAGGCTGTACTCCGCCTGCGTTCCGTACTGCCCCATCGGCACGACGTGCACGCAGCGGGACTGGTATCCGGCCCGGCAGATCTCGCAGGTGTTGTCGGATGCCATGAAGGATCCGACGACGAAGTCGCCGACCTTGATCGTGTTGACGTCCGCGCCGATCTCTTCCACGACGCCGACGTACTCGTGGCCCATCGGGGCCTCGTGCACCGCGTCGGTGCCGCGGTACGGCCAGAGGTCGGACCCGCAGATGCAGGTCGCTGCGATCTTGATGACGGCATCCGTCGGCCGGGCGATGGTCGGCCTCTCCCGCTCTTCCACCCGGACATCGCCGGGCCCGTACATGACTACTCCACGCATGTGGTTCTCCTTCTTACGGTCAGGTCTTGGTCTTACTCAGCCCCGCAGGGCGCGGATCCGCTCGAGGTCGGCGATGGTGTCGGCCGGCTCCGAGTCGACTGGCATGTTGTCGGCATCCTTCGCCCCATCCAGCTCCACATCCGAAGCGAGCGCGGCGAACAACGGGTCGAGGTCGGTCTGCGCCGGACCGCGCTCTGCCACGAGTTCCAAGGTCTTGCCGACGGCGGCATCCGACGTCAAGGCGGCCACCAGCACCTCGGCGATCTGTGATCGGGCGATCACGCCGTCCGCGGGGCTCTCCGCATGACGAGTGTCGCCCTGAAGGAAGTGCAGTTCGTGCTGGTCGTCGGCGTTGTAGTCGAACCATGCCGGGCGGACGATCGTGTACGGATGCCCGCTTGCGCGCACGAGCCGCTCGGCCCGCCGCTTCCAGTCGTGCGCTTTGTTCGAGCGATTGAATGCGCCGTCGCGGCCGGTCACTCCGATCGCGGTCATCTGCGCGATGCGCACCGGTCGGTCACCGATGGCCTCGAGGATGCCGCGCACACCGCCGTAGTCGACGGCGCGGTAGCCCGCCTCGTCGCCATGCGTGCCCTGCGTGAAGACGACGGCGTCGATGTCGCGGGCGGCATCGACGAGAGTGGACGGGTCGGTGAGGTCGCCGACGACGGTGTTCTCGCCGCCGACACGGCGGCTGAGGATGCGGATGCTGTGGCCAGCCGCCTGTGCGACGCGGGCGACGTGCCGGCCGATGCTTCCGGTTCCGCCGACGAGGAGGATGTTCAGAGTGGTCATGGTTCCCCTTGGTTGTCTCAGGTGCGGCTGCGGTCTTGATCTCGGCGAGGGCGCTCATGAAGCCCTCCGAGCATCCGCTGGCCCCTGCGAGCCGGTCTATTGCGATGCTGTCGATATCGACGCCGAGGATCTCTGCATCGATCGCTTCGGCGAAGCGCTGCTGGTGTCCGAGCGACGTCGAATCCTCGGCCGGTGTGGTGAGACTGACATCCATGACCACATCAGCCTCGAGAGTGAGAGTGACGTCCTGATGCGACGGCAGCGACCCGTACCACCCGGTCGCCTCGTAGGTGCCGTCCGTGTAATCCATTGCCGGTGTACCATCCGTCGCTGGGGCCTCGGTTGCCGTGGATGTCGGGGCCGGCGTCGCGGTTGCTGCCCCGTCGTCCGGAGCGGCAGAGCAGCCCGCGAGCCCTGCACCGAGGATCACGGCGCCGACGGTCGCCGACACTCCGGGGGCCAGGAACACATCTGTCGGCGCATTCGGGCGAATCCGCCCGACATCTGTGAATACGACCCCGGAGTGTCGCCCGCCGTGCGGGTCATGCTTCCGGGATCTCCCGTCCGAAGCTCTCGAGCGTGATGTCTGCGGGCTCAGGTCCGCGACGCACATCGGTATCGAGCGCATCGATGGACGAGAGCTGCTCCGCCGTGAGCTCGAAGTCGAAGACATCGAAGTTCTCGGCGATACGCGCGGGGCGCACCGACTTCGGCAGCGCCGAGCGACCCTGCTGCAGGTGCCAGCGCAGCATCACCTGCGCCGGGGACTTTCCATACGACGCGGCGATCGCCTTCAGCGTCTCGTCGTCGAAGGCGGATGCCCCGTTCGGGCGGTACGCCGTGATGCCGCCGATCGGCGACCACGCCTGCGTGATGGTTCCCGCCGCCGCATCCGCAGCCTGCACCGCGCGCTGCTGGAAGTAGGGGTGCACCTCGATCTGATTGATCGCCGGGACGATGCTCGTCTCTGCGGCAAGCCGCTGCAGGTGATCGACCATGAAGTTGCTGACCCCGATGGCGCGGACACGGCCGTCGGCGAGCAGTGTCTCGAGCGCCTTGTAGGCACCGGCGGTCAGGTCGAAGCGCGACGGCAGCGCCTGGTGCAGGATCAGCAGGTCGAGCTGGTCGACGCCGAGCTTGCCGGTCGACTTCTCGAAGGCGTGCAGGGTCTCGTCGTATCCGTAGTCGCTGATCCAGACCTTGGTCTCGATGAAGATCTCGTCGCGTGGGATGCCGGAGATGCGGATCGCCTCGCCGACCTCTCGCTCGTTGCCGTAGGCGGCTGCGGTGTCGATAAGGCGGTATCCGGTCTCGAGAGCCGAGCTCACAGCGGCGACGGTCTCTTCGGGTGCGGCCTGGAAGACGCCGAAGCCGAGGGCCGGCATGGCGACGCCGTTGTTCAGGGTGAGATTCATGGTCATGCTTCCAGTGTGCGGGTGGGTCGGGTGGAAAGGGAGGTGCTGACAGTGCCTCCCACAACGGGAATACGGGGTCTCGACGGGACGATCAGGGCCAGGACGAGGATCACCGCGACGCCGAGCAGGACGGCGGCGGCCGTGAGCGCCGCCGAAACCTCGCCGGTCAGTGCCGTCTCCGTGGCCTCGCCCTGGACGTCGGATGCCGCGGCCACCGCGACGAGTACGCCGAGGCCGAGAGACATCCCCACCTGATGGAAGGTGTTGACGACGCCGGAGGCCGCACCGGCATCCGCCGTCGTCGCGCCGGATATGCCGAACGTGGTCATCGGGGCGAACGCGAGACCCTGCCCGGCGCCGATGAGGAGCATGGGAAGCGCGACGCCGGTGACGTAGGCACTGTCGGGCGCGAGGCGACTGAGCCACAGCATCCCTGCCAGTGTCAGCGCGACGCCGACGACCAGCGGCCAGGTGTTGCCGACCCGCGCGACGAGCCGCGGGATCGCCATCGCGACGACGAAGTTCACCACCGTCATCGGCAGGAATGCCAGCCCTGCCTGCAGCGCGGTGAATCCCAGTACGCCCTGGAGGAACTGGGTCGTGAAGAAGAAGAACCCGATCATCGCGCCGAGGTAGGTCAGGCGCACGAGATAGGCGCCGGTGCGGATGCGGCTGCTGAAGAGGCGCAGTGGCATGATCGGCTGGGCGGCGCGCGATTCGGCGAGAACGAAGACGAGGAGGAGCGCTGTCGCCGCAGCGAACGACGCGAGCGTGAGCGGGTCGCCCCAGCCGGCGTCAGTGCCGTGCAGCAGAGCGAACACCAGCGCACCGATGCCGAGTGTGGAGGTGATGGCGCCGGTGGCATCGAAACGACCCGGAGATGTCGGAGTCTCGGGCAGGAACCGCGGGGCGAGCACGATCATCGCGATGCCGATGGGCACGTTGATCCAGAATCCAGCGCGCCAACTCAGCAGTGTCGCGGCGGCACCGCCGACCAGCATCCCGAGGCTTGCGCCGATCCCGGCAGTGGCGGCATACCAGGCGACCGCCCTGTCACGTGCCGCCCCCTCGAAGCTCGCGGTGAGCAGCGACAGCGCCGAGGGAGCGACGATCGCGGCGCCCACGCCCTGCAGTGCGCGCGCGGCGATGAGCATCCATGCCGTCGGGGCGAGGGCGATCAGCAGGGATGCGATCGAGAAGACGGCCAGACCGAAGACGAAGACCCGACGGCGACCGAGGATGTCGCCGGCCCTGGCGCCGAGCAGCAGAAGCCCGCCGAAGACGAGCGTGTAGGCGTCCTGCACCCACGCGAGCTCCGCGGGTGCGAGACCGAGGTCGACCGCCAGGGAGGGCAGCGCGGTGAAGATCACCGAGTTGTCGAGCAGGATCATGAAGTAGCTGACGAGGATGATCGTCAGGATCGCTGCAGTGTTCCTCGAGCCGGGGTTGTTCGTGCCGGGGTTGTTCGTGCCGGGGTTCCTCGTGCCGGGGTTCCGCGTTCTGGTCATGGATCCATTCCACTCGCGCCCGCACATTCCAGGCAGTGGCGCGTGTTCCCGGTACTGCCAGTGCCTCCCTCATCGCGGCGAGGCGGCGTACCTTCGGAGCATGGACACCCGCAGCGAAGTGCGCGAGTTCCTCTCCACGAGGCGCGCACGCATCACCCCCGACCTGGCAGGACTGCCCGCATACGGCGGCAACCGCCGCGTGCCGGGTCTCCGCCGTGAAGAGGTCGCGATGCTCGCAGGAGTCAGCGTCGACTACTACACCCGGCTCGAGCGGGGCGATCTCTCCGGAGCATCCGACAGCGTGCTCGATGCGCTCGCCAGAGCACTGCAGCTCGACGATGCCGAGACGGCCCACCTGTTCGATCTCGCCCGCACGGCGAACGCGTCGCCGGTGGTGCGCAAACCCCGCAAGAAGGCGGACGGTCTGCGCCCCAGCATCCAGCGTCTGCTCGACGCGATGACCGGCGCGCCCGCGCTCGTGCGCAACAACTATTTCGACTATCTCGGCGCGAACGCGCTCGGCCGCGCACTGTACGCACCGCTGTTCGCCGAGCACGAGCCCAACAGCGCGCGCTTCGCCTTCCTGAATCCCGCGGCGCAGGACTTCTACCCCGACTGGGAGCGCAACACCCAGGACCTCGTCGCGACGATGCGCGGCGAAGCAGGCCGCAACCCCTACGACAAGAGGCTCACCGATCTGGTCGGCGAACTGTCGACACGAAGCGAGCGGTTCCGCGTTCTCTGGGCGGCACACAACGTGAAGTACCACCGCACCGGGGTGAAGCGGATCAATCACCCGACGTTCGGTGAGTTCGAGCTGACCTACGAAGCATTCGAACTGCCGGCAGACCCTGGACTGCAGCTGTCGACGTACACCGCAGAGCCGGGGACGCCGTCGGAAGAGAAACTGAAGCTGCTCGCCAGCTGGGCGGCGACGGATGCCGCGGCAGAGGTGCCGGTGCACCCAGAGGCGTGAAGCGCACGAGCCCCGACCTCGAAACATTCCGGAATCATCGGCCTTCTACGCTTGAACAATGGCGAAGCACGCATCCGGCTGGAACCCCTCTGACGACGGCATCAACTTCCACACCCGCAAGTGGGTGCGTCCGGAGGATCTGAACGCGAACGGGTCGCTGTTCGGCGGCAGCCTGCTGAAGTGGATCGACGAGGAGGCCGCGATCTACGCGATCGTGCAGCTCGGCAATTACCGTGTGGTGACCAAGCTCATCTCGGAGATCAACTTCGAGGCATCCGCCCTGCAGGGAGATCTCATCGAGATGGGCCTGACCGCGACGCATTTCGGTCGCACCTCTCTCACGATGCGCGCAGTGGTGCGCAACATGATCACGCGCAAGCGCATCCTCACGATCGAGAAGATCGTCTTCGTCAGCCTCGGCGAGGACGGGCACCCCGTGCCGCATGGCTACTCGAACATCACCTACGATCGCGACCGCATGCCGCACGAGCACCCCGGCACCGGAACCATCAGGCTCCCCTCCGCCTGATCCGCGCACCCGGCGCCAGGGTCAACGCGGACGGACGGTCACGCTCTGCACCGAGATCCGCGCTCGAAGTAGGCGGTCATGTTCGGATCGTACGGCGTCGACTACGGCAGCAACTGCTCGACGAACAGGAAGACGCCGATACCGATCATGGCGACTCCCGAGATCTGGCTGACGACCCGCGCCGCGCTCGGACGGGATGCCAGGACGGCGTTCGCGCCGAACGCGACGGCGAAGTACACGGCGGCGCACGAGGCGGTGTGGACAGCGCCGAGCACCACGATCTGCAACGAGAGGGGCCACGCCGACGTCGCCTGGGTGAACTGCGGAAGGATGGCGAGGAAAAGGAGGAACACCTTCGGGTTGAGCCCGCTGATTCCGAACCCCTTCAACGCCCATCGCCCCGGGGAGGCCTCCACCAGTTGAGTGCCCTCACGGACGATCGCGGGCTGACGCAGTGTGGACACACCGAGCCACACGAGGTACAGGGCACCGGCGATAGTGAGGATCGCGAGTGCGAGCGGGAGGCGCGCGACCAGCGCACCGATGCCTGCAGCGACGATGATGGTCGCTGCAGCATGCCCCGACACCATCCCGAGCACCGCCGGAACCGGGCGCCGGCGAAGACCCGCGGAGATCGCGTATGCCCAATCCGCACCCGGTGTGATCACGAAGAGCATCGACACTCCCCAGAACGCCATGATCGCCGTCGCGGCCATCCGGGACCCTCCATCTCCTCGCGACTTTCGTCTGTCGCGTGGAAACTCTAGGTTGAATCAACCCGAATGTGTTTGCATTCCTCACTTGAATACGGCGATTGTGAGCAAGACTATTCACCATGGATGCGATTGACCGGAAGATTCTTGCTGAGCTGCAGAGTGATGGCCGGTTGACCATCACCGAACTCGCCGAACGTGTGCAGCTCAGCGTCTCGCCGTGTCATCGACGACTGCGCGAACTCGAGCGTTCAGGAGTCATCACCGGATACCGCGCCACACTCGACCCCGCGTCGCTCGGACTCGGCTTCGAGACGCTCGTCTTCGTCACGATGCGGGAGGCGACCCGCGACTCGATCGCCCTGTTCGAGGACGCCGTCACCGAGATCCCCCACATCACCCTCGCCCAGCGCCTGTTCGGCGACCCGGACTATCTGCTCCGGGTTGTCGCCACCGATCTGGCACACTTTCAACGGTTGTATGACGAGCAGCTCAGCGCGCTGCCGGGCGTGCACCGACTGAGCTCGACGCTCGTGATGCGCAAGGTGATCGATGACAGAGCGCTGCCTTTGGGCTGACCTTCTGCGGGACCCTTTCTGCTCTGAGCAGAACAGCGGTGACACCGACGAACGTCAGGGTTACCGTGAACCATGGCCGAGATCGTCCCGTTCCCCCGCACGCCCCACCCCTCTCGCAGCCCGCGCCCGCAGAACGGGCCGGAGCCGCTCTGGCGGCATCTGCTCGGAGATCAGCTCCGGCGCCGGCGGCATGAGCGTGAAGAGACCCTCACCGAGACAGCCGACAAAGCCGGTGTCTCACCGCAGTACCTCTCCGAGATCGAGCGCGGGCTGAAGGAGCCGTCCAGCGAGATGATCGCCGCGGTCGCCGGGGCCCTCGACACGACGCTCATCGAACTCGCCAGCAGCGTGGCCGATGAACTGCGTATGGCCTCGGTACCGGCATCCGCTGCCGTGTCAGTCGGCGCTCGCGGCGCGCTCGCTCTCGCCGCCTGAGTCGCGCATCTCACCCGCTCGGGTGAGGCGGTTCGCCCCGCGGAGGGATGGCCGCGACCAGGGGCCGCTTCACGATTGAGGCATGACACATCCGGACACGGCCGCATTCCCCGACTCTGCCTCAGACGACCGCTCCGCCGAGCCGCGTCGTGACGGCGCATCCGTGCGTCCCGACCGGCTCACGGTCGCGGGCGCGATCTCCCTGCTGACGATCTCGGCGTTGCATACCGTGGTGTTCGCCCTGCACCCGTGGTGGGGCCCCTGGATGGCCGGACCGTTCCGAACCACCCAGCTGCCGACGGATGCGGCGGTGCAGTTCTGGGGACTTCCGGGCGGCTTCGTCGTTCCCGGCGTACTGCTCGCGCTCCTCATCCTTCGGGCCGGCCGACGCGGCGACACCGTGCCGCTGTACATCGCGCTCACGCTCGGCATCTGGGCGCTCGTCTGCATCTGGATCGTCGGCCCGAGCGGCTTCCTGCTGCTGTTGATTCCGACCACTCTTCTGCTCATCGCGAGTCTCAGGTCGCGGCGTGGTGCCCCGCGTCGTGGGTGACGGCGCCCTACCCCCGCTCCCCCAGCACGGTGTCGATCAGCCCGTAGTCGAGCGCAGCGGATGCTGTGAACACCCGGTCCCGATCGGTATCGACGCGCAGCGCCTCGACGGTGCGACCGGTGTGCCTGGCGAGCACGGCCTCCATGTCGGCACGCACCCGCACCACCTCGTCGGCAGCGAGGATGAGGTCGGGGATCGCCCCGCGGGACTGGCCTGCGGGCTGGTGCAGCACGATGCGCGCATGCTCGAGCGCGGCGCGCTGCTCCGGCGCGCCGGCTGCCGAGAGGAGGGCGGCAGGGCCGATCGCCTGGCCGACGACCGTCGTCGCGATGGCGGGGCGGATGTGCTGCATCGTGTCGTAGATCGCGAGCGCCGCACCGGGGTCGCCGCCCTCGCTGTTGATGTAGAACTGGATGCCGGTCTCCGGACTGTCCGCGTCGAGATGCAGCAGCTGCGCGATCAGGGCGTTCGCGACCCCGGCGTCGATTCCGGTGCCGAGGTAGATCACGCGCTCCGCGAGCAGGTGCGAGTAGACGTCCATGACGCGCTCACCCCGCGGATGCTGCGCGATGACGTTCGGAATCGTGTAGCTGCTCATGACTTCGCTCCTTCCGTGGCGGATGCCGCAGCATCCGTCCCCAATCCGACCCGCGCGCGACGGCGCGGCATGACCTCTGCAACCGAACTGACGATCGCGTCGATGAACCCGTACTCCTCGGCCTGTGCGGCCGTGTACCAGCGGTCGTGCAGCGAGTCCTCGAAGATGCGCTCGGCCGGCTGACCGGTGTCATCGGAGATGAGCCCGAGCACGGTATCGCGCATCTGCCGCAGGTCATCGGCCTGCACCTCGATCTCGACGGCCGAGCCGCCGATGCCCGCCGACCCCTGATGCATGAGGATGCGGGCGTGCGGCAGCGCTCGTCGCTTGCCCTTCGTGCCGGCGGAGAGCAGGAACTGCCCCGCGCTGGCCGCTGTCCCGAGTGCGAGGGTGGCGACATCGTTCGGGATGAGGCGCATGATGTCGCGGATCGCCAGCATCGACGGCACAGAGCCACCGGGCGAGTGGATCCACAGGGCGATGTCGGCGGCCGGATCCTCAGCGGAGAGCGTGAGCAGCTGCGTCATCAGCAGCGTGCCGTTGTCGTCGTCGAGGGCGCCGTCGAGCACCAGGATGCGGTCGTGGAACAGTGCGCGTCTGGCCTCTGGGCCGAACTGCGGGATGGGGGTCTCTTCGCTCATGAGTTCAGCCTGCGCGGTGGGAGCGCAGCCGGCGCGGGAATCCGCTCACGGCGGTTCTGCCGTGGGCAGAGAGACTCCATTGCCCCCACCGCCGGACAGCGAACCGCGAGCAGGCCGCTTCTGATGAGCAGTTACAAGGCACGGCCGTTCGGCGTGACCACGGCGCGGCCCGAGAGCTCTCCGGCCTCGAGCCTGCGATAAGCCTCGAGCGCGTCATCCATGTCGAAATACTCGACATCCGGCGAGATCTGCCCTGCACGATAGAGGGCTGCGACCTCGTGCAGCTCCTCGATCGTCCCCCAGTAGGTGCTGGTGAAGTCGACCTCGTACGGCACCTTGAAGAAGCTCCACGCGTACTCTCCACCGGCGATGCCGACGACAGTGAGCCGGCCCTGACGGGCGACGGATGCCGCGGCGAGCGCGATCGTCGGTGCAATGCCGACGAAGTCGAAGACGGCATTGACGCCCTTGCCCCCGGTCAGCTCGCGAATGCGCTCGGCCTGACCTTCGCCGCCGGGAACGGTCACGGCGCCGAACTCCTCGGCACGCGCCATCGCCTCGGGCTTCATGTCCGTAGCGATGACGGTGGCTCCGGTGATCGCCTTGAGAATCTGCACGGCGACGAGTCCGAGGCCGCCGAGGCCGATGACGAGCGCCGTCTTGCCGCCGCCGGCCAGCTTCGGCAGCGACAGTTTGATCGCGTGGTACGGGGTGAGACCGGCATCCGCCAGTGGCGCAGCCGCATAGGGATCGGCGTCGCCAAGCGGAACGAGGTTGCGCGCCGGGACCGTCATGTACTGGGCCATTCCGCCGTCACGGCCGAGACCTGATGCCATGTACGGCATGTCCGCGACGTTCTCGCAGTAGGTGTCCTGGCCGCGCGAGCAGGGTGCGCAGTGGCCACAGCCGATCGGGCCGTAGACGAGAAAGGCATCTCCCTTGTCGAGACCGGTGACGCCCTCGCCGAGCTCTTCGATCCAGCCCGAGGTCTCGTGGCCGAGGATGTAGCTCGGCTCGAGCTGGGTCATCCCCATGCTCGCGTCGTAGTCCGCGTACACCGCGACGTCCGAGTGGCACGCACCGGCACCCGCGACCTTCAGCAGCACCTCACCGGGTCCTGGCGTCGGCTTGTCCACCTCGGAAAGGGTGGGCGGGGTCTTCCACTGCTCGAAAACGACTGCACGCATGATGCCTCCTGATCGATCGGACGTCTGTATCTTCGACGCTACTTACTTCGCACCGGATAAGACAATCCGCCTCGGCCCGCAGCGTGAGGCGCGGCTTCGACCGCGACGGCGGTGCTCGCACGAGCGAATGCCTGAGCCAGATCGGCGATGAGGTCGCCCGCGTTCTCCAGCCCGATCGACAACCGCAGCACATCGGCGTCCGGACGCGCGTCGGCCGGCACCGGTCGGTGCGTGAGCGCGGCAGGATGCTGGATGAGCGAGTCCACTCCGCCCAGTGACACGGCGTGCGTGAACAGCGCCACCGACGAGGCGACGGCACTCGCCGCGGCGTAGCCGCCGCTCATCCGCATCGCGACCATCGCCCCTGGGCCGCGCATCTGACGTTCCAGGATCCCCTGCGGGTCGCCGTCCAGCCCGGGGAAGAAGACCTCGTCGATCTCGGGCTGATCGATCAGCCACTGCACGATCTGCTTCGCGTTCTCCTGCTGCTGGCGCATCCTGACCGGAAGCGTGGTGAGGCCCCGGTGCAGCAGATAGGCGCCGAGCGGATGCAGCACCCCACCCGTCACCGAACGAACTCGGCGCAGCGCCTCAGCGGTCTCCTCGCTGCACGCCACGACGCCGGCGATCACATCACCGTGGCCGCCCAGGTACTTGGTCGCGCTGTGCAGCGACATCGCCGCGCCGTGATCGAGCGGATTCTGCAGCAGCGGAGTCGCGAACGTGTTATCGACGACCACTGGCACTTCCCCTGCCGCCGCGACGATCGCGGCGATGTCCACGAGCTCGAGCGTGGGGTTGGCCGGGGTCTCCACGACCACGAGCCCGGTGTCGGCCCGCAGCATCGATCGCACCTCGGACGAATGGCAGTAGGAGGTCTCGGTGCCGAGCAGGCCGGAGCCGAGCAGATGGTCGGTGCCCCCGTAGAGCGGTCGCACCGCGACGACGTGATGCTTGCCCGTCGCACTCGTGTGGGCGAGGATCACCGCGGTCATCGCCGCCATCCCCGATGAGAACGCGACGGCAGCCTCGGCGTGCTCCATCTCGGCGAGCGCCTCCTCGAAGCGTGCGACGGTCGGGTTCCACAGTCTCGCGTAGACCATGCTGCCGTCCTCGATCGGGCGACCGCCCGTCGCCATCGCCTCGTACGAGTCGCCGCCGCGCTCGATGTCCGGCAACGGATTCGTCGTCGACAGGTCGATCGGCAGGGCGTGCACGCCGAGCTCGGTGAGGCCGGCTCTGCCGCTGTGCACGGCCACCGTGTCTGGATGCAGATACTGGTCGGTCATGCTTCCACGTTGCCCGAATCCCAATTGAAATGGGAGAATTCGACAGCATCCGCCGACGATGCGGCAGAATCCACAATTTCCAGCAAACGGGTGCGGTGAAGAGGAGGCCGAGTTGACGAAAGCACAACTCGACGAGGTCGACCTGGAGATCCTCGCCGCGCTCAGCGCCCGCGCCGACCTCACCAACAAGGCCCTCGCACAGCAGTTGGGGCTCGCGGAATCGACCTGTGCGCACCGGGTGCGGAGCCTGCGTGATCGCGGGATCATCCGCGACACCCGCGTCCGACTCGATGCGGCTGCGCTCGGCTACCCGCTCGAGGCGATCATCAAAGTGCGCCTCGCGAACCACACCGGCGAGAAGGTCAACGCGCTGTTCGATGCGCTCGTCGCGACGCCGCAGGTGCTGCAGGTCTTCCACGTCGCGGGCGTCGACGACTTCCTCGTGCACGTCGCGGTGCGCGATGCCGTGGCCCTCCGCGACATCGTCCTCGAGCACATCACCGTGCATCCGGTCGTACGAGGCACGGAGACTCAGCTGGTCTTCGAGCTGCGCGACGGCCGCGGGGTGCTCGGGTAGCGGACACGGGCTCGACCCGTTCGTCTCGCGGAGACCCGCACTGAGCGAGCGAAGCGAGTCGAAGTGTCGCTCAACGACCCGCAGCCCGCGCCCACCCGGGATTCCGAAGCCGGGTCAGCGGCGCAGCAGCTTCTTCCACCGCCGCTGCACGACGATCGGCACGGGCTGGGTGACCACGGCATCCACGGTCAGCGAGCTGTTGTCCGGTCCCACGAGCGCGATGGGCGTGGTGAGCGTCGGCTCGAGGGGATCCACAGGCATCTTCGCCAGCGCGCGGTGCGCCTTCACATAGGCCGGGATCAGGATCACCACCGCGCCGACCCACGCCAGCGGGTTGCTCGCCGCGACGCCGCCGAAGCCGAAGACGGCACCGAGCACGACGGCTGCGCCGACGCGCATGAACAGTTCGACGATGCCGGTGATCGTCGGGATCATCGCCTGCCCGAGTCCCTGCAGAGCGCCGCGCAGAACGAACAGTACGCCCAGCAGCGCGTACGAAGAACCGTTGATGATGAGCATCAGGTGCGCGAGCTCGACCACCTCGTCCGACCCCTCGCCGACGAACAGCCGCACGAGGCGGGTTCCGAACGCAATGAGCACGACGCCGAGGATCACCGACGCGATGACGGCCATCCAGGTCGCCTGCTTCACGCCGGCGCGGATGCGGTCGGGCCGGCGACCGCCGAAGTTCTGCGCCACGTACATCGACACGGCGAGGCCCAGCGAGGCGAGCAGCGCCGTCGCGAGACTGTCGACGCGGCTCGCGGTCGTGTACGCCGCGACAGCCTCCGCCCCCAGCATGTTCAGCGCCACCTGCACGACCAGCGTGCCGATCGCGATGATCGAGGCCTGGAAACCCATGGGCAGGCCGAGCCGGAGATGATCGGCGATGTCGTCGCGGGTGACCTTCCAGTCCGCGCGCCGCACGTGCAGCATCGGCATCCGGCGCCTGACGAACTCGAGGCACAGCACCACCGACACCGCCTGCGACACGACGGTCGCCAGCGCGGCGCCCGCGACGCCCCAGCCCACGGGGCCGACGAGCACGATGACGAGCACGACGTTCAGCGCGCACGCGATCGTGAGGAACACCAGCGGCGTCTTCGAGTCGCCGATCGCGCGGATGATCGCGGAGAGGTAGTTGAAGAACATCGTCGCGCCGCCGCCGAGGAAGCTCACCTGCGTGAACAGCGTGGCCTCGGCGAGAAGTTCGGGTGGCGTCTGCATGAGCACCAGCACCGGCTCGGCGAGCAGTGGTCCGCCGATCGTGATGAGGATGCTGGCCGCCGCCGACAGCAGCGTGCCGGTGGCGACCGAACGCCTGACGGCCGCATGGTCCTTCGCACCGTACGCCTGCGCCGTCGGGATCGCGAACCCGCTCGTCATGCCCCAGGCGAAGCCGAGCAGCAGGAACAGCAGACTCCCGGTCGCTCCGACGGCGGCGAGCGAGTTCACGCCGAGCTCGCGGCCGACCACGATCGTGTCGACGACCTGGTAGAGCTGCTGCACGACGTTGCCGATGAGCAGCGGGACGGAGAACGACAGGATGACACGCCAGGGGCGGCCCGTGGTGAGGGAGGTGGCCATGCGGAGAAGAACTTCCGGAACGCGGGGAGGATGGGGGATCGGATGCCGGGAACGGCGAAGCGACCAGCTTATCGAATCGATTCGGCAACGGAAGACCTTCGTGAAAGAAGACGCCGCCTGCGCACCTTCGGTCTAGCGCTGAACGAGAACCGTGCCGAGGCCTGCGCCGCCGATGCCCTCTGCGCGGCGCGGGCGAGCGGGAGTCGGAGCAGCCGACTCCGGACGTTCGGGCCGGGCCGGCCGCCGGTCCAGCACCAGCCGCACGAGCGCTCCGATCACGAGCGCCGCGACCAATGCCCCGCCTGCGGCGGCGGTCGGGATCCACTGCCCGGAGAAACCCGCAGCGACGCTGAGCATCATTCCGACGATCCAGACGGCAGTCGCCCCGCCGCTCAACCCCACCGCTCCGCGCGCGAGCGCGACTCCGGCGATGATCGCGCAGAGAACGGCGATGCCCGCTCCGACGAATCCGACCGGCAGGAAGAAAGCTGCCAGTTCACGTAACGCACTCATTGACGACATATCGTCCAAACCCCCCGGTTCAGCCTCCGTATGTTCCAAAGATACGGAGCTTCCGCGGCGCCCGCATCCATCTCGAGGATGATGTTACTCAATCGGTCCCGGCGACACCCGGGTCGTGCTCCGTTCGAGGTCAGGGCTGCAGACCCGCGATCGCCGGAGAGAATCCGAGCCGCTTGTTCGCGCAGCATCCGGGTCGGCAGACATCGAACCACGGCCCCAGCGTCGTCGCGTTCGCGCGAGCCTCGACCGGCCGTCCGACGATGCGCTCCTGCACGAGATCGACGAGCGCGCCGACGAACGCCGGATGCGTGCCCGGCGTCGCGGTTCGAAGGCTCCACAGACCGAGGCGGTCCGCCGTCTCGATCGCCTCGGTGTCGAGATCCCAGATGACCTCCATGTGGTCGCTCACGAATCCGAGCGGCACGATCAGCACCGCGCTGCGGTGTTCGAGCGCCTCGAGCGCGTCGTTGATGTCTGGCTCGAGCCACGGCTGAGAAGGCGGGCCGGACCGCGACTGGTAGACGAGCTGCCACGAGACGCCCGGTGCGGCGGCGGCCATGACCTCCTCGGCGACGGCCAGGTGCTGCGCGGCGTAGCCTCCGCCGTCGACATCGGTGAACAGGCCCGCACCCGACAGCTCCGCATCCTGAGTGGGGATGCTGTGCGTGGAGAACAGCACCTCGACGTTCGATGCGTCATGCCCGGCCTGCGCCGCGGCCGCGATGCCGTCGCGCACACCCTCGATGAAGGGCTGGATGAAGCCGGGATGCGAGAAGAACTGCCTGACCTTGTCGATCTGGATGATCCCCTGCGTGCCACTCGCCTCGAGCGCGTCGGCCCAGTCCTCGCGGTACTGCCGGCACGACGAGTACGACGAGTACGCGCTGGTCGGGATCGCGATCATCCGGCGGATGCCGTCGTCCGCCGCGCTCTCGAGCGCCTCATCCAGGTACGGCGCCCAGTTGCGGTTGCCCCAGTAGACGGGCAGATCCAGGCCGGCTTCCGCGAGAGCGGCCTTCAGCCCCTGGCGAAGAAGGCGGTTCTGGTCGTTGATCGGGCTCACTCCGCCGAACCGGCGGTAATGGTGGGCGACCTCTTCCAGGCGCTCGTCCGGGATGCCGCGTCCCCGTGTCACATTGCGGAGGAAAGGCAGCACGTCGTCCTGTCCCTCCGGGCCGCCGAAACCCGACAGCAGGATCGCGTCATAGGCGACCGGTTCGACGACATGCTCCGGCCCGGACTGCGCCGCCGGGGATGCGGACGGCACCTTCGCGCCTTGCTCGAGATGCACTCCCGACGCCTTCGGGGGCTTGAGCTCGCGACGGCCGGATGCTGCGGACTCGACCGCCTCGGCGGAAGGATCGTACTGCTGCTCTGATTCGGTGCTCATGTTCCTGCCTCCTGTTGACCTGTGCTGCTGCGACCGGGGTCTGCCATCGCGACCTTCTCCCACTCGGCGATCGGACCGCTGACGACCGTGAAGCCCGGATGCGGGTCGGGGATCGGCACCCCGCGCCATCGCTCCCACACCGACGGACTGCGCCTCTCGAGCTTCGCCAGTAGGTGCGTCCATTCGTAGGCGAGCTGGCCGTCGTTCACCGGCATCGCCCGGCCGAAACCCGTCATCCGGATCTTGTCGCGTGTGAAGCGGTACCCGCGCGCATCCGCCTCGTCGACGATGGCACTGAGGTAGTCGCCGATCGCCGCACGCGGCTCGTCGGTCTCATGGAACCTTCTCAACTGCGGATGACGGGAGTAGCCCTTGCCCGGTTCGGAGATCACGGCCTGCGCGAGCAGACCCTCGCGCCAGCACGCCGTGAGCGCCTGGCGGTCGAAGTACTTCGGATGCACCGACCAGAGCCTCATGCCGCCTCCCCCGGAGTGCGCTCCGCCGTCGCACGCTCGGCCGGAGTGCGCTCGGCCGCCCGCAGGATGCTCTGCGCCATGCCGTTGAAGATCACGCCGTGGAAGGGCAGCAGCATCGCCCAGTACAACCGGCCCGTCAGCCCTTTCGGGAAGTACACGGCGCGCTGGCGGTAGAGGCTCCCGCCGTCGGCCGGCTCGACGCCGAGTTCGAGCCACCCTCGCCCCGGCATCCGCATCTCCGCTCGAAGGCGCAGTGTGCGCCCGTGCTCGACCGCCTCCACCCGCCAGACGTCGATCACGTCGCCGGTGTGCAACCGGGTCGGATGCCGGCGGCCCCGCCGCATTCCGACGCCGCCGACGAGCCGATCGATCCAGCCACGCGCGGCCCACGCCAGCGGGAAGGAATACCAGCCCTTCTCGCCGCCGATCGACTCGATCACGTCCCACACGGCTGCCGTGGAGGCGGCGGTGCGCCGCTCGCGCAGGTCGGTGAACACGGTGTGCCCTGCCCAGTCCGGATCGCTCGGGAGGGGGTCGCTCGGCGCGCCGGGCACTGTGGCGCTCTGCCAGCTCGTCTCGACCTGGCCCTCCTCCTCGCGCTTCAGCGCCAGCCGCACGGCCGTCCGGTACGGCAGCAGCCCTCCCTCTGGTGGTTCGATGTGCTCGTCGATGTCGTGCTCACTCATGACGCAGTCGTTCTGCAGCGAGGCGATGATCGGCACCGCGATCGAACGCGGAACGGGGCTCACCAGGCTCACCCACTGCGACGCGAGCCACGGCGTGAGCACCGGCAGCGCGGCGATCCCGCGCTGCGGGAGCCCCGCCTCGACCGCGTATCCGTTCATCATCTGGCCGTAGCGCAGTACATCGGGCCCTCCGATATCGAAGGTGCGGTTCAGGCCGTCCGGTAGGTCGACGGCTCGCACCAGGTATCGCAGCACGTCGCGGATGGCGATGGGCTGCACATGATTGCGCACCCAGCGGGGCGCGGGCATGTACGGCAGCACCTCGGTGAGGTGGCGGATCATCTCGAACGACGCCGACCCGGAGCCGATCACGATGCCTGCCTGGAAGACGATGGCCGGCACCTCGCTGTCGAGGAAGGTCTGGCCGACGGCGGCCCGCGACGAGAGGTGCTTCGACAGCTGCGCACCGTCGGGGTGCAAGCCGCCGAGGTAGACGATCCTGCCCACCTTCGCAGCCGTGGCAACCTCGGCGAACTGCTCTGCGTCGCGCTTCTCGGCATCCACGAAAGCCCGACCGGCACTCATCGAGTGCACCAGGTAGAACGCCGTGTCCACACCGTTCAGCGCGCGGCGGGTGGCGACGGCATCCGAGAAGTCGCCCTTGAAGACCGTGACCTGCTGCCGCCACGGCACGTCGCGCAGCTTCCATGGCGAGCGCACGTACACGCTCACCTCGTGACCTGCGGCGAGGAGCTGGGGAACGAGGCGGCCGCCGATGTATCCGGTCGCGCCGGTGACGAGCACACGGGTCATGCGAACAGTCCTCTCGTCGTGCAGAGAATGAGCAGCAGGGTGATCGCGAACCCCACGGCGTAGTTGATGAACAGGAAACGCCGCCACGCGCGGTTGACGTCTCCGGAGCGCGCGTCGTCCACGCGAAGGTACGGCGCCGCGCTGAGCAGGTACGGCAGCGCGGCGAGCGCCGCGAGGTTCGCCGGCCACGGCACGAGGAGCATGAGCACGCCGGCGACGACCCACAGCGCGAACGCGAACCAGACGGTCTTCGATGCGCCGAGCACCGTCGCGATCGACCCGATACCGGCCTCACGATCGGGCACGATGTCCTGCACGGCGCCGAACGCGTGGCTCGCCATCCCCCAGCAGAAGAACGCGATCATCGTCACGACGATCGGCGGAGTGACGTCGGTGCCGGCGAGCGCCATGGCGTACAGGGCGGGCGTCACGAAGTGCGTGCTGGAGGTGATCGAGTCGAGGAACGGAATCTCCTTGAACCGCAGGCCGCGCACGGAGTAGGCGACGACCGCGAACAGGCTCACCGCGAGCACCGCCCACGACATCGGCCGATGCGCCCCGAGGATCAGCAGTGCGATCACGAAGGGTGCGGCGAGCAGACCGGAGGCGAGCAGAGTGACGCGGTGCAGCCGAGGCGGCAGCTTCGCCCCTTCTGCTCCGCCCTTGCGGGGGTTGGCGAGGTCGGACTCGTAGTCGAAGACGTCGTTGATGCCGTACATCGCCAGGTTGTAGGGCACGAGGAAGAACAGGGTCCCGATCGCCAGCGCGACATCCACGCGTCCGGTCGTGATCAGGTAGACGGCGGCGAACGGGTAAGCCGTGTTGATCCAGCTCAACGGGCGCGAGGCCGTGAGCAGCGTGCGGCTCGTCGAGAGGATCTCAGACACCGCGGCTCTCCTCGCGGTGAGCGTTACGAGTCCGGCGGGTGCCGCCCTCGCCGCCGAGCATCTGCCACGCGCCGCTGAGCAGCAGGGCGCCGGCGATCGGGTACAGCAGATCCTCGATCGGTATCAGTCCGAGGCGCACGCCGGAGATCTGCGCGACGCCGTAGTCGAAGAAGCCGGCCGCCATCATCACGTTGTCGAAGATGACAGTGAGGACGACGAGGGATGCCGTGGCCACTGCCCAGGCCGACAGGTAGCCGGCGAACGACCCGTGTCGCCTCGCGTGCACAGCACCGAGTACGAACACCAGCAGGGCGACGACGATGAAGGGCAGCGACATGAGCAGGTAGGTCATCGGCTCCTCCGCTTCGCGTGCCGGTTCCGCAGATGCCGCAACCCGCTGAGCAGCACGAGCGTGAGGTAGCAGAGGAAGACGAGGAAGAGCAGCTCCTCGATCGGGAACTGCGGGGCGAGCAGGATGCCGGTGGCCCACCGCGAGTCGACATGACGGAACACACCAAGGCCGATGCCGACCGCATCCCAGACGGTGAAGAACGCCAGCCCGGCGAGCAGCCCGACCGCGGAGCGCGCCGGTGTGCGTGCGAACACGAGCCGGAAGCGCACATCGAGCAGGACGAGGCACGCGAGGGTCAGCAACAAGGACGCCGCGTAGACGAGATTCACGGTTCCTCCAGCGGGCCTGGGGAATGCTCGCCCCTCACGTGCTTGAGCACGAGTTCGGCGCTGATGAGGCACATGGGCAGTCCGACGCCGGGCACCGACGTCGCGCCCGTGTAGTAGAGACCGTCGACTCTGCGCGACCGCGTCACCCCGCGGAAGAAGGCGCTCTGGGCGAGGATGTGCGCGGGCCCCAGTGCGCTGCCGCGGAAGGTGTTGAACTCCGCCTCGAAGTCGGCCGGTCCGAAAGTGCGCTGCACGACGATCCTCGACTCCAGATCGTCGATACCCGCCCATGCGCCGATCTGCGCGATCGCTCTGTCGGCGACCAGGCGGACGAGCTCATCGCCTGAACCGTCCACGCCGCCGCGCCCGATCTCCGTGTCGGCCGGGAGCGGCACGAGCACGAACAGGTTCTCGTGCCCCTCGGGTGCCACGTCATCATCGGTCGCGCTCGGTTTGCACACGTACAGCGACGGCGCTTCAGGGATGCGGGTCGGCGAGCCGAAGATCGCGTCGAAGTTGTCGTGCCAGTCGTTCGAGAAGAACAGCGTGTGGTGACGCAGCTGCGGCAGGGCGCCTCGCACGCCGAGCATGACGAGCACGGCGCTGGGCCCTGAGACCTGCGCGTCCCAGCGCTTCTGCGGATACGAGCGGTCGGCTGGTTCGAGCAGGACTGTCTCGGTGTGATGCTCGTCGATCGCCGAGACGACGACGTCGGCGTAGAGCCGGTGCGCCTCGCCGTTGCGGGTGAACTCGACCGACCGCACGGCACCGTTCGCACTGGAGATCGCCCGCACATCGCTGTCGGCGAGAAGCTCGACGCCGTTCTCTCGCGCGATGTCGACGAGTGAGGTGACGAACGCGCGGAATCCTCCCCGCGGGTACTTCACGCCGTCGATGAGATCCATGTGGCTCATCAGGTGATAGAGCGCCGGAGCGTCGAACGGTGAAGTGCCGAGGAACACGGCGGGGTACGCGAGGATCTGCCGCAGCCGCAGGTCCTGGAAGCGGCGCGCGGCGAACGACCACAGCGACCGGAACAGCAGCGGCAGCACGGCGGGCGCGGCAGTCAGCACAGCTCGCGAGGTGAAATCCCGCCAGGACGAGAACGGGTTGTAGAGGAACGAGCGCACCGCCGCGCGGTACGTCTTCGTGGCGGATGCGACATACGCGCTGATCCGTCCTCCGGCGCCGCTCTCGCGGCTCTCGAAGAGAGCGGCGACGGCACGCTCGCCCGCCGGCACATCGATGGGCGCCTCCGGTTCGGCCTCCGTAGGTTCGCCGTAGATGCGATACCCCGGCTGCAGCGTCACGAGGTCGAGCTGCTCCGCGGTCGTGGTGCCCATCATCCGGTAGAAGTGCTCGAACACCTCGGGCATGAGGTACCACGACGGCCCGGTGTCGAACGTGAACCCGTCCCTCTCCCAGACGCCTGCCCGTCCGCCGAACGCACCGTTCTTCTCGAGGACCGTCACCTCGTGCCCGTCGCGTGCGAGCAGGCATGCGGTGGCCAGGCCGCTCACGCCGCCTCCGACGACGACGACCCTCTTGCCGCTCACGGACGCGCCTTCATCGCCAGGGCGCGCACCAGGATCCTGGCTTTGACAGGGTCTGGCACCCTGACTCTGGTGGTCATCAGCGCCGACGCGGGTGCCGCATCGAGGCGGTCGGTGAGCTCGCCGAACATCGCCCTGGCGGCCCAGACTGCAGGTCGGCACGCGGGGTCGAGAAGCGGGATGGCTTCATCGGCCACGCGGAGATCCTCGCGGATGGACGTGACAGCCTCGGACTTGGATGCCTCGGTGAGTGCCGGTGCAGGGCTCGTCGGAGCCACGGCCGGGAGATAGGTGCGTCCGAGATCGTCGTGATCGCCAGCGAAGTCGCGCAGGAAGTTGACCTTCTGAAACGCCGCTCCGAGGCGGCGAGCGCCCTCCCGCAGCCGCGCGCGGTCGCGGTCGTCACGCACTGTTCCGGCCTCGAAGACCGCGAGGCACATGAGACCGACGACCTCGGCAGACCCGTGGATGTAGTCGTCGAGCTCTGCTTCATCGAACACGGTCGCGTCGAGATCCCTGCGCATCGAGGCGAAGAACGGCGCGCACAGCCTCATCCCGATCCCGTGCTCACGGGCGGTCATCGCGAAAGCGTGGACGACGAGGTTCGTGCTGTAGCCCAGCCGGATGCCGCGCTCCGTCTCGGCCTCCAGATCATCAAGCAACGCCGCCCGCATCTCGCGGTCGACGCCCGCGCTCTCGGCGGGACCGTCGACGAGTTCATCCGTGATGCGCACGAGTGCGTAGACACGGGCGATGTGATCGCGCATCCCGCTGGGAAGAAGGCGACTGGCCCACCCGAACGACGTCGAATAGCGACGGATGACGACGCGTGAACTGGCGTTCGCGGTCGAGGTGTAGAGAGCGAGGTCGGTCGAGTTCATGACGTCCGCGCACCGCAGGTCGAGACGAGGTCGACCAGCTGATCGACCATGGGAGCGGGAAGCTGCGAATCGCGGATCAGCCGGTGCACCTCCGCGCAGCGTTCGGAGATGAGCGACTCGACGAACAGCGGTGCGCCTGACTCCTCGATGACGCGCCGAAGACTCTCACCCTCCGAGGCGCTCATCCCTTCGTCGCCGAAGTACGGTGCGACCGTGGCCCAGGCCGGGTCCGAGCGCGCGTAGGAAACGAGAAGAGTCTCTTTTCCCTCGCGCAGATCGCCGAACGTGGACTTCCCCGTCTCGCGCTCGTCACCGAACACCCCGAGCACGTCGTCGCGGAGCTGGTAGATCACGCCGATGCGACGAGCGATCACCGTGAGCTGTTCGAGAACGGCCGGCGGTGCGCCGGCGAGCACCGCAGCGAGCATGAGCGGCGCCTGGAACGAGTAGGCTGCGGTCTTCCGATCGGCCATGGCCAGCACATCGTCGGCAGTTGCGGATTCGAGCCGCAGGCTGAGCCACACGTCCTGGTGCTCACCCGCCGCGCTCTCGAAGACCGTCTCGTCGAAGATGTCGAGCGCGGCCCGCCGACGCGGCTCGTCCACGTCGAGCCCTGCGAGCACGGAATGCGCCAGGGTGAGCATGAGGTCGCCGGCGAGGAGGGCTGACGCCTCTCCCCAGGAGTGCGCCTCCCGTCTCGGCGCACCGCGCAGCAGCGCCTCGGATGCGAATCGTCCGGTGATGTTCATCTCGCCGCGGCGGACCAGATCCCGATCGATCACGTCGTCGTGGATCACGAGCGCGACATGCAGCAGCTCGATCGCGCAGGCGGCGTCCACAGCCGCGCGCTCTTCGGTGCCGCCGAGCGCCGCGTGCGCATCCAGCAGCAGTCGGGGACGCACCTTCTTGCCGCCCGACGCCATGCGCTCGAGCGCATCCCACAGTTGCGCGTACGGCGCGGAGAACGCCCGAGAGCGTTCCCTCCTGTGAGCGAGGATCTCCGTGAGCCTCGCATCGAACATGGCGGTGACATCATCGACACCGACGGCGGGATCACGCATTCTCGCCCTCCCCCTTCCCAGGCAGATGCGGCAGCACCTGCGGAAGATGCTCCACGAGCCAGGGGCTGAAGGCCCAGGGGGTGGCTGCAGCCGCGAGCGCCAGGTCGGATGCCGTCGTCCACTGCGCCTCGGCGACCTCATCGGGATTCGGAGACAGGGCGGAGGCAGCGGTGGCGATGAACACCGGGCAGTACTCGTTCTCCTGGATGCCGGAGGCGTCGCGGGCGATATAGCCGAAATCCGGTGCAACGCATTCGATCATGTCAACCTCGAGGCCGAGTTCGAACGCGGCGCGGCGCCGGACGGCATCCTCCAGGCTCTCGCCGGGGGCGGGATGACCGCAGAACGAATTCGTCCACACGCCGGGCCAGGTCTGCTTCGTCAGAGCGCGTCTGGTGACGAGAACGCGTCCATCGCCGTCGACGACGTGACAGGAGAACGCAAGATGCCGGGGCGTCGTGGGCCCGTGCGTCGTCGCCTTGCTCTGCGTACCGATCGGGGCGCCCGCATCGTCGACCAGAACGACCATCTCCACTGCATCCACCCCATTTCGTTAGCTAAGTGAGAGTTCAACTTATCACGAGAAATGTATGCTGAGACAGTGGCAGACCACGAAGTCCCTCAGGAGTCGGGCGTGCGCTATTTCTCGCGCGACTCAGACCTGGTCGACAGCTCGAACCTGACAGAGGCCGACATCGACCAGTGCGTCAGGGTCATGGAGGCTCTGCGTGGCTGGCAGGAGGCTGCCCGCACGCTCTCGGAGGCGTCCAAGCGCTACATGAAACTCAACGAGAGCGACATGCGCGCGATCCGGATGATCATCAGGTCGCAGCAGCAGGGGCGGCTCGTCACTCCCAAGGACATCGCTCACGAGGTGGGCATCTCCAGTGCATCGACGACGAAGCTGGTCGATCGGCTCGTGGCAGGAGGTCACCTCTTGCGCACCCAGCATCCGAGCGACCGTCGCACACTCTGCATCGAGGTCACCGAATCCACCCGGATCTCCGCTCACGAGACGATCGGGCGCCAGCACGCACGCCGGTTCGCCGCCGCCGCGGCGATGTCGCCAGGTGACCGCGAGGCGGTCATCCGCTTCCTCACGGCGCTCAGCGATGCGGACGAGCCTCAGGGCGAGCTCGCCTGAGTCACGTCCGAGCCGCACCGCAGCCCGAGTGCCATGATGGAAGCGTGGCCGCCCCTCTCGCTGAACTGACCCGGATGCCGAATCCACAGCTCGTTTATGCCGCCGACGGCACGCGGCTCGCGACATACACCTGGGGCGACATCGACGCTCCGGTCGTCGTCATCGTGCACGGCTTCGCCTCCAATGCGCGAGACAACTGGGTCCTCACCGGATGGGTGCGCGACCTGACGGGCGCCGGGTACCGCGTCCTCGCGCTCGACCAGCGCGGCCACGGAGCGAGCGACAAGCCGCACGAGGCCGCGGCGTACGCCATCCGCACGCTCGCGATCGACGTCGAAACCGTCATGGACGTCTACCTCGTCGAGGAGGCGTTCTACGTCGGCTACTCGCTCGGCGCGAGGGTCGGATGGGAGGTCGTCCGTGATCTTCCGCAGCGGATCACCCGCGCCGTGCTCGGCGGCGTTCCGGACGGCATCCCGCTCGAACGGCTCGACATCGGCCAGGTGCGCGCGTATGCCGACCACGGTGAGCCGGTTCAGGACCAGACGACCAGGAACTACATCGCCTTGACCGAGCGCGTCTCGGGCAACGATCTGCACTCGCTACTGGCACTGGCCGGAGGCATGCGGCAGACGCGCACTGTCGACCCCGACCCGTCGAACGCACCGACCCGCCCGATCCTGTTCGCAACAGGATCGAAGGATGCCATCATCGAGGGCTCCCGCGCCCTGGCGGATGCTGCGCCGCACGGGCGGTTCTTCGAGATCCCGGATCGCAACCACTTCAATGCGCCGGGTTCCCGCGCGTTCAAGGATGCGGCGCTGGAGTTCATCGGCGAAGCCGCGGACTGACCTCGACACTGCGCAGTCGCCTCTGCCTCAGCATCCGGTCTACGCTCGGATCATGACCACTGTGATCCCCGCCATCGTCGCGCCCTCCGCCACCGAGCCGCTCTTTCTCGGCACGATCGAACGCCGCGACGTCGGACCTGAGGACGTGCGCATCGACATCCGCTGGGCGGGGATCTGCCACTCCGACATCCACACGGTGCAGGGCGACTGGGGCGCGCAGCAGTACCCGCTGACGGTGGGCCACGAGATCGCCGGCACGGTGGCAGAGGTCGGCTCCGACGTGACGAAGTTCGCGGTCGGCGACCGCGTGGGTGTCGGGTGCCTTGTCAACTCCTGCGGCGAGTGTGAGAACTGCGCGGCAGGCAGCGAGCAGCACTGCCTGAAGGGTGCGATCGGCACTTATGGCGCCACTGACGTCGACGGCACGATCACGCAGGGCGGCTACTCCACCGGCATCGTCGTCACCGAGGACTTCGTACTGCGGCTGCCGGAGGCGATCCCCTACGAGAAGGCCGCGCCTCTGCTGTGCGCCGGCATCACCACATATTCGCCGCTGCGGCACTGGAACGCCGGTCCCGGCAAGCGGGTCGCCGTGGTCGGCCTCGGCGGGCTGGGCCACATGGCGGTCAAGATTGCGCACGCCATGGGTGCCGAGGTCACCGTGCTGTCCCGTTCGCTGAGCAAGAAGGACGATGCGCTCGCGCTCGGCGCCGACCACTACTTCGCCACCGAGGCCCCTGAGACGTTCCGTTCGCTGCGCTCGAGCTTCGACCTGATCATCAACTCCGTCTCAGCGGCCATCGACATCAACGCGTACCTGAAGCTGCTGGCGATGGACGGCACACTCGTGAACGTGGGCGCACCCGCCGAGCCCATGGCGGTGAGCGTCGGCACGCTCATCGGCGGACGCCGCTCGTTCGCAGGGTCCAACATCGGCGGCATCGCGGAGACCCAGGAGATGCTCGACTTCTGCGCCGAGCACGGCATCGCCCCGGAGATCGAGATCACTTCTGCCGATCAGGTCAATGAGGCATGGGCCAGGGTGCTGGCATCCGACGTGCGCTACCGCTTCGTGATCGACATCGAGACGCTGACGGCCTGACGCGCCCCTGCTCGCCCAGCGTCCCGGACGTATACGCGAAGATGGTGTGATGACCGTTCCCATCAGCATCAAACGCCGTGTCCGGATGCCTACCGCGGTCCGGAGACAGCAGATCATCGACGTCTCGACGTCGGTCATCGCCGAACGCGGATACTGGGGTCTGTCGCTGCAGGATGTCGCCGACTCGTGCGGGCTCACCGTCAACGGCGTTCTGCATCACTTCGGCTCGAAGGACGGTCTACTCGTCGCCGTACTCGATCATCGAGACAGGGTCGACGCCATCGCGCTCTTCGAGATCCTCGGCATCGAGATCCCCTCCGGGGCGTCGACGCTCGACGATCTCAGCGATGTCATCGTCAATACCCACTTGGATCTTTCGACGGTGTGCCGTGCGATCGTCGAGCGCAACGGCCTTCAACCTGAGATCGTCCGCCTGTACAGCGTGCTCGAAGCCGAGTCGATGAGCCCCGAACACCCGGCGCACGACTACTTCACCACCCGCCAGCAGAGCACCCTCGCAGCTTTCGCACGCCTCATCCCGCAGGCCGACGATGCGCATGCGATCGCCCGCCACCTGCTCGCCGTGATGGACGGCCTGCAGCTTCAGTGGCTTCATGAACCGGAGTCCGATCTGCTCGCACTCTGGGACGCCGTCGCCGCCGGCATCCCCGCGCTGCGCTGAAGTCTCTGTTCAGTCGCAGATTCGACCTGTTGCGCTGCACCACGATCGTGCTATCTTTACCGCGTACCTCGTAAGTATGAAGTAATAGTCTGAGGAGACGCAGATGTCATCCACACCATTCGACGCCGCCGTCCGGGCAGTCCGAGACGGGGCCGATGCCGCCGTCGAAGCGGTCGCACTGTACGCGCAGCATTCATCCGAAGAGCGCCTTTGGCTGCTCGATGGCGACGATCCTTTCTGGGAGGGACAGAGCGTCATGATGCAGGAGGGGTACAACGTGCACCCCATCGTGCACGGTTCGATCCCGAGACTGGGGATCCCGGGTCTCCGCTTCAGCGACGGCCCCCGTGGTGTCGTCGTGGGCAAGTCGACCGCCTTCCCCGTCTCCATGTCGCGCGGCGCCACCTGGGACACCGAACTCGAGCAGCGGATCGGCGAGGCGATCGGCGCCGAAGTCGCAGCCCAGGGCGGCAACTTCTTCGCAGGGGTCTGCATCAACCTGCTCCGCCATCCCGCGTGGGGCCGCGCTCAGGAGACCTACGGCGAAGACTCACTCCTGCTCGGGGAGATGGGATCCGCCCTCACCCGCGGCGTGCAGAAGCATGTCATGGCCTGCGTCAAGCACTACGCACTCAACTCGATGGAGAACGCCCGCCTGAAGGTCGATGTCACAGCCGATGATGCGACCCTCCACGAGGTGTACCTGCCGCACTTCCGTCGCGTGATCGAGGAAGGCGTCGCCGGTGTGATGTCGGCCTACAATTCCGTAAACGGAGAATGGGCCGGGCAGAACAAGCAATTGCTGACGGATATCCTGCGCGAGCGCTGGAACTTCAAGGGCGTCACCGTATCCGACTTCGTGTTCGGCCTGCGCGATGCCGCTCTCAGCCTCGAAGCCGGACTCGATGTGGAGGAGCCGTTCCGGCAGATCCGCGCCGAGCACCTCGAAACCGCTCTCGCAGACGGATCCGCCAGCTGGGCTGCAGTCGAGCGTGCCGGACTTCGCATCATCGCAACCCAGCTTCGCTTCGCCGCCGCACTGCCGGACGAGGTGCCATCCCGCGACGTCATCGCAAGCCCCGCGCACACGGCTCTCGCACGGGAAGCCGCCGCGCGCGGCGCCGTGCTTCTGCGCAACGAACCGGTCGAAGGCACGCCGGTTCTTCCGCTGAATGGCACGCAGATCCGTCGGCTGGCCGTCATCGGCCGCCTCGCCGACCTCGCCAACACCGGAGACCATGGTTCGTCCGATGTCCGCTCCCCCTATGTCGTCACGGCTCTCGAGGGCCTGACGTCCGCGCTGCCCGACGCCGAGATCGTGTACGTCCCGGACGATGACGCCGACGCTGCGGCGCGAGCAGCCGCGGACTGCGATGCGGCTGTGATCGTCGCGGGCTACACGGCCGACGACGAGGGCGAATGGGCCGATCCCGATGCGTTCGGCGCAGAACTCACTGCGCTGTTCCCGCCGCATCCGGACGGCGACGTCGCGATCGCATCCATGGCCGGCGCCGAGGCGATGGCCGGCGGCGGCGACCGCGAACGGCTCACCCTCCGGCCGGTCGACGAGGAGATCATCCGCGCCGTCGGCTCGGCCAATGCCCGCACGGTCGTCGTGATCGTGGCCGCCGGCGCGGTTATCACCGAATCCTGGAAGTCCAGCGTCCCCGGCATCCTGATGGGCTGGTACGCCGGGATGGAAGGCGGTAACGGACTGGCGGATGTGCTCCTCGGTGCCGCAGATCCTTCCGGGCGCCTGCCGTTCGCCATCCCCACCAGCGAAGACCACCTGCCGTACTTCGACCGGCATGCCACCGAGATCACCTACGATCGCTGGCACGGGCAGCGGCTGCTCGATCGCCTCGGCGTACCCGCCGCGTTCCCATTCGGGTTCGGGCTGTCGTACACGCAGTTCTCCCTCTCGGATGCTGCGGCAGAGTTCACAGGAGACGAGACGGCACGGGTCACCGTCGCACTGGAGAACACAGGTTCACGCGCCGGTCGCCACGTCGTGCAGGTGTATGCCCACCGCCCACAGGTCGGCGACCGCGTGCTGCTCGGCTTCACACCCGTCGCGCTCGAGACTGGAGAACGACGCGTGATCACGGTCCCGCTCTCACTCCGTCCGCTCGCCGTATGGTCACCGGAGGCCGACAGACTGATCACTCCGAACGGAGCGATCAGTCTTGAGGTGGCCTCTTTCGCCGGCGATCGCGATGCAGTCGACACCACTCTCGAACTGCCGGCCCCGGCGCTCGTCTGCCCCCGGACAGGGTCTCTCCCTGACGCAGGCGCTTGACGGCGCTCCCACCTCATGGCCCGCACTGTTCGGTCGCGGGTCGCAGCACCTTGAAAGGACGATGATGTCTTCCATTCCTGCAACACCCCTCGCAAGCGCCACCGCACCGGCGCCTGCTGACAACCCTCGATCCCCGATCCGGCTGGCGATCGCGATCATCCTCGGCAATCTGCTCTGGCTCGCCCCGTTCATCGCCGGGATCGGTGTCCTGCTGCCGGCCCGCCTGGAGCTGATCGCGCCCGATGAGAAGGTCGCAGCCATCGCCATGCTGTCGATGGTCGGCTCGGTCGTCGCGCTGGTGGCGAACATCGTGTTCGGCGCGCTGTCGGACCGGACCAGGTCGCGCCTCGGCCGGCGCACTCCGTGGATACTGCTCGGCTCCGCAGCGTGCGCTCTCTCCCTCTTCGCCCTCTCCGTCGTCGACTCCGTCGTCGCTCTCGTCGCGCTGTGGTGCGTCTTCCAGTTCTTCCTCAATGCGATCGTCGCTCCGCTGATCGCGATCATCCCGGACCGCGTGCCGGAGAAGAGACGGGGAACGTTCTCCGCCATCTACGGTGTCGGCAGCACGATCGGCGCCGGCGCTGCGGGGATCGTGGCAGCGCGCTTCCTCGGCGACACCGGAACCGGCTTCATCGTGTTCGGCGTCGTCGTGCTCCTCGCCGGCCCCGTGGTCGCCCTCATCGCACCGGATCGCTCGAACAAGGACGAACCTAAGCCTCCGTTCGACCGCGCCGCGATCCTGCACTCGTTCTCGTTCCCGCGCAAGGGCGCACGCGACTTCTACTTCGCACTCGTCGGAAAACTTCTGTTCGTTCTCGCGATGTACTCGATCACCGGATACCAGCTCTACATCCTCACCGACCACTTCGCGCTTCCCATGATCGCTGCGGCCGGTATGCTCGCGGCGATCGCCGGGATCCAGACCGTCGGGTCGCTGATCGCGGGCGTCATCGCGGGACCGCTGTCCGACCGCATCGGGCGCCGGAAGGCGCCGGTCGCCGCGGCATCCATCATCCTGGTGATCGCTCTGCTGGTCCCCGCGCTCTGGCACGACAGCTCGTCGATGATCGTGTTCGCCGTGCTCGGCCTCGGGCTCGCATTCGGCGTGTTCAACTCGGTCGACCAGGCGCTGAACTACGCCGTCCTGCCCGACCCGGCCACCGCCGCGAAGGATCTCGGAATCCTCAACATGGCGACCACCGGAGGGCAGATCCTCGGTCCCGTGGTGATGTCCGTGGCCGTGACGACCCTCGGCGGATACGGAGCGGGTTTCTATCTCGCCGCGGGAATCGCAGTGTTCTCCGCGATAACGATCATGATGATCCGCGGCACGCGCTGACACCGGCAGAATCCGTTCAGCGCACGTGACGCCGAAAACGGTGCGAGACACCCGCTCGACGAGTGCGTCTCCTACCGTTTCCGGCGTGCGTACAGGCTCAGATAAATCCTGACGCTCGGTCTCGGCCTCCCAAACGGGTCTTCGGCCGCGATCGCGGTGACCGCCTCGGCGGGCCTGAGGCGTCGACGTCGGCAATCGTGTCGCGGGAGATCTGCTCCTGCTCGTTGACACTCGTCGTCAAACCGGTTTACACTTTCGTCAAACCGGTTCACACGCGCCTCTATGCGCGTCCTCCGGTCGCAGCTACGAGGAGGTGGCATGAGCCGCACGACGATCGCCGATGTCGCTCGCGAAGCCGGCGTCACGAAAGCGACGGTCTCGCATGCCCTCAGCGGCAACCGGCCGATCTCGGACGAGACCCGCAGCAAGGTGCTCGCGGCAGCGGAACGCCTCAACTGGGTGCCGAGTCAGAGCGCGAGAGCGCTGGCGACCAGTCGAGCCAACGCGATCGCGGTGGTTCTCGCCCGTGACCCTGAGGTCATCGCCAACGACTCGTTCTTCCCCGCATTCATCGCCGGAGTCGAATCCGTACTGGCGCCGACTGAGACCGCGCTCATCCTTCAGGTCGTCCCCGACCGCGCGGCAGAGGAACGCGCCTATCGGGCGCTCAGTCGCGGTCGGGCGGACGGAGCGCTCCTGCTCGATCTCCGCACGGACGACTGGCGGGTCCCGCTTCTGGCCGAACTGAACCTGCCGACCGTGCTGGTCGGCGCCTACGACCAGCCGAGTGGCTTCTCATGCGTCCGCACCGACGATGCCGCTCCCGTGCGTGAGATCGTCGCAAAGCTCCGCACCGACGGTCACGAGCGCATCGCCCACGTCTCCGGGCCGCTCGACTACGTGCACTCGAAGGCGCGCGCGGACGCATACGTCGATGCCATCGGCGGCGGTTCGCTGCTCCGCGAAGGGGACTTCACCGCCTCGAGCGGCCGCGCTCTGACCGCCGAGCTGCTGGCGCTGCCTGACCGTCCGTCCGCCATCCTGTACTCGAACGACACCATGGCGATCGCCGGTCTGTCCTACGCCCGCTCACAGGGTCTCTCCGTTCCGCGCGATCTCGCTATCTCCGGATTCGACGATGATCATCTGTCTGCTCATCTCTCCCCGGCGCTGACGAGCGTCTCGTCCGATCCCGCCGCGCGAGGTCGCGCGGCGGCCCGCCTCCTGCGGGAAGGCATCCTCGGCGCGGAGCCGCGCACGGAGCTCGTCGACTGCAACGTCGTTCATTTCCGCGAGAGCACCGAATCCACAGCATCCACACCCGCACCACCCGAAGTGTCAAGGAGGACACCATGAAGAAGACACGCGCAGCAGCAGTCATCGCCGCCGTCGCACTCGTCGCCACCGGATGTTCGTCCGGAGGCGGAGGAGGCGGCGAGGGCGGAGCCGAAGGCACCGGACCCATCGACGTCTGGCTGTCCAACAACGAGCAGGAGGTCGCATGGGGCACCGCCGTCGTCGAGGCCTGGAACGCCGAGCATCCGGACGAGAAGGTGACGGCGCAGGAGATCCCGGCAGGGTCCTCCTCTGAGGAGGCCATCACCGCCGCGATCACCGCAGGCACCGCCCCCTGCCTCGTCTACAACGTCGCGCCGGCGGCCGTCTCAGGCTGGGTCAAGCAGGGCGGACTCGTCGACCTCAGTTCGATCGAGGGCGGCAGCGACTACATCAGCGAGCGGGGTGGGGACGTCGAGTCCTACGCGAGCGACGGCAGCTTCTACCAGCTGCCGTGGAAGTCGAACCCGGTCATGGTCATGTACAACAAGGCGCTGTTCGAAGCCGCGGGCATCGACCCCGAGGATCCGCAGATGAACACGTACGATGCCTTCCTCGAGGGCTCGCGCGCGATCGTGGATTCCGGTGTGCAGAGCGCCATCTGGCCGGCGCCGACGAGCGAGTTCTTCCAGCCGTGGTTCGACTTCTACCCGCTGTACCTCGCCGAGACCGACGGCACGATGCTCGTCGAAGACGGCAAGTCCACCTTCGATTCGGACGAAGGACGCGCCGTCGCCGAGTTCTGGAAGACGTTCTACGACGAGAAGCTCTCGCCCAACGAGGCATCCACCGACGACGCGATGTCGGCCGGGACCACGGCGATGCAGCTCGCAGGCCCATGGGCGATCCCGTCGTATGCCGAGACCGTCGACGTGGGCTTCATGCCGGTTCCGACGAGCGACGGCCGTGAGAGCCCGACGACGTTCGCCGACTCCAAGAGCGTGTCGATGTTCACCGCCTGCGAGAACCAGGCCACGGCGTGGGAGTTCCTCAAGTTCTCCACGAGCGTCGACAGCGACGGACAGCTCCTCGAGCTCACCGGGCAGATGCCGATGCGCACCGACCTCACTGGCACATACGGCGACTACTTCGAGGCGAACCCGAACTATGTCGCGTTCGCTGAGCAGGCCGAGGCGACGGCCGACGTGCCCAGCATCCCCAACTCTGTGGAGGCATGGCAGGCCTTCCGCGACGAGTACTCCGCAGCGGTGATCTTCGGCAAGGAGTCGATCGACGACTTCCTCAGCACCGCGACCTCGAAGATCGACGAACTCGTCGCCGAGTGACCTGATGACCGACAAGCGGCGGCTGCGCACCCGATTGCTGGGTGCGCAGCCGATCGGTGGCCTCTTCTCGCTGCCGTACTTCGTCTTCGTGATCGCGATCTTCGCGTATCCACTCGCGTTCGCGGTCTACATTGCGTTCCACGATTACTTCTTCACCGCACCCAACGTCGAAGTCGATCGGCCGTTCGTCGGGTTCGACAACTTCGTCACCGTGCTCACCGATCCGCGGGTGCTCGGGTCCTTCCGCAACACCCTGGTCTTCCTGGTCATAAACGTGCCGCTGACCGCCGTGCTCTCACTCGTGCTCGCGGCGGCGCTGAACACCGGCATCCGCTGGGTGGCCGCCTACCGGGTCGCGTTCTATGTGCCGTATCTGACGGCGAGCGTCTCGCTCGTCGGCGTCTGGATGCTGCTGTTCTCGGGCAACGGCCTGATCAACACCATCCTCGGTCCGCTCGCCCCCGAACCGTCCTGGCTCGTGAACAGCGGGCTGGCGATGCCGATGATCGCGCTCTACGTGACGTGGAAGCAGCTGGGCTTCTACATCCTGCTGTACCTCGCCGCTCTCCAGAACGTGCCGAAGGAGCTCTACGAATCGGCGGAGACCGACGGAGCCGGCGCCTTCAAGCGATTCCTGCACGTGACAGTGCCCGGCGTGCGCAGCGCCACCACGCTCGTGCTGATCCTGTCGATCATCACCGGCGCCAACCTGTTCACAGAGCCGTACCTGCTGACCAACGGCGGCGGCCCGGACGGGGCATCGTCCACGCCCGTGCTGCTCATCTACCAACTGGGTATCCAGCAGCAGAACCCGGACACGGCGGCCGCGATCGGCATGATCCTGGTGATCCTGGTCGGGATGCTGTCACTGGCCGCCAACCGCGCGACGAGGGAGAGATGATGAGACGCAGAAGTAAGATCCCTCGCATCCTGAGCATCATCCTGCTCACGATCGCAGCGATCGGGTTCGCCTTCCCGTTCTACTTCATGATCGTCGGCGCATTCCAGGAGAGCCCGACGAACGCCCCTGACGAGCTCTTCCCGACCAGCGGGTGGACCGTCGACAACTTCATCGCGATCGACTCGCGGATCGACCTGGCGGGATCGTTGCTGAACTCGCTGATCTTCACGGCGGGCGTACTGCTGGGCACCGTGGTGTTCGGCCTCCTGGCCGGATACGCGATCGCACGCCTCGACTTCCGCGGCCGCGGTGTGATCTGGGTGCTGATGCTGCTCGTCCAGATGGTGCCGTTCCAGTTGCTCATGATCCCGCTCTACGTGCAGATCACCCGCAACTACGGCCTCGGCGACTCCTACATGGGCATGATCCTGCCGTTCCTCATCAATACGACGGCGGTGTTCATCTTCGTGCAGTTCTTCAAGGCGCTGCCGGTGGAGATCTTCGAAGCGGCGCGGATCGACGGTGCAGGTGAGATCCGGCTGCTGACGTCAGTGGCGATCCCGCTCATCCGCCCCGTGCTGGTGACCGTCGTCCTCGTCACGTTCATCGGCCCGTGGAACGAGTTCCTCTGGCCGTTCCTCATCACGAAGGATGCCTCGCTTCAGCCGCTCGCGGTGTCGCTGGCGAACTACATCAGCAACGTCGCGCAGTCCACTGCCAACCCGAACGGGGCGATCCTCGCCGGCGCCACGGCGCTCGCGTTCCCCGTCGTGATCCTGTTCATCGTCTTCCAGAGGTTCTTCAGAGCCACCGACCTCGGCGCAGCCGTCAAGGGCTGATCAAGCACTGTCTAGCCAGAAAGGGCATCCATGTTCACCGGAGCCACCTTCCCCCTCGGCCCGTTCACCCCGTTCGAGGGAAACCCCATCCTGCGTCCGCGCGGCGACAGCTGGGAATCGTCCAACCTCTACAACCCGGCCGCGCTCGTCGACGCCGGCGAGGTCGTGCTGCTCTACCGTGCGCATGCCGACGACATCGTGTCGCACATCGGCATGGCCCGATCCGGGGATGGCGTGAACTTCACGCGCGAGGATGCGCCGATCCTCTCCCCCTCCGAGGACTACGAGCGCTTCGGGTGCGAGGATCCGCGGATCGCGCTGATCGACGGGACCTACTACCTCACCTACACCGGCTGGGATCGCCACAGCGCACAGTTGTGCCTCGCGACGTCGACGGACCTGCGCACCTGGACCAAGCACGGTCCGCTGTTCGAGGGCTTCGACACGTTCAAGACGATGGATCCACGCGGGTTCAACTGGTCGAAGGCCGGCGTGATCGTGCCGGTGAAGATGCACGGCAAGTGGTGGATGTACTTCGGCGAGGGCGCGATCTACTGGGCGACCAGCGACGATCTGATCCACTGGACGCCAGGCACCGCCGACACCGATCCGATGTACTCCCCGACTCCCGGCACATGGGACGAGGCCCTGGTCGAGATCGGCACCTCGCCCGTGCTGGCCGACAACGGACTGCTGGTCTTCCTCACCAACGGTGCGACGCGCACGGTCAATGACGACGGCTCGGTCGACGTCGACTACCGATGCGGCCAGATCGCCATCGACCCCGATGAGCCGACGAAGGTGATCGCCCGGCTTCAGGAACCATGGCTGCGTCCGCAGACGTTCGAGGACACCAACGGTCTCGTCTCGAACGTGACGTTCGTGGAGGGGCTGGTGAAGTTCAAGGATCGATGGTTCGCGTACTACGGCCAGTCCGACACGACTCTGGCCGTCGCGATCCACGACCCGGCTCAGCCGTGGGGGCGTGCGCTGCGCACGGCGTGAGGCCGGTCGCGCGGGGTGAGGCCGGTCAGGCGCTCGCGGCCTGTTCGCGCTTCGGCAGCACCCATCCCGCGCGCGGGAAATGGCAGGTGTACCCGTTCGGGTATGTGATCAGATAGTCCTGGTGCTCGGGTTCGGCCTCCCAGAACGGACCTTCCGGCTCGATCGTCGTGACCGCCTTGGCCGGCCACAGCCCGGATGCATCGACGTCGGCGATCGTCTCACGGGCGATCTGCTCCTGCTCGGGGCTCAACGGGAAGATCGCCGAACGGTAGCTCGTGCCGATGTCGTTGCCCTGACGGTTCAGCGTCGAGGGGTCGTGGATCTGGAAGAAGAACGCGAGGACGTCGCGGTACGTCGTCTTCGTGGGATCGAACACGACCTCCAGGGCTTCGGCGTGACCGGGGTGATTGCGGTAGGTCGCGTAGGCGTTCTCGCCGCCGGTGTAGCCGACTCTGGTGTCGAGCACGCCGGGCTGGCGACGGACGAGGTCTTCCATGCCCCAGAAGCATCCGCCGGCGAGGACCGCCGTCTCGGTGCCTGGTGTGCGGGTGATGGTTCCGGTATCGGTCATGATGGACCCTCCTCGGGTGATGATCTGTCACCCCTTGAGAACAGTCTCACCGCTTCGGGCATTCCGCACCACATCGAGGTTCCGGGCGACAGCGGCCAGGGCATCGGGCCAGTAGTGTTGCTTTCCTGAACATCTAGGGGGACGCATGTCGGTTGGTCTGCTCGCCGTCGTCGACGACATTCTGAGCGCTGCGATGAAGGCGTCGGCCAAGGCCGCGGGTGTCGTGATCGACGACGCCGCTGTCACTCCGCAGTACGTGCAGGGCATCTCGCCGGCACGCGAGCTGCCGGTGGTCGCGAAGATCACGCTCGGATCGCTCGCGAACAAGTTCGTGATCATCATCCCGATCGCACTGCTTCTGACCGCGTTCGCTCCGTGGGTGCTGCCGTTCCTCCTCATCCTCGGCGGCACGTATCTCTGCTTCGAAGGCGCCGAGAAAGTGCTGGAGTGGTTCGGGCTCAGCCACGGCCGCGCCGATGAGGGTGCGCGCAACGAGAACAAGCTCGTCTGGGGTGCGATCCGCACCGACCTCATCCTGTCGACCGAGATCATGCTCATCTCGCTGTCGAATCTCGAGGCCGGGCTCGACATCTGGATGACGCTCGCGATCCTCGCCGTGATCGCCCTGTTGATGACGGTCATCGTCTACGGCGCGGTCGCGCTGCTCGTGAAGATCGACGACATCGGTCTGAAGATGGCGAAGAACCCCTCGCGTCGCGTGCGCCACACGGGGACGCGGATCGTGCGTTCGATGCCGGCGGTGTTCCGCGTCATCAGCGTGGTCGGAACGGTCGCCATGTTGTGGGTCGGCGGCCACCTGCTGCTTGCGAACCTCGGCGAGGTCGGCTTGGTGTTCTTCAGCGACATGCTGCACGGCATCCAGGAATTCCTCGCGCCCGCCGGAGCAGTCATCGCGTGGATCGGCGAGACCTTCGTCTCAGCGGTGGCCGGGCTCGCCGTGGGACTCGTGGTCGTCGGGATCGTGCTTCTGATCGGACGGATGCTGGGCAAGGAGCCGAGCTTCCATGAAGGCGAGGAATCGCCGGCGACGGTGGGCGCGTAGTTCGCGATCTCGGCGGAGGGCTTTTCCGGCGGTGGGTGCGGGCGTAGCCTCGCGGAGCGGCGTGTGCGGGCCGCGGTCGCTGCGGGTGGGCGCATCGCTGCCGACGACCCCGCACCCCAATCGTGGACGATCGCGTCGCCGGACAATCACGGCGTTGACATCGCGGGCTGGGCGGACCTGGAGGCGTGATGCGCTCGCGTCTCTCGTGCCGGTCATCGTCTCAGACGAGAGGGACGAAGCTGTAGATCCCGGCATCCGCCCGTCTGTGCGGGAGGCCGTCACGCATGTCGACCACTGTCATCAGCCCTGCGATCGGCGCGACGAGGCGTCCGCCTTCGGCGAGTTGAGCCTCCAGCTGTGTCGGAACTGTCGCCGCCTGCGCTGAGACGAGGATCCGGTCGAACGGCGCTTCGTCGGGAAGGCCGAGGACACCGGGGACGGCTTCCCTGATCTCGGCGCGTGTTCCGGTCTCCGCGAGCCGCTCATTTCCGTACTCGACCAACTGCGGGACCAGCTCGACGCCGATGACGGCGCCCTCGTCGCCGGCCAGAACGCTGAGAATGGCGGTGGTCCACCCCGAACCGCTTCCCACATCGAGCACGCGGTCACCTGATTGCACGTCGAGCAACTCGAGCATCCTGGCCACCGTCGACGGCTGCGAGTTCGTCGCGTTCCAGCCGATCATCACCGGATGGTCGGCGTCTGCCAAGTGGCGCACTTCGGGAGGCAGGAACTCTGCACGCGGGGTGGATGACATGGCGGCGCGCACGCGGGCTTCTGTTGCGGGATCCACCCTGATTCCGGCCATGATCCGAACGTACGCCGGAGGACGGCGGGGCACCAGGTGACGTCGGTGTCAGTGACGCCCGAAGGCTCGGGTGCCTCGCGTTTGCGGCGCGCCGCTCGCCGCTCGCCGCTCGCACTGTCAGTTTTCGAGCGCCGATCGTGTGCGCACTCTTCCTCCACGGGTGTGGGGTTTCGGGTGGTTGTGCACAGTTCGTGAAGGTGGTCTGATCTGGGGTTTGAATGTCGGTGGCCCCTTGTTGAATGGGGGTATGAGATCACTGGCGGAGGAGTTGGAGGGCATCGATCGGTTGTTGGCCGATGCGATGGGCTCCTCTGGTGCGGGTGGTGATCTTCGCGTCGCTGACGACGCCGAGCTTCTGGATGTGGTTCGGGTGTTGGGGCGTGTGCAGCGGCGGTTGGGTGGGGCGGTCGTCGCGGTCACGGATCAGGTGGTGGGGCGGGATCAGTGCGAGCGTGGCGGGCGGTTGTCGACGCGGGCGGGATGCCGTGATGCGGCCGAACTGCTGCGGCGCACCCTTCTCGTGGATGGGCCTGCCTCGCGCCGGTATGTGGCCGCCGCGGGGGCGGTGCACCGTGAGGTCGACATCACCTCTGGTGCGTTGCTGCCGGGGAAGTTCCCCGAGCTCGCGGTCGCGTTGGCGGACGGGGTGCTGTCGGTGGGCGGGTTCCTGGCATGCACGGTCCCGTTGAGGAAAGCGGCGCGGATCGGGGTCGCGGATCGGTTGGCTGCGGATGCGGTGCTGGCCAGGTTCGCAGCCGGGCTGCCGCTGGATGGCACGGTGACGGTAAACGCTGAGCGGGCGCCGTTGCCGACGGTGGATGAGCTTGCCGCCCTGGCCGCGCATATCATCGCGAGGTTGGATCCGGATGGGGCGGAGCCGTCGGATCGTGCGGGCAAGCGGCGCAGGTTCTTCACGATCGGGAAACTCCGTGACGGGTCGGTGCCGGTGCGGGGCGAGGTGTTGCCGGAGGTCGCAGCACAGTTGCAGAAACTCATCGATTCGCTGTTGAACCCGAAAGCCGAAGACAAAGGCAGCAGCAGTACGGTGCGCTTCCGACCCTCAGACGACAGCGGCGACGGCAGCCGCAGCGCCGACGATCGCGACGGCAGCCGCAGCGGCGACGATCGCGACGGCAGCAGCGCCGATAGCGACGGCAGCGGCGATGACGAGCCCAACGGCGGTCGCGGCAGCGGCGGGGAGACCGGCGGCGCCCGCGAGGGCAGCGGCGACGATCGCGACGGCGGCAGCGGCGATGACTGGTTCGATGCGAAGTACTCCAGCAGCGCCGAGTACGGTGCTGGCGAAGACGTCTCGGATCGTGTGGACGGGCTCCCCGAGCACAAGGCGAAATCGCCGCCGGTGGAGTTGGCGGACATGCGCACGCACGCGCAGAAACGTCACGACGCGTTCGCGACCGCCCTGATGGTCGCCGCGGCCTCCGGAGGCATGCCCACCTTGGGTGGTGCGGCACCGACGCTGGTCGTCTCCGTCACCGCAGAGGACTACACGAACCGCACCGGGCGGGCCAGAGTCGAAGGCACCGGCTACGACGTCCCCCTCGGGGCGGCCGATCACGCCGGGTGTGCGGGCGGGATCCAGCGGGTGCTGTTCGACGACAAGGGTGCGATCGTCGCGATCAGCACCAGCGCGCGGTTGTTCACCGCGACCCAACGGCGGGCGATCGTGCTCAGAGACCGCGAATGCCTCATCCCCGGCTGCGACGTCCCCGCCGACTGGTGCGAGATCCACCACGTGCAAGAACACGCCCGCGGAGGGCCCACCCACACCTCTAACGGGGTTCCGTTATGTTGGCACCACCATCACACCCTCGATGAGGGCATCTGGAAGATCCGCATGCGAAACGGCCTCCCCGAAATCCGCGGACCCGGCTGGTGGGACCCCTACGCCAAATGGCGATCCCCCCACCTCGACTACCAAGCCGTCGACGAAGCCCTCGACCACGAACGCCACACCGAACCCGAATCCACATGGAACACCCCGTGACAGCGTCTCGACGCATTTCCGTATCGACCCGGTCGGCGACCCGCCGACGGCATCCGATCGCTTCGACCTGACCGTCCCGGGCTGAACGACCTCCTCCCCGACCTCGGGTAATGTTCCACCTGAACACACATGTGCTCCGGGGTCGGTGAAATTCCGAACCGGCGGTCATAGTCCGCGACCCGCAGCTCCTCGGAGCGGCGGTTGAACCGGTGGAACTCCGGTACCGACAGTCAAAGTCTGGATGGGAGAAGCACAGCGTGAGCTATGCGCGGCGACGCGCATGGAAGAGCGCAGCATCCTCCTCGGCAGCATCCATGCCGAACGGAGAACGATGGACATCCTGCGCTGGCTGGTCGACGCCTTCAACTCGCAATGGGTGCTGCCCGGCGGGCAGAGCCTGCTCATCCGCGAAGTCGTCGGTAACGTCTTCGGCCTCGCCAGTGCCCTCGGCGGCATGCGCCGCAAGATCTGGGCCTGGCCGGTCGGCATCGTCGGCAATCTGCTGCTGCTGACGGTCTTCCTCGGCTCCATCCTCAACCCAGCCCATTCGCTGCCGAACCTGCTCGGCCAGGCCGGCCGCCAGATCATGTTCATCGCGGTCGCGGTCTACGGCTGGATCCGCTGGCGCCAGGCATCCGCAGGCGGCGGGCAGGTGACTCCACGCTGGGCACCGAACAGCGCACGCGTCGGACTCGTACTCGTCATGATCATCGGAACGATCGCTCTGACGCCCCTGTTCCGTCTGCTCGGCTCGTGGGAACCGGTCTGGGCGGATGCCTGGACCTTCGTCGGATCGCTGCTCGCGACCTACGGCATGGCGAAGGGCTGGACCGAGTTCTGGCTGATCTGGATCGCCGTCGACGTCGTCGGCGTGCCACTGCTCTTCAGCTCCGGGTACTACGCCACCGGCTTCATGTACGTGTTCTACGGCGTCTTCACCGCCGTCGGATTCGTCGTCTGGTGGCGCGCGCACGCGAACGCCAAGCCGAAGATCGACACGATCATGCCCGACCCGCGCATAGCGAGGACCGACCAGAATGGAGAGTGATGTTCGACAGCCCGCTCTCCGCCTCGGCCTACGAGGTGCTCGGCGTCGACCCCACCGCCACCGCTGACGAGATCAAGCGCGCGTTCCGCCTGCGCTTGCGCCAGACGCATCCGGATGCGGGCGGCGATGCTGCCGCGTTCAACCAGGTGCAGCGGGCGTGGGAACTGGTCGGCACGGTCGAAGCCCGCGCCGCCTACGATCGCGGCCACGGCTTCTCGGCCGACGAGGTGACCTGGAGCGGTTGGCAGGCGCCTCCTGCCCGCACCGACACCCGTCCGAAGGCACGCTCCTATGGACACCCGGGCGGTTGGCGTCGCGAGCGCTACCTGTCATTGATCCGCGAATGGGCGGGCCACGGCGTCGAAGTTCCCGACCCTTACGACCCGGCGCTCGTACGCTCAGCACCGCATGAACTGCGCCGAATGCTCGCCGACGCCCTCGCCGAAGAGGAGACCGCGCGCACCGTTTCCGACCTCGGCATGGGCTTCACCGTGTGGCACGACGTCGCGACCGGCCCGGAGCCCGACGCGAAGCTCGATCACGTCATACTCAGCCCGTCCGGCCTGTACGGCGTGCTGTCCGAGGACTTCGGCGAGGTCGTCCGCTTCCGACGCGGCGAGATCATCGGCCCGGCCGTCGACGGCGCCGCACCCATCGCCGCTCTCCTCGCCCGCATGCGCGTCGTCGCACGTTCGGCCCGTGTCCGCTTCGGCGGAGCGATCGTCGTGCTGCCCGACGACGACCTCGACCAGGCAATCACGCCCCTCGGGAAGGTGCGCGGCGTCCCTGTGGTCGTCGTGCGCCGCAGCGCGCTGCACACCGTGCTGCGCCAGGGCGTGCCGGGCGCGCGCGACATCGGCGGCAACGAGCTGTTCGATGTGCGCACGCGCCTGCAGCACGCCGTGCGATTCGTCTGAGCGACGGGCTCAGATCGAGCCGAGCGCTCAGCAGAACGAGCTGACCGCCTCCCATGCCGACGCCACCTCGGCCTGACCCTCACGGGTCACGGCCGCTTCGATCAGGCCGTACGAGCGATCGGAGGCGAAGAACACCTCGTTGGGGTTGTCGAGACCGTACGGTTCGAGATCGACGACGAAGTGATGCTTGTTGGGCATCGAGAAGCGGATCTCCGCGATCTCAGGATGCGCTGCGAGCACCGCACGGCCCATATCGAACAGCGTCGCCTGCAGCGCAGCCGAGTATTGCCGCGTGAACTCCTCCAGCAGGATGCGCTTCACGTCCGCGTAGATCTCATTGAAGTCCAGATCGCGAGCATCGGCATCCTGGGCGTACCGCCAGCGCGCCGAGACGTCGGTGGCGAGGATGCGGTCGGTGGTCTCCTTGAGCGACGTGTATCGGTCCTTCGGGAACCCGACGAATCCGGACTGCGTGGTCTTGAGCACCGTCAGTCCCTTCAGCCCGGCGATGATGTGCCGCTCCGCCCCCCCGGCGACGACGACGGCCGTGCGCGTCTCTTGCCCCGAGCGGACGAAGGAGTGGTCGTGCCCTTCGCCGTCGACCTGGATCCGGTCCCACGCGTAGCTCTCCGCGAGCCAGCGACCGCCCTTGACCCAGTCGAACGAGCTCGTGAAGTGATCGGAGAGCCGCAGCAGGAACGCCTCGGGCGAACCGATCCCCTCCCGCGCGAAGCAGAACACGGTGTTCTTCTGGGTGTCGGTAGCGACGACGTGACCGTTGTCGCCGTCGAGGTGCGCGGCCTGGAAGTCGCCGCGCAACTGCGAAGTGACATTGAGGTCCTCGATCGAGTGCCGGTCACCGTCTCTGGTGACCTTGACGACGCGGACCTCGGCCTTGCCGTACTGGTTCGGGCCGAGAATGATGCCGTCGTCCGGCGTCGCGGTGGAGGTCTCGGTGCGGGTCATGATGTCGGTCATCGTTCTAACTTCCTCGGTAGGTCGAATATGCGAAGGGGCTCAGCAGCAGCGGCACGTGATAGTGACGCTGCTCGTCATCGACGACGAACGTGAGCACGACTTCGGGATAGAAGGTGGGGGTGTCGGTGCGGGCGAAGTACCCGCCGGTGTCGAAATGGAGCCGGTAGGTGCCGGCGGGCACGACCTCGGGGCCGAGCTGCTTGGCGCGGCCGTCGGAATCCGTGACGCCCTCGGCGAGCAGCATCCACTCACCGTCTCTGAGAGCGGAGAGCACCACCGTGACGCCCGGTGCCGGAAGCCCCTGGACGGCATCGAGCACGTGGGTCGTGATGTGCGACACAGCAGTCATGCGGTGATGGTTCCTCTCAGTCGGAGCAGTGCGATCTCTCGCAGTTGCCCGGCGATGATCCGCTCTTCCGAGGCTGGATCGTGCTGCAGACGTTCCCGCAGACTCGACAGGATCTCGCCCGCCGATCGCCCGGCCGCGCGGATCAGGAAGACCCGGCCGAAGCGCTCCTCGTACGCGAGGTTGCCGTCGCGAAGCGCCTGCTGCACGTCGGCATCGGACGGGTCGACCCCGGCCTGCTCGGAGCGCGACAGCGTCGCCTCCCTGCTGTCGCCCCCCGCACGTTCACCGATCCGAGGATGGTGCGCGAGAGCCGAATCGATCTCCTCGGCCGTGAATGGATCGGCGGCCTGCGCCGCCTCCGTCACGAGAGAATCGACCGACTCGTACGGACGGCGATCGACGATGTCTTCACACCATCGCGTCACATCGATGCACGGCCTGAGCGCGGCGACAGCGTCGCCTCGCTCCGCCAGATTGAATTGCTCAAGCAACATCGCTTGATCTCTTTCTCTTGCGTGCTGGCATCCACGGTGTAAGGAATACGAGCGAATGTCTCTCGTATCGTGGAACTGTTATTTCAGCATACGACAATCATAGAACGGGATGCTGGAGCTGGCAAGCCCTGCACCCCAGTTCAGCGGTCATTTCAGCAGTTCGTCCCTGAGCCGCGCGACGTGCCCCTCAGGGTTCACGTTGTACTCCACGGACGAGATGACCCCGTCGGCGTCGATCACCACCGTCGTGCGGATCAGGCCGTCGAACGTGCGGCCGCTCACGGTCTTCTGACCCCACGCACCCCATTCCTTCGCGACAGCGGAATCCTCGTCGGACAGCAGCGGGAAGCTCAGCTGTTCGGCCTCCGCGAACTCCGCGAGCTTCGAGACCGGATCGGGCGAGATCCCGAGCACTGTGTACCCAGCACCCTGGAACGACCCGAGGTTGTCGCGGAAGTCGCACGCCTCGGTTGTGCAGCCAGGCGTGAACGCCGCCGGATAGAAGTAGACGATGACTGGTGCACCGCGCAGCTCGGACAGCGTGCGCTGGGTTCCGGATGCATCGGTGAGCGTGAAGTCCGGAGCCTTCTGGCCGACCTCGAGCTCTTCGGTTGAGTTGATCATGCGGTTTCTCCATTCTCGATAGGTTCGGCGGTTCTCCGACTGGCCGGGTCTTCCCGTCGCAGCAGCCGGCCGCGAGGGGCGTCGCTCTCGACCCGCGCTCCGGCGAGGTAGGTCGTTCGCACGATACCCGTGAGCTGCTGGCCGTCGTAGGGGGTGATCGGATGCCGGTGCGCAAGGCGCTTCGCATCGACGGTGAACGTCTCCTCCGGGGCGAAGACGGCGAAATCGGCCGCGCCGCCCTCGATGATGCGGCCCTTGTCGACCAGACCGACTCTTGCCGCCGGTTTCTCGGCCATGAGCGACACGACCTGCTCGAGCGAGTACCCGCGCTCGCGCGCGTGCGTCCACACGAGCGGGAGCCCCAGCTGCAGTGACGCGATGCCGCCCCACGCCAGCGAGAAGTCACCGTCGCCGGCGAACTTCATCTCAGGCGTCGACGGCGAATGATCGGAGACGATGTAGTCGATCGTCCCCTCCGACAATCCGCGCCACAGCTCGTCGCGATTGTCGCCCTCGCGAATCGGCGGACAGCATTTGAATGCTGTGCTCCCGTCGAGGATGTCTTCGGCGGTGAGTGTCAGATAGTGCGGGCAGGTCTCCACCGTGAGGTCGACGCCATCGGCTCGAGCCGCCGCGATCCGTCCGAGCGAGTCGCCATTGGAGAGGTGCAGGATGTGTGCGCGTATGCCGGTGTCGGCCGCGCCCTGGATCACCTCGGCGATCGCCGCATCCTCCGCCGAGCGCGGGCGCGAGGCGAGGAACGGCGCGTATTCGCGGCTCCCCGGCTGCACCGACTCCTCGATGATGTGCGCATCTTCGGCGTGCACGACCAGCAGCGAGTCCAGCCCTGCGAGCACCGCCATCGCGTCGCGCATCTCGACGACAGACACCTCAGGGAACTCATCGACCCCGGAGGGAAGCAGGAAGCATTTGAACCCGTAGACGCCCGCGTCGTGCAGTGGAGCGAGCTCGGCGATGTTGCCGGGGATCACCCCGCCCCAGAATCCGACGTCGACGAAGACGCGCCCCTCCGCCACGGCGCGCTTCTCATCGAGCGCAGCGACCGAGACGGTGGGAGGGATGCTGTTGAGCGGCATGTCCACGATCGTCGTGACCCCACCGGCCGCGGCCGCCCTCGTGGCGGATTCGAAACCCTCCCACTCGGTGCGACCCGGTTCGTTGACGTGCACGTGCGTGTCTACCAGGCCGGGCAGGAGCACCTCGTCCGCGGCGAGTTCGACGATCCGGGCGGCGCTGAGCCCGGCATCCGCAGGAGCGACCTTGGCGATTCGGCCGTCGCGCACCCCGATCTCAGCGGAGGTGATCGCACCGTCGATCAGGGCGCGACCGCGAAGAACGAGGTCATAGCGGTGCGCGCCTGCAGTATCGGGTCCTGCAAGATCGAGCTCTGCAAGATCGAGCTCTGCGATGATCGTGCGCACCAAGCCCTCGGCGAGCTCTTCAAGCAGCGGACCGGCCTCAGCCATGCTGCGCTCGGCGTCTGGTTCGAGCTCGGACAGTGCGCGAGCTCCGGCGAACCCGGCGTCCGCAATCGCATCGGCGGACAGCGTCGTCCGCCCGCAGACCGCGTACACCGGCAGGCCGGCAGCGGCCGCCGCACGTGCGACGCCGACCGGGGTCTTGCCCATCAGGCTCTGCTCGTCGAGGCTGCCCTCGCCGGTGATGACGGCATCCGCCCCCTCCATCTGGGAGGCGAGGCCTGTCATTTCGAGGACGACGTCGACTCCCGCGCGCCTGGTCGCGCCGAGCGCTATGGCGGCGAATCCCACGCCGCCGGCGGCACCAGCCCCCTCTCGGGAAGCGGCGTCGGCCGCAGCGACAGGGAACCCGCCCGCGGCAGAAAGCACCTCGACCAACCGCGCAAGACCCGCCTCGAGCGTCGCGACGTCGTCGGCACTCGCGCCCTTCTGCGGCCCGAACACCTCTGCAGCGCCGGTCGGCCCGGTGAGCGGATTGTCCACGTCGCTCGCCAGGATGATCTCGGCGTCGCGCAGCCGTGCATCCAACCCACTCACGTCCACGGAGTCGAGGCGCGCGAGTGCCCCGCCACCCGCCCGCAGTTCTGAACCGTCCGCGTCGAGGAACCGCACGCCGAGCCCCTGCAGCAGACCGGCCCCACCGTCGGTGGAAGCGCTGCCTCCGATTCCGAGCACGATGCGTCGGCATCCGGCATCCAGAGCCGCGCGGATGAGCTGGCCGGTGCCGAGACTCGTCGCCCCGAGCGCATCCTTACGGCCACCGGGTAGCAAGTCGAGGCCAGAGGCGCGCGCCATCTCGACGACCGCTTCTTCACCGCGCACCGCGAACTCCGCCTCGATCCGCGCACCGGTCGGTCCGGCGACCAGAGCAGTACGGGAGGAGAATCCTGCGGCGAGCACGGCATCCAGAGTGCCCTCACCGCCGTCGGCGACCGGAACGGTCACGACCTCGATCGTCGGGTCGGCGCGCCGCGCTCCCGAGGCGACCCTTTCAGCCACCTCGGGAGCCGTCAGCGACCCTTTGAACTTGTCGGGGGCGATGACCAGACGCATCTCAGACCTTCGCGAGCGAACGGATAGCGGTCGGAGCATCCTCGGATGTGACGGCGAGCTCGCCGAACTCGTTGACGTTGTCGAGTTCGGTGCCCATCGGAATGTTCGTCACGCGCTCGAGGATCGCTTCGACCACGACGGGAACCTGATACTGCTCGATGAGAGACCGCGCCTCAGCGAATGCCGCGGCGAGGTCTTCGGGGCGCTCGACGCGGATCGCCCGGCATCCGAGTCCCTCTGCGACCTTGACATGATCCACACCATAGCCGTTCGCCGTGCTGCCCTCCACGTGCGGGGAGTTGATGTTCTCGAACGCCAGCGACACCTCGAAGTCCATCTCGAAGCCGCGCTGGGCCTGGCGGATCAGCCCGAGATAGCTGTTGTTCACGACGACGTGGATGTACGGCAGCTTGTGCTGCGCCCCCACCGCGAGCTCTTCGATCATGAACTGGAAGTCGTAGTCGCCCGACAGTGCGACCACGGTCTCGCCCGGCTTGCCGCGGACGACACCGAGAGCGGCAGGCCCCGTCCATCCGAGCGGACCGGCCTGCGCCGCGTTGATCCACTTGCGCGGACCGAACACATGCAGCAGTTGCGCGCCGGCGATCTGCGACAGCCCGATCGTCGTGACGTAGGTGGTGTCCTTGCCGAAGGCGCGATTCATCTCCTCGTACACGCGTTGCGGCTTCATCGGCACGTCGTCGTAGTGCGTCTTGCGCTGCAGCGTGGCCTTGCGCTCGCGGCTCTCATCGGCCCATGCCGAGTAGTCCGGCAGGGTTCCCGACATGCTCCGCTCGCGCGCTACTTCGAGGAACGCGTCGAGGGCGGCACCGGCATCCGACACGATCCCGAGGTCAGGCGCGAAGACGCGACCGATCTGCGTCGGCTCGATGTCGACGTGCACGAACGTACGCCCCTCGGTGTACTTGTCGACGCTGCCGGTGTGGCGGTTGGCCCAGCGATTGCCGATGCCGATCACGAAGTCCGACGCCAGCAGCGTCGCGTTGCCGTAGCGGTGCGAGGTCTGAAGACCCGCCATCCCGGCGTTCAGCTCATGATCGTCGGGGATGGTTCCCCAGCCCATCAGAGTCGGGATGACCGGGATGCCGAGCACCTCCGCGAGCTCGACCAGCTGAGCGGACGCGCCGGCGTTGATGATGCCGCCACCCGCGACGATGACCGGATGCGCGCTCGCGGTCAGCATGTCGATCGCCTTCTCGGCCTGACGGCGCGAAGTGACGGGCTTGGCGATCGGCAGCGGCTCGTAGGCGTCGATGTCGAACTCGATCTCGGTCTGCTGCACGTCGATCGGCAGGTCGATGAGCACCGGACCAGGCCGCCCCTCGCGCATCAGCTGGAACGCCTTCTGGAAGGCACCGGGAACCTGAGCACCCTCCATCACGGTCATCGCCATCTTCGTGAGGGGCTTGGCGATGGTCTCGATGTCGACGGCCTGGAAGTCTTCCTTGTGCAGCTTCGCGACGGGCGCCTGGCCGGTGATGCACAGGATCGGCAGCGAATCGGCCCAGGCCGCGTACAGCCCCGTGATCATGTCGGTTCCGGCGGGGCCGGAGGTGCCGATGCAGATGCCGATGTTGCCGTCGGCGGCGCGGGTGTAGCCGTCGGCCATGTGGGCTGCGCCCTCGACGTGGCGGGCAAGGGTGTGCCGGATGCCGCCGTTGGCGCGCATCGCGGAATAGAAAGGGTTGATGGCGGCCCCTGGCAGGCCGAACGCCTCGATGGCGCCCTCCTTCACCAGGATGGCCACGGCGGCATCTGCCGCGCGCATGCGAGTCATGAGATTCTCCTTGAGAGTGATCGGTCCCTGAGCCTGTCGAAGGTCCCTGAGCCTGTCGAAGGTCCCTGAGCCTGTCGAAGGGCCCGACGCTTTGACAGGCTCAGCGGTCGGGGTGCGGGTCAGGCGCGACCGGCGAAGGCCGCGGTCAGCTTGAACAGCCCGGAGTGGTCAAGGCCGGCGTCGCCCTGCTGCACGGCGGAGCCGACGAGCTGGGCCACGTGGGCGCCGAGCGGGATGGTGATGCCTGCCTGTCGTGCGGCGGCGGTGATGATGCCCATGTCCTTGTTGTGGAGGGCGAGGCGGAATCCGGGCGAGAAGTCGCGATCGAGCATCTTCTGGCCCTTCTGGTCGAGCACCTTGGATCCGGCGAGTCCGCCGCCGAGCACCTTGAGCGCAGCATCCGTGTCGACGCCGAATGCCTCGAGGAAGATGATGGCCTCGGCCAGCGCCTGGATGTTCACGGCGACGATCAGCTGGTTGGCCGCCTTCACCGTCTGCCCGGCGCCTGCAGGCCCGACGTGCACGATGGTCTTGCCGACCGACTCGAGCACCTTCAGAGCGTCGGCGAAGTCCTGTTCGGTGCCGCCGACCATGATCGACAGCACGGCGTCGATCGCACCCTGCTCACCCCCCGAGACGGGAGCGTCGACGGCGCGGAGGCCCGCGGCGATCGCCTCGTCGGCGAGCTCCTTCGCGACGTCGGGGCGGATGCTGGATGCGTCGATCCACAGCGCTCCCTTCTCGGCGTGCGCGAAGATGCCCTCTTCGCCGCGGACGGCGGCTGCGACATCAGGGGAGTCCGGCACCATGGTGATGATGACGTCGGCGCCCTTGACTGCCGCGGGGATGCCGTCGGCGCCCTGGCCGCCCGCGGCGACGAGTTCGTCGATGCGGTCTTTGCTGAGGTTGTAGCCGGTGACCGAGTGTCCTGCGGCGATGAGGTTCTTGGCCATGGGAAGGCCCATGATGCCGAGGCCGATGACTGCGATGCTGCTCATGATGATTCCTTCGTGTGATGCGGCGACGATGCCGCGGAAGTGGATGTGTTCTCAGCGCGTTCTGCCGGCGGCTGCTGCCGCCCATGCGAACGCGGTCTCGATGGGCGCCTTGTACTCGAGGCCGATGTAGCCGGAATAGCCGAGCTCTTGGCTGCGTGCGATCCAGGTGTCGATGGGTAGGGCGCCCGTTCCGGGGGCGCCGCGGCCGGGCGCATCCGCGATCTGGATGTGACCGAACGATGCGGCGTGCTCTTCGATGACCTGGGGCACATCGTCGCCGTTCACGGCGAGGTGGTAGAAATCGGCGAGCAGGGCGAGGTTGCGCGCGCCGGTCGAGGTGCGGACGTGGTCGATGACGTCCAGAGCGTCCGCCGCAGTGCGCAGCGGGTACCGCTCTGCGCCGCTGACCGGCTCGACGAGCACGGTGCCCCCGACTGTCCCGACGGCTTCGGCCGCGGCCGCGAGGTTCTCGATCGCCACGGCATCCTGAGCGGCGGGATCGACCCCGTCGATGCGGTTGCCATACAGCGCGTTGAAACCCTTGGTGCCGAGTTCGCGTGCGATGCCGACCACGACGGCCAGGTTGTCGCGGAACTCTTTGCCGCGTGCGGGCCACGAGACCAGTCCGCGGTCGCCGTTCGGCATGTCGCCGGCGTTGAAGTTGAGGCCGGTCAGCTGCACGCCTGCGTCGCGGATGGCGGCGATGAACGCGTCGACCTCGTGGTCGAGCGGTACAGAGGTGGAGAACGGCCACCAGAACTCGACCGCGTCGAATCCGGCGGCCTTCGCCGCGGCGGGGCGCTCGAGCAGCGGGAGCTCGGTGAGAAGGATCGAGCAGTTCACCGTGTACGTCATTTCGACTCCTTCGTCTTGTTTGTGTCTTTCCGTATTGTGGAAGAAAACTTCTGCTACACGAAAGTCTACGGCGCGCCGGGCGAGGTGTCAACGATGGGATCCGTCAGGCGCGGGTGGCTGAGCGCGGGTGGCGCGCGCCGCCTGCATTGCCGGAACGCTTTCGCGGGTTCATCGCGTCTCGAACCCGCGAAAGTGTTCCGGTACGACCGCGGGCGGGATGTAGACGACTCTTCCTGCACGAGATGAGCAGAGGCGGGGGTTGCTCACATTCTCGGAGAACTCGGGATGCCGTGTCGCGCAGCTCCGTCAATATCGACGGATGCGACACCGTGTCAGACTTCCCCGCCGACTGGGCGACAGGTTCTCCGTGCGCACTGCGGAAGCCGTCGGCCTCCGCCCCGGCCGGTACAGCACTCCCGATCTGCACCGGCCGTTCCGCGGCATCCGCTCGGTCGAGGTGCCGACGACGTTCCATGACTTCGTCGACTGTTACGTGCCACGACTGAAGCCGGCCCAGCGATTCGGGGGCATGACGGCAGCCCGCGACTGGGGCCTGCCGATGCCGACGAAATGGACGTCGAAGGAACCGCTCGACATCTTCGTACCGTGGTCAGGGGCTCCGCCGAAGACACCGGGAGTCCGCGGTCGGCGCATGCGCGAGGATCGCGCTGAGACCCGCACCCTCCGCGGACACCCTGTCATCGATCCAGTCGCCGCGCTCTTCACCTGCGCTGCGACCCTGACCGTGACGCAGGCGGTCATCGTGCTCGACGCACTGCTGACAACGGCATCCAACTATCCCGATCTCGGGCCGGGGAGGCCGCTCAGCACGCGCTCCGAGATCACCCGTCGGCTTGAGGAATGGGAGAGGTTCCGCGGGCGCGCGACGATTCGCGCTGCGCTGCCGCAGGCTCGTGAACTCGTCGAATCTCCGAAGGAGACCGAGACCCGGCTGCTGCTCATCGACAGCGGGCTGCCCGAGCCCGTCGTGCAGCACGAGGTGTGGGTCGACGGGCAGTTCCTCGGACGCACCGACCTCGCATATCCGGAGTGGAAGATCGCGTTCGAGTACGAGGGAGACGGCCATCGTACGGACAAGGACCAGTGGCGCAAAGACATCCAGCGGCAGCGCTGTCTCGAAAGCGCGGGCTGGATCGTCATCCGCCTCACCCAGGCCGACCTCGATGAGCCCGAACTGCTGATCGCTCGCGTCCGGAGCGCGATCGCCTCACGTAGCAAGTGACCCGCGCCGCCCGCCCGCCGTCGCCCAGATCCGCCCGCCCGCCGGGACGCGGGAAGAGTTTCCTGGGTTCCGCCGCGAACGAACCCGGGAAACTCTTCCCGCATCTGCCATTCGGCGGCCTGGCGACGGTCGAGAGCTCGCCCGGCTCGCACCGGGCGCGCGGTGCGCCGGGCGCGCCCTCACCCCCAGGGACGCGGATCCCCGCCGCGGGTCAGCATGACCTGGCGGTTGACGTCCTTGTACAGCAGATAGCGGAACGGCCCTGGTCCGCCCGCGTAGCAGGCCTGCGGACAGAACGCGCGCAGCCACATGAAGTCGCCGGCCTCGACCTCGACCCAGTCATCGTTGAGGCGATAGACGGCCTTGCCCTCGAGCACGAAGAGGCCGTGCTCCATGACGTGCGTCTCGGCGAAGGGGATCGATCCTCCGGGCTGGAAGGTCACGATGTTGACGTGCATGTCGTGCGACAGATCATCCGGATCGGCGAAGCGCGTCGTCGCCCATGCCCCGTCGGTGTCCGGCATCTCACGCGGCGTGACGTCCTGATCGCGCGTCACGAACGACTTCGGCAAGGCGATGCCTCCCGCGCGCTCGTAGGCCTTGCGGATCCAGTGGAACGACGTCAGCTCCGCACCCTCGTTGGCCAGCGACCACGTCTCCCCGGGTGCGAGGAACGCGTAGCCGCCCTCGGCGAGCACATGTCGCTGTCCCGCGATCGTCACCGTCAGCTCGCCTGCGGTCACGAACACCACGCCCTCGACGCCCGCCTCGGGTTCGGGGTGGGAAGCGCCGCCGCCCGGCTGGATCTCGACGATGAGCTGCGAGAACGTCGTGGCGAATCCGGCGATCGGGCGGGCGATGATCCACGAGCGCGTCTTCGTGAAACCCGGCAGGTTGCTCGTGACGATGTCGCGGAAGACGCCCTTGGGGATGACCGTGTACGCCTCTTTGACGATGGCGCGATCCGTGAGCAGCGTGGTCTGGTCCGGCAGGCCGCCGGCCGGTGTGTAATAGCTCATGATTCTCCTTCGAATTCTGGGGGCGCGTCAGGCGCGCGCGAGCGCGTGGTCTGAGAGCCTGGGATGAGCGAGCGCGGTGAGCGCGTCGACCCGGATGCCGATGTCCGCAGCCACCTCGTCGGCGTCGATGGCTCCGCACTGCACGCCGCGGAGCACGAACCACGCCAGCGCCCGCGCAGTGGCCGGCTCGTCCATGACGGCACCCTCCTCTTGCGCGAGGTACGTGCGCAGCCGCGATGCCGAGTCCGGGTAGCCGTGTCGGTAGAAGGCGTACGTCGCGAGATAGCGCGTCGGCAGCTGATGCGGGTGCAGGTCCCAGCCCTGGTAGAAGCCGCGTTCGAGCGAGCGCCGCACGAGTCGCGCGTGCAGCGACCATGCCTCCGCCGCGCGCTCGCCCACCGGCAGGATGTTGGTCGAGCCGTCAGAGAGTCGGATGCCGGTGCCTGCGACCGCGAGCTGCATGACCTGCTTCGCGAGATCGGCGGCCGGATGCTCCATCGACTGATACTCCGCGGCGATGCCGAGCGAGGCACTGTAGTCGTAGGTGCCGTAGTGCAGACCAGAGATGCGGCCCGGGGCGACGACGGGCAACTGCGCCAGCGGCGAGCGCCCGTCGGCCCCGAGCACGAGCTGGGGCGTCTCGACCTGCACTTCGAAGCGCAGACGTCCGGCATCCAGTCCGTGTGCACGCTCGAGAGCCGCCACGGCGATGACCATCGCCTCCACCTGCGCGGTCGTCGTCACCTTCGGCAGGGTGAGCACCAGTCCGTCGGGCAGACCGCCGGCCTCGAGCAGACCGCCGATGAACCGATCGAGAGTGCGAAGGCCGCGGGCACGCGTCGGCTTCTCGAAGCATTTGAAGCGGATGCCGATGAAGGGCGGAGCCGACCCGGATGCCACGGCATCCGACACCTTCGACGCGGCCATCGCGACATCCGCGTCTTCGACGTCGCCGCGATCACCGTAGCCGTCTTCGAAATCCAGCCGCAGATCCTCGATCGGTTCGGTCGAGAGCTTGCGCGCCACCCGACCGGCCACTTCGCCGATGAGACCGGGCTCGATTCCTACCTGCGCGGCGAGGGCCTCCATCCCACCTGCTGCCTCGACAGCGGCGAGCGCCTGCGCACCCCACTGCGCGGCGAAATCCGGCGTGAACTGATCCGCGGGAACGTAGACCGTGTGCACCGGCTGGCGCGCACCGCTGTCTCCCGGGTAGACGGTGTCGAGAAGGTCGTCGGTCGTGGCGAGGTGTTGATCGATCCTCGCCAGGTCGTCGTCGCTGAGTCCACTTCTCATGCGTCCACCCTTGCCGCGGCATCCGTGAGCAGCTCATACGCCGGCAGCGTCAGGAAGTCGACGTACTCGTCATCGAGGCAGATCTGCGAGACCAGGCGAGCCGCCGGCTGGTAGTACTGCTCGAAGTCCGCGTCGCTCACTCCGGCGGCGAGCTTCGCGACCTCTTCGGCCAGCAGACGCTGCACGAGATCCGCGGTCACCGCCTCTCCGGTGTCGGCGAGCACGGTGCCGTTGCGCAGCTGCTGCCAGATCTGCGAACGCGAGATCTCGGCGGTCGCGGCATCCTCCATGAGGTTGTTGATCGCGACGGCGCCATTGCCGGAGAGCCACACCGCGGTGTACGTGACGGCCACGGCGAGGTTGGTGCGCAGACCGGCTTCGGTCGCGCTGCCGGATGCCGACGCCACATCGAGCAGGTCGTCAGCGGCGACCGAGACTTCAGGACGCTGGCGATCGAGCTGGTTGGGACGCTCGCCGAGCACCCCGTCGAACACCTCGCGGCAGATCGGCACGAGGTCGGGATGCGCGACCCAGGATCCGTCGAAGCCGTCACCGGCCTCACGCGTCTTGTCGGCACGGACCTTGTCGAAGGCCGCCTTGGTCGCCTCCACATCGTTGCGGTTCGGCACGAATGCAGCCATGCCGCCCATCGCGACGGCACCGCGCCGGTGGCAGGTCTTCACGAGAAGCTCTGTGTAGGCGCGCATGAACGGTGCGGTCATCGCGACATCCGCACGGTCGGGCAGGGTGAACGCCTCACCCTGGTCGCGGAACACCTTGATCAGGCTGAAGAGGTAGTCCCAGCGTCCGGCGTTCAGGCCCGAGGCGTGGTCGCGCAGCTCGTAGAGGATCTCGTCCATCTCGAAGGCCGCAGGGATCGTCTCGATCAGCACCGTGGCGCGGATCGTCCCCTGGGGGATGCCAAGAGCATCCTGAGCATGCACGAACACATCGTTCCACAGACGCGCTTCGCGGTGGCTCTCGAGTTTGGGCAGGTAGTAGTACGGGCCGTGCCCGTTGGCGATGAGCTGGCGGGTGGTGTGGAAGAAGTGCAGCCCGAAGTCGACGAGCGACGCGCTCGCACGTTCGCCGTCGATCAGCACATGGCTCTCGGAGAGGTGCCACCCGCGCGGGCGGGCGACGACGGTGGGGCGATGCACATCCGTGCGCAGCGCATACGGCTTGCCGGCGGGCGAGGTGTACGCGAGCGTGCCTCGGGCGGCATCACGGAGGTTCCGCACGCCCTCGACGACGTTCTCCCAGGTGGGGCTCGAGGCGTCCTCGAGGTCGGCCAGCCAGACGCGAGCCTCGGAGTTCAGGGCGTTGATCGCCATCTTCGCAGGTGAGGCGGGGCCGGTGATCTCCACTCGGCGGTCCTGCAGCGCAGCCGGCGCCGGGGCGACCTGCCAGTCCCCTTCGCGGATGTGCGCGGTCTCGGGGAGGAAGTCGAGATGCCCGGTGCGGGCGACCTGGTCACGGCGCAGCTGGCGGGCGACGAGCAGTTCGCGCCTGCGGGTGTCGAACTCACGGTGCAGGTCTTCCACGAAACGGAGTGCCTCTGCGGTGAGGATATCGTCCGCCGCGTCGATGCGGGGCTGACGTGTGATCTGGATGGTCATGCGACCCCTTCTGTCATGTGGATAATAACCTCCACAATACGGAAGTTTCAAGAGCGCATGCGATTCGTTGATGGGATAGCCTGATCGGGAAGTCGTTTCCACCATGTGGATAAGTGTGTCGAATTCGAGAGGTCTCTCAATGCCCGCAGCAGCATCCGACGGAGTGAAGTCCGTCACTCGCGTCTTCGATCTGCTTGAACTCATCGCCGACGCCGGGGGCGACGTCACCCTCAGTGAGCTCTCCGCATCCGCCGAACTGCCGCTGCCCACGATCCACCGCCTGCTGCGCACGCTCGTCTCTCTCGGATACGCCCGTCAGCTCGCGAACAGGCGCTACGCGCTCGGACCGCGGCTCGTGCGACTCGGCGAAGCCGCCAACCGCAAGTTCGGTCGGATCGCGATGCCGCAGCTCAAGGACCTCGTCGAGCGCCTGGGCGAGACGTCCAACCTCGCCACGATCGACGGTGACCGCGTGATCTACGTGTCGCAGGCGCCGTCTCCGCACGCGATGCGCATGTTCACCGAAGTGGGCCGCCGCTCGTACCTGCATTCCACCAGCGTGGGCAAGGCGATCCTCGCGCAGATGAGCGACGACGCCGTACGCGAAATCGTCTCGCGCACCGGGATGCCGCGTGACACCGAACGCTCCATCGGGACCGTCGATGCCCTGCTCGCAGACCTCGCGCTGACGCGTGAGCGCGGCTACGCGATCGATGACGAAGAACAGGAGATCGGCGTGCGCTGCTACGCCATGGCCGTGCCGGACATGCCCACCCTCACCGCGGTCTCGGTGTCGGGCCCCGTCGCCCGCGTCGACGAGGGGTTCGCCGAGCGGGCCATCCCCGTGCTGCGCGAGGTCGTCGCCGAGATCTCCGCGCTCTCCAGCACGTCCTGAGCCGATCTCGCCCCGTCGGGCGGAGATTCTGATGCACTTGACCGCACCGGACGCGCGGCCTATCCTTTCCATGGAACAGAATAGTGTTTCCGAATACTGGAAACAGGACAATCTGTTTGGCCCCCACCCGGCAGCGTCGGGCGCTTAGACTCGCATCATCGGCTCTCGGCGCCCGTACACGCAACACCGCCGGATCTGAGGAGATCCACCTATGAATGACATCGCCGTCAACGTCAACGGGAAGAGCCGCCCCCTCGCGGGCACCCCGTCGCACACCACCGCCCTGGACTGGCTTCGCGGAGCCGGACTCTCCGGCGCCAAGGAAGGCTGCGCCGAGGGAGAGTGCGGTGCCTGCGCCGTCATGCTCGCCACTCCTACGCCCGAAGGCGGCACGGCCTGGACGCCGGTGAACTCCTGCCTCGTGCCGGTATACGCACTGAACGGTCAGGAGGTCGTCACCTCTGAGGGTCTTGGCAGCCCCGATGCACTGCATCCTGTCCAGGAGAAGCTCGCCGAGGCCGGCGGCTCGCAGTGCGGCTACTGCACGCCGGGTTTCGTCTGCAGCATGGCAGGCGAGTACTACCGCGACGGTCGCGAGGCTGTGGACGAGAGCACCGACGAGGACTGCCCCGTTCACGACGCCGAGCACGGCCCGAACGGCTTCGACCTGCACGCGCTCAGCGGAAACCTCTGCCGGTGCACCGGCTACCGCCCGATCCGCGACGCCGCGTACGCGCTGGGTTCGCCCGAGAGCGACGACCCGCTGCTGCAGCGCCTTGCCGACCCCGCGCCCGTCCCGGTCGCCACAGCCGCGACAGTCGACGGCTCGCGCTTCATCCGTCCGGCATCCTTCGACGAGACCCTGCGTCTGATCCGCGATGAGCCGGATGCTCTGCTCGTCGCAGGTTCCACGGATTGGGGCGTCGAGGTGAACATCCGTGGCTCGCGCGCGCCCCTCGTCGTCGCGATCGAGCACCACGAGGAACTGCGCACGCTCGCCGTCACCGACGACGAGATCGAGATCGGCGCCGCCCTGCCGCTCTCGGAGATCGAATCGCGCCTCGGCGGCACGGTGCCGCTGCTCGCACAGCTGTTCCCGCAGTTCGCCTCCCGGCTGATCCGCAACCGCGGCACCATCGGCGGAAACCTCGGCACCGGATCGCCGATCGGCGACACTCCCCCCGCGCTGCTGGCCCTCGGAGCCCGTGTGGTGCTGGCATCCGCAGACGGCGAGCGCGAGGTCGACCTGGCCGAATACTTCACCGGCTATCGCCAGTCGGTAAGACGTCAGGACGAACTCATCCGGGCCGTCCGCATCCCCCGGCCGCTCGCAAAGGTGACCTCGTTCCAGAAGATCGCCAAGCGCCGCTTCGACGACATCTCCAGCGTCGCGGTGGCGTTCGCGCTCGACATCGAAGGCGGCTCAGTCACGGCGGCGAAGATCGGGCTCGGCGGCGTGGCCGCCACACCGTTGCGCGCCCGCGCGACCGAGGAGGCCCTCGTCGGACAGCCGTGGAATGTCGCCACGGTCCGCGCAGCATCCGCAGTGCTCGGCAGTGAGGGCACGCCGATGTCGGATCACCGCGCGAGTTCGGAGTACCGCGCGCTCATGCTCAACACCGCGCTGCTCAAGCTCTACAGCACGACAGTGATCAACAACAAGGAGGTGCCGGCATGAGTGCTCTCGCCGACCGTCCGGAAGGCCCCGTCGTCGGAAAGCCCGCCCCGCACGAGAGCGCCGCCCTGCATGTGACGGGCGCCGCCATGTACACCGACGATCTCGCCGCGCACACGGCCGGCGTGCTCACCGCGTGGCCGGTGCAGTCCACGAACGCGCACGCCAAGGTCACGATCGACGTCTCCGGCGCATACGAGGTGCCGGGTGTCGTCCGCGTGCTCACCGCCGCCGACGTCCCCGGCGTCAACGACGCAGGCATCAAGCACGACGAGCCGTTGTTCCCCGATGAGGCGATGTTCTACGGCCACGCCCTGGTGTGGGTGCTCGGCGAGACGCAGGAGGCCGCCCGCCTCGGCGCCGCCGCCGTCAAGGTCGAATACGAGCCGCTTCCGTCGCTGATCACGATTCAGGATGCCGTCGACGCCGGATCCTTCCAGGGCACAGCCCGCACGGTCGAGCGCGGGGACGCGGCATCCGCTCTGGCCTCGTCTGCGCACGTCTTCGAAGGCGAGACGGAGTTCGGCGGTCAGGAGCACTTCTACCTCGAGACGCAGGCGTCGTTCGCGACGATCGACTCGGAGGGCCAGTACTTCGTGCAGTGCTCGACGCAGCATCCGTCCGAGACGCAGGAGATCATCGCCCACGTGCTCGATCTCTCCTCGAACCAGGTCACCGTGCAGTCGCTGCGCATGGGCGGCGGGTTCGGCGGCAAGGAGATGCAGTCGCACGGTTTCGCGGCGATCGCCGCGCTCGGTGCCAAGCTCACCGGGCGGCCGGTGCGGCTGCGCCTGAACCGCACGCAGGACATCACGATGACCGGCAAGCGGCATCCTTTCCACATCTCGTGGAAGGTCGGCTTCGATTCCGACGGTCTGCTGCAGGGCCTGGATGCCGTGCTCACCTGCGACGGTGGATGGAGCCTCGACCTGTCCGAGCCGGTGCTCGGCCGCGCGCTCTGCCACCTCGACAACGCGTACTGGATCCCCAACGTGCACGCGCTCGGCCGGATCGTGAAGACGCACAAGGCGTCGAACACGGCGTTCCGCGGATTCGGCGGCCCGCAGGGCGTCTTCCTCATCGAGGACATCCTGGGCAGAGTCGCGCCCGCGCTCGGCATCGACGCGCTCGCGCTGCGCGAGAAGAACTTCTACCAGCCTGGTCAGAGCACGCCGTACGGTCAGCTCGTGAAGGATGCTGATCGCCTCGGCACCATCTGGAATCAGCTGCACGACGAGGCAGACGTCGACGAGCGCCGCGCCGAGATCGCTCGGTTCAACGCTGGTAGCCCGCACGCCAAGCGCGCACTCGCGATGACGCCGATCAAGTTCGGCATCTCGTTCAACTTCGCCGCCTTCAACCAGGCCGGTGCCCTGGTGCACGTCTACAAGGACGGCTCTGTGCTGATCAACCACGGCGGCACCGAGATGGGTCAGGGTCTGCACACCAAGATGCTGCAGGTCGCCGCGACCGCACTGGGCCTCGAGATGCATCAGGTGCGCCTAGCTCCGACCCGCACCGACAAGGTGCCCAACACGTCGGCCACGGCGGCATCATCCGGAGCCGACCTCAACGGCGGTGCCGTCAAGAACGCGTGCGAGCAGATCAGGGAGCGGATGGCCGCGGTCGCCGGGCGGCTGCTGAACGTCGACGAACGCGATGTGCGCTTCTCCGGCGGCCTGATCACCGGCCTCGGCAACACGTCGCAGACCCTCACCTTCGCCGAGGTGGCCGAAGCCGCCTACCTGCAGCGCGTGCAGCTGTTCGCCGCCGGCTACTACCGCACCGAGGGTCTGCACTGGAACCCCGAGATCATGCAGGGCTCCCCTTTCAAGTACTTCGCCTACGGGAGCGCGGCGACCGAGGTCGAGGTCGACGAGTTCACCGGTGCGTACACGGTGCGCCGCGTCGACATCGTGCACGACGTGGGCGACTCGCTCTCGCCGATGCTCGACATCGGACAGGTCGAGGGCGCGTACGTGCAGGGCGTCGGCTGGCTGACGCTCGAAGAGCTGCGCTGGGACACCAGCGACGGTCCGAACCGCGGCCGCCTGCAGACGCAGTCCGCATCGACGTACAAGCTTCCCAGCTTCTCGGAGATGCCTTCGGAGTTCAACGTCCGACTGTTCGAGAACGCGCGCGAGGACGGCGCGGTGTATGGCTCCAAGGCCGTCGGAGAGCCGCCGTTCATGCTCGCGTTCAGCGCGCGTGAGGCGATCCGCGAGGCCGTCGGCGCGTTCGGGCCGCAGGGCCACATGGTCGAACTCGGTTCCCCTGCGACGCCGGAAGCCGTCTTCTGGGCGGTCCGCGCCGTGCAACAGGCCGCGGCAGAGGCGGCGCCCGCTCGCGCCGGCGCCCACGAGCTCGCCGCCGTTCGCTGATCGGACGCGGGATGGACTGGCTCGACGCCCTTCAGGATCTGCGCACGCGGCGCGTTCCCGCCGTCGTCGTGACGTTGGCGCTCGTGCGGGGCCACGCGCCACGCAACGGCGGCGCGAAGATGGTGGTCTCCCCCGACGGCGTGTTCGGCACGATCGGGGGCGGAAACCTCGAGGCGACCGCGATCGATCGGGCGCGGGAGATGCTTGCGTCCGGTTCGGCCGAGCCCGAACTGCTCACGCTCACGCTCAGCGACAAGGCGACGACGGAGTACGGCGTGCAGTGCTGTGGAGGAGAGGTCACCATGATGCTCGAGCCGATGCGGGTCGTGCCCGTGGTCGCGATCTTCGGGGTGGGGCACGTCGGGCTCGAGCTCGCGCGCATCCTCGCGCGGCACGAGATGGATCTGCACCTGATCGATTCGCGTACCGAGATGCTCGCACCCGCGCGCGTGGGCGAGCCGGGTCGAGAGGGCGTCTTCGCGGATGCTGTCGCCAGGGTCCGCATCACACACTCCCCTGTTCCCGAGGCGGCGCTCACGACGTTGCCGGCCGGCGCCCACGTGCTGGTGATGACGCACGACCATGTCGAGGACCTCGCCGTGGTCGACCAGTCGCTGCGCACCGACGGCATCCGCTCGATCGGCTTGATCGGCTCGTCGTCGAAGTGGGCGCGCTTCCGCAAGAAGCTCACCGAGCTCGGGCACGGTGACGCAGAACTCGCCCGCGTGACCACGCCGATCGGCGTGCCGGAGGTGTCGGGCAAGCAGCCGGCGGTCATCGCGGTCAGCGTCGCGGCCCGCATCCTGCAGCTCATCGACGAGGCCGCGCCGGTCGCCGTGGCGGAATCAGATGACTGAGACGCCGCATGCTTCGGCGATCGTCACCGGGGCCGGCAGCGGAATCGGACGCGCGATCGCCCGAGCACTCCTCGTTGCCGGCTTCGGCGTGACCCTGGCCGGCCGGCGCAGCGGGCCTCTCGCCGAAGCGGCCGCGATCAACGGCATCCCGCACACCGACGCCCTCATCGTCGAAACCGACGTCACTGACCAGACGCAGGTGGAGCGGCTCTTCGCCCGCCATGTCGAGCGCTTCGGCCGCCTGGATGTGCTGGTGAACAACGCGGGGGTGTTCGGTCCGAACGCCGACATCGGCGACCTTGCTCCTGCCGGGTGGGAATCGACGCTTGCCGTCAATCTCACCGGCGCGATGCTCTGCGCAGGAGCGGCGTTCCGCCAGATGAAGACGCAGTCGCCGGCCGGTGGACGCATCATCAACAACGGATCGATCTCCGCGCAGACTCCGCGCCCGCGCTCGGTCGCGTACACGACGACCAAGCACGCCATCGCTGGGCTCACGAAATCCATCGAACTCGACGGGCGTGCGCATCGGATCACGGCCACGCAGCTCGACATCGGCAACGCGCGCACCGAGCTGATCGACCGGCTGGTCTCCGACGGGGCACTGCAGGCGGATGACTCACGTCGACCCGAGCCGACGATGGATGCCGGTCACGTCGCCGACCTCGTCGTACAACTAGCGGGAATGCCGCTCGAGGTCAGCGTTCCTCAGCTGACCGTCACCGCAGCCGGCATGCCGTTCATCGGCCGCGGCTGACCGATCGAGTCGAGCCGCGCACGAACGCCAGCGGAAAGGTCAGCAGCGCGAGCGCCGCAGCCGCGAGCAGCGCCGGAGGGAACGAGAACGCCGACGCGAGCAACCCGACGACCACTGCACCCAGACCGGTGCCGGCGTCGAAGCCGATGTTCCACACGGCGCTGGCGACCACCTGGTCCCGCCGCGGCACCGCGGCGAACGCTGCTCCGAGGGTGAGGTTCTGCAGCGCGCCGTAGGCGATGCCGATCAGTGCCATTCCCGTCAACAGCATCCCTTCTCTCCCGCTGCCGGCGGCCGCCCACGCTGTGGCGACAAGCCCCAGGATGGTCACGAGCACGAACGGCCACATCAACCGCTGCGCACCGACACGATCGGAGAGGTGCCCGACACCCCACCTGGTGAGCGCCGCCAGTCCCGTCAGTAGCAGCAGCCCGATCGTCGTGATCACAGCCGAGACGCCGAACTGCGGCACGAAGGTGATGAGCGCTCCGCCTGCGAGGGTGACTCCGAGCAGCAGGAACATCGGCGGAAGCAGCCCGAGGTATCGGCGCACTCCGCGGTGCGCGACGCCCGCCGGATCGGGATGCGGCGGCAGGCTGTCGACGCGTCGTCCCAGCCGCACCGCCGCGAAGACACCCAGCACCGGTGCGGTCGCCAGCAGGAAGACGAGCCAGAATCCGAGCTGCTCGGCGATCCACGGCGCCGCCGGAAGCAGGAGCACCTGGGGACCAGCGATCCCGAGTCCGAATGCGCCGATCGCCCTGCCGCGCCGCGCGGGTTCGACGAGCTCGGCGACGGCGCCGCTTCCGCACACGGTCAGCACGGCGAAACCGGCGCCTCGCACGGCAGCGAGGAACAGGATGAGCGGCAGGTCTTCGGAGAGCAGATGCGCTGCCGCGGGCAGCCCAAGCAGCAGCATGCCCACCACGAGCACCCGAGTCCAGCCGAATCGGCGCAGTGCGGCGGGGACGAACAGCTGCGAGAGGACGGTGAAGAGCATGAAGACACCGGTCACGAGTCCGGCCCCTGCTTCGTCCGCTCCTCCGCGCACCGCCCACAACGGGGCGATCGGCATCAGCAGGGCGTATCCGGAGAATCCCGCAAGGACCATGCCCAGCAGTGCGGGCATGCCTGGCGCGCGCCACACCGAGTTCTGCTGCATCCGCCCATCCTTTCATCCGCCCGTCACCGGCCCCCCGGCTCGGGTGGCCCACCGCAGGCGTCGCGGGCGCTCCCGACGCCGGAAGACTTTCGCGGGTTCCCGCACGCTCGAACCGACGAAAGTCTTCTCCCCACGCCTCCACCGACCCGCCACCCGCCACCCGACGCCGCCACCGACCCGCCACCCGGCTCCGCGCCCTGGCCCGGGCCCGGACCCCCACCCGACGCCGGAAGGCTTTCGCGGGTTCCCGCACGCTCGAACCGACGAAAGTCTTCTCCGCACCGTCCGGATGCCACGACCGATCCGGATGCCGCGACCGATCCGGATGCCGGGGCGAAGGGAAGCCGGGAACGCAACTGCGCCCGGCACCGCGCGACGCGGAACCGGGCACAGAGCGGATCGCACCTCAGCCGGCGAGCAGCTGTTCGATCGGACCTCGGACGAAGTAGAGCATGAAGCCGACCGAGACGATCCACATCAGCCAGTGCACCTTGCGGGCACGACGCGAGAGCGCGTTGATCAACGTCCACGCGATGAACCCGACGCCGATGCCGTTGGCGATCGAGTAGGTCAGCGGCATCGTGACGATCGTCAGGAACGCGGGGAGGACGACCGCGAAGTTGTTGAACTTGATCTCCTTGATCTGCGCCATCATCATCGCGCCGACGACCACGAGGGCAGCGGAGCCGACCTCGATCGGAACCGTCAGCGTCAGCGGTGTGAAGAACATCGAGAGCAGGAACAGCACACCCACCACGACCGAGGCGAGCCCCGTTCGGGCTCCCTCACCGATGCCTGAGGCGCTGTCGACGAAGACCGTGTTCGATGATGACGACGTCGCACCACCCGCGACGGCGCCGAGGCCCTCGACCACGAAGGCCGAACGCAGACGCGGGAACGTGCCGTCCTTGTAGGCGAGGCCGGCGTTCTTGGCGAGACCGGTCATCGTGCCCATCGCGTCGAAGAAGTTCGTGAACAGCAGGGTGAAGACGAGCATGGTCGCGGCGAGTGCACCGATGCGACCGAACGATCCGATCAGGTCGAACTGGCCGACCAGGCCGAAGTCCGGAATCGTCACGAGCGCGCTCGGGAGTTCGGGGATCGTCATGTGCCATCCGCCCGGATCCTCGACGCTCGGGCCGAGCTTGAGGAACGCCTGCGAGATGATCGCCGCGATCGTCGCGACGACGATGCCGATCAGGATGCCACCGGGAACCTTGCGAGCAACGAGGACCGCGATGGTCACCAGTGCGAACAGGAAGATGAGCGTGGGCACGGATGAGATCGAACCGCTGTCACCGAGCTGCACCGGCGGGCCGCCCGGAGTGCGGGTGACGAAGCCCGCATCGACGAAGCCGATGAAGGCGATGAAGAGGCCGATGCCCACGGTGATCGCGGCCTTCAGCGGTGCGGGCACTGCATTGAAGATCGCGGTGCGGATGCCGGTGGCGCCGAACAGCACGATGAGCAGGCCGTTGATGACGACGAGACCCATGGCCTCGGGCCAGGTCACCTGACCGACCACCGCCACCGCGAGGAACGAGTTGATCCCGAGGCCTGCGGCGAGCGCGAACGGCAGCCGGGCCACGACGCCGAAGAGGATCGTCATGACGCCGGCGGTGAGGCCGGTGGCCGCGCCGATCTGCGCGGCCTGCAGCGCATTTCCGGCGACGTCCTCGGTCCCGCCCAGGATGAGCGGGTTCAGGATGACGATGTAGGCCATCGTCACGAACGTGACGATGCCTCCGCGGATCTCTCGTCCGAACGTGGATCCTCGGCGGCTGATCTCGAAGAACCGGTCGACCCGGTTCCTGGGTTCGGCGTCGACGGTGGTCGTCGCGCCCGTGGGCAGCGGTGGGTGCACGACGGTCTGCGTGGATTCGTCCTCGGACTCGCCGCGGACGGATGTGGTTGAAGTCATCGTCGGATCCGATCAGTAGTCGACACGAGTGGTCGTCTGGTTCCACTCGGTGAAGGCGGCGACCCGCTGCTCCGGAGGAAGGGGTTCCTGTGCGACCGGCATGATGGCCCTGTCTTCGCTCGTGCCCTCGAAGTACTTGTAGAAGACGGCGTCGTCGAAGCCGGCATCGGCGGCGTCGTTGCGGTCAGCGGCGAAGTACACCTTCTCGACGCGCGCCCACAGCGACGTCGCCAGGCACATCGGGCACGGCTCGCAGCTGGTGTAGAGCACAGCGCCGGTCAGGTCGAATGTGCCGAGCGCCTGGCAGGCGTTGCGGATGGCCGTCACCTCGGCGTGCGCAGAAGGGTCGAGGTTGGCAGTGACGCGATTGACGCCTTCGAAGACCTGTCCGTCGGCCGAGACGATGATGGCGCCGAACGGGCCGCCTTCGTTCCGGACGTTCTCAGTCGCGAGATCCACGGCGCGAGCCAGGTACTCGGCGGGTGTCGGGGCGGTGTCAGCAGCTGACGATGCCGTGGACGGGGTGATACCGATCGTGTCCATGTGGGAGAGCTTCCTTGCGTCGGACGCTGATACGACGAGACCTGCCGGGTGTGTGTGCGTGATCCTCGTCGATCCGCTGGCTTCTGGTTTTCTTCCCTGCCCGTTGATCACGGGTTGCGGGGCTTTACGACAGTAACAGCGAAACCGGCACTCGTCCACCTTTTTTGGAATTGCATTTCCACAATGCGAGATTCACTGTTGTGATTCCGCAGATGCGGGGCTATTCTTCATCTCATGACGCAATTTCGGATCAGCGAGGCAGCCGGCCTTCTCGGCGTGAGCGATGACACCGTGCGCAGGTGGTGCGCCGACGGCATCCTCTCCGTCTCGCGTGACGAGTCGGGACGCCAGGTCGTCGACGGCGCCGAGCTCGCTGCCCATGCGAAGGTCATGGCCACCGAGGTCTCAGACGTCGGCGATGTGCGCCGCAGCGCCCGCAACCGCTTCACGGGACTGGTGACGAAGGTCGAGATCGACGGGCTCATGGCGCAGGTCGAACTCCAGTGCGGCCCCAATCGCGTCGTGTCGCTGATGTCGTCCGAGGCGGCCCGCGAGATGCGGCTCGACGTCGGCTCCAAGGCCGTAGCGGTCATCAAGGCCACCATGGTCATCCTCGAGACCGACAAGGAATCGCGCCCGTGATCACTGCCCCCCTCCGACGCGCGGCCGCGATCGCCATGCTCGTCGGCGCCCTAGGACTCGCAGGTTGCACAGGCAGCACGACGGATGCCGGACCCTCAGCCGGCACGGACGCATCGGGCTCCGACGAGCCCACCGGCGAGCTCACGATCTTCGCCGCCGCGTCGCTCTCCGGAGCCTTCGACGAGCTCGCGGCGCAGTTCGAGGCGCAGCATCCGGAAGTCGACGTCCTCCCGATCAGCTACGACGGATCGTCCGTGCTGGCGACGCAGCTGATCGAAGGCGCATCTGCGGACGTCTTCGCCTCGGCTGACGCGCGGAACATGACCAAGGTCGCCGATGCAGGGCTGGCCGCCGAGGCAGAGGACTTCGCGACGAACACGATGCAGATCGCCGTGGCGCCTGGCAATCCGGACGACATCGACGGCCTCGGTGCTCTCACCGACGACGAACTCATCGTCGTGATGTGCGCTGCCGAGGTGCCATGCGGTGCCACCGCGCACACGCTGCTCGATGCCGCGAGCGTCACCGTGACGCCCGCGAGCGAAGAGCAGAACGTGACAGCGGTGCTGGCGAAGGTGAAGTCCGGCGAGGCGGATGCCGGCCTGGTCTACCGCACGGACGTCGCGGCCGCGGGAGACGCGGTGGATGCCGTCGACATCGAGGGCGCTGAAGCCGCGACGAACGTCTATCCGCTGACGGCGTTGACGGATGCCGCGAACCCGGGCGCGGCGGCGGCCTTCATCGCCTTCGTGCTGTCGGATGCCGGGCAGAGCGTGCTCCGCGACTTCGGATTCGGTGCGCCATGAGCGTTACGGCAGAAGCCGTGACACGGTCGGCATCCGGTCCATCGCGGTCGGGATCGGCCCTCCGGCGCATCCCGCCGTGGCTTGCCGTCCCCGCGGCGCTCGGCGCCCTTGTGCTCGTGCTGCCGTTCGTCGCCCTCCTGACACGGCTGGACTGGGCAGGCGTTCCTGCCGCGATCACCTCCCCGGCGGCGATGCAGGCGCTCACGCTCTCGCTCTCCACCGCGTCGATCGCGACCGTCATCTGCGTGATCCTCGGTGTTCCGCTCGCCCTCGTGATCGCGCGGAGCCCGCAATGGCTCGCAGCGATCCTGCGCACGTTGACGACCCTGCCGCTCGTGCTTCCGCCGCTCGTCGGCGGCATCGCGCTGCTTTCGCTTCTGGGGCGCAGCGGCATGTTCGGCGGGGCATTGGCTGCCGCCGGACTGCAGATTCCGTTCACGACCGCGGCGGTCGTCATCGCGCAGGTGTTCGTCGCCCTCCCGTTCCTGGTCATCTCGGCCGAAGGAGCGCTTCGCACCGCGGGCACCGGCCACGAGCTGGTCGCGGCCTCACTGGGTGCGGGCCGGTTCACCGTGTTCCGCCGGGTCACGCTGCCGCTGGTCGCACCGGGACTCGTCGCCGGCACCGTGCTCTGCTTCGCCAGGGCTCTCGGCGAGTTCGGCGCGACGGCGCTCTTCGCCGGAAACGCTCCCGGCGTCACCCGCACGATGCCGCTCGCGATCTACACCGCCTTCAACGGCGCAGGCGTGCAGGAGGACACCGCGATCGCGCTGTCGCTGCTGCTCATCATCGTCGCGGTCGCGGTGCTCCTGCTCATGCGCGGCTGGCGTGCGGATGCCGTCCGATGACGCTCGAGGTCGACATCCGCGCCCGCGTCGGGAGCTTCACACTCGACGCGACCATCACCGCCGCAGAAGGCGAGGTGCTCGCCGTTCTCGGACCGAACGGCTCGGGGAAGTCGACGCTGCTCGGCGCGATCGCCGGGCACCTCGACAATCTCGGCCGTCACGCCGAGGTATCGGGTCGGATCGCTCTGGACGGTCGCGTGCTCGACCGTTCGGTGCCACCGGAGCGCAGGCGGATCGGTCTGCTCGGGCAGCACACCACGCTCTTCCCGCATCTGAGCGCGCTGGAGAACGTCGCGTTCGGACCACGTGCCCAGCGGATGCCGCGCGCCGAGGCCGCCGACGTCGCCCGCGGGCATCTGGCGGACGTCGGCCTCGCCGACCTCGCAGACCGACGGCCTGCGCAGCTGTCGGGTGGGCAGCGTCAGCGCGTCGCGCTCGCCCGCGCCTTGGCGGCGTCACCGGACGCCCTGCTGCTGGACGAGCCCTTCGCGGCACTCGATGTGCAGACGTCGGCGCAGGCGCGGCGCCTGGTGTCTGAGCTCCGCGATCGCGTCAGCGTGCCGATGGTGCTGGTGACCCACGACCCGATGGATGCGGTCATGCTCGCGTCGTGCACGGTCGTGCTGCAGGAGGGACGCGTGGTGCAGGAGGGTTCGACCAGGGACGTCCTCGGCCACCCGAACTCGCCGTTCGTCGCGGCCATCGCCGGTGTGAATCTCGTCTCGGGGGTGGCGGATCGCGACGGGGTGCTGCAGACGGACGGCCGGCACGCATCCGGGACGGACGCGAGCACGCGCTGGATCGGACGCGGCGAAGCACTCGTTCCCGGCGAGGCCGGCACGGCGGTGTTCTCCCCCGGTGCCGTCCGGATCCACCCGGATGCGGCGTCGCCATCGACCGGTCGCAGGAGCAGCTCGACACCGACCGACGGCCCTCCCAACACCTGGACCGGAACCGTTTCCCACTTCGAGGCGATCCCCGGCGGAGTGCGCCTGTTCACTGCCGAGCATCCGGACATCGCCGTCGACTGCTCATCCATGGTCGCCGTCGATACCGGGGTGCGTCCCGATGCCGTGCTGACGTTCTCGATCCACGAGCAGGATGTCTCGGTGCGCCGCTCGCTCTGAGCGGGTGCTACCGTTGCCCACACGAGAGGGACGGCGATGGCGATCATTCCGATTCCCGCACCAGAGCGGGCGACAGGGGCGTCGCGCCTGCCCTCGACCGGCGGGCTGGTCGACCGGTTCGACCGTCCGATGCGCGACCTGCGGATCTCGGTGACCGACCGCTGCAACTTCCGCTGCGTCTACTGCATGCCGAGAGCGGTATTCGGTCGCGATTACGCATTCCTCGATCGTGATGAACTGCTCAGCTTCGAGGAGATCGAGCGGATCGCTCGGGTCGCAGCGGCCCACGGCGTGCGAAAACTCCGTCTGACCGGCGGTGAACCGCTGCTGCGCCGCGGCATCGAAGAGCTCATCTCACGTCTCGCCGCGCTACGCACACCGGACGGCGAGAAGCTCGAGATCGCCCTCACCACGAACGGGTCTGCGCTGACCGTGAAGGCGCAGGCGCTGAAGGATGCCGGACTCGGCCGGCTCACCGTCTCCATCGACTCGCTCGACGACGAGCTCTTCCAGCGGATGAACGACGTGCGCTTCCCCGTATCGCGCGTCCTCGACGGTCTCGACGCAGCCCACGCGGTCGGGCTCGGACCCATCAAGCTGAACATGGTCGTCAAGCGCGGCCTGAACGACGGCGAGATCGAGGCGATGGCAGCCCACTTCAAGGGCACGCCCTACACGCTGCGCTTCATCGAGTACATGGACGTCGGCACGTCCAACGGCTGGTCGCTCGACGAGGTGGTGCCGTCGGCGGAGATCGTCGAGCGGATCAGCGCGCAGCATCCGCTCGAGCCGGTGGGTGCCACGGTGACGGGCGAGACGGCGCAGCGCTGGCGCTACACCGACGGTTCTGGCGAGATCGGCGTGATCTCGTCGGTGACCAACACGTTCTGCGGCACCTGCAACCGCGCGCGCATCTCCACCGAGGGCAAGCTGTTCACCTGCCTGTTCGCCACAGAAGGGCACGACCTGCGCGCACTGCTGCGCGACGGCGCCGACGACGAGCAGCTCGCAGCGGCCATGGCGTCGATCTGGGGGGCGCGGGATGACCGGTACTCCGAGATCCGCTCGAGCCTCACGCCAGAGCTGCGCGCCTCGCGCCAGCGGGTCGAGATGAGCTACATAGGCGGCTGAGCCGGCAGGTCAGAGACCGACCCACTCCGAGACGCCGTCTTCGTAGTGCTGCCGCTTCCAGATCGGAACGCCGCGCTTGATCTCCTCGACCACGAGCTCGCAGGCGCGGAACGACTCGGCACGATGACCACCGGATGCTGCGGCATACAGCGCGATGTCGCCGATGCGCAGATCGCCTACCCGATGCGCTGCCGCCACCAGGAGCCCGGTCTCGGCACGTACGCGTTCGACGATGTCGGCGAGGAACCGCGCAGCATCCGGATGCGCGCGATAGTCGAGCGAGCGCACCGAGCGCCCGCCGTCGTGATCGCGTACGACGCCGCAGAATGTCACGATGGCACCGTGCTCGTCGGAGCCCACCGCGGCCCGGACGGCCGCCTCGTCGATCGGGTCCTCTGAGATCAGCGCGAAGGTGGTCGTCATGAGGTCACTGTCTCCATCTGTGCGGCATCGAGGCTCTCCGCATCCGGAACGGCATCCCCGATCACGTCTCCACCGACGGCGACGTAGGCCTGGATCCCGCCGGCGAGATACGTCACGCGGAATCCGCGCTCGATCAGCGTGCGCGCGGCGCGGCGGGAACGCGGGTCGCGCTCGCAGTAGATGACGACCGGCTCATCGCTCGGGCCTTCCGGGTCCTCACCTGCGTCGAGGCGGCCCAGCGGCAGCAGCTGCCCACCGGCGATGCGACGCGCTCGTGCTTCGTGCGGCTCGCGCACGTCGAGCAGCCGCACCGGTCGGCGCTCTCTCATCCACTGCAGCAGCTCGGCTGCCGACGTGGTGGCCGCGTCATCGGCTGCCGGTTCGCTGCGAACTCCGCAGAACTGCTCGTAGTCGATGAGGTCGGTCACCGGCGCACGCATGTCGTCAGCGGCATATGCGATCTCACGCGTGCGGGCCGTGAGCGCGTCGTAGAAGAGCACCCGGCCCAGCAGCGGCTCGCCGATCCCGACGACGAGCTTGATGACCTCGGTCGCCATGAGCGATCCGATCGCCGTGCACAGGCTCGGCAGCACCCCGCCCAGCTCGCACGAAAGCGTCTCGTCCGCGGGGGGCGGCGAGGGGAACAGGTCGCGGAAGGTCGGCCCTTGGTCACGCCACGCAACTCCGACCTGCCCGTGGAAGCGCAGGATGCTGCCCCAGACGAGGGGCTTGCCCGCAAGCTCCGCGGCGTCGTTGGCAAGATAGCGCGTCGGGAAGTTGTCGCTGCCGTCGACGATGAGGTCGTAATCGTCGAGGATCGCGGGGAGGTTCTGCGAAGTGAGTCGTTCGCGGTGGATGATCAGCTCGCGCTCCGGGTCGATCGCCCGCACTGTGTCGGCGAGCGAGTCGACCTTGGAACGCCCGATGTCGCCGGTGCCATGGCTGAGCTGACGGTGAAGGTTCGAGAGCTCGACGACGTCATCGTCGACGACCCCGATGGTGCCGATGCCGGAGCCGGCGAGAACGGGAACGATCGCACTGCCGAGCCCGCCGGCGCCGATCACGAGCACGCGGGCTGCGGCGAGCCGCCGCTGCGCATCCTCACCGAACCCGGGCAGCATCAGCTGGCGGCTGTAACGTGTGATGCGCTCGGGCTCCAGCGCGGGGCCCGGCTCGACGAGCGGGATCATGGTTGCAATAGTACGCGTCGATCTCCGCCTGCTGACGATGAGTTTCCACGATACGAAGATCGAATTCCACACTCTGAACTAGAATGGACAGTATGGCAATCGTGACGGTGCGATACTTCGCTGCCGCCTCTGAGGCAGCGGGTCGCGAGCAGGAACAGCTCGATCTCGGCCCCGATCCCACTCTCGGCGGGCTGCGCGAGGTTCTGGTGCGCAACTACGGCGAGCCGATGGCGCGAGTGCTCCGATCCGGCTCGTTCCTTCTCGATGGCGTCGTCCGTCGCGAACCCGACCACCCCACCGGCGCACAGGTCGATATCCTTCCGCCGTTCGCGGGAGGATGATCGACCCATGACCTCGAACCCAGCCACTCCGGCGGAGCACGCCGACACCGTGGCACAGCTGCTCGCCCCCGTCATCGACAGCCTTGCCGATGACGCGCGATCCGAGTTGATCGCGCTGAGCCCCGGCACAGCATCCGGCCGTGTCCTGTCGGCGGATGTTCGGAGCCCGATCACCGTGCCGCCGTTCCGGAACTCGCAGATGGACGGATATGCCGTCCGCGCCGCCGACCTGGCGTCAGCCTCCGCCGATGCTCCGGTGGCTCTTGGCATCGGCGCGACCAGCGCCGCCGGCGATGCGGTGCACGAACATCTCTCCGGAACCGCGGCGCCGGTGATGACGGGTGCGCCGATCCCGTCGGGAGCGGATGCCGTCGTGCCGATCGAGATCGCCGATCCGCCGCGCTTCATCGGGATCGGCAGCGGGGCCGTCGAGACTCCTGCGGACACGACCGTCCGCTTCCACGCCCCGGTGCAGGCCGGTTCGTTCGTGCGCGAGGCCGGTGCAGACCTCGCAGCAGGTTCGACGATCCTGCCCGCCGGCACGCGGCTCGGCCCTGCGCAGTTGGGGTCGCTGGCCTCCGCCGGTGTCACGGAGGTGCAGGTGCGTGCGCGTCCGGTCGCGCTGCTGCTCTCCACCGGCCATGAGTTGCGTGCACCTGGCGACGAACTCGAGCCCGGGCAGATCTACGACGCGAACACCGCGTCGCTCACCGCGGCGATGGAGGAATCCGGCGCGATCGTGCAGGTCGCGTTCGCTCCGGACGACGCCTCCGCCGTGCTCCGCGCGATCGCGCAGCATCCGGATGCCGACCTCATCGTGACGACAGGCGGAGTCAGCGCCGGTGCCTTCGAGGTGGTGCGCGATGCTCTCGAACCGGCCGGCGTGCGGTTCGGGAAGGTCGCGATGCAGCCGGGTGGTCCGCAGGGGCTGGGCAATGCAACGGTGGCGGCCGCCGAGGGCGAGCGCACGGTGCCGGTCATCGCCTTCCCCGGCAATCCGGTCTCCGCCCTGCTGTCGTTCGAGATGTTCCTCCGCCCGATCCTGCGCAGGGCCGCCGGGCTCGATCCCTCCCGTCGGGTGCAGCGAGCGCCCCTGGCCGAGGCGCTCAGCTCTTCGCGCGAGAAGCACCAGATCCGCCGCGGCGGATTCCGCGCAGACGGTAGCGTCGAGGTGGGAGCCCCAGGATCGCACCTGCTGCACGACTACGCGCGGGCGACGGTCCTGGTGCACGTTCCGATCGGCGTCGACGCGCTCCCTGCGGGCGCCGAGGTCGAGGTATGGAGAATCGATGAGTGACCTGACGCACCTGCGTTCCGACGGCTCGGCCCACATGGTCGACGTCACCGACAAGGCGGTCACGCGACGCGAGGCGCGCGCGCAGGCGGTGCTCGTGACGACGGAAGAGGTCGTGGCGAAGATCGCGGACGGCTCGCTTCCCAAAGGCGAGGCGCTGGGAACGGCGCGTCTGGCCGGCATCATGGGCGCCAAGCAGACGTCGAACCTGATTCCGCTCTGCCACCCTCTGCCGCTGACCAAGCTGTCGGTCGACCTCGAGCCGCTGGGCGACCGGGTGCGGATCGTCGCGACGGCGGTGACCAACGGCGTCACCGGCGTCGAGATGGAGGCGCTGACCGCCGCGAACATCGCGGCACTGACCCTCTACGACATGATCAAGGCCGTCGACAATCGCGCCGTGATCACCGACGTGCTCGTGCTCGCGAAGTCGGGCGGCAAAAGCGGCGACTGGTCTCGCGAATGAGCCGGACGGCAGCGGTTCTCGTCGCCTCGACCCGCGCGTCGTCGGGCGTCTACGAGGACCGCACCGGTCCGGTGATCACCGATTGGCTGCGTGCCCGCGGATTCGAGGTGGCAGGGCCGGTCGTCGTGGCGGATGCTGCGATCGCCGAGTCGCTCGCGGAACTGCTCGCGCAGCATCCGGATGTGCTTCTCACCACCGGCGGAACCGGCGTCTCACCCGATGACCGCACGCCGGAGGCGACGACGGCGTTGCTGGACATGGAGCTGCCCGGCATCGCCGAGGAGGTGCGCCGGCGCGGGGCTGCGGTCGCGCCGACCGCGATCCTCAGCCGCGCGGTCGCGGGCGTCGCCGGGCGCACGCTCGTGATGAACCTGCCCGGATCCAGCGGCGGCGTGCGCGACGGGCTCGCCGTTCTCGGCGACGTTCTCGATCATGTGCTCGACCAGATCTCCGGTGGGGACCACTCGGGGCACTGAACGCCCTGCGCGACCGACTCGGGGTTGTTCGTCTCAGGCAGTTCGCGAGGATGTTGCTGGCGATGTCTTGTGGTTACGCTCGATCCAAGCGCAGAGCACAAGAGTTTGGGAGCTGACATGACTTTCGTATTCAGTGACATGGCGATCTCCGCCGACGGGTTCGCATCCGGATTGGGCCAGACGGCGCAGAAGCCGTTCGGCGACTGCCTGATGGACGATCTGCTCCGCTGGCGGTTCGAGGGCGCCGAGGAGAACGCGGCCGAGATCGACGACATCGTGAATGCCGGAGCGTTCGTGATGGGACGCAACATGTTCGGTCCCGACCGGGGTGAGTTCGACCAGGACTGGACCGGGTGGTGGGGTCCCAATCCGCCGTATCACGGCCCCGTCTTCGTGCTCAGTCACCACACCCGCGAGCCGCTCGAGATGGAAGGCGGCACGACGTTCACTTTCGTGACCGACGGCATCGAAGCCGCCCTCGAGCAGGCGAAAGCAGTCGCGGGCACCGACGGGCGTGTGTCGATCGCGGGAGGAGCGACCACCGTCAACCAATATCTCAGGGCCGGACTGATCGACGAACTGCGCACCCATATCTCGCCGGTGATCTTCGGAGAGGGCGAGCGTCTCTTCCTCGATGTGCCAGCGCAACCCATGAGCATCGTCTCGGCGCGCGCATCCCGGCTCGTCACGCACATCACGTACCGGATCGGATGAGTCATGGGGCGGAAGTACCGGCTCCCATGACGACGGCAGCCGGTCGCGGCGTGCGCGCGAGCACTGCGTACCCCGGGGTGACCCCGGAGAGAGCGGAACACATCGTGAACCACTCGCCTCGTCCGCAAGCCAACGCACGGCGCCACGATAGCAAGGAACACCGACATCCGGACGGCGCCTGCAGCATCCGCCACCAGCCGGCCGGTTAGCATTCAGGAATGACGAACGCTGATCAGATCGACGACGTGCCCATCGGGGGCGAGGTCATCCGCCTCGGACAGTTCCTCAAGTTCTCCGGCCTGCTCGACTCCGGCGGCAACGCCAAGGAGGTCATCATCGACGGCTACGTGAGCGTCAACGGCGAGGAGGAACGCCGCCGCGGCCGACAGCTGCACGACGGCGACCTCGTCACGTTCGAGGGACGCACGGTCCGCGTTCGCCCGTGAGGCCGTGACACCCGCCGTGCGTGCGGCGGCCCACCGAAGCGCTCAGCCAGACCCTTCCAAGCGTCGGACAGGGCATGGCCGAGCCGTGCGAGTGCAGCGGTGTGCGTCACCGTGGCCGACCGGCGGGCGCCCGTCATGTGACAGATTGGAGTCGATGAACTCGCTCCCCGATCCGCTCGTCGCACCGCCCGGCCGCACGCTCCTCGTGGGCTTCGGGAAGCTCGGGCAGAGTCTTGCGCCGCGGCTGCTCGCCGACGGCGGAGAGGTCATCGCGCTGCGACGCAGCGACGATGCGCTGCCCGAGGGCGTCGACGGCATCCGCGCAGATCTTGCGTCTCCCCTGCAAGCGGGTCTGCCCGCGGTCGACGCGATGGTCGTCACGCTGCCACCACCCGGCGGCGTCGACGGTTATCGCACGGCGCTGGCCCACCTCGCGGATGCTCTCCCCCACGCTCCCGCACGCACGGTGTTCGTCTCATCCACCGGCGTCTTCGACGGCGCGGCATCCGCGCACCCCATCACCGAGCGCGACGAACCAGCGCCGGTAGGCGAACGTGCGCGCGGTCTGCGCGACGGCGAGCGCGCGGCGATCGAGCTGTTCGGTGCGGTGATCGTGCGACCGGCCGGAATCTATGGCCCTGGCCGGGGCTTCCTTCTTCGGCAGGTGAAGCAGCATACGGTCCTGAACCACCGGCGACGCACGAACCGCATCCACGAGGACGATCTCGTGCGCACGCTCGACCTGCTGCTGCGGATGCCGGAACCGCCGCCCCTCGTGCACGCCGTGGATGCGGCATCCGCCCCGCTGGGTGAGGTCGTCGGGTACATCGCGGGCACGCTCGGCGTCGACGCACCGCCCGACGACGCGTCGGCCGGACCGACCGGGTTCGTGCACGACGGATCGCTGCTGCGATCGCTGCTCGGCCGCCTGGAGTATCCGACGTATGTCGAGGGGTACTCCGCGATGATCGCAGCATCCGCACGTCACGAGTCACCGCCCGAGTGACCGGGCGTCGGATCACGCCGCAGGTGCGGGCGGGCCGTCCACGCCGAGGTGCCGCTGGAGCGCGGCGGAGATGTCGTCGAGGTTCGCGAGCTGCTGCGGGCTGAGAGCCTCGATGAAGAGCTCGCGCACCGCACGCAGGTGCGGCACGGATCCGGCGCGAAAGGACTCACGACCGGTATCGGTCGCTGTGACATCCACTCCGTGCACATCGTCGGTGCACGGGACGCGCCGGATCAGGTGGCGCTTCTCCATCCGCCCCAGATGATGCGAAAGCCGGCTGCGTTCCCATCCGATGAGCGCCGCCAGCTCAGCTGATCGCAGCGTGTACTGCGGCGCCTCCGTCAGCGCGAGCAGCACCTGATAGTCGCCGCTCGACAGCGACGATTCGCTCTGCAGGCGACTATCGAGACGCGTGCGAAGCACCTGCGCCGTCTCGATGTAGTCGCGCCATATGCGCAGCTGTTCCCTCGTGGGCATCGTGCGGTGGTTCTGGGCCATCTGGACTCCTCGGAATAGACACGTCAATACCCATGTTGCAGCATTGACACGTCAATCCGGATCCGCCGGGACGAGAAGGATGCTGATCATGGCGATTCGAATCGGTGACATCGAGTTCGGACTGAACTCCTTCGGCGATGTCGCCACCGAGGGCGGACGAGTGATGTCGGATGCTGAATCGCTGCGGCTGCTCGTGGATGAGGCGCAGCTGGCGGAGTCCGTCGGCCTCGATGTGTTCAGCATCGGCGAGCACTACCGGGAGGGCATGGTCGATGCCGCCACTCCGGTGATCCTCGCCGCGGCCGCCCAGGCCACCTCGACCATCCGCCTTGGAACATCGGTCACCGTCCTGTCGACGCAGGATCCGGTGCGGCTCTATCAGCAGTTCGCCACGGTCGACGGTCTGTCGGGTGGGCGTGCGCACCTCGTGCTCGGGCGCGCATCGGCGATCGAGTCGTTCTCGCTGTTCGGCTACGACATCGCCGAGTACGAGCAGATCTTCGACGAGAAGCTCGAGCTGTTCCTGCGCCTGATGCGTGAGGACCGCGTGACCTGGAGCGGGCAGTATCGCGCGCCGCTGGAGAACGTGCGTCTGCACCCGCGGATGCCCGATGGTGGCATCCCGGCCTGGATCGGCATCGGCGGAAGCCCCGACTCGGTCGTGCGCGCGGCCAGCAATGGCCTGCCCCTCATGATGGCGATCATCGGCGGACGCCCCGAACGGTTCGCCGGGCACGCCGAGCTGTACCTTCGTGCACTTTCGCAGTTCGGCCAGCCGGAGCTTCCGATTGGTCAGCACTCCCTCGGATTCATCGCCGACACCGACGACGAGGCCAAGAACACGCACTGGAAGCACTGGCAGCCGGTCGTCACCGCGATGAGCAAGGAGCGCGGCTTCTACGCCCCCACCCACGAACGGTACGAGACCGAGGTCGACACCGGCGCACTGTACGTCGGGTCGCCGGAGACGGTCGCCCAGAAGATCGCGCGCATCGTCCGCGCCAACCACCTGTCGCGCTTCGATCTGAAGTACGACGTGCTGCACCTGCCGCGGGATGCGCGTGAGCACAGCATCCGCCTGTTCGGTGAACGCGTCGCGCCTCGAGTGCGCGAGCTGCTCGAAGACGACCCCGGCGAATGGCACCTCACCGGGCGCACACCCGCAGAGATCGTCAACGGCGGCAAGGCCGCCCACGCCTGAGCCCACCAGACCTGAGATCCACACGAAGGAAGAGACCATGAGCGACTTCACCGACCTCGAGTTCGGCATCGATACGTTCGGAGACCTGCCCCGCGACGACCAGGGGACAGTCGTCTCGTATGCTGCGGCCATCCGCGCCACTGTCGCGGAAGCCGTACTGGCCGATGACCTGGGCATCGAGGCGGTGGCGATCGGAGAGCATCACCGCCCCGAGTTCGCGATCTCCTCACCGGAGACCGTCCTGGCAGGCATCGCGACAGCGACCGAGCGCATCCGGCTCGGCTCGGGCGTCACTGTCCTGTCGTCGGACGACCCGGTGCGGGTGTTCCAGCGGTTCGCCACTCTCGACGCGCTCTCTAACGGGCGTGCGGAGATCATCCTCGGCCGCGGATCCTTCACCGAGTCGTTCCCGCTGTTCGGCTACGACCTCTCGGACTACGAGCTGCTCTTCGACGAGAAGATCGACCTGTTCCACGCCCTGCTGGATGAGAAGCCGGTCACCTGGGAGGGGACGACGCGCGCTGCGCTGCACGAGGCGGATGTCTTCCCGAAGACCGACTCGGGCCGGCTGCGCACGTGGGTGGGTGTCGGCGGCTCGCCGCAGTCGGTGATCCGCACGGCGCACTACGGGTTCCGGCTCATGCTCGCGATCATCGGCGGGGCGCCGGCCCGTTTCGCCCCGTACGTCGACCTGTACCGGCGGGCGACCGAGCAGTTGGGCACCACCGCCCACCCGGTGGGCATGCACTCCCCCGGCTTCATCGCCGAGACGGATGAGGAGGCGATGGAAGCGTTCTACCCCGGGTACAAGGTGATCCGCGACCGCATCGGAGCACTGCGCGGTTGGCCGCCGCTGCGTCGCTCCGAGTTCGAGGCCGACGTCGAGAGCGGATCGCTGTACGTCGGCTCGCCGGAGACGGTCGCCAGGAAGATGGCGGCCGCCATCCGCACGCTGGATGTCGGTCGGTTCGACCTCATCTACACGGCCGGCGGCGCCATGGCGGCAAGCGCACGGCTTCGCGCCGTCGAGCTGTACGGCACGAAGGTGATCCCGATGGTGCGGGACCTGCTGGCGGAGACGCCCGCACCGCCAGTGACGGCCGGCACGGCATTCCGGTCATGAACGCGGCGGATGAGAGCAGGCCGACCGTAGGCATTCTCGGGGCCGGCAAGGTCGGCACGGTGCTCGCCCGTCTCGCGGTCGCCGCCGGGTACCGGGTGCTGATCTCGGGCTCCGGCGACCCGGAGCGGATCGCGCTGACGATCGACGTACTCGCGCCGGGCGCGACCGCCGTCGGCCCAGAGGAAGCAGCCCGGAATGCGGACATCGTCGTGCTGGCGCTGCCGCTCGGGAAGTACCGTCGTATTCCCGTGGCGGAACTCGAAGACAAGCTCGTGGTCGATGCCATGAACTACTGGTGGGAGACGGACGGGATCCGCGACGACCTGAACGACCCGCGCACCTCGACGAGCGAGATCGTGCAGGAGTTCCTTCCCGGATCGCGCGTCGTGAAGGCGCTGAACCACATGGGCTATCACGACCTCGAGGAAGAAGCCCGGCCGGCCGGCGAAGACGGGCGCAAGGCGATCGCGATCGCGGGTGATCGCGAAAGCGACGTCGCGCAGGTCGGCGGCTTCATCGATGCGTTGGGATTCGATCCCCTCATCGCCGGGAACCTCGCCGCTGGCGCACTCTTGGAGCCGGGGATGCCGACGTTCGGCGCCGATCTTCCGATCGAGGAACTGCGCACGCTCATCGAAGTCGCCGCCGAGTCGTCCCCCGCCAGGGCCACGAACGTCTGAGGTCCGGCTCTTCGGCTGGGCACCTTCTCTTCGGCTGGGCCCCGCCTCGTCAGTTGCGCGCGACCTCTTCAGCTGCGATCGACGCCGGAATCGTCGGGGTTCTCGGCGAGAGCACGGAGTACGTCGAGCTGCCCTGTGTTCCAGGCGAGTTCGCTGAGGACGTGCGTGTAGAGGCTCAGCACCGTGCGCGGGCTGCGCCCCGTGACGACGTCGGCAAGATTGAGAGCTGCGAGATTGGATCGCGAGTGCTGATGGACCTCTTGGCAGTGCTCGGTGACGGATGCGATGCTGTCGGACTTGCGAGCCTTCCACGAGTTCGCTGTCGCGAACGGAAGGCCGAGTTCGGTGCGGGGCCGCCCGGTGATGGCTTCGCCGAACCATACTCCCTCGACGTAGGCGGTGTGTCGCACGACGCCGAGGAGCGAAGGTCGACCCGGCACGTGCACCGCGCGAGCCTGTTGTTCTGAAAGGCCGTCGAGACTGCTCAGGATGAGCAGACGGTACTGCTCGATCCGCCTATCGAAGTCCTGCCGCGTGGTGAAACCGGAGTCGATGTCGTCCTTGTCCATGGTTCGATCATCGCGCTGGTCGCCGACAATGCGCGCACCGCGTCGGAGTCACGGGGGCTGGCCGTCACGTTTCCGTGATCATCCACCCGGAGGACACGTTGGTGCGTGAGCACGTTGTCGGTGATCGAGTCGTAGCCATAGACGACAAGTTCAACGAACGGCACGGCGAGATACGCTTGGTCGCGAGTCCTTGGCTCCGAGGAGTATTCGTTTCGGTCGCGACGAAGCGGTGGGGAGGAAAGATGATCGATATCGACGAGCCCCTGGTGGCCGAACTCATATCGGAGCAGTTTCCACACTGGAGCACACTGCGAATTCGCGCGGTTCCGCAACAGGGGTGGGACAACCGGACGTTTCGCCTGGGAGATGACCTGTCCGTACGGTTGCCCAGTGGCGAGGCCTATGCCGCGGCTGTCGAGAAAGAGAAGCGCGCGCTCGACTTCCTCGACGGGAAGCTTCCGGTTCTTGTCCCCGGTGTCATGGCAGTCGGAGCGCCAAGCCAGGACTACCCGCTTCCCTGGTCCGTACGTCGGTGGTTGCCCGGCAACACGATCGACGAGAGTTCGCTGGTCGACCCGGTCTCCTTGGCCGTCGATCTGGGCTCCGTGTTGCGCGCACTGAGATCCCTCCCGACAGGTGCGGGCGCCTCAGCGGGACGACATTCCTTCTACCGCGGCTGTCACCCGAGCGTGTACAGCGATCAAGTGCAGCTTGCCCTCGAACGTCTGGGAGACGACGTCGATGCGGAGCGGTGCCGAGAGATCTGGCTCGCCGCGACGACGTCTGCGTGGGAGTCCGAGCCCGTCTGGTTTCACGGAGACATTGCCACCGGCAACCTCCTCACAGAGGAAGGAAGACTCTCGGCAGTCATCGATCTCGGCACATGCGGGATCGGCGACCCCGCATGTGATCTCGTCATCGCGTGGACCTACTTCGATGGCGAGGCGCGTGCGGCGTTTCGCGAGTCGGTCGCCCTCGATGATGCAACATGGCAACGCGCACGAGGATGGGCCCTCTGGAAAGCACTTGCAACCATGTCGGGCCAGTCCGGCCCAGACGCCGGGAGAGCTCAGCAGCGCGTGCTGGCCGAAGTCCTCTCCACAGTGCCCTAAGTATGTCTCCCGTTGAGACCCGAGCGCATCCAGCCAGCGACTCTGCGAAGTCCGTCCGCAATGACGTAACAGTCAAAGCACCGTCAGACGCTGATGAAGACTTTTGGTACGCGCGGGCTGGCGGGGAAGGAGGAGTTGACATCAAGAACTTCGTGTACATACGATGTACGTACACGAAGGAGACTCCGATGTCTGAGTCTGTAGTCGGCAATCGACTCGCCAAGAATCAACGGATCAACCTGCGCGCAACGGATCGGCAAGAATCACTGCTCCGTCGCGCTGCCGAGGCCACCGATCACACCCTCACCGAGTTCATACTTGGGAGCGCCGTGGACCACGCCGAGCGTGTCTTGGCTGATCGTCGCTGGTTCGTCGCCACCGAGGAGCAGTTTGAGGAGTTCACTCGACTCCTCGACGCGCCTCTGCCGTCGACGACGAAGTTTGAGAAGTTGTTCGCTCGACCATCCGTTTTTTCGGATGAGGTGTGACAAACTTCAGCACCCCGCGAAAGCTTGAGAAGAGCGATCCCAGAGGTACATTCCACAGTGGAGCACCCGAGCTTGACGAGTGGTTCGCCCGCTTTGCCTGGGAAAATCAGGCGGCAAACAATGCAACCACCTATGTGGCATGTCACGGTGATCGAGTGGTTGGGTTCTACTCGATCACCATGGCCGCCGTAGCTCGCCATGAGGCCCCTTCTCGCGTTGCGGAGCGACGGCCCACCCAGATTCCATGCATCCTCCTCGCACGACTCGCCGTAGACGAGGATTTCAACGGCAAAGGCCTCGGTTCGGGATTGCTCCGCGACGCCTTGCGCCGCTCATTCCACATCAGTGGGAGCATCGGGGCAGCCGCTGTGTTGATCCACTGTCGTGACGAGAGCGCTAAGAACTTCTACCTCCACCACGGGGACTTTCTCCAGTCGCCGGTCGAAGATCTGCACCTCATGATCCCGATGAAGGCCCTCCGTCAATTCGCGGAGTGAATCATCTCCTCAGCTTCGGCGAAGTCGTCTATCCACTCCGTGATAGATAGATATCGCACCTCCGGCTGCCCGCGGACCACGCGGAACCTACATCAGTTGAAGTCCCCGCCGGTCGCCATATCCGCGAACCGCGAGTAGTGACCCTGGAACGCGAGGTTGATCGTCGCGGTCGGGCCGTTGCGATGCTTGGCGACGATGAGGTCGGCCTCGCCCGGACGCACGTCCTTGTCGTAGACGGAGTCGCGGTGCAGCAGGATCACCATGTCGGCGTCCTGCTCGATCGAGCCCGACTCGCGCAGGTCGCTGATCTGCGGCTTCTTGTCCTGACGCGCCTCTGAACCACGGTTCAACTGCGACAGCGCGATGACCGGAACCTGCAGCTCCTTCGCGAGCAGCTTGAGGGCACGGGAGAACTCCGAGACCTCCTGCTGGCGCGACTCGACGCGCTTGCCGCTCGTCATCAGCTGCAGATAGTCGATCACGACCATGCGCAGGCCCTCGCGCTGCTTCAGTCGGCGACACTTCGCGCGGATCTCGACCAGCGTCATGTTGGGGCTGTCGTCGATGAAGAGGGGGGCGTCGTTGATGCGCCCGCGGGTCGCGGCGACCGTGGTCCAGTCGCGCGGGTCGAGTGTTCCCTTACGCATGTGCTGCAGCGGAATCGCGCCCTCTGCACTGAGAAGACGCATCGCGATCTCGCTCCTGCCCATCTCGAGGGAGAAGAAGACGGTCGGCTGCTTGTGCCCGATCGCAGCTGCACGCGCGATGTCGAGCGCGAGCGTCGACTTGCCGACGGCGGGCCTCGCCGCCACGACGATCATCTGTCCGCCGTGCAGACCGTTCGTGAGTTCGTCGAGCTCTTTGAAGCCGGTCGGCACACCCGTCATCGAACCGTCGCGGCCGCTGGCCGCCTCGATCTCCTCCATCGCGGCATCCACCGCGACCGTCAGGGGCACGTAGTCCTCAGTGGTCTGGGTGCCGGTCACGGCGTAGATCTCGGCCTGCGCGTTGTTGACGAGGTCGGTCGCGTCGCCCTGGCCGTCGTACCCGATCTGCACGATGCGCGTGCCCGCGTCGACCAGGCGGCGCAGGATGGAACGCTCGGCGACGATGCCCGCGTAGTACCCCGCATTCGCGGCGGTCGGGACGATCGAGGTCAACGTGTGCAGGTAGTCGGCGCCGCCGGCGCGGCCCAGCTCACCGGTCTTGATCAGTTCATCGGTGACGGCGACCACATCGGTGGGCTCACCGTGCGAATACAGCGAGAGGATCGCCTCGAAGATGAGCTCGTGCTTGGGGATGTAGAAGTCGGCGCCCTTGAGGGTCTCGATCACATCGGCGACAGCATCCTTCGAAAGGAGCATTCCGCCCAGGGCACTCTGCTCGGCGAGGAGGTCGTGCGGCGGCGTGCGCTCCGGCTTGCGCTGGCCCCCGAGGCGCTCCTCCGAGATGTCGGCAATCGACACTGTGCTCCCTTCGATGCGCTTGCTGCTGGTGCGGCGCGGGATGTGTGATCTCCGGTTGCCGTACGACGGCGGGTGTATCCGCGGTTGCACAGAGCGAACCACGTACCTCCGACATCTCGTCGCTCGTCCACGCTAGAAGGGCGCTACAGCACCCGCAACACAGCCTGTGGATAACTATGTGGAGAACGTGCGGAGAACCTCGGAGTGTCTGTGCACAACGGATGTGGATAACCCTGTGCTGCATCCCGGTGTCAAGGTTTTTAAACCCGTATGAACTGGGCTTTTCTCACTCCCCAGGCTGTGGATGACAATCTGTTTAAACTCCCGATTGAAGGTTTGCCCCACAACGACGGGGTGTGTACAACCTGGGGAGAAGTCAAGCCCGATTTTTCCCGGGCGCGTCAGGTGGGCGCCCCTCCAGAAGGGGCAGGTCAAACCTCAATAAGCTCTGGACACGGATCATCGACACGAGTATCTTCGGGCAAGACGCATCCGCGTCGAGAACGTTCCTTCGAGGGGGAGGTGAACGTGACCGCGACTGCACCCCGTCGGATTCTGAGCGGCGTCGCCTGGGGCACCTTCGGCGTGCTCGCCTGGGCCACGCTCACTGTTCTGATCGGCGGTGGCGCCGCGCACGCCGAGGAAGAGCTGCAGGCTCCGCTGAGCCCCCTGACCTCGCTCGTCGGCTCGACCGTGGACGACGTCTCTTCTCTCGCGACTCCGATCGTCGCGCCGGTGGTGGAGACAGTGGTGGAGACGGTGGTCGCACCCGTGGCGCAGCAGACTGCACCGCAGATCGTCGAAAGCACCGTCGGGGCCGTCGTGTCGACGCCGATCGTCGGTGATTCCGTCCGGCCTGTTCTCGACTCCGTCGCCCCGATCACGACGGGGGCCGTCGAAACCGTCGCCTCTCCGCTGACCGGCGCGCTGCAGAACGCCCCGGTCTCGACACTCACCGAGCCGGTGCTGCACACACTCTCCGGCATCGCGGACGGGACAGTCGGTGAAGTCCTGACCGACCTCGGGATCACAGACGCCCTGCGGGAGGTCGTCGGAGTCGTGGATGCGACCGCCGATCTGATCGGAGGCACGGCGGCCAGCACAGTGCCTCCCGTGCTCGGCGCTCTGACCCCGCCGGCAGCATCCGAAGTGCCCGACACCGAGCCCGTGGCGGAAGCGCCCGTTCGCGAGGACGAGTCGGAGACTCCCTCGTCCTCGCGCGACGACGATGCGGTCGTCCGCGCTGCTTCCGAACATGCCACCGGTCGGATGTCGGCTCACGTCTTCGAACAGCTCAGTGCCGCGGCATCCGATGCTGCCGTTGCGGAACCGGATGCCGTGGCATCCACGCGACCGCACGAGAACCATCAGGCGCCACCCGCCAGTCTGTCCACGCCCCTGCCCTCAACCGGATCGGGCGGCGGCTCCCACAGTGACGCTGCGCGCCTCGGCGACTCCGCATTCGACCCGCTTCATACCTGGAAGCGAACTCTCGGCGCACCCGATGACGCACTGCCGTCATCACCGGTCGCCGGCACCGACGTCTCTCCTGACTGACCGGGGTCTCGTCATCCCTCGTGGATGACCGACGTGTGCTGCGCGCGCACATCCGATCGCGCGCATCCAACCGACCCCATTTCAGTCAGGAGCTGAATCATCATGCATAAAGTCATCAAGCACGCCCTCTGGGGCGTCGTGGTAGCCGGCGGGATCACCCTGCTCGGCGCAACATCCGCCAACGCGGCGGAAACCGACGGAGAGGACGGCATCCTCTCCGGAACCCAGGCGATCATTCCCGTCTCGGTTCCCGTCGACATCGTCGGCAACGCGGTATCCGTGCTCGGCATTTCCACCGTGGAGGCGCCAGCGCCGGCACCTGCGCCAGCAGAACCGGCGCCAGCACCGGCACCAGCACCAGCGCCCGCACTCACGACGAGCGGCGCTGAGGGCGTCGCATCCGGTACGCAGGCCGTCGTCACGGTCGACGTCCCGGTGAACGTCCAGGACAACGCGGTGAGCGTCCTCGGCTCGTCCTCAGCGGAAACCCCTGCCGCCGCATCCCAGAGCGATGCTCCGGCGGCAGAGGCGGCATCCATCACCACATCGGGTGCGGATTCGCTGCTCGGCGGCACTCAGGCGCTGCTCCAGGTGAACGTGCCCATCACGGTCACCGGAAACAGCGTCGCGGTGCTCGGCACCAGCGACGTCGCGACTGCGGAGGACGCGGCGACGCCCGCCTCCTCTGCGGACGGCTCGTCGACGGCTTCCGTACCGGATGCTGTCACCGACGGATCCGATTCGATCGCCGGCGGCACTCAGGTGATCGCCCCGATCGCCGCACCGATCACGGTCACCGGGAATGCGATCAGCGTACTCGGCACCAGCACCGTCACCGGGGGCGGCACCAGCGCCCCTGGTGACGTGCCGGCCTCGGGTGGCGACATCGTGACCTCGGGTCTCGACTCGGTGCTCGGAGGCACGCAGATCGCGGCGCCGATCAGCATCCCCATCACGATCGGCGGCAACGCCATCTCCGTGATCGGGACGAGCACCGTGACCGACCCTGGGCCGGGCACGACGCCGACCGATCCCGGAACTGACCCTGGGACCGACCCGGGAACCGATCCCGGAACTGACCCGGGAACGGATCCGGGAACCGATCCCGGAACTGACCCGGGAACCGACCCTGGGACGAACCCTGGCACCGACCCGGGAACGAACCCCGGCGTCACGCCGACGGGGAGCGGTCAGGGCTCGACGATCGTCGCCTCGGGTGAGCGCCTCGCCACCACCGGCGGCGGAGACGGGTTCATACCCGCCGCCCTGGCGATCCTGCTGATGGTGTTCGGAGGAGGTCTGCTGCTCCGGCGCCGCATGGCCTGATCGCCGCGCGCCATAAGGCACGGCACGAGTGGCCCGGCGGGTCGACGTCCTCAACAGGAGCCGTCGACCTGCCGGATCGCGCTGCCATCATGCCGGCGCCGCACGCACACGGCATCCGGATCATCGTCGCAGGAACGCAGAACGCCCCCTGTCCCGAAGGACAGAGGGCGTTCCGAAAGGTGTTGCGGACTACTTGGCCGCGACGACCTGGAGGGTGATGACGGCCACGACGTCTTCGTGCAGACGCACGGTCGCCTCGTGGTCACCGGTCGACTTGATCGGCGAGGTGATGGTCACCTTGCGCTTGTCGATCGTGCCGAGACCGGCAGCCTCGACAGCGTTCGCCACGTGCTCGGTCTTGACCGAACCGAACAGGCGTCCGGCGCCGCCGGCCTTGACGGCCAGGCGGACCTTCGTGTCCTCGATCTTGTCCTTGAGAGCAACGGCCTCGTCGCGATCGTGGATCGCACGCGACTTGCGTGCGGCCTGGATCGACTCGACCTGCTTTGCGCCACCACGGGTCCACGCCGTAGCGAAGCCCTGGGGGATGAGGTAGTTACGGGCGTACCCGTTCTTGACCTCGACCACGTCGCCGGCGCTTCCGAGCCCGGCGACCTCATTCGTGAGAATCAGCTTTGCCATGTCGATACCCCTTAGCGGCCAGCGCCGGCGTAAGGCAGGAGTGCCATCTCGCGTGCGTTCTTGATCGCCGTGGCGATCAGACGCTGCTCCTGCACCGAAACACCGGTGATACGACGGGCGCGGATCTTGCCGCGCTCCGAGACGAACTTGCGAAGGGTTGCGACGTCCTTGTAGTCAATGACGCCGACCCGGATCGACTTCGCGGGAGCGGTGGGCTTGCCACCCTTCCGCGGCTTGCGGCGGTCGCCGCTCGACTTTCCAGCCATGGTTATTCCTTAAGATGTGTGCTTCGACCCTTCGACAGGCTCAGGGATCGAAACGGAGTTTAGAAGGGGGTGTCGTCGCCGAAGCTGCCAGGAGTGCTCCAGGCATCTGCGCTGGTCGAGGAACCGGGCGTTGACCACGGCTCCTCCGACACCTGCTGCTGCTGCGCGGGGCGCTGTCCTCCACCGCCGCCACCGGCACCGCCGGAAGCGGCACGGGTGACCTGTGCCGTCGCGTATCGCAGGGACGGGCCGATCTCGTCGACCTCGAGCTCGATGGCCGTGCGGTTGTTGCCCTCACGGTCCTGGTAGGAGCGCTGGCGAAGACGACCCTGCGCGACAACACGCATGCCCTTCGTCAGTGAACCCGCCACGTGCTCGGCGAACTCGCGCCACACGGACGCACGGAGGAACAGCGCATCGCCGTCCTTCCACTCGTTCGCCTGACGGTCGAAGGTTCGCGGCGTCGATGCGATGGTGAAGTTCGCCACCGGCAGCCCGTTCTGCGTGTAACGCAGCTCGGGGTCGGCCGTGAGGTTTCCCACCACGGTGATGACGGTTTCGCCGGCCATGAGCCTTAGGCCTTCGCTGCCTTGGCAGCCTTGCGGGCTGCCTTCTCCTCGGAGCGCTTGGCTTCGAAAGCGACCATCGCCTGAGCTTCTTCTGAGCGAAGAACCTTGGTGCGCATGATCTGCTCGTTCAGGCCCAGCTGGCGGTCGAGTTCCTGCGTGGCAGCGCTCGTCGCGGTGAAGTTGACGACGGCGTAGATGCCCTCGTTCTTCTTCTGGATCTCGTATGCAAGACGGCGCTTGCCCCAGATGTCGACCTTGTCAATCGAGCCACCATCGTTGGTGATGACCTTCAGGAACTTGTCGAGCGTAGGGGCTACCTGGCGCTCGTCGATCTCGGGGGTCAGAATGACCATGAGTTCGTACTGGTGCGTCACTTACCCACCTCCTTCGGACTAGAACGGCTTCCGGGCATTTCCCGAAAGCAGGAGGGTGTGTGCACGTGCCCGGCCGTGCGCGCAGGATGCACGCAGAAGACAGACAACCTGGACAGTCTAGCGGAGGCGCGGGCGTGTCGCGAACAGCATCAATCGACCGACCCCCGCGAGACCACCCAGCGATGCACGAATGCCGGCTCGATGGCGGCGATGCTTTCGAAGTCGGCGTCGTAGTGCACCACGCTCACGCGCCGGCCGTCCGTGCTGTACCGAAGCGCGGTGGCGGCGATCTGCAGATCGACGGCAAGGCGCGCCACCTCAGCATCCGGCTCGAGGAAGATCTTCGCCTTCATGCTCGCATCCGCGAAGCCCCACCCCTCGCGCACGTGCCAGAAGAGTTTCCCGGCTTCAGATGCACCTCGACCCGCGAAACTCTTCCGGCAACAGCTCCCCGGCCAGGACCCCACGAAAACGTTCAGACAACCGCCGGCGAACGGTCCGGCCTCAGCGGCGGATCGGGTCGTGATGCGGCGTCGGCTCGAGCGTGTAGTCGGTCGTGGCGTCCGACCACGTGTCCTCCCCGGCCTTGCCGCGCGCCCGGCGCATCGACAGGATGCCGTTCACGAGCGGTGCACCGATGCCCAGCGCGACACCTCCGAGCAGCGAACGATCCTCGCCCGCGAGCACGCTCTTGCGGTGCCACGCGGCGTGGAGGGCACCGCCGCGACCGGTCGGCACGACCTTCGCGCGCAGGCGCCCTTCGCGGCGCAGCGCGACGAGTTCCTCGACGCAGCGCCACCAGTTCGTGTGCGATTCCGGATGGAAGTAGTTGTCGCGCTGCCAGCCGGCGAGCGGATGCCGGAACCTGCGTCCGACGACCTCCTCGGCCCCGCCCAGCAGCCCGCTGCCGGTGAACACCGTGTTGAGCAGGGCCTTGTGCACGCCGAATGTGTCGAGCGCGATGACGGGGACCTTCTGCGCGAGCGCCTCGATCGCCGCGGTCGAGCTGACGGTCACCAGTCCCTCGGCACGTGCGAGCGCCGTCGACATCGGTTCGTGCGAGATGACGAGGTTGCCCGGTCGGTCGGAGAGCAGATCGGCGTAGGCATCACGCTCCAGATGAGCCTCGGCCTCGCCAGGGCGCGAGCGCAGCTTGACGACGACGCGCTTGGCCGGATCCGCGACAGCCGCAAGGCGCAGCATCTCGGCGATCTGCTCGCGCTCATGCCGCGCCGCCGGAACCAGTGCCTGGGCGGCGAACACGAGATCCGTGCCACCCTGTCCTGCGATCGGCGCGGCGGCCTGCGCGGCGACCGCGCGCGCGGCCCGTGAGGCGCCACCCGTCGACGCACCGACCAGTTCGCGCTGCGAGACGCGAACCGACCCTGCTGTGACAGCATCCGGCGCCATCTGCGCGAAGGGAAGGACAGCGAGCGCGGTCGGCACCTGGATGCCGATGCGGCGGCCGAGCTCAGCGAAGGCGCGCTCCTCACGGTGCGAGTGCACGACCATCAGATCGCTCTCGCGCCGGTACTCGAGCGCACCGCGCTGCGCCGGGATCGACATGCCCGGAAGCCCGCTCACCACGACCGGCCGGTTCTCCAGCCGGTCGATCTGGCGTGCGATCAGCCGCACGAACGGTCCACGTCCGGAGAGCACGACCACGTCCGGCTGGTGTCCCCTCAGCCATCCGTGCACCTCGTCGAAGCCGAGCCGCGTGGTGTCCGCAGCCGTGAAGCTCGTACCCGTGAGGGCCGTCTGTTCCTGGGCGGCGCTCACCGTGAGCGGGGTGCGCACCAGCAGCATGTGTCGGCGGATGCCCCCGACACCCGACAGCAGCGACGCCGACCACTTCACGAAGGAATCGGCGTCGGCGATCGCGACGACGCGCAACTCGGCCGTGCTCACAACCGTGCTCATGCTCATGCCGGAACGCGACGCAGCTTCGCCATGGGGGCCTGCTCGCCGGGGAAGACGCGCTTGACGCCGTCGCCGAGTGCCGTCTCGATCACGCGGATGTCACGCACGAGGTGCGAGAGTCCTGTCGGCTCGAGCGATGCGGCGTGGTCGGATCCCCACATGGTGCGATCGAGCGTGATGTGCCGTTCGACGGCCACTGCGCCGAGCGCTATGGCCGCGAGCGAGATCTGCAGTCCGCGCTCGTGTCCGGAGTATCCGATCGGCACACCGGGGTAGCGGTCGCGGAGCGTCGTGATGACGCGGAGGTTGGCCTCCTCCGGCTCCATCGGATACGTCGACGTCGCGTGCATGAGCACGACCCGGTCGGTGCCGAGGGTCTCGAGCGCGCGATCGATCTGCTCGATCGTCGACATGCCGGACGAGAGGATGATGGGCTTGCCCGTCTCGCGCAGTGCGGTGAGCAGTTCGAGGTCGGTGACGCTGGCCGAGGCGACCTTGTGCGCGACGACGTTCAGGTCTTCCAGGAATGCGACGCTGGGCACGTCCCACGGCGATGCGAACCAGTCGAGCCCGCGCAGCGTGGCGTGGTCGCCGACCTCCACGTACTCATCGCGGCCGAACTCGACGCGGCGGCGGTAGTCGAGGTAGGTCATGGTGCCCCACGGCGTCTCTCGCGGCACGTCGCGCATGTGCTCGGGAGTGGCGATCTCGGGGGTGCGCTTCTGGAACTTCACCGCGTCAGCGCCGGCCTCCGCCGCGACGTCGATGAGTCGCTTGGCGATGTCTACATCGCCGTTGTGGTTCAGGCCGATCTCAGCGATGACGTAGGCGGGTCGACCGCCTCCGATGACACGTGATCCGATGCTGACAGTCATGGTGCTCCTCCGGTCGTCGTACCCCTCATTCCTGAGTACGCCGCGACTGTGAACATCACGCGAACCCGCGGTTACCGGGGCCGGTCGGCTGTCAGAACGCGCTCGATGAGCTCGCGCACCGCGCCTTGCCCGCCCGACTTCGACAGCACGACCCTCGCCGCAGCGCGTACCTCGGGATGCGCGTTCGCGACCGCAACGGGCCAGCCCACGATGCGCATGGCCGGCAGGTCGTTGACGTCGTTGCCGAGATACGCGATGTCGGCGAGGGCGATGTCGTTCTCGGCGGCCCATGCGGCGAGCGCCTCTTCTTTGTCGTCGACGCCGTGCAGCACCGGAACGCGGAGCTTGTCGGCTCTGGCCCTGACGACCGGATTGACCTCGGTGGAGAGGATGAGCATCGGGATGCCGGCACGCCTGAGCCGCGCGACTCCCATCCCGTCCTCTCTGCTGACACGCACCTGCTCGCGGCCTTCAGCGTCGACCATGGCGGTGTCGTCGGTGTGCACGCCGTCGAAGTCGGTGACGACGGCCGTGACCGCGATGCTCTCGCACTGGTCCACGAGTGGGGCGAGAGCGGATGCCGCGGCGAGCTGCTGCTCGTCGTCGATCTCGATCGCCGTCAGCTCAGGGACCTCGACGATCCCGATCCGGCCGAAGAAGCGATGCCTGGCCCGGCGGAAGCCGCCCGCCTGGAACACGTAGAAGGCGCCGGTCTCGAGGTAGTGCGGTTCGCGGTCCTGGCGGCGGGGGCGGTGGGCGGCGTCGTGGTTGATCGCCTCAGCGGCAGCGTCGCCGTCGCCGTCGCCGCCGGAGCCGGAGCCGGCGCCGCCGCCGGAGTCGGCACGCCGCCAGAGGAAGCCGTACGTCTCGTACGCCGAGAACATGCTGTCGTATCGGCCCGAGCGCACCCCGTCGACTGCGACGTCGATGCGGTCACTGGGGATGAACGGCGACGTCGCCTGGATGAAGACGACGACATCCACCAGCTCGCCCGCGTCTTCCAGCGCGTCGAGCACGTGCAGCACGGCACTCTCGGATGACGCGGTGTCGCCCGAGATCTCGGCAGGACGGCGGATGACGCGCGCCCCTGCCGCGATGCTGAGTTCGGCGATCTCGTCGTCGTCGGTCGAGACCACGACCAGGTCGACCAGCTCGGCGGCTGCAGCCGCCCGCGCTGCGCGCTGGATGAGCGGGATGCCGCCGACGCGGCGGAGGTTCTTGCGCGGAACTCCCTTCGATCCGCCGCGCGCCGGGATGACCGCGACGGTGAGGCCGCCGAAGGGTTCCTCCCGCTTCGACAGGCTCAGCGATCGGGCCTCGTGGCGAATCGGTCCCTCAGCCGGAGACGATCCCTCAGCCGGAGACGAACCCTGAGCCGGAGACGATCCCTGAGCCGGAGACGATCCCTGAGCCGGAGACGGTCCCTCAGCCGGAGACGATCCCTGAGCTGGAGACGATCCCTCAGCCGGAGACGGTCCCTGAGCTTGTCGAAGGGTCGGCACTTCTTGTGATGAGGTCATAGCCCGCGCGCCACCTTCCATACCCGTGCGGCGCGGCGGCGCGCACCCTTGATCGTCAACCGGATCTCCTCGGCCCTGCCCACCCCCCCGACCGAGCGCAGTGCACGACGCACGATCGGCTCGGCGGGCGCGCCGGGCAGCCGGAGCTCGATGAGCCGTTTCCGAGCGAAGTAGCGGTCTCGCTCTGGCTGATCGAGCCGGCTGAGCAGCTCTTCGGCCCGAGGCCGCAGGTGCGCGGCGATCTTCGGCTGCATCGCATACCCGACGGCGTCGATCAGCAGCTGCAGTTGCGCCGGGTCACGGTAGCGGTCGTCCGTACGTGTGAGCGCGTCGACGATCGTGGCCGGCACGCGGTTGCTGTTCTCATACGGGGTGAGCCTGCGCAGCACCGTCTGCGTGCCGGACGACGCGACGGGCCGGCCGAACAGCGCCTGCACCGTCGGGAGCGCGGTCGAGAACCCCGCGACGACACCGGCGACATCCAGGCGTTCTGCGACGAGCTCGGCCGACTCGACGCCGCGGTACTCGACGAACTCGGCCCCGTGGCTCTCGGCTCGTTCCCGCACGGCGTCGGTGACCAGCGACGGTGCGGACGGATGCGGCTTGAACACGATGCGCCGCGGATGCCACGCCGCCGCCCGATCGATCATGTCGCACTGCATCGCGATCTCCTCCGCGGCCGATACGAGGCCGAGGGCGGACAGGTACTGTCCGAGCACCAGCGCGGTCGGTGTGCCGTCGGCGAGCGCGTCGAGCTGCGGGTCTGCTGCAGTGGTCTCCAGCAGCACCTTGCGGAACGCGGCCGGGGGCACCGGCATCCGCTCTGCACCACCGGCGCCGCCACGAGACCGAGCCTGCGGCACGAGACGTGGCATGCCCGGCTCGGTCTCGCGCGGCGGAGTCGGCCTCGCCGCACCGAACACGAGCGGCTCGACGCCGGGTACGACGTCGGCGTACACGACGCGGCCGACCCGTTCGACGACGGTGCGCGGCAGCTTCACGCGCATCGGCGAATACGTCATCAGTCCGTCGCCGATGACAGTGATGCTCGCATTGGGGAACAGCGAGAGCAGGGTGCGCGCGGGGGCGACCTGCGGACTCTGCACGAACAGTTCCAGATCGTCGTCGAGGTTCCAGGCGCGCGCCAGGAGGCGGTTCAGGATCGGAAGATCAGCTGCGACCGGATGCCAGGAGCTCGGATGCCGCGGCGACAGGATCTCGTCGAGAGGCTCGATGCGGTCGAAGCGCGCGCACAGCGACCGCAGGTTCGGCTGCTCGTGGATCGCGAGGCTCGTCTCGGGTATCCGCGCGGAGTTCACGGGTACGAGCACGCGCTCCTGCCCCGCTTCGATGATCCCCTCGTCGAGTGCGGCTGCCGCCGTCGTGAGTCCGTACGCGCTGTGCAGGACGAAGAGCTGGGTCATCTCGCGTGTCCCGCCTCACGCAGAGTCCGCGCGAGCACGCGTCGCTTGGATCCCTCCAGGCGGTCGAGCGCATGCGCGACGTCTGCCGGTTGGAGGGTGGTGAGCAGGTCGCGGATGCTGCCGCGCATCTCGCGCCGCAGCGACGGGGCCATACGCCGGGACCGCACGATGTGATGCGAGCTCAGCGCGAGGGCCGTACGAACCACTTTCGGCATGAAGAGGTCTGCCTCGGCATCCTGCTCCACGATCTGCACCACCTGCGCGAGCGCGCGCGGGAAGTCGAGCTGGCGCCGATCTCGCACCTGGGTGAGCGAGGTCGCGATGCCGCGGCGGTAGAGCAGGGTCGGCGCATCGACGACGGCGAATGACGACGCCTGCAGGTGCAGCCGCCAGATCCATGGGCGGTCCTCGGCGGTGAAGAGACCATCGGGGAACGCGGCGAGGCCCTGGTCGAGGATGCGCCGGTGGAACATGCCCGCCCACGCGTACGGGTAATCGACCATCGTCGTGTCATCGGCGGGAAGGATCGCGTCGCGTGGCGATGCGACGGCGCCGCGCCAGGCGAAGGGGGCGCGCACGACCCTGCGTGCGGATCCGGTGACGCGCACGTGGTCGGTGCGGAGGAAGTCGCATCCGAGTTCGCGCAGCCTCGAGGCGAGCACCTGCAGGCGGCGCGGCTGCATCCAGTCGTCGCCGTCGATGAAGCAGAACGCATCGCCCTCGACGTGCGCGAGCCCCTGATTCCGTGCGCTCGCCAGCCCGACCGGTCGTGGATTGACGAGCACCTCGGCGTGCGCGAACCGCTCGGCGTAGCCGCGCATCCGATCGCCGGTGCCGTCACTGGATCCGTCATCCACCGCGACGAGCTTCAGCGAGGCCGGATCGTCGAACTGGCGCAGCAGCGTCTCGAGGGTCGTGCCGATGTAGGGCGCAGCATCCTTCGCGGGAAGGATGACGGTGACGAGCGGTGTGCGCACTGGGCTCCCGGTGGGTGGATGGCGTCCGGAATCGTCGCATTCGCACCTTGCGGTCTGGTGGCGTCGGGGTGAACGGCGAGTGACGCCCCCACATGTTCGAGAGGTGCACGGTTGTGGCGCGCGCCCGGGTTAGCGTAGGCGGGTGAGCATGCCCTCTCCTCAACCGCTGAGCTTCGACGCCCGCGCCCTCACCGAGCCTGTCGACCCGCGTGCGGTGCGCGCCTTCAGCGCCGCAGCGCGGGCAGGAAGCGCCTCGTCGACGTCCGCGACGAAGGTCATCACGATCGTCGTCGCGTCGTTCATCTCACTGGTGTTCCTGACCATCCTGATCCCCACCGTGTCGTTGCTCATGGCCGGTATCAGTCGAGGCGGGCCGCTCTTCATGCTGTTGCCCGTCGTGATCATCGCGGTGATCGTGATCGGCGGAGGGCTGCTGGTCTGGTTCTCATTCCGCAACCGCAGAATCGCGAACTATCGCCTCAGTCGTTTCGCCGCCGCGAACAACATGACCTACGCAGGTGACGTCGACGATCCGCCGCTGCCCGGCATGATCTTCACTCTCGGTCGGGCGCGCAAGGCTGATCAGCTCGTCCGCGGGCACAGCCCCCGTTTCGTCGAGTTCGGCAACTACCAGTACACGACCGGTTCGGGTAAGAACTCGACGACTCACAAGTGGGGCTACGTCGCCGTCAAACTCGATGTGCCGCTGCCCAACATCGTGCTCGACGCCCTCGGCAACAACGCGGTGTTCGGCACGAACCTTCCGGCATCTTTCCAGAAGGAGCAGAGGCTCTCGCTCGAGGGGGACTTCGACAAGTACTTCACGCTGTACTGCCCGGCGGGCTACGAGCAGGATGCCCTGTATCTGTTCACGCCCGACATCATGGCGCGCTTCATCGACAATGCAGCGCAGCTCGACGTCGAGATCGTCGACGACTGGCTCTTCCTCTACACGAAGCGCGAGGCGTCGACGCTCGACCCGAACACGTGGGCGTGGCTGTTCGGCGCTGTCGGTGCTCTCATCACGAAGTTCGACCAGTGGGCCAGGTGGCGAGATGACCGCCTGCTCGAAGAGCAGGGCCGCCCCTACTCTTCCGCCGTCGCCGGCGACCAGGCGGATGCCGGGATGACCGGCGGTGCGCCGATGGCCGGATCGAATACGCTGCCGTTCGCGCCCCCCGCCGGGATGCTGACGCCGCCGCCAGGGGTGGCCAGGCAGGGGCGTCGGCTGAAGCGGAGCGGGCCGTGGGTCGCGATCCTGGTCGTCGCGCTGTTCGCCGTGGGGTGGATCTTCCTGCGGGTGCTCGCGTAGCACCCGTCTCGCGGCTGTGGCGCGCGGGCGACATACGGGTGACGCGCCGGCAGACGACACTCGGGGGGCGTTACGCGAGCGCCTTGCGAACTGCGGGCAGCACCTCGGTCGCGAGAAGCTCGATCGAGCGCAGGGTGTCGCGCTGGCTGATACCGCCGAGGCCGACCTGCGCGAGGAAGCGCGTGTGGCCGAGCATCTCGTTCTCCCACAGGATCTTGTCGACGATCTCGGCGGGGCTGCCGGCGAACAGCGCTCCGCCGGGGTTCGCCCAGGTGTCGAGGGTTTCGCGGTCGAGGTGCCCGCCGCGCGGCATGTTCTCGGCGAAGTACGCGGCGTAGTGCGGGAAGAATGCGTCGCGTGCGGCCTGCGTGGTCTCGCCGGCGTGGAAGTGCGAGGTCACGCCCAGCTGCGGCGCCTCGTGGCCCGCCGCGGCGGCGGACTCGCGGTGCAGAGCGGCGAGCCCGCGGAATCGCGTCGGGGCACCAAGGATCGCAAGGTACATCGGCAGCCCGAGGGATCCTGCCCGGGCAGCGGATGCCGCAGTGCCGCCGACCGCGATCCACACCGGTAGCTTCTCCTGCTGCGGGCGCGGGTAGACGCCGGCATCCCGGAGCGGAGCCCGAGTCGTTCCCGACCAGGTGAGCTCGCCGCTCTCGCGGGCAGCGAGCAGAAGATCGAGCCGGTCGTCGAAGTACTCGTCGTAGCGCTGCAGATCCTGACCGAACAGAGGAAACGACTCGACGTAGGCGCCGCGACCAGCCGTGATCTCTGCGCGGCCGCCGCTGAGCAGGTCGAGCGTCGCGAACTCCTCGTGCAGTCGCACGGGGTCGGCGCTCGAGAGCACCGTGACGGTGCTCGTCAGGCGGATGCTCTCGGTCTCACGGGCCGCGGCGGCGAGGACCATCTGCGGCGACGAGACCGCGAAGTCGGGACGGTGGTGCTCGCCGACGCCGAACACGTCGAGGCCCGCCTGGTCGGCGACGCGCGCCCACTCCAGAAGCTGCTCGAGACGCGCGGAGGGGTCGGTGAACCGGCCGCCCGGGGTGCGGCTCAGCTCGCCGAAGGTGAAGATGCCGATCTCGAAGGTCACAGCGTCGGCTCCGCGAGTGAAACAGGCCCGGCCGCCTGAGACTGGTCGTGCGAGAGCTGCAGGGCCAGGAACGCCTGCACGTCGGCCAGCTCCTCCTGGTTGATGCCGTGGCCGAGGCCGGGGTACTGGCGGGCGTCGAGGGTGGTGTGTCCGGGCGCCCAGGCGTCGGTGCGCTCCACAGCTGCGGGCGCGATCACCTGGTCCTCAGCCCCGCGGCCGAGGAACATCGCCGGGCGCGCGTCGCGCAGCGCAGCATCCGCCGGCTGCTCACCGCTCGCGACGAATCCGCCGAGGACCACCGGCGCGAGCACGCGCTCCGGCGCGGTGCGCAGCAGCTGCGTGGCCATGAGGCCGCCCTGCGAGAAGCCGATCGGCACGATCCGCGTTCCGTTCGGCACCGCGGCGTCTACCCACGACCAGATCGCGGCGGTCGCGGCATCCAGAGCGTCTGCGTCAGGATGCCCTGGCGTCACGATCCGGAACCACGCGTAACCGCCCGGCATCACCTCGATCGGCGCTCGAAGCGAGGCCCACGGCAGTCCGTCGGGAAGAGCGGACGCCAGGGCGGTGAGGTCGCGTTCATTCGAGCCGTACCCGTGCAGGAAGAGGGCGACGGCCGGGACGTCGCCGGGGAAGTTCTCGGAGGCGATGGCGTTCAGGTTCACGGCTTTCAGAGTCATCGTCCCAGCACCTCGTCGACGTCGGCGCCGGGCAGGGCGATCGTGACCTGCGTGTTCCACGGGTCGGCGATGGTGACGGCTCGGCCGTCGTCGGCGAACTGCAGTCCGCGTGCCTTGAGGCGGGTGACAAGCGCATCGAGGTCTTCGCGGTCGGGCACGGTGATGGCGACGTCGCCGAGGCCGAGTTGCGAGCCCCGCGGGCCGGCACCCGAGCTGTTCCAGGTGTTCATGGCGACGTGGTGGTGGTAGCCACCGGCCGAGGCGAACAAGGCGCCCGGGTAGGTGGCGACGGTGGTCTCGAAGCCGAGGGCATCGACGTAGAACTCGCGGGCGGTGGCGATGTCGCCGACCTGCAGATGCACGTGGCCGACGGTTCCCGCCTGCTTCGCCACGGATTCGATGACATCCTCGCGGAGGTGCTGCTGAAGATAGGCGTTCGGGTCGAGATGCAGAGTCGACATCTGCAGCTCGCCGTTCACGTACTGCCACTCGTCGCGGGCGCGGTCGACGTACAGCTCGATGCCGTTGCCCTCGGGGTCGGTGAAGTAGAACGCCTCGCTGACGAGGTGGTCGCTGGATCCGGCGAAGTGTCCGCGATTGTCCTGCGCGGCGCGGAGCACGGTGGCGGCGAGTGCGGGGGCATCGTCGAACAGGAAGGCGGTGTGGAACAGGCCGGCCTGACGGGGGTCGACGGCCGGGAGGCCAGGAGTCAAGACGAGTCGCACCATCGGCGTCGTGCCGCGGCCGAGTACGCGGTGCACCTCGGTGCCGCGGCTGCGCTCCTCGATCGGGTCGAGCGCGAGGGCGTTCGTGTAGTACGACGACATGGTCTCGAGGTCGCCGACGCGAAGGGTGACGGCATCCATCGCGGTCTGCGCATTCAACGTACGGTCTGTGGGGGTCGCGGTCATGGTGTCTCCTCTGCGGACGTATTTACTTGCAGGTGCAACCAATCGTGATGCAGGAGTATTCCCTCGGTGCCGGCACTGGCACCGAGAGCGCGACACGGGTCGATTCGCTCTCTGCCGCCTTTCCCGCGGTACTGTGCAGTGCGTGGTAGTGTGCGATGCATCGAAGTAGAGGCAGAAGGAGCGCCGATGGACACGACTCAATTACTCAAGGGCGTGCTCGACGTGGCGGTGCTGGCCGTGCTCCGCCAGGAGGACGGCTATGGATACGACATCGTGCGTCGCCTCCGGGATGCCGGTCTCGGTGACGTCGGCGACGCATCTGTGTACGGCACGCTGCGCCGGCTCTACGCCGCCGGCTCGCTGTCGAGTTACGTCGTCCCCTCCGACGGTGGCCCGCATCGGAAGTACTACGCGATCAACCCCCAGGGCGTGAAGTCGCTCGACGCGCAGAAGGCGAGCTGGACGGACTTCGCCAACGCCATGACCGGGTTGCTCGCAGCAGCGCGCACAGAACCCAACGCAATCGGAGAGAAGTGATGAACAGCCTTGAGACCTCGCTCGATGAGCGCATCCGCGCCTTCGCCGACGCCGTGCGCACGCACCTCGACGACCTTCCCGCCGACGAGCTCGATGACATCATCGTCGGACTCACCGCCGACCTCGCCGAGCAGGCCGCCGACGGCGGCGGAGTACTCGAGCTCGGTGATCCGTCCGCCTACGCCGCAGAGCTGCGGTCGGCTGCCGGTCTGCCTGACCGGTCGGATGCCGTGAAGCACGAGACCGTGCGCGCGAGAGTGTCCCGACGCCTCGGGTACATCGCCGACAGCATCCGCCGCAACGCCTTCAGTGTGTGGCTGCTCGACCTGCTCGTCGCTCTGCGTCCGGTCTGGTGGGTGCTGCGAGGCTTCGGAATCTACGGGGTCGCGCATGCACTGTTCGGGTCGCCGTCGTTCGGCGGCACTGGATCGGTCCTGCCGGACACTCTGTTCGGATGGCTCATTCTGCTCGCGATGATCATCGTCAGCGTGCAGTGGGGTCGCGACCGCTGGCTGCCTCGGAACGCGCTGCGGCACATGCGCACCGTGGCCAGCGTGATCGCGGTGCTCGCGCTGCCGTTCGCCCTCGCCTCGGTTCTGATTCCGCGGGTCGAGTACGTCGACAACGGCGCCTACCAACAGCCCGGTCTCCTGCTCGACGGGGTTCAGGTCGGCAACATCTTCGCGTACGACGAGAACGGCGAGCTCATCGAGCGCGTGCAGCTCTACACCGACCAAGGAACGCCCCTGAACCTGTTCGGGGGAACGATCGAGGAGGGCGTCGACGGCACGTGGCAGGGCTTCGGGTGGGACGGCGACAACCCTGTCCGCGTACCGTTCCGCGACGCCCGTGAGGCCGAGGTCTGGAACATCTATCCGCTCAAGGAGGGCAGGGTCGATCCGAACACCAGCAAGGTCCGCACGTCGACGGTCAGGGATGCGGCGGCACCGTTCCTGCGCGCACCCGGCCTCCTCACGCCGTCGCCGACACCCTCACCGACCGATGCTCCGATCGACGGGATCACGCCGACTCCGAAGCCGTGACCGACGCGGCAGGTGAGCGCACCATCATCCGGCCGCGACCCACCCTCGCGACGACGCGTCGAGCACATCTCCGAGCGTGCTCAACGCATCGGTTTCGCGCATCGCCGATCCGATCCGCTCGGCGTTCGCGCGATAGGTCGGATCCTTCAGCACCTTCCCCACGGCGCGTCCGACCTGCTCAGGGGTGACGGTGCTCGCTCGCAGGTTCACCCCTGCCCCCGTCCATCCGACCCTCGCCGACACCTCGACCTTGTCCTCGGTCTGACCGGCCACGACGATCGGCACGCCGTGCGCCAGCGCCTGCTGCACTCCGCCGTACCCGCCGTTGGTCACCATCACATCGACCAGAGGAAGCAGGCGATCGTACGGAAGATAGTCGGCGACGCGTACGTTGGCGGGCAGGTCCGCAGGCAGCGCCTCCACCGGACGCCCGCCGGTCGAGACGACCACGAGTACGTCGGATGCGGCGAGCGCGGTGATCGTCGGCATCACGATCTGCCCGAAGTCCGAGTTCGCGATCGTCCCCTGAGTGACGTGCACGACAGGCCTCGAGCCGTCGAGGTCCGACCACCAGGCGGGCAGCGTCCGTTCGGACTTCGGCGACGGCAGCGGCCCGGCGAAGTGCACGGTCGAGGGCAGATCGGAGCGGGGGTACTCGAATTCGGGCACGGTGAACTGCACATAGGCGTCGGCGCGCCCCGCCCAGTCGAGCACGAACCCGCCGAGTTCCCGGCCGACCTCGCGTCGGGCCATGTCATCCGCTTCGCGTTGGATGCCGCCGAAGACCACCTGTTCGGCGATCGTGCGCAGCACCGCGTTGCGGATCCGGCCGATCGGCCCTGGCATCGGGGTCACGCCCAGGCCGAACGGAGCGGCGTCTCGACTGCGGGCACCCAGCGGGAAGATCCCCAGCACCACGACCGGCGGACGTTCGCGCTGCGGCAGCAGCTGCAGCAGCGCTCCCCCGACGAACAGCGGCTCGGTGAGCACGGCGTCGATACTCCGCTCGGCGAGTTCGGCCCGAACCGCCCCCAGCTGCGCCGCACCCGGCCGTACGAACAGATTGCTCATGTCGAATCGCAGGGCTGCAGGGCCCGTGAGCCCGATCCGGTCCGGGAATGCGGAATTCGCATCGTCCAGGTCCACGTCGGCCTCCGTCGGCAGGGCGATGAAGCGCGCGCCGGCGGCCGAGACCTCTGCCGCGTACCGAGGACTCGTGAGGAAGCCGACCTCATGGCCGCGCGCGATCAGATGACGGGTGATCTGCAGCAGCGGCATGACATGACCGTGCGCCGGCGTGCACGTGATGAGGTAACTGGACATGGCGGGTTCTTTCCCTAAGATTGAATGTACTCCCGTAGTATTCATCACCCCGTGAGGAAAGTCAATGACGGATGCCGTGCCCCGCGCCTATCGATCCGAGCTGCGAGCACGACAGGCCAAGGAGACGCGGGCCCGTATCGTCGCGGCATCCGCCCGGCTGTTCGCCACGCAGGGCTATCAGGCCACCACGATCGCGGCCATAGCGCGCGATGCGGGCGTCTCAGCAGAGACGGTCAAGGCGGCCGCGGCGAAGGCCGAGCTGCTGATCGCCGCGTTCGAGGTCACCTTCTCCGGGTCGGAGTCTGCTGAGTCCCTCGCCGACACCGAAGTCGGCGCCGGGGTCATGGAACTGCCGGACGACGTCTTCCTCGATGCCGTCCTCGCTCAGATCACGACGGCCAACTCCCGCGGCCACGCGCTGTGGTCCGTGCTGCTCGGCGCCGCATCCTCCGATCGGGTCGTCGACGAGGCGCTGCGGAACATCCTCGAGCACCGCGCGGCCGACTTCCGTCTGCTGGTGTCGGAGTTCGTGCGCCGCGGCATCGCGACGGATCTCATCGATCCGGATGCCACGGCCGACGTGCTCTCGTTCCTGCTGTCGCCCGAGAGCTATCAGCAGCTGGTCGTTCAGTCCGGCTGGACCGACGAGCGCTACGGCGCCTGGCTTCGAGGCGCGGTGCTCGCCGAACTCGCTCACTGAGGCTGCGGCCCGAGCTCAACCCAGCCCGAAGTACTCCAGCTCCGCGTCGTTCAGCATGCGGGAGCGGATGAGGAAGCGCATCCCGGTCGGACCCTCCACGCTGAACCCCGCACCACGACCCGGCACGACGTCGATGGTCAGGTGCGTGTACTTCCAGTATTCGAACTGCGATTCGGACATGTACACCTCGATCCGAGCATCCAGCCCGGCGTCGATCTCGCCGAGCAGCACATCGCTCGGCCCGGTGATGAACATCCCGATCGGATAGCACATCGGGCTCGAGCCATCGCAGCATCCGCCGGACTGATGGAACATCAGCGGGCCGTGCTGCACGGTGAGCTCACGAAGCAGGGATGCCGCGGCATCCGTCACGTCGACCCGCTGGTAGGTGCCGATGCTGACCATGTCGTGCTCCTCACGTGGCTTTCGGGCGGGCGCCAGCGGCGGCGCCCGCCCGAAATCTGTTCAGTCGGTTCAGAAGAAGCCCATGGGGCCCTCGGCGTACGACACGAGGAGGTTCTTCGTCTGCTGGTAGTGATCGAGCATCTTCAGGTGATTCTCCCGCCCGATGCCGGACTGCTTGTACCCGCCGAACGCGGCGTGCGCCGGGTACTGGTGGTAGGTGTTCGTCCACACGCGACCCGCCTGAATGGCACGTCCCGCGCGGTACGCGGTGTCGCCGCTGCGCGTCCAGACGCCGGATCCCAGGCCGTACAGGGTGTCGTTGGCGATGTCGATCGCGTCGTCGTAGCCGTCGAAGCTCGTCACGGCGAGCACCGGCCCGAAGATCTCCTCCTGGAAGATGCGCATGTCGTTCGTGCCCTCGAAGACGGTCGGGGTGACGTAGAAGCCCTCGCTGAGATCTCCTCCGAGATCGGCGCGCTCTCCACCGGTGAGCAGCTTCGCCCCGCCCTGCTTGCCGATGTCGATGTAACTGAGGATCTTCTCCAGTTGATCGTTCGACGCCTGCGCGCCGATCATCGTGGTCAAGTCGAGCGGGTTGCCCTGGACGATCTTGCCGACGCGGTCGAGACCGTCAGCGAGGAAACCGTCGTAGATCGAACGCTGGATGAGCGCACGCGACGGGCAGGTGCAGACCTCGCCCTGATTCAGCGCGAACATGGCGAAGCCCTCGAGCGCCTTGTCGTAGAAGGCGTCGTCCGTCGAGCGGGCGACATCCTCGAAGAACACGTTCGGGGACTTCCCTCCGAGCTCCAGCGTGACCGGGATCAGGTTCTGCGAGGCGTACTGCATGATCAGGCGGCCGGTCGTGGTCTCGCCCGTGAACGCGATCTTGCGGATCTTCTTGTGCTGCGCGAGCGGGGCGCCCGCCTCGATGCCGAAGCCGTTCACGATGTTGACGACACCGGCCGGCAGCAGGTCGCCGATGATCTCGAACAGGAACAGGATGGATGCCGGCGTCTGCTCCGCCGGCTTCAAGACGATGCAGTTGCCTGCGGCGAGCGCTGGCGCGAGCTTCCACACCGCCATGAGGATCGGGAAGTTCCACGGGATGATCTGACCGACCACTCCGAGCGGCTCCTGGAAGTGGTACGCGACCGTGTTCTCGTCGAGCTGGCTGAGCGTGCCCTCCTGCCCGCGCAGCACGCCGGCGAAGTACCGGAAATGGTCCACGGCGAGCGGGATGTCGGCGGCCAGGGTCTCGCGGACCGGCTTGCCGTTCTCCCAGGTCTCGGCGACCGCGATCTCCTCGAGATGCTGCTCCATGCGGTCGGCGATCCTGTTGAGCACGATGCTGCGCTCGGCGGGGCTCGTCCTGCCCCATCCGGCGAATGCCTGCCACGCGACCTCGACGGCGCGATCGATGTCTTCCACCGTGCCGCGGGCGACCTCGGTGAACGGCTTGCCGTTGACCGGACTCACGTTCTCGAAGTACTGGCCCTTGACGGGTTCCACGAACTCGCCGCCGATGTAGTGCCCGTACCGCGGGCGGTATTGCGCAACGGCGCCGTCGGTGCCGGGCGCTGCGTAGGCGGTGGATACGGTCTCTTCGACGATGGTCATGTGCGTCTCCTTCGACGGGCAGCTGCACTGCTGCGGGCTTTGCGTCGAAGGTAGGCCGCGCAACGTTGCATGACGGTGCGTCACGTTGCATCCGGTTGCGCTCAGTCGCGCTGGAGCTTCTCGATCCGGCTCACGAGTCCTGTGCGGCGCGGCGAGCGCGCGGGCAGCATCTCGAGGCACAGCCGCAGGGCCTCTTCGTCCTCTGCGCCCTCGGGGATGTCGGCGTAGGCGAGAAGGACGTCCACGCTGGCCTCTGTGAGCATCGCCTCGCGGAGCGCTGCGCGGATGCCGGCGCGCATCTCCTCCACTCCCGGGGCCGTCGACTCGGGAAGCACCGGTCCTCGATACGAGCTCAGGGCGACGCGATGCGCACCACGGTCGAGCAGCGACAGCACGTTGTGCGCATCGGTCTCCAGCGGCACACCCAGTCGGTATGGCCTGGATTCCGGCACGAGCTCGGGCGCGGTGGCTTGGAGCACCTTGCGCAGGCGCACCATCTCGGGTCGCAGTGTGTCAGGCGACGCCCCCTCGCCGTACACGAGTTCCGCAAGGCGATCGGCGGACATGCCCTGTCGGTGGGTCGCCAGCATGAGCAGGATCTCGGCGTGCCTGGCGCTGAGTTCGACGACCGACTCGGCATCGTCGGCGAAGATCTCGAGCCGTGCGCGATCTCGTCCGAGCACCCGCAGCATGGCTCTGGTCGGGGTCGCCTTGCGCGCGTGCCGGCGGGGCGGCGGGGGCGCGGTCGTGCTGCGGGCCCTGAGCCTTGCGACCAGCAGCTCTGACTCCACTGCCCTCGCCGTGGCATCGACCAGCAGCCGGGCCTGCGGTGTCGCGACCTCGGGACCCCCTGTGACGTCGATCACGCCGAGAATCCTCTTCGTCTCCGGATCGAGCACCGGTGCCGCCGTGCACGACCAGGGATGCACGAGCCGGTTGTAGTGCTCCGCCTGATGTATCTGCACCGATTCACCGAGCTGGAGCGCGGTGCCTGGCGCTGACGTCCCGACAGCGTCCTCTGACCAGTCGGCTCCGGCGACGAAGCCCATCTCACCACTGAGCACTCTCTTGTCCAGGTCGCCCTCGACCCAGAGCAGACGGCCCGCATGATCTCCGACGGCCACGATCACGCCTGACGCCGCCGGATCACCGGGAAGCAACAGTCCGCGGATCATCGCCATCGCATCGGCGAGCGGATGCTCCAGTCGGTACCGTTCGAGCTCTTCCGCGTCGAGCGCAAGAGGAGGAAGGCCTTCGGCCCCGACGCGCTGCCGCCAGGACCGCTCCCACGAGTCGCGTACCAGAGGGCGCACGTGCTCGAGACGTCGATCTTCGAGGTTGCCTGCCACGAGCTCCTCGTGCGCACGCTCGATGATCAGACGCGATGCCTCGGCGGAGACGTCACGCGATGCTGACCATGATGATGACAAGGCTCTCCTGTCTTCGGTGACGGAGCGTGGTCTCAGTGTACGGCGATGTGAGATCCGCAGGCCGGTTCTGAATCTGCGGTGCTAGCATTATGCCATCAGGAGGTCGCCATGGCTGCCATCACGATCCGGAATCTGCCCGACGAGGTCGTCGAAGCGCTCAAGCGGCGCGCCAAGAAGAACTCGCGGTCGATGGAGGCCGAGGTACGAGATGCCCTCACACGACTGGCAGATGGCGACGACGTCGGTAGCGGGATGGAAGGGCGACTCGCGCGACAGGTGCATGCGCACCGTTTCTCCGTTCCGGGCAGCGAGATCATGGCTCGAATCGAAGCGAACCCACCGACCGAGGAGGAACGACAGGCCGCGAGGAGATGGGCCGAGGAGCTGTACCGCTTGAGAGACGACGACCCGCTCATCGACCCGTGGGAACGCTATGCAGCTCCTTGACACCTCGGTGCTGATCACCTTCGGGGAGTCTGCGCTTCCTGACGATGCGACCGTGTTGAGCGCCATCTCCGAAGCAGAGTTGCGGTTCGGTATCGAGCATGCGCCGTCACCACAGGAGCGAAGGTCGCGCACAACCCGATTCGCGCGAATCGAATACTCCGTCGCCGCAGGCTGGGCGCCATTCGATTCGGCGGCTGCAGCAAGCTACGGCCACCTTGCCGCGCTCGTCGCGAAGACCCGCCCATCACACGCACGCAGCAAAGACATCATGCTCGCCGCACACGCCCACTCCCTCGGCGCCGTGTTCGTGACATTGAACCCTAAGGATTTCGAACTCGTCGCAGATGAAGTCGAAGTCATCGTTCCCGAGCTGCGGACGCCCTGAGCGCGCCGTTCACCCCAGCGCCGTTCACCTCAGCGATGTTCAGCCGCGCGCTGACCACCACGCGCGCAGGCGCTGCTCTGCGACATCCGATCCGAGCACGCCCTCGTCGAGGCGCAGATCGAGCAGGAACTTGTATGCCTCGCCGATCTCTCGGCCCGGCCCGATCCCGAGGATCGTCTGGATCTGATTGCCGTCCAGCTCGGGGCGCATGGCGTCGAGCTGCTCCTGCTCGCGCAGGTCAGCGATGCGCTTCTCGAGGTCGTCGTACGCGCCGGCGAGGCGCGATGCCTTGCGCTTGTTCCGCGTGGTGACGTCGGCGCGGGTGAGGATGTGCAGGCGCTCCAGCAGATCGCCGGCATCGCGCACGTAGCGGCGCACCGCGGCATCCGTCCACGTCCCCTCGGCGTAACCGAAGAAGCGCAGATGCAGTTCGATCAGGGTGGCGACGGCATCCGTTGTGTCGCCGTCGAAGCGCAGGGACTGCAGGCGCTTGCGCGCCATGCGCGATCCGACGACGTCGTGGTGGTGGAACGTGACCGCTCCCCCTGGCTCGAGCTTGCGGGTGCGGGGCTTGCCGATGTCGTGCAGCAGCGCGGCGATGCGCAGCGGTACATCCGGCGCAGCATCCGGATGCCGGGCGTGCTCGAGTTCGATCGCCTGGGTGAGCACGGTCAGCGAGTGCTCGTAGACGTCCTTGTGGTGATGGTGCTCGTCGACCTCGAGACGCAGCGCGCTGACTTCGGGCAGGAACTCCTCGATGAGCTCGGTGTCGACCAGCACTCGGATGCCGCGCGCGGGGTCGTCCGTCTGCATCAGGCGCACGAACTCACCCTGGATACGCTCGGGGCTCACGATCTTGAGCGTCGCGCGCAGGCGGCCGATCGCCTCGAGCGTGTCGGCCTCGATCTCGAACCCGAGCTGCGCACTGAAGCGGGCTGCGCGCAGCATCCGGAGCGGATCGTCGCCGAAGCTCACGTTCGGGTCGGTGGGCGTGCGCAGGACGCCGGCGACCAGGTCCTCCACACCGCCGGTCGGGTCGACGAGCTTCACTGCGGGCACCTGCAGCGCCATCGCGTTGACCCGGAAGTCGCGGCGCACCAGGTCGCCTTCGATCGTGTCGCCGAATTCGACGGTGGGCTTGCGGGTGACGCCGTCGTAGCTGTCGGCGCGGTAGCTGGTGATCTCCACCTGCTCGCCGCGCACCTTGGCGCCGATGGTGCCGAAGGCTCGGCCGATGTCCCACTGCGTGGATGAGATCGGCGTGACGATCTTCAGGATCTCGTCGGGAGAGGCGTTCGTCGTGAAGTCGAGGTCGTTCACCTCTCGTCCGAGCAGTGCGTCACGCACCGGTCCGCCGACGACGGCGAGCTCGAACCCGGCGGCCGCGAAGGCGCGAGCGACTTCGGCGACGACGGATCCCTCGGCGAGCGCGCGCAGGCGTTCGAGCCCTTCGGCCATGTTCAGCATGGATTCCAGGTTACCGGGGTGCCTGGCGCGGTACGCGCGCGTCGAGCCTCGTCGCCGAGCAGCCGAACCGCATGCAGCGGCTCGGCGCCTGCTTAGCGGCCGGTGAGGTCGCGCATCTCCCTCGCGTTGCGGCGGATCATCGACATCAGGCTCGTAGACATGACGAACGCGCCGACGGCGGCGATCCCGATGAGGATCCAGATGCCCTGATCGGGATCGACGAGCCCCAGCACATAGACGGCGATGGCGGCCACGGCGAGCGCGATCCCTTCGACCAGGGCGATCGTGACGAGCAGTCGTGTCTGGCGCCGCTGGTGCTGGCGCTTGAGCTCCTCGACGCGAGGATCGTTCGAACTGGCGTTCAGTGAGTAGCTCATGCCGGAAGCGTAGCGGTGCTCCCGCTCAGGCCGGGTCGCCCTGTACAGGCCCCTCGGTGTTCGGCTTCCATCCCAGCGCCGGTGCGACATGCTCGGCGAACGACTCGAGCACGTGCAGGTTGTAGTCGACGCCGAGCTGGTTGGGGATGGTGAGCATGAGGGTGTCTGCGGCCATCACGGCCTCATCGGCGCGGAGCTGCTCGATGAGTACATCCGGTTCAGCGGCGTACGTCTTGCCGAACGTCGAACGGAACCCGTCGATGATGCCGACCTGGTCGCCGTTCTCGGCGCTGCGCAGACCGAAGTAGGCGCGATCCATGTCGTTGACGATCGGGAAGACGCTGCGACTGACCGAGACCCGCGGCGTACCGGTGTGCCCGGCAGCCTTGTATGCCGCGCGATACAGGTCGATCTGCTCACGCTGCAGCTCGTGGAACTGGGCGCCGGTCGCCTCGGTGAGCAGCGTCGAGCTCATCATGTTGAGCCCCTTGCGACCGGTCTCCTCGGCGGTGGCGCGCGATCCCGATCCCCACCAGATGTGATCGCGCAGCGTCTCCGACCGCGGCTCGATCGCCAGGTAGCGCCCCTCGCCGACCTGCTTCGGGTCGCCCTGCACGACGCCGGCACCGTCGATCGCCTCCAGGAACAGGTCGAACTTGTCACGGGCCAGATCGGCGCCGCGCGGGTCCTCCGATCCGACATACCCGAACGCCTCGTAGCCGCGCAGCGCGGTTTCGGGTGAACCACGGCTCACGCCGAGCGCGATCCGGCCCCGCGCGATGAGGTCGAGGGCTGCGGCCTCTTCGGCGAATTGCAACGGGTTCTCGTACCGCATGTCGATGACTCCGGTGCCGACCTCGATGCGCTCGGTCTTCGCGGCCATCGCCGCCAGCAACGGCATGGGAGACGCCGCCTGACGTGCGAAGTGGTGCACCCGCACGTACGCGCCGTTGACGCCGAGCTGATCGGCACCGACCGTGAGGTCGATCGTCTGATGCAGCATGTCACCCGCGGTGCGTGTGCCGGAACCGGGCACAGGTGCGTAGTGCCCGAACGAGAGGAATCCGAAAGCCTTCATGGTTTCATGCAACCGAATGGATGCCGGCGGCATTCCCATCCCTTCGACAGGCTCAGGGAGCGAGCGGCACGAGGAATCCGTCGAGTACAAGCCGACGGATGCGGGGCTCGAGATCGTTCCACAGGTCCACGAGCGGCACGTCGAACATGTCGGCAAGCGCAGAGACGATCTGAGTGACGCTCAGCTCGCCGTCGCACGCTCCGACGAATCCGGCGAGCGCTGAGTCCACCGACACCGTGCGGCCGAAACCACCGCCCTGGCGCAGCTCGATCACGCTCGGGTCGTCGTCGCCCGGCATGTAGTGCCGCGCCTCGGTCACGTCGGCTGCGGTGACGAGCGTGTGCGGGATGCCTCGTGTCAGCGAATCGTGCGCGTCGAGGCCGTCGCGCAGCGCCCGGCCTGGCGCCGAGAGCGACTGCGGCACCGTCTCGAAGCGGCGCAGGCGCGCACCTGGGTCGTTCGCTGAGCCCGTCGAAGCGCCGGTGCGACGCAGCAGCACGTACCCGAAGCCGATCGCGGTGACCTCTCGCTCTGCGAAGTCGTCGAGCCAGGCCTCGAGCATCGCTCCGAAGGCGTCTTCACGTGGAGTGGTACCGCCGTCGCGGATCCACAGTTCGGCGTACCCGAGCGGGGTGAGCTCTTCGCGCTGGATCACCCAGGCATCCAGCGCGGGGTCGATCCAAGACTCGAGCCGATCCAGACCGGCAGCAGCGGGACGCGACTCCCAGTTTCCGAGCAGCTGGGCGATGCCGCCGGGCGTGAGGTGCGCGGGAACGTCGCGCACGAACTTCTCGACCAGGGCGTCGCCGATCAGCCCGCCGTCGCGGTACTCGTACGCGGTCAGGCCCTCGACGCGCGGGGTGATGACGAAGGGCGGGTTCGAGACGATCAGGTCGAACGCCTCGTCCGCGACCGGCTCGAACATGCTCCCCTGGCGGAACGTCACGTTGCTCACGCCGTTCAGCCGCGCGTTGAGCTCCGCGAACGCGAGTGCCCGTGCCGAGATGTCCGTCGCGACGACCTCACCCGCATGACGAGAGACGAGAAGGGCCTGGATGCCGCATCCGGTGCCGAGATCCAGCGCACGGCCGACCGGGACAGGCACGATCAGCTCGGCGAGCGTGCGCGACGCCCCACCCACGCCGAGTACGTGGTCCGGGGGCAGCGCGGTGCCTAGCGCGAGTTCATCGAGGTCGCTGGCGATCCACCACTCGCCGATTCCCTCAGCATCCACGAACGACTGGGGACGGATCAGCGCCGAAGGCGTGAGGTCTTCCTCATCCTCCGAGAATCGCGCCATCCCCAGACCGATGAGCCCTTCGAACCCGAGGCGCGGCAGCGCGTCATCGACCAGCGTGATCGGCTGCGGCATCCCGAGCACGAAGAGTCGACCGAGCGTCGCCAGCGCGCCCACATCTCGGGCGATCGCGCGCAGCACCGGTTCGCGCACGCCGCGACCGAGCGCGTCGTCGGCTTCTTCACCCCACAGGCTGCGAAGCGGCTCGGAACGGAAGTCGGCAGCATCCAGATCCGCCGCCAGCGCGGCGACGAGAGATGGATCGGGCGTGGGTGGGAGCGCGTCGGACACGGCCGTCACTCTACGCGCCTCCCGGGTTCTAGTTCGAGGTGCAACGTGGTGTGGCTTGGCTTGAGCATAGTTCGTTGAAGATCTCGGCGGGGGTTGCCCAGCCGAGGACTCGGCGGGGTCGGTTGTTGATCTCGGTGACGATCTCGTCGAGGTCTGTTTGGGTGAGGTCTTCGAAGCTGGTGCCTTTCGGGAGGTATTTGCGGATGCGGCCGTTGAAGTGCTCGTTCGTGCCCCGCTGCCATGCCGAGTACGGGTCGGCGAAGTAGGTCGGGATGGCGAGGGCGTCGGCGAGTTGGTAGTGGAACGCGAACTCGGACCCATTGTCCGCCGTCACGGAGCGGACGGCGTGGGCGGGTAGCGGCGAGTACACGCTCAGCTGTGCGTCGATGGTGGGCGCGGCGGCGATGGCGGGGATCTTCACGGCCTGCAGGTACCGGGCGCGGCGTTCCACGGTGGTGTGCAGCCCACCGGTGCCGCGCAGACCGAGGACGCTGTCGGATTCCCAGTGCCCGAACTCGATACGGTCCTCGACCAGGGCGGGGCGCTCGTGGATCGAGGTGCGCCACTTGATCCGCTCGGAATGCACCCGCCGGCCCTGTCGGCGGCGGCGCTTGCGCTGCCCGCGAGGCAGGTACTGCCAGAGCTTTCGGTGCTTCTGCTCGGGGGCGTAGATCCATGCGTAGAGCGTCTCGACTCCGACGCGCATCCGTGCATCGTCGGGGAACTCGAGCGGCAGCCGCCCGGAGATCTCCGCCGGGGTCCACCCGCGCCGAAGTGCGGAGATCACCCAATCCACGAGCTGGTCGTGGAGCATCCGGTACGGCTGGTGCGAACGCGCCGTGCGGGTATCGGCGTGCAGCTGCGCCTGCCCGCCCAGATATAGCCGCTCGTGCGGGCCGCGGGTATCGAGTCGGTTGCGCAGGTACGGGCGCAGGTTCGCGTGATCATGTTCGGGCTGCCACGATCCGCGGCGGCGTTCCCGGCTGATGGTGGAGCGGTGCACGCCGATCTGGCGGGCGATCTCCGCCAGGCTGGTGCCCTTCTCGAGCAGCCGCTCGATCTCGATCCGGTCTTCAAGAGTCAGATGACGGTAATGTGCGGTCAAGGAAGCGCAACCCTTCAGGTCGTGAGTGTGAATAACCACAACCTACGAGGTGTTGCGCTTCCGTTCAGAACTCGGGCCTTCAGGGTTCCCCTACCCCACCGGCCTAGAATCACAGGGTCACAACTCACGGGCTGACCCGCCGCGGTGCCCGAGGAAGACCAGAGACGTTGATCAGCCCCCGATTCAGCCGTCGCGTGCGCGCGCAGCGCCGTGCACACGGTGTCCGTGCACACGGTGTCCGTGCACACGGTGCCGTCGTGTTCGCGCTGGCCGCCGCGCTCATCCTCGCACCGCAGCTGACGGCCCTGACACCCGCCGTCGCCGACGAGGACGTGCCGGATGAGGGGACGATCGTGCTCTCACTCTCCGCGGGTGTCCACGGAGTCGCAAAGCCGGGTGCCTCTCTGATGACCACCGTCACGGTCGACAACGGCACGCAGGACGAACTTGCGGCCGGGCAGGTCACGCTCGAACTGAATCGCACTCCCGTCGCCGACGGCGCCGCGCTCACCGCCTGGCTCGACTCCGGAGAGGCGCCAGGCGCGTTCGCGTCGCTCGGCACCGAGGAATCCGAGGCAGTCGCGGCATCCGAGACATCCGCGCTTTCCGTTGTCACTCCGGCCGGCGTGCTCGGGAACCTGCCCGCGGGTGTCTATCCGATCAGGGTCAGCCTCGCTGAGGACGCCGGACCTCCCGCACCACCGACCACCGCGCAGAGCGTGCTCATCATCGATGGCGGCGTCGCGGCACAGGTGACGGTGCTCGTACCCGTCACGGCGACACCGGCCGAAGGCGGTCTGCTCACTGCGGACGAGCTCACAACACTGACGGCGCCTGACGGCGCGCTCACCGCTCAGCTCGACGGCATCGCCGGCACCTCGGCGGCACTCGCCGTCGACCCGCTGATCCCCGCCGCGATCCGCGCTCTCGGCACTGCCGCGCCGGCGAGCGCACTCGACTGGCTCGACAGGCTCGAGGCGCTCCCCAACGACCGCTTCGCGCTTCAGGCCGGGGATGCGGATGCGACGACCCAGTCCCGCGCGGGGCTTCCAGGTCTCCTGACGCCGCTGCCCCTCTCGTCGTATCTCGAGCCTGTGAACTTCGCCGCCACGACGACGCCGACGCCCACCGCTACTCCCACCCCCTCCGCATCACCGACGCCGACGGAACCGGAGCTTCCCACCGACGCCGAGCTGATGTCGATCGAAGGCCAGTCGCCCGCTGTGCTCTGGCCGACGGCCGGCGTCGACACGGCCGATCTCTCGACCTTCAACACGTGGATGGCGACGGATGCGACGACGATCCTGCCGTCGACATCGATCGCGGCATCTTCCGGGGCCGTGGCGGATATCGACGGCAATCGCGTGCTCGTGATGGATTCGGCCGGCTCCGCCGCTCTCTCGGATGCCGCCGCAGAGACGGACGACGGCGCCCGCGAGCACGACATCGCGGAGGGGATCGCGCATCTGGCGCTCACCGGCCCCGCAGCATCCATGCTGGTGGGACTCGATCGGAACGAGACCCGCACTGCCGAGGCTCTGCGCGAGACCATCCTCTCGGTCTCGTCGATTGCCGAGCCCACGGGCTTCAGCGCCCTGCGCACGACCTCGCCGCAGTCGGCGACCCTCCGAGTGTCGGAAACGGATGCGGCGGCATCCTCCGACCGCGCAGCCCTTCTGAACACATTGATCGCCGATGAAGCACGCCTGACCGCCTTCGCGACGATTCTCGAGGATCCGCTCGTGCTGCTCTCGCCCGAACGTCTTCAGATGCTGCGGGTGCTCGGTGTTCGCGACGCGTCGGAGTATGCCACGGCGGTCTCCGCCCATCGGGTCGCGTCGACGACGACACTCGATGCGGTCGGCGTGCAGGAGCCCAGTCCGATTCAGCTGTTCACCTCAGCGGCGCCGCTGCCGGTCTGGGTGCGAAACGATCTGCCCTGGCCGGTCAATGTGCAACTGACAGCCACGCCGTCCGACGCTCGCCTCGATGTGCAGCCATCCACTCCAGTCGAGGCCCTGCCGGCCAGCAACACGCGCGTCAAGGTCCCTGTGGAAGCGCGGGTCGGCAGCGGCGAGCTCAGCGTCGACTTCGCCCTGAGCTCGCCGACCGGTGTGAGCATCGGCACGGATCAGACCGCGATGGTCACGGTGCGCGCCGAATGGGAGAGCATCGGTCTCGTCATCCTCGGCGCGGTCATCGGACTGCTCCTCCTGCTCGGCATCATCCGCACCATCGTGCGGCGGCGCAGGGGGTAGAGCGCGCCGGTGCGCGCCCGGCCGCCGCGCGGGCAGGTTTTCACCAGGCGGTAGAGGACACGGGCGCGGGAATGCCGCGCGGTTACCATTGGTTGAAGCATCCGAGGCAAGAAATCTAAGACGGGGAGCACATGCGTCAGGTCATCATCATCGGTTCGGGTCCTGCAGGATTCACCGCCGCAATCTACGCCGCGCGCGCCAATCTGAAGCCGCTTCTCATCGCAAGCACCGTCGAGGTCGGCGGCGAACTGATGAACACGACTGAGGTCGAGAACTACCCCGGCTTCCCTGAGGGCATCCAGGGCCCTGAGCTGATGGCGAAGTTCCAGGAGCAGGCCGAGAAGTTCGGCACCGAGGTCGTCTACGACGACGTCACCTCCCTCGACGTGAACGGCCCCGTCAAGAGCGTCACCCTCGGCAGCGGCACGACGCACGAGGCCGCGACGATCATCTACGCGACCGGATCGGCGTACCGCAAGCTCGGCATCGAGGGCGAAGAGCGACTCTCCGGCTACGGCGTCTCATGGTGCGCGACCTGCGACGGCTTCTTCTTCCGCGAGAAGAACATCGCTGTCGTCGGCGGCGGCGACTCGGCGATGGAGGAGGCCACCTTCCTTACACGCTTCGCTTCGAAGGTGTACGTGATCCACCGCAAGGACACGCTGCGCGCCTCGAAGATCATGCAGGAGCGGGCGTTCGCGAACGAGAAGATCGAGTTCATCTGGAACACAGAGGTCGAAGAGATCACCGGTGGCGACAGCGTCAACGGCGTGAAGCTGCGCAACACCGTCGACGGCACGAGCAGCGAACTCGCCCTCGACGGACTTTTCGTCGCCATCGGAAACGACCCGCGCACGCACCTGATTCATGACAAGCTCGACCTCACCCCCGAGGGCACGATCTGGGTCGATGGCCGCTCTTCGCGCACCTCCGTTCCGGGCATCTTCGCCGCGGGCGACGTGATCGACCCGACCTATCGCCAGGCCATCACGGCTGCCGGAACCGGAACCATCGCGGCTCTCGACGCAGAGCACTTCCTCGCGGATTTTGACGACGCCTCCGTGGAGTTCCCCGCGGCGGAGGCGGCGGAGATCATCGTCTGACGGGAACACTTTCCATTCCTGCGCTGTTGTAGCGGGTGAAACTTCAATCCAAGGAGAAATCTGATGACTGCCAAGGTAACGAGCCAGGCGACCTGGGACCAGGATGTGCTACAGGCCGAAGGCCCCGTACTCGTGGACTTCTGGGCCGAATGGTGTGGACCGTGTCGCATGGTCGCGCCGGTGCTCGACCAGATCCAGTCGGAGAACCCCGACAAGATCACGATCGTCAAGCTCAACGTCGACGAGAACCCCGAGCTCGCCATGAAGTACCAGATCACGTCGATCCCGGCGATGAAGGTCTTCCAGGGCGGCGAGGTCAAGACGACCATCATCGGCGCGAAGCCGAAGCCCGCGCTCGAGAAGGATCTCGCCGCTTTCATCGGCTGATCCCGCTTCTCTTCAGGCCCGTCTCTCCATTCGGAGGGGCGGGCCTTTTTGTATGCACTTCACGGCATGCGATCCGGACCGGCCATGACGGGAACGCCGGTGACGTGATTCACTGCACGTCGGCGACCGTCGTGTCCCATTTGCGATGTCGAGTCTCGACGCCCAGAAGGCGCCAGACCGCAGGCGTCAGCGCCGGGTACTCCAGTGCGATCTGGCGCATCACACGGTAGTTTCGCGTGGCGTTGGGGCGCACGCCGTCGTTCGCAGCGATGTTGTCGGCCCGCAGCAGGTACACGACGAGTTCGTCCACGCTGGGAAGATCTTCCATGAAGTCCCACGGATCTTCACCGCTCAGAAGGCGTTCCTGGATGAGCACAGCCAGCTCATCCGCTGCCTCAGCCCTCAGCACTTCGAGGCTGGCACGGCGCGGAACGGCTTCTGACATGGTTCAAGCCTACGCGCGCTTACTGCCGCCTCGGCGCGGAAGATTCACAACATCCGTCATCGTCTCGAGCTCGCGGCCCTTGGTCTCGGGCACTTGGTAGAAGACGAAGAAGAACGACACGACGGCGAAGAATGCATAGAACCCGTAGGCGAACGTGAGGCCGATCTCGGCGAAGGCCGGGAACGTCGTAGAGATGAAGAAGTTCGCGATCCACTGCGCGGCCGCGGCGACGGCGAGGGCGCCGGCACGGATGCTGTTCGGGAACATCTCCCCCAGCAGCACCCAGACGAGCGGACCCCAGGTCGCACCGAAGAACACGACGAAGCCGTTGGCGCAGATCAGTGCGATCAGCGACCACGGTTGCGGGAGCACGACACTGCCGTCCTGCAGCGTACCGAACGAGAATGCCACCGCCATCATGCCCAGCGTCACGGCCATGCCGATGGACCCCGTGAGCAGCATCGGACGTCGGCCGACCTTGTCGACGAGAAGGATCGCGACGATCGTGACGACGATGTTCGTGATCGAGGTGATCACCGATGTCATCAGGGCCTGGGACTCGTCGAACCCCACGGACAGCCACAGCGTCGTCGAGTAGTAGAAGATCACGTTGATGCCGACGAACTGCTGGAAGACGCTCAGCAGGATGCCGACCCAGACGATGGGTTTCAACCCGAAGCGATCCCCGCGCAGGTCGCTCAGAGACTCCTTCTTCTCCGCATTCAGAGTCGAGCGGATCTCTTCGATCTTCACGTTCACGTCAGTCTCGCCGGTGAAGTCGAACAGCACCTGAGACGCCTTGTCGATCTGCCCACGAGCGACCAGGAACCGTGGCGATTCCGGCAGGCGCAATGCCATGACGCCGTAGACGATGGCCGGGATCGACTCGACCATGAACATCCAACGCCAGGCGTCGATCCCGAACCACAGCACATCCGCCGCGGAACCGGCGATGCTCGCCAGGAGGGCGTTGGAGAGCAGCGCGGTGAAGATACCTGTCACGATCGCGAGTTGCTGCAGAGACCCGAGCCGGCCGCGTACCTTCGCCGGTGACACTTCGGCGATGTACGCCGGGGCGATGACGGATGCTGCACCGACTCCGATGCCGCCGATCACGCGCCAGACGATGAGGTCGATGACTCCGAATGCGAAGCCCGAGCCGATCGACGAGGCGAGGAACAGCACCGCGGCGATCACCATCACGGGGATGCGTCCGAGCTTGTTCGCCAGGCTTCCGGCGAACCACGCTCCGACCGCGCAACCCAGTAGTGCAGACGACACGGCGAAGCCCTGCAGCGCGGGGCCGAGGTCGAACGCTCCGGCGAGAGCATCCACTGCTCCGTTGATCACGGCGGTGTCGAAGCCGAACAGGAAACCGCCGAGTGCGGCGGCGATGCTGATTCCGACGACTCTGGCGCTGAAGCGTCCGGACGTGCTCTTCTTCTCTGACATGTGCCCTCCCCCGTCTGTGCTCACTCTAGGAGGTCATGCAGTCTCACCGCGATGACACGGTCAGATATTCAGGATCCGTAGCCTTCTTCGCCGAGTTCGGAAAGGATGCGGTTGAGATCCTGAATTGATGCGAATTCAATCGCCACCTGGCCTTTTCTTGCCCCAAGACTGATCTTAACCCGGGTGTTGAGCCGGTCGCCGAGCTTTCCCGAGACCTCGTCGAGGTAGGCCCGGCGTGCGCCAGGCTGCGGCTTGGGACTCTTCGTCCCAGCGGAGGGCGAAGATTTGGCCGCTTCCTCAGTCGCGCGGACGGAGAGATCTTCGTTGATCACCTTGTCTGCGAGCTTCTGCATCGCCTCGGGACTGTCGAGCGAGAGCAGGGCCCGCGCATGACCGGCCGAGAGAACGCCGGCGGCGACACGCTGCTGCACGGGAACAGGCAGCTTGAGAAGCCGGATCGTGTTGCTGATCTGCGGACGCGAACGGCCGATGCGCGTCGCGAGTTCTTCCTGAGTGATGCCGAAGTCCTCGAGCAGCTGCTGGTAAGCCGAAGCCTCTTCCAACGGGTTGAGCTCCGAGCGGTGCAGGTTCTCGAGCAGCGCGTCGCGCAGAAGGTTCTCGTCGGCGGTCTCTCTCACGATCGCCGGGATCGCATCGAGGCCGGCGTCGCGGGCAGCGCGCGTGCGGCGCTCCCCCATGATCAGTTCGTACTCGCCGTCGGTGTTCTTGCGCACGATCACCGGCTGCAGCACGCCGAACTCACGCACGCTGTGCACGAGCTCGGCGAGGTCGTCCTCGTCGAAGTGCGTGCGCGGCTGCCGCGGGTTCGGCACGATCAGCTTCGGGTCGATCTGAATCAAGTGGATGCCGGGCACCGCAGCAAGATCGGGGGCGTCTGCGGGCAGCTCGTCGGTCATTGTGATCGTCATGTCTGCGGCTGGTCGCAGAGATGCGCCGGGGAAGAACACGTCGACCGGACGCTCCGACTGATCCGCCGTGGGGATGAGTGCGCCGATTCCTCGGCCCAATCCGGTGCGCTTGGCCATCAGTTCTCCTTGCTCTGCGTCTTTTGCGACGCGATCTCTACAGCGGCCTCGCGATATGCGATCGCTCCGGCGGATGTTCCGTCGTACGCGATCACCGTCTGGCCGAAACTCGGCGCCTCCGACACTCGCACCGAACGCGGGATGACCGTGTGCAGTACCTGATCGGGGAAGTGCGTGCGCACCTCATCCGCCACCTGCTGCGCCAGTCGCGTGCGCCCGTCGTACATGGTGAGCAGGATCGTGGAGAGGTGCAGGTCCGGATTGAGGTGCTTCTGGATCATCTGGATGCTGCCGAGCAGCTGACTCAGACCCTCGAGTGCGTAGTACTCGCACTGGATCGGGATGAAGACCTCGGATGCCGCGGTGAATGCGTTGATCGTCAGTAGCCCCAGTGATGGAGGGCAGTCGATGATGACGAAGTCGACGGCGTTCTCGTCCAGGTATGCATTGAGGGCGTTGCGCAGTCTGTGCTCGCGGGCGACCTGGGAGACGAGCTCGATCTCTGCTCCTGCGAGATGGATCGTGCTGGGCGCGCAGAGGAGGTTCGGTGACTCCGGACTCTGCTGAACGATTTCTGCCAGAGGAACGTCATCGATCAGGACGTCGTAGACGCTCGGCGTCTCCGCGTTGTGCGGTACGCCGAGGGCTGTCGATGCGTTCCCCTGCGGATCGAGATCGATGACCAGAACCCTGGCGCCGAAGCTTGCCAGAGCGGATGCGATGTTGACCGCGGTCGTCGTCTTACCGACCCCGCCCTTCTGGTTCGAGACCGTGAGAACACGCGTGTTCCCGTCGAACTGGACTGATGTCGCCTCCAGCGCACGTCGGCGCGCGCTCAGATCAGCGATTTCGCGTGCCAGTGGAGTGTCTACCCCGAAAGTACTGTTCGGTGCTGCCTTTTCAGACTGTTTCACGTGAAACATCCACTCCTTTCGGGACCGTGTTCCACTCTAATCCGAAAATGGATGGTGACTGGGCAGGCCGAAGGCTCCCGGCGGAGCCGGGATTGCATGTGACGTGGGGTTCAGGCGGCGGGTTGTAGGGTGACGTGGTAGCCGAGAGCTTCGAGCTGGCGGACGTGGACGCGTTTGACTGTCTCGGTGTTCACGTGCCGGTCGTGGTGGTCCGGCCCCAGGTCGATGTAGCGGGCGTCGGTGTCGTTCAGAAGATGCCAGATGATGACGAGGATGGATCTCCCGACGGCGACGAGAGCCTTCTTCCTCCCGCGGCGTCGGGCCAGGCGTCGGTAGCGAGCGCCGAGGAACGTGTTCGTCTTGCTGGCGCTTATCGCTGCTTCGCCGAGGGCTCGTGCGAGGTAGCGGTTGCCGTGCCCGGTGGCGCCGTTGCCCATGGTCTTCCCCGCTGAACTCTTCACTCCGGGGGCGAACTTCGCCCAGGACGTCAAATGTCCGGGGGTGGGGAACCGGGTCATATCGACCCCGATCTCGGCGATGATGATCGCGGCCGCTGTTGCCCCGACGCCGGGGATCTCATCGAGCCGGGCGGCCGCGTCACCGAAAGGGACCAGGTGCTCGCCGATCTGCTCATCGACGGCGGCGATATCGGCGTTGATCTGATCGATGCGGCTCAGCATCCGCGCGAGCAGGAACCGGTGATGCTCGTCGAAGTGGCCGGTGAACGCGTCCTCCAGCGCGGGGATCTTCCTGCGCATGCTGGACCGGGCCATCTGGGCGAGGACTCTCGGGTCTTGCTCCCCGGCGATCAGAGCCGCCATCATCTCCCGCCCGGAAACCCCGAAGATGTCGGACGCGACGACGGAGAGTTTGATGCAGGCGTCTTCGAGGAGCTTCTCGACCCGGTTCTTCTCCGCGCCCCGTGAGCCGACCAGATCGATCCGGTACCGGGTCAGATCCCGCAGCCGACGGATCGGACGCGGGGGCACGAAACTTGGCCGCAGCATCTGCCGTTCCGCGACTCTGCAGAGCCAGACCGCATCCAGCACGTCGGTCTTCGGGCGGCCAGGCAGGTGCTTGACGTCTTTCGCGTTGACCAGCCACGGCTCCAGGCCGTGTGCTTCCAGCAGGTAAAACGGTGGCCGCCAGTAGTCGCTGGTCGCTTCCATCACCACCCGCTCGATGCCTAATTCCACCAGCCGGTTTGCCAGCTCGGTCAACGACCGGGTCATCGTCGAATGCGTCGTGACTTCCTGCACCCGCCGCTTGCCGCCGGCGGGTGAGGGTAATCGGACGCAGCAGACCACTTCGGCCTTGCCGATATCCAACGCCGCGACCCGCTGGATGATCTGCTCGTCATCTTCAGACTGCGCAAACACTGTTCTCACTTCCCATCGATCGGTGCTTCCATGAAGCGACCGCCCGAGGGAACCACGGGGAGGAACAGCGAATCTAATCCTCGTGCTCGACCGCTTTACAGCGGCTGGCGACAGTGAAAGTGCCCATCACGTGGTGCCCACCGTCCGGCTAATCGACGGCCTCAAGGGACCATAGAGACAACGACGTCAACCGGGCGGCCGCACCCCATTTTCAGCCCCGAACAGGCGCCCCGACAAGGGGCACCCAGGCTAATCGCTGGGACGGACGTTGCGAACCGACGTGCACCTGTGGAGGCGAAACTGCCGGGGTGCGGGATGCCGACTCTCTCGCAAAGCGGGTACCCTCCCGCAAGCTGGGACCCCTCCCGATGCTCGTTCGCTCGGCATCTCGCACCCCTCACCCATACTTGAGTCAGGGTGCTCCCGCCCTGCGATGTTTCACATGACATCTGCGAATCAGAACGTGCACGAGACGGGCGGAAGTACAGTGAGGACATGAGTGAGCAGGGGCGGGCTTCATCGCGTATCGACGCGGCTATCGTCTGGACAAGCGTGGGAGTCATCACCTCGTTCGCGACATTGGCACTCATGCTCGGCGTTGCCATGGTCAGCTTGGGGGCATCCGATCCCGACCCCACCGAGGGCGTATACGGCTACGGGTTGGGCGCGATAGGGCTGGGCGTCTGGGTCGGGCTCGTCATCGCCTCCGGCCGCATGCTCCGCAAGTCGACCTCAAGAGGTCTACACGCGATCCTCCCCACTCTGGTTAGTGCTGTGTGGTGCGGGTTTGCAGTCGCGGCGCTCAGTACCGCGTTGGATATCACGAACACACTCTTCTCTCTGGTGTCGTCATGGGTCGCGCCGATGTGGATGCTGTTGGTGATCTCGGTCACCACAGCCGGAACCATCCCCATCGCCTTCGCGCTCCTCATCACCAACGTGGTTCTGCGCGTGGTTCGTGCTCGCCGCACCGCAGCGCCGCGACTGACGCTCCATGTGGGGCAGCCCGATGTTTCACGTGAAACATAGCGTCCATTCCCCGAGCACTGACCTGAACTCCCCTGGTTACGATGGCGGCGGACGCGAAGCCGACGGAACGAGCATCGAGTCGACTGCGAAGCAGAGACGCTCCGGATTCTGTCAAGAGTCGCATCCAGAACACGACTGCACATCGGCACATCCCTGATGAATCCAGACGACCGAGTGTTTCACGTGAAACATCACTGGTCGCAGCTTCTGATCGCGTGGTTGAGCTCGCTCACTAGCGCCGGCGGGGTGTTCATGGATGCCGAAGGAGCAAGCAGCAATAGGCCGCGACACCGGCGTGGCTCCTCCTCTGTCGAGACAGCTCACGTCCAGTCCCGTCACCAGGTTGCAAAATCAGCTCGTTTTGGCCGTGATGTTTCACGTGAAACATGCGCACCCGAGTGAGTGGCAGAACTCGCTCCCGCTCCGTGCAGGACAGGGCGCAGGGATGCCGGATGAACGAGCATCGGGAGGGGCCGCCGCTTGCGGGGAGAGTACCCGTTCTGCGAGAGAGTCGGGCATCCCTGCGCCCGAAAGTACGGACATCCCCGAACCGGTCAGAACCAGTCAGAACCAGTCAGCCCCGAACTGCCGCCCGAACCACCCGCGTCGTCTCATCAAGCACGCCTTCACCCAGAACTTCGACGCGCACGTCACTGAGCCGGTACTTCTTAATCTGCTTGGCAGCGGCGTCGATCTCAGCCGGCGCGTTCACGCCCTTGAGCAGCGCGAGTTCTCCCCCGTCGCGCAGTAACGGCGCCGTGAGGGGGATCAGTGTGCGCAGCGCACTGACGGCGCGTGCCGTGACGAAGTCGAATGTTCCAATCGCGCGTACTTCTTCAGCGCGTGCCCGCAGCACTTCCACGTTGTCCAGACCGAGCTCTTCAACTTGCTCGTTGAGCCAGGTGACACGCCGCTCCATCGGCTCCACCAGCGTCCACCTCACGTCCGGCTGCGCGATCGCGAGGACAATGCCCGGAAGGCCAGCACCGGAACCGATGTCTACAGCCATCCCGTGGAAGATCGGCGCAGCGATAGCGCTGTTGAGAACGTGGCGGGTCCACAGACGAGGAAGCTCAAGAGGTCCGATCAGACCACGTTCTTCGCCCTGCGCTGAGAGAGCGCTCGTGAATCGACGAGCGAGCTCGATCCGTTCGCCGAACAGTGTCGCGGCAGCATCCGGCTCCGCCTCGAGCGAAGTCATCCCGCTCCCCCACGATGTTTCACGTGAAACATCAGCGACGACGGATCACCGTGTGGCGATCCGCGCCGTCGCCGTATGACTCCGAAACCAACTCGCGGTCAGCGACGATGTCATGCACCAGCTTGCGCTCGTAGCTGGACATCGAAGGAAGCGACGCCTGCGATGCACCCTCGTCGAGCTTCACGACCGCAGCATCCACCAGCTTCTCGAGCTGCCGGCGACGTGCATCACGCGATCCACCGACATCGAGGATCAGGCGCGAGAAGGAACCAGTCTTGCTCTGCACCGCGAGGCGGGTGATCTCCTGCAGAGCCTGCACAGTGTCAGGGTCTGCGAGCACGGAGATCTCCTCTCCCTCAGCGTCGACCGAGACATAGGCCCGTCCCTGACGAACGTCGAGGTTCAGATCTCCATCGATGTCTGCGATGTCGAGAAGCTCCTCAAGGAAGTCCGCAGCCACATCGCCCTCATGCTCGAGCTGCTCGACAGTCGGCTCAGAACGATCAACGGCTCGCTCGACGACGTTCTCACCGGTCATGCGTTGGGGCCCTTCTTCTTGGCTCGCTTCTTACCCACGGGCTGCTGGCGCTTCGGAGTGTTCTGCTTCGCCTTCTCGGCCTCATCCAGCATCCGCTTCTGCTCCGCCTCGTAGACCGACATGGGCACGACCTTGCCAGAGGAATCGATCGCCTTGCCTTTGCGAGCGAGACGCTCTTCGCGGGCCTTGGCTGCTTCGGAGCCAGGAGTCGGCATCTCGCGGATGACGAGGAACTGCTGCGCCATGGTCCACAGGTTCGAGATGAACCAGTACACGACCACACCGAGCGGGAAGAAGACACCGGAGAAGATGAAGCCCAGCGGCAGCACATAGAGCATGATCTTCTGCATCTGGTACGCCTGGCCGGTCTTGGCCTCAGGCGAAAGGTTCTTCGAGATGATCTGCAGCTGGGTGAAGAACTGCGATCCGATCATCAGTACGACGAGGATGACCAGCAGCACGATGGCGATCGTGTTCTGGGTCTCCACCGCCTGGCCGAGTGTCCCGTGCAGCGATACCGACCCGAAGATCGTGGCGTCATAGAACTGCTTCGTCAACTCGGGGCTGAGCAGCCCGACACCGCCGAGGTTGTTCTGTGCGTGCTTGGTGACGTCGTTGAGCACGCTGAACAGCGCGAAGAAGATCGGCATCTGGACGATCAACGGAAGGCAGCTCGACATCGGTGATGTGCCATGCCTCTTGTACAGAGCCATCGTCTCGCGGCTCATCGCCTCACGCGAGAGCTGATCCTTCTTGCCCTTGTACTTCTCCTGGACCTTCTTCATCTCAGGAGCGATTTCCATCATCTTGCGCTGGCTCTTGATTTGCCGCACGAACAGGGGAAATACTGCGCCACGAACAACAATGACCAGGCCGACGATAGAGAGGATCCACGTGATACCGGATGCCTCCGGAAGTCCCATGGTGGTGAACAGCCAGTGCCAGGCGACCAGGATGAGCTCAACAGCCCACTTCAACGGCCAGAGGATGGTTCCGAGCAGGTCGAAGCCACCCCCGCCGGAATCGGGAGCAGGTGTCGCAGAGGCGAGCAGAAGGTCAAGACCCACTGATCAGTCCTTTCGGGAAGGTACGACGAAACCTCGAGCGGTCAAGTCGTATCGGAAATGGTCGTGAGGACGAACGTCGTCGACGCCGCCTTTGGTCCAGGGGTTGCAGCGCAGGATCCGCCATGCCGAGAGCACCGCTCCCTTCACCGCACCGTGCTGCTGCACCGCACCTACAGCGTAAGCCGAGCAGGACGGGTAGTACGCGCAGACGTCTCCGTAGAGAGGCGAGATCACGGCGCGGTAGCCGGCCAGAAACCCGAGGACGAGATTCCGCGGCACGAGCGGGATGCTTCGCAAGACGTCGTCGCCATGCAGATGCGCCGAGCCGATGGCGTAGGAGGGAAGTGCACTCATACCGACGCTCGTTCGCGACTCAGACGCGCCAGGCACCGGGTCACATCGGCATCGAGCTCAGCGAAACTGGCGGTCGCGGATGCAGGAAGGGCACGGATGACGACATCCGTGCCCTCGGGAACGTCTGCGATCACCCGTGCGCACACGGCTTTGAGCCGTCGACGCACGGTGTTGCGGATCACAGCGGTGCCCACCTGCTTGCTGATGATGAACCCGAACCTGGGTTCACGTGCCTCACCGGTCACCAGCATGGAGGTGACGACACGGGCGCCCCCGCACCGAACACCGCGACGGACGACCGATCTGTAGTCGGTGCCTCGCGTCAGTCGGAACGGACGGGCGAGCACGAGGCTTACGCCGAGAGCTCGGTGCGGCCCTTCGCGCGGCGAGCAGAGAGGATGCCACGGCCGGCGCGCGTGCGCATACGGGCGCGGAAACCGTGCTTCTTGGCGCGGCGGCGGTTGTTGGGCTGGAACGTACGCTTGGTCATGGGATCACTCCGGGAACGCTGTCACCGGATGTGTACGACCGGAGACATAGGGAACTGCCCGATTTCGGACATAAGTCAACCGATTAAGGGTACTTCTTACCGGCGCAGAGGGCAAATCTCCACGCCACGACCGGTTCGAGCATCAAGACTCCGCACGGCAATTATCCACAACCTCGACACTCGCGGGCTCCGCAACACACCCGAAGTTTTCCACAGGCAGGTTGCCGTTCACAGCGCGGATGACTACCGTGGCATCCGAAGTTATCCACAGGGGGGAACAGCCGATCAGGCCTACCCTCCGCGAGCCCTTGCCCGGAGCAACATGTCCTCTCCTGCCCAGCCCGACGTTCCGATCTGGGCGCAGGTGGCGGATCTCCTCGACCACGACGACCGCGTCACACCCCAATTGCAGGGGTTCCTCAGTCTCGTGGTTCCAGCCGGGGTCATGGGTGCGACCCTCTACCTCGACGTGCCGAACGACCTCACTGCGGCGCAGATCAACAAGCGCCTTCGCATGCCGATCATGGAGGCACTGACTCACCTGGGTGACGAGGTCACCGCATTCCGCGTGGTCGTGAACCATGAGCTCGCCGAGCAGCCCACTGCGCCGATCGTCGTCGCAGACTTCAGTCGGTCCGACATGCCACGCAGCGAATCGCCCATGGAACAGCCAACGCCGATGCGCCATGAATCCAGGCTGAACCCGAAGTACACGTTCGACAATTTCGTGATCGGACAGTCCAACCGTTTCTCGCACGCGGCCGCGGTCGCCGTCGCCGAGGCGCCGGCGAAGGCGTACAACCCACTGTTCATATACGGCGACTCCGGCCTCGGCAAGACTCACCTACTCCACGCGATCGGCGACTACGCGCAGTCCCTCTACACGGGGGTCAAGGTCCGATACGTCTCCAGCGAGGAATTCACGAACGACTTCATCAACTCGATCGCCAACAACCGCGGCTCCGCATTCCAGGCCCGGTACCGTGACGTCGACATCCTCCTCATCGACGACATCCAGTTCCTTCAGGGTCGCGCCGAGACGCAGGAGGCCTTCTTCCACACCTTCAACACGCTGCACGACCACAACAAGCAGGTCGTGATCACCAGTGATGTCGCACCGAAGCACCTCACCGGTTTCGAAGATCGGATGCGCAGCCGCTTCGAGTGGGGCCTGATCACGGATGTCCAGGCGCCCGACCTCGAGACGCGCATCGCGATCCTCCGCAAGAAGGCGCAGAGCGAGGCCCTGCACATCCCCGATGAGGTGCTCGAGTACATCGCGACCGTGGTGTCGTCGAACATCCGCGAACTGGAAGGCGCGCTCATCCGCGTCTCTGCCTTCGCGAGCCTGAATCGGTCGTCGCTCGACATCTCCCTCGCCCAGACCGTGCTCCGCGACATCGTCGACACGGCGGAGGACAACATCATCTCGCCGACCGACATCATCACGGCGACCGCGCAGTACTTCAAGCTCACGGTCGACGACCTGTACGGATCGAGTCGTTCGCAGCAGATCGCGACCTCTCGCCAGATCGCGATGTATCTCTGCCGCGAGCGTACGAACCTGTCGTTGCCGAAGATCGGGCAGCTGTTCGGCAATCGCGACCACACGACCGTGATGTACGCATACAAGAAGATCAGCGAGCTGATGAAGGAACGTCGCTCGATCTACAACCAGGTCACCGAGATCACCACGCAGCTCGGCCGACGCTGACAAACATCCTGTCGGAGAGTTGACAGGGCCGCGACGCATCAGATAAATGCCGGTTTACACATGTGGATAACTTGTGGATGAATACGTGTCGAGTTCGGGACGAATGTGTGTCGATCGCGACATCCTGTGGATAACTCCGAATCACATCGATGTCACCCACACCCTGTTTTAGTGCGGATTCCTCACTGATTCCACATCTCACACGCATGTAGTTCCTTACTCGCGATTGATATCCACCGAGTTATCCACAGTTTCCACAGCGGTTAACACCATTAAGGAGTTAACCCTCTGAGAGCCGGATCCGATCACCTCAAGAACGGGAGAAGTCGTCGTATGGCGCATCGCTGCTGTGGGGATACGATGGGAACCCCTGACGGGGGTCCACCCGTCTCAGTTCTTGTGATTACGACGAGGGAGCGCCCGTGAGGTTCCAGGTCAACCGCGATGTCTTCAGCGAAGCTGTCTCATTCGTCGTCAAACTGCTGCCCCAACGCAACCCGCAGCCGATCCTCGCCGGTGTCCTGATCGAAGCAGGCGAGCAGGGGCTCACACTCTCGGCATTCGACTACGAGGCATCCGCCCGCACGACGATCGAGGCGACGGTAGACACACCTGGCACGATTCTCGTTCACGGCCGACTGCTCTCCGACATCGCCAGCCGACTGCCGAACGCACCGATCGAGATCGCCGTCGAGGAGGACGGCGGCATCACGGTCACCTGCGGATCGGCACGGTTCACCCTGGCTGCCATGCCGGTTGAGGAATATCCCTCGATTCCCGAGGTCTCCGGATCTTCCGGCGTGGTCCCTGCAGACGACTTCGGCACCGCGATCGCCCAGGTGGGCTTCGCAGCGTCGCGCGATGACGTGACTCCCGTGCTCACCGGTGTGCAGCTCGAAGTGTCGGGTCACAATCTCATCCTCGTGGCCACCGACCGCTACCGGGTCTCCCTTCGTGATGTGCCCTGGGACGGCGACGCTCCCGAGCAGACTGCGCTGGTCCCCGCCCGCACGCTGACCGAGGTCGGCAAGACATTCGGGCACGCCGGCACGATCCAGGTCTCGTTCTCGGGGGAGGGCGATCGTGAGATCATCGCGTTCACCGCGGGCAACAAGACCGTCACCTCCCTCCTGATCAAGGGCAATTTCCCGCCGGTTCGTCGGCTGTTCCCCGAGCAGACCGAGCACTACGCGGTCGTCAACACCGTCGACCTGATCGAGGCAGTCCGACGCGTCGCGCTGGTGCTCGATCGCGCTGCTCCGCTGCGTTTCACCTTCACATCCGACAGCGTGACGATGGATGCTTCGGGCAGTGAGCAGGCGCGCGCATCCGAGTCGGTGGATGCCCATCTCTCCGGCGGCGACGACGTGATTCTCGGATTGAACCCGCAGTACCTGACCGAAGCGCTCAGTGCGGTCAAGAGCGAGTTCGTACGCGTGACGTTCACCTCGAGTGACAACGCGAACAAACTCAGCCCGGTGCTGATCACCAGCCAGACCTCGGTCGACCAGGTGGGCAGCGACTCGTTCAAGTACCTTCTCCAGCCCAACCTTCTCCTCCGCTGACCTCTGTCGCCGGCCCGGCGTCTTGTCCGTGGCAAAAGGTAGGGTGAACCCGTGATTGTGGAGCATCTGAGCCTGGTGGATTTCCGCAATTATGCGACCGCTGAACTCGCCTTGCTCCCTGGGCCCAACGTTCTGGTCGGCCGAAACGGTCAGGGCAAGACGAATCTCGCGGAAGCCGTGGTCTTCCTCGCGACGCTGGGTTCGCATCGGGTATCGTCGGATGCGCCGATGGTCAGAGACGGTCAGGAATATGCCGTGATCCGTGCGCGTCTCTCGGTCGGCGAGCGAAAAGTGCTCGCCGAGGTGCAGATCAACAGGCAGGGTTCGAACAAGGCGCGCATCAACGGTTCGCCCTCGAAGACACATGAGCTTCCGCGCTACGCGCACGTCGTGCTGTTCGCCCCGGAAGATCTGCAGATCGTGCGCGGTGATCCGTCGTCCCGACGACGTTTCGCCGATCAGCTGCTCATTCAGCGCACTCCGCGGATGGCCGGCGTCCTCGGAGACTACGACCGTGTGCTCAAGCAGCGCACCGCGCTGCTGAAGTCGGCCCGTGCCCGCGGCATCCGCGGCGAAGCCCTCGCGACTCTCGACGTCTGGAACGACAAGCTCGTCGCGCTCGGATCCGAGATCATCGATCAGCGGCTGCGCCTCGCGACCGATCTGCAACAGCCGCTGGCCGACGCATACACGGCGATCGCCGGTGCGGATCACTCCCCGCAGATCGAGTGGGCGCTGTCGGTGCGAGGCGGTGACCCGGAAGAGGGCGAGGTGGGCTCGTCGGATTCACGCGGCGAGATCGCCGAGATGTTCCGTGCGGCCCTGGAGGCGAAACGCACGCAGGAACTCGACCGCGGACTGACTCTCGTCGGTCCGCATCGCGACGATCTGCTGCTGAGGGTGCGCTCGCTCCCGGTCAAGGGGTATGCCTCGCACGGAGAATCCTGGTCGGTCGCACTCGCGCTGCGCCTGGCATCCGCCGAGCTGCTGCGCGCGGAATCGCCCGCCGGCGACCCGGTGCTGATCCTCGACGACGTGTTCGCCGAGCTCGACGCGGATCGGCGACAGCGGCTCGCCGGTCTCACGGTCGGCTACGAGCAGGTGGTGGTGACCGCCGCGGTCGAGGAGGATATTCCAGAGGCGCTGCATCGTCATGTCGTTCGCATCGACGCCGGAACGATCACAGACGACCGCGCCGGTTCTGACGAAACCACTCCCGAGAGCACTCCCGAGAGCAATAACGAGAGCAGCACAGACAACGGCCCAGACAACGGCGAGGAGGACGACGGTGAGTGACGCGGCATCCGACGTCCCCGAGACGGTCGCGACCTACCTGCGCCTGCGCGGCCTGAAGCCGAGCTCGAAATCCTGGAAGCGCAAGCGTCGCATCCGTGACGACGATGACAACGCCCCGTTCACACCTGGGCGCGACCCCGGTGTCCTCGGCGCCGTGCTCGACAAACTCAGCCGGGAGTCCGGCTGGGAGATCACGCTGGCTCGCGAAGACCTGGTCAGGCAGTGGGCGGATCTCGCCGGTTCGGACACCGCGAAGCATTCCGAACCGGTGTCGTTGGAGAACGGGATGCTGACGGTCAAATGCGACTCGACGGCCTGGGCGAAGAACCTCCAGTTCATGCGGGCGACCATCCTCACCGAGATCGGCAGACGCTACCCGCAGGCGGGTGTGAACAACCTTCGATTTATCGGGCCCGACGTCCCCTCTTGGAAATGGGGCCCGAGAGCCGTCCCAGGGCGTGGTCCACGCGATACCTACGGGTAGGGCACCAAGCGAGGCATCCCGATCGATTTCAGGGCCACACACGGCCGTATAGCCACATCATCTCCTCCCGAACAGGCTAGACTGGGGATTCGAGATATCGATGTGGAGAATCACCTCTGATGACGCCTGAAACCCCTGCTGACGAGCCTGAATCGACAACCGGGGGCACCCCCGAAACTGAGCGAACCATCAGCCCGAAGCAGAAGCAGCAGGGTGAGTACGGCGCAAACGAGATTCAGGTCCTCGAAGGTCTCGAGGCCGTTCGCAAACGCCCCGGTATGTACATCGGCTCCACCGGGCCCCGAGGACTTCACCACCTGGTTCAGGAGATCGTCGACAACTCGGTCGATGAGGCGATGGCCGGACATGCCGACACGATCCTCGTCACGCTCCTGGCCGACGGCGGAGTCCGGGTCGTCGACAACGGCCGAGGCATCCCCGTCGACCCGCACTCCTCAGACCCGAGCAAGTCGAGTGTCGAGGTCGTGCTGACGATCCTGCACGCCGGTGGCAAGTTCGGCGGTGGCGGGTATGCGGTCTCGGGCGGTCTGCACGGTGTCGGCTCGTCGGTCGTGAATGCGCTCTCCACGCGTTTCGACATCACGATCAAGCGTCAGGGCCACATCTGGAACCACAGTTTCAGTCACGGCGGTGTTCCGCAGGAGCAGGGACTCATCCAGGGCGCTCAGACCGAAGAGACCGGTACGGACATCACGTTCTGGCCGGACCCCGAGATCTTCACCGAAGGCGTCGAGTTCGATTACGAAACTCTGCGCACGCGGTTCCAGCAGATGGCCTTCCTGAACAAGGGCCTGAGCATCGAACTGCGCGACGAACGCGAGGGCGCGACCTACGAGGTGGAAGAAGAGGGCACCACTGTCACCAAGCAGCGGGCCGACCTCTTCCTCTATGAGCGGGGCCTTGTCGACTACGTCGAATACCTGAACAAGGTGCGTCACGCCGAGGTCGTCAACGACGAGATCATCGACTTCGAGTCGGAAGACCTCGAGCGCAAGATCTCGCTCGAGGTCGCGATGCAGTGGACGACGGGCTACAGCGAGAACGTCTTCACCTACGCGAACACCATCAACACGCATGAGGGCGGTACGCACGAAGAGGGCTTCCGTGCGGCACTGACGACACTCGTCAACAAGTACGCCCGCGCGAACAACCTACTCAAGGAGAAGGACGACAACCTCTCCGGTGACGACGTGCGCGAGGGCCTGACAGCCGTCATCTCGATCAAGCTCGGCGAGCCGCAGTTCGAGGGACAGACCAAGACAAAGCTCGGCAACACCGAGGCGAAGGCGTTCGTGCAGAAGGTCGTCGGCGATCAGCTCGGTGACTGGTTCGACCGCAACCCCGCGCAGGCGAAGAACGTCATCCGCAAGGCGATCGATGCCGCCACCGCTCGCATGGCCGCCCGCAAGGCGCGCGAGACCGCGCGCCGCAAGAGCGTCTTCGAGTCGGCGGCGATGCCGGACAAGCTGAAGGACTGCACCAGCAAGGATCCGTCGATCAGTGAGATCTTCCTCGTCGAAGGTGACTCCGCAGGCGGATCGGCCGTGCAGGGGCGCGACCCGCACACGCAGGCGATCCTCGCTCTTCGCGGCAAGATCCTCAACGTCGAGCGTGCGCGCCTCGACAAGGCGCTGGGAAACCGCGAGGTCCAGGCGATGATCCAGGCCTTCGGCACCGGCATCGGCGAGGACTTCGACATCGAAAAGGCGCGCTATCACAAGATCGTGCTGATGGCGGATGCCGACGTCGACGGCCAGCACATCACCACGCTGCTGCTGACGCTGCTGTTCCGCTACATGCGCGGACTCATCGAGGCCGGATTCGTCTACCTCGCGATGCCGCCGCTGTACCGCCTCAAATGGTCGAACCAGCCGCACGAATACGTGTACTCGGATGCCGAGCGCGACGCCCTGCTCAAGCACGGGGTGGAGAACGGCAAGCGCATCCCGAAGGACAACGGCGTGCAGCGCTACAAGGGTCTCGGCGAAATGAACGCCAAGGAACTGTGGGAGACCACGATGGATCACACCACCAGGACCCTCCGCCAGGTGACCATCGAAGACGCCGCATCCGCGGATGAGATCTTCAGTGTGCTGATGGGCGAGGACGTCGAATCCCGACGCAGCTTCATCCAGCGCAATGCGAAGGATGTCCGCTTCCTGGACATCTGACCCGCAGGAACTCTGAGCGAGGACCGGATGCTTCGACAAGCTCGGCAAACGAAAGAAACACATGACTGACGAAGACCGCCCCGACGCGACACCCTTCCACGAGCACGGCAAGATCGACCAGGTCGATCTGAAGTTCGAGATGGAGCGCAGTTATCTCGACTACGCCATGGCCGTCATCGTCGGTCGTGCGCTGCCGGATGTGCGCGACGGCCTCAAGCCCGTGCACCGTCGTGTGATCTACGGCATGTACGACGGCGGTTACCGTCCTGACAAGGCGTTCTCGAAGTGCGCTCGCGTGGTCGGCGAGGTCATGGGTCAGTACCACCCGCACGGTGACACCGCGATCTACGACACCCTCGTGCGTCTCGTGCAGCCGTGGGCGCTGCGCTACCCGCTCGCTCTCGGGCAGGGGAACTTCGGTTCCCCCGGCAACATGGGGGCGGCGGCTCCTCGGTACACCGAGACGAAGATGGCGCCACTCGCGCTCGAGATGGTGCGCGACATCGAAGAGGAGACCGTCGACTTCTCCCCGAACTACGACGGTCAAACCCAGGAGCCCGACGTTCTTCCGGCCCGGTTCCCGAACCTGCTGGTCAACGGGTCGGTCGGCATCGCGGTCGGTATGGCCACCAACATCCCCCCGCACAACCTGCGTGAGGTGTCGGCCGCTGCGCTCTGGGCGCTGGACAACCCCGACCTGCCTCGTGAGGAGCTCCTCGAGGGACTCATCCAGCGCATCCCCGGTCCTGACTTCCCGACCGGCGCGCAGATCCTCGGATCCAAAGGCATCCACGAGGCGTACCGCACCGGACGCGGCTCGATCACGATGCGCGCGGTCGTCAACGTCGAGGAGATCCAGGGCCGCACATGCCTCGTGATCACCGAACTGCCGTACCAGGTGAACCCCGACAACCTCGCGGTGAAGATCGGCGACCTCGCCCGTGACGGCAAGATCACCGGCATCGCCGACATCCGCGACGAGACCAGCGACCGCACCGGTCAGCGCCTCGTCGTCGTGCTCAAGCGGGATGCCGTCGCCAAGGTCGTGCTGAACAACCTGTACAAGCACACCCAGCTGCAGGACAACTTCGGCGCGAACATGCTGGCGATCGTCGACGGCGTGCCGCGCACGCTCGCGCTCGACGGGTTCATCGCGAACTGGATCGCGCACCAGATCGACGTGATCGTGCGCCGCACCACTTTCCGCCTGCGCAAGGCGGAGGAGCGCATGCACATACTGCGCGCGTACCTCAAGGCGCTCGACGCGCTCGACGAGGTCATCGCCCTCATCCGCCGCTCCCCCACGGCCGATGACGCGCGCGAAGGGCTCAAGTCGCTTCTTGACATCGACGACGACCAGGCCGATGCCATCCTCACCATGCAGCTGCGTCGCCTCGCGGCTCTGGAGCGGCAGAAGATCCTTGATGAGGCCACCGAGCTCGAGCTCAAGATCGCGGACTTCAAGGCGATCCTCGCCGATGAGGCCCGCCAGCGCACGATCATCCGCGACGAGCTGACCGGCATCGTCGAGCGCTTCGGCGACGACCGTCGCACCCACGTGCTGCAGGGCTTCGACGGCGACGTCTCGATGGAAGACCTCATCGCCGAAGAGGAGATGGTCGTCACCGTCACGCGCGAGGGCTACATCAAGCGCACTCGCAGCGACAACTATCGCTCGCAGCACCGCGGCGGCAAGGGAGTCAAGGGCGCGCAGTTGCGGGCGGACGACATCGTCGAGCACTTCTTCGTCACGACGACGCACCATTGGCTGCTGTTCTTCACGGACAAGGGTCGTGTCTACCGCACGAAGACGTACGAGGTGCCGGAGGCCGGCCGCGATGCGAAGGGACAGCACGTCGCGAACCTCCTCGCCCTGCAGCCGGACGAGAACATCGCGCAGGTGCTCGACATCCGCGACTACGCGGTGGCCGACTACCTGGTGCTCGCGACCCGTGACGGCCTGGTGAAGAAGACGCGCCTGACCGAGTACGACACCAACCGCCAGGGCGGCGTCATCGCGATCCGTCTCCGCGAAGAGGACGAGCTGGTCAGTGCCCTGCTGGTCGACAACACCGATGACATCCTGCTCATCTCCCGTCATGGCATGTCGCTGCGCTTCAACGCCACGGATGAGGCGCTGCGCCCGATGGGACGCGCCACCGCCGGCGTGAAGGGAATGAGCTTCCGCGGCGAGGACAATCTGCTCTCGGCATCCGTCGCCGACGAGAACGCGTTCGTGTTCGTCGTGACCGATGGGGGCTACGCGAAGCGCACCGCCGTCGGCGCGTATCGCGTTCAGGGACGCGGCGGAATCGGCATCAAGGTCGCCAAACTCAACGACGATCGGGGCACTCTCGCGGGTGGTCTGATCGTGTCCGAGGACGACGAGGTCTTGGTGGTTCTGTCCAGCGGCAAGGTGGTACGCTCTGCCGTGGCCGAGGTGCCCGCCAAGGGCCGTGACACCATGGGAGTGGTGTTCGCCCGGACATCCGAGAAGGACCGGATCCTCGCCATCGCACGTAACGGGGAACGCCGCATCGTCGAAGAACTGGACGAGGCTGACCCCGACACTGAGACCCCTGAGGAAAGCAACGACGTATGAGCACAGTAGCCGACAAGCTGGCGAAGAAATCGACGCGTAAGACCGGCGGCAAGCAGGTCCGCCTGCGTTTGGTCTACGTCGATTTCTGGTCGGCTGTGAAGCTGTCGTTCCTTGCCGCCGTCGCGCTTGCGATCGTGACCATGGTCTCGTTCTTCCTGATCTTCCTCGTGCTGCAGGCGACCGGCATCATGTCGCAGACAGACGAGTTCGTCGGCAACATCACCGACGGATCGGTCTCGCTCGCCTCACTCATGGGACTGCCCCAGGTGATGGCGTTCGCCGCGGTCGTGTCGATCCTGAACCTGATCGTGGTCACCGTGCTGGGCGCCGTCGGCGCCGGCATCTACAATCTGGCGGTCAAGGTCACCGGCGGGCTGCTGGTCGGCTTCACCTCGAACTGACTTCTCGACGCGCTCGACGATCGAGCGAAGGGACGGATGCCGCGGCATCCGTCCCTTCGTCATCAGACGACGCCCGCAGTCCCGAGCAGTGTGCCGATCAACCAGGTCGCGGCCAGCGCGAGCGCTCCGCCCACCACGAGGCGGATCGACGGCCGAAGCGGCGACGATCCTCCGATTCGCGCGGCGACCGCGCCTGTCACAGCGAGGGCGATCAGAACGGCGACGAACGTGACGGGCACGCGCCACTCGTGCGGGGGGAGCAGGATGGCCAGCAGTGGCAGCAGGGCGCCGAGCGTGAACGCGATCGCAGACGACAGGGCCGCGTGCCAGGGGTTGACCAGGTCTTCCTGATCGATGCCGAGTTCGACCTCGAGGTGGGCGGCGAGTGCATCGTGCGCGGTGAGCTCTTCTGCGACCCTGAGCGCCGTCTCATCGCTCAGCCCTCGGTCACGGTAGAGGCCGGCGAGTTCGGCGAGCTCAGCATCCGGCATCGTCCGCAGCTCTTCGCGTTCCTTCGTGATGAGCGCCCTCTCGCTGTCACGCTGGCTGCTCACCGACACGTACTCGCCGAGCGCCATCGAGACCGCGCCGCCGACGAGACCGGCAAGGCCGGCGGTCAGCAGCGCCGCGTTGTCAGTGGTCGCACCGGCCACGCCGACGACGAGGGAAGCGACGGACACGATCCCGTCGTTGGCACCGAGCACCCCGGCACGCAGCCAGTTCAGCCGTTGTCCGAGTCCAGCGCCGTGCGGTTCTCCCTCATGTGCCGTCATGGCTCCAGTAAAGCAGATCAGATCGTCGCAGTAGGGGAAACCCGAACGGAGCTCTCCGGGTGACACGGTGTCGCGGCCTACGGCCCGCGGCCTACGTTTGAGGCATGACCACTCAGACTGTCCCCTCCGCGGTGTCTCCGGCTGTCCCCTCCGCGGTGTCTCCGGCGCCGGCGAAAGCGCCGCCGCTGCGGCTGTTCTTCACGATCCTGCACCTTGCAGCGCTCGGCGTGCTCGGCGGCGGCGTCATCGGAATCCTGGCCGCCACCTTCGGAACCGGCCTGGCCCTGCTCTTCGTCCTCGGAATCGGACTGCTGTTCCTGGTGGGCTTCGTCTACGCCCTGTTCGGGCTCGGCTGGTTCGAGATCGTTCGCATCAGAGGACTGTACGGCCTCGATGTCCCCGACCTGCAGCCTCGCCGCCGTCAGCGGCCGGGGTTCGGAGGGTGGCTCCGCTCGCTCGGTCGCCAGAGCATCGACGGGCGCATGTGGCGGGCGGTGGCGAGCTTCGTCATCGCGTGCATCTTTGGTGCATTCGTGCTGCGATTGTTCTGGGCCCTGATCTTCTCCGCGATCACGATCTTCGCTCCACTCGGCGCGGCGGAGACGATCTCCATCCCGCTCGCGTTCGGTGTCGGACAGATCGGCGTCGAGTGGGCCGTGCTCGTCGGCATCCTCGGTGCTCTTGCCGCGGCGGCCGGAATCATCGGCCTCGCGCTTCTGCACCGCACGATCAGCCGCGCACTCGTCGTTCCCAACCGTGAGGCCGAACTGACCGAGCAGGTGCGCACGACCAGTGCACAGCGGGAGGGCGCGGTGCGCGCAGCCGACGTCGAGCGCACCCGCATCGAGCGCGATCTGCACGACGGCGTCCAGCCCCGGCTGGTCTCGGTCGGTATGACCCTGGGTCTCGCCCAGCAGAAGATCGACGACGACCCGGCGGCGGCCAAGCAGCTGATCGGTGAGGCGCACACCTCGACGAAGGCGGCGATCACCGAGCTGCGGCAGCTCGCCCGCGGCATCCATGCGTCCGTGCTCGACGATCGCGGCCTGGATGCTGCGCTCTCGGCGCTCGCCAGCAGATCTCACATCCCCGTGCAGCTCGATGTGCGCATGGACGGACGCTGCAGCCGTGACGCCGAGGCGGCGGTGTACTTCTCGATCGCGGAATCGCTCACGAACGCCGCGAAGCATTCGCGGGCCAGTGAGTGCCGCGTGATCGTGCGACTGCGCGAAGGCGGTGTGCTGTGGGCGCGGGTCGAGGACAACGGCATGGGCGGCGCGCAGGTGCAGCCCGGCGGCGGACTCGACGGCATCTCCAACCGGGTGCTGGCGGCGGGCGGCACGTTCCGCCTCGACAGCCCCCAGGGCGGACCGACCTCGCTGGAGGTGAGTGTGCCATGCGCATCCTGATCTGTACGCATCTCGACCAGCAACGTCACTTCGCACCGAAAGGACAGATCTCATGCGCATCCTGATCTGTGAGGACTCCGTGCTGCTGCGCGAGGGCCTCGTGCGACTGCTCGAGGACTCCGGCCACGAGGTCGTCGCGGCCCTGCCGGACACCGAGGGCCTCACCGACGCGGTGCGGACGACGGACCCCGAGTTGTGCATCCTCGATGTGCGACTGCCTCCGACGTTCACCGACGAGGGCATCCGCGCGGCGCTCGGGCTGCGGAAGACGCATCCATCGCTGCCACTTCTCGTGCTCTCGCAGTACGTCGAGGAGCGCTACGCGAGTGACCTGATCGCTGCGCAGGGCGGCCCACTCGGCTATCTGCTCAAGGACCGTGTCGCGGATGTGGCCGAGTTCGTCGCCTCGGTCGAGCGGATCGCGGAAGGAGCATCCGTTCTCGATCCGGAGGTCGTCGCGCAGTTGCTCACCCGTCGCAACCGTGACGACCGGATGCTGCAACTCACCGAGCGCGAGCGCACCGTGCTCTCGCTCATCGCCGAGGGCAAGTCGAATCAGACGATCGCGGGGCTGTTGTTCCTCTCCGAGGGCAGCGTCGAGAAGTACATCACGTCCATCTTCCAGAAGCTCGGCCTCGAACCCGAAGCCGGCAACCGCCGAGTGCTCGCAGCGCTCGCCCACATCGAGAACACCGGCAGCGGCAACGGTCCGCTCGGGAACACGCCACAGACAGGAGCGGCACGATGAACGCCGAATCAGAGAACAACCAGGGCGGGCACGACGTGCCCCTCAGCCCGCCGCCGGCGGAGCAGGCGCCGTTGACGAATGCCGCGGCTCCTGGTGGGCCGGCTCCGGGTGGGGCGGCTCCGGGTGGGCCGGCTCCTGGTGGGCCGGCTCCGGGCGCTCCGGCATCGGCCAGTTCTGCACAGGGCCCGCAGACTCCGCGCGGCTCGGGGGCACGAGCGGGTGCGATCGCGATCGCCGTGTTCGGCGGCGTCGCTCTCCTCGCGACCGGAGGCACGGCGGCAGTCGCTGCCGTCAACGATGCGAGTGCCCCGGTCGATTCCCGTCAGCAGATGGATGCCTCGGGCATCACTGGTATCGATCTCGATGTCGGCGGTGCGGCGGTGCGGGTTGAGTTCGGTGATGTCGAGCAGGCACAGCTGGAGCTCTCCGGCAGTGGCGATGACCGTTGGAGTCTGTCGCGCGACGGTGACGAACTCGTCGTGAACAGCCCGGAGATGAACTTCGGGTGGTGGTTCGGCGATTGGTTCAACGACGACCAGAGTGTGGTTCTGACCCTGCCCGACGAGCTGCGCAGTGAAAGGCTCGATGCCGACGTCTCGCTCGGCGCAGGAAGTCTCGATGTACAGGGTGACTTCGGTGACATCGACGTCGAGGTGGGCGCCGGCGCACTGTTCATCACGGGATCGGCGGACACCATCGAGGCGGATCTGAGTGCGGGGCGCGCCGAGTTCGAGCTGGCTGACGTCTCCACCGCCGATTTCTCGATCTCTGCAGGACGGCTGGAGGCTGAGCTCACCGGGACAGCACCGCGTGACGTGCAGGTCGATGTGAGCGCGGGATCGCTCGAACTGACACTGCCTGATGAGGAGTACGACGTACGTCAGGATGTCAGTGCCGGATCGCTCGACAACGGGCTGCAGACGTCGTCGAATGCGCGGAATTCGATCGTGGTCAGCGTCTCTGCCGGCAGCGCGGTTCTGCGGCCGGGTGACTGACCGGCGTCGATTCGGATTTTCCGTCGATCTCCGGTAAAGTCTTGGAGGTTGACGGGGCTATAGCTCAGTTGGTTAGAGCGCTTCACTGATAATGAAGAGGTCCCAGGTTCAAATCCTGGTAGCCCCACTTTTCACCTCAACTAAACACCCTCGCGGGGCCTTAGCTCAGTTGGTAGAGCGCCTGCTTTGCAAGCAGGATGTCAGGAGTTCGAATCTCCTAGGCTCCACAGGATAGAACGCCCGGTCGTTGCTCACGCAGCTGCCGGGCGTTCTGCATTGTTGGGCAACAAAACCCGGGTCGACTTGATTTTTCTGCGTTGCGAGATGTCGTACGAGGTGTCGGAGCTACCCGATGGCATCGCTTCAAATAGTAGTTGGCTAACGTTCAACAAGATCACCGAGCACGCCCCGGGGGCGTCGGTCGCGCGGCGGCTGGACGTGTCGGACTCCAAGGTGAGCTACTGGCGCCGGGGTGAGCGACACCCCACTACTCGCGAGGCAGTGCACGTTGCCCGCGCATGCGGGCGGAACCCGCTGGAAGCCCTTCTCGTCGGCGGCCACCTCGATGCGGACGACATCGCTGGTGCTGTCATTGTCGTCCATCACACCATTGCCGATTACAGCGACGTCGAGCTGGCGCAGGAGATAGTGCGTCGCTCCAAGCCGTGAGCTCGCGGCAGTCGTGCGATGATACCTGGGGTGGGATCGTAGTTGGTATCTAGCCTGTCCTCATGACTGGGATGGTGGTATCCTAAGGTCATGATCACAGTGATCGAAGCAGCAGGGCTGAAGGCCTACAACGACTCGATCCGGCACGCCACTGCTGAGATCGTCGACGACCTACGTGTCGCCCTCGGCGCAAAGCTGGTGGCCTACATCGCGGGCGTCTCCGAGACCCGGACCGTGCGCGAGTGGGCCGAAGCTGCTCGCCGCCCGACATCCGCGACCGAAGAACGACTGCGCCTGGCGCACCGCGTTGTGACCCTCATCGGCCAGAGCGAAGGCGACGCTGTCGTTCCCACCTGGTTCCAGGGGATGAACCCCCACCTCGCCGACCGTTCGCCGGCGCGCGTGCTGCACGAGGACCCCTTCGAGGAAGCAGGGCCCCGAGTGCTCGCCGCGGCGCTTGCTTTCGTCGGCGCCTGATGCCGGCTGCTCAGATCGCAGTCGTCGACGCCGGAGGTGTTGCAGTCTGGCGCATCGGCCGAGCTCCTGACCCCTGGGCGTGGGTTGACCACCAGTACTCCGGTCGTAACCGCTGGGACGATGCAGACGGCGTGTTCAGGACGGTCTACGCGGGCGACAGGCTCTACGGCTGCTTCGTCGAGGTGCTCGCATACGCCCGTCCTGACCTCGGCGCTGACGACACTGACCTTCTGTCCGGCATCACCGAGGATCCCGAGGACGCCGCCGAGTTCCCGGTGCCCACTCCCGGATCGATTCCCCGGGAGTGGATCGGCGGGCGCCTGGTGGGCGCTGCCCGACTGACAGGTCCGTTCGCTGACGTACGCGTGTCCGAAACGGTCTCCGCACTGCGTCCGACGTTCCTTCAGTTGGCACTCGACCTCGGCTATCCGGACTTCGACGCTGCCGCCCTCAAGAGCGCGCAGCCGCGTGATCTCACGCAGCAGGTCGCCGATCGTCTCTATGCGCTCACCACGAACGAGGGCGCACCAGTCGTCGACGGTGTGCGCTTCGCGTCACGTCACGGTGATGAGCTGACGATGTGGGCGATCTTCGAACGTCCTGGAGACGATCCGTCGAGCGCGCACCTGCACGGCACCTACGCGCGAGTGGTCGACATCGATGATCCAGACCTGACGCGCGCCATGGAACTGCACAATCTGGTGTGGCGTTGAGTTACCGCCCCTGCCCGAACATCTCTGAGCTCACACACGTTATCCGGCTCTGTGGAAGTAGGGCGAAGGCAAGCAGCCGTCAACTCACCAGGATAACTCGTCAGGACGGGTGACGTTGGGTGTGCGTGCTGTTCTCGCGATGCGGGTCGCGCGGGCTCAGCCGCAACTGACTATTGAGTACTGCCCCGTCGAGGTGTTGGTCTTGCGCAGTTCGCCGTTCCCTGCAATCGACGTAGGATCGAAGTGTGCTGATCGGTCTGATGCGTCCTGTGGAAACCCACTCCGCCGACGTCGAGGCCGCAGATCTCGCCGGCGTCCAGACACAGCTGGCCACGCACCGGCCGGAGGGGTTCGACCTCATCTCAGCTCCTGTCGTGATGATCAAGGGCGCCGCGATCCTCAAGGCGAAGGGCACATTCCAGAGCCGCGACCGCATCGAGCAGATCGAGGCCGACGATATGGACGCGTTGCTCGCCAAGGTCCCTGAAGGATGGCAACTCCTGAACGTTCGCGCCGCCTGAAGCCCCGGCATCCAACAGTTCAATGCCGGTGGGAGCTTTTCGCATGCTCCTAGCGTTCGTGACGTGCGAGAACCTCCTATCGACGCCGGCGCACAGCTCGCTCACGCGCGGCGTCGCCGCACCCCCTCCGCCAGCTGTGTGAGGGCAGACTCCGTGGCATCCCATCCCATGCAGGCATCCGTCACGCTCTGCCCGTAGACCAGACGGCTGCGGGTGGACACATCCAGCTTCTGCGCACCGGCGACGAGGTTGCTCTCCAGCATCACGCCGGCGATCGCCGTGCCGCCTGCGGCGATCTGCTCGCCCAGTTCCGCTGCCACGATCGCCTGGCGCAGGTGGTCCTTGCCGCTGTTGCCATGGCTCGCGTCGATGACCACGCGCGGTGCCAGCATCGCCGTATCCAGCCGGCGGGCCGCCTCCGCGACATGAGAAGAGTCGTAGTTCGGTCCGTCGGCGCCGCCACGCAGGATCACACCGGTGTCGGGGTTGCCCGTCGTCGCCACCAGACTCGCGCGACCATCCGCGCCGATGCCGAGGAACGCCTGCGGGGCGGATGCTGCGGCCGCAGCATCCAGCGCCACCTGAAGCCCGCCGTCCATGCCGTTCTTGAAGCCGATCGGCATCGACAGACCGGATGCGAGTTGCCGGTGGATCTGGCTCTCGGTGGTGCGCGCGCCGATCGCGCCCCACGTGATGAGGTCGGCGGTGTACTGCGGGCTGATCGGCTCGAGGAACTCCGTCGCGCACGGCATCCCGAGCGCGGTGACGTCGCGAAGGAACCCGCGTGCCATGCGCAGCCCCTCCTCGATGTCGTGGCTGCCGTCGAGGTGCGGGTCGTTGATCAGTCCCTTCCAGCCGATCGTCGTCCGCGGCTTCTCGAAGTACGTGCGCATCACGATCAGCAGGTCGTCACGGTGCTTCTCGGCCTCACGCACCAGCCGTCCGGCGTACTCGAGCCCTGCGGCGGGGTCGTGGATCGAGCAGGGTCCCGCCACGACCAGCAGGCGGTCGTCCTCGCCGGACATGATCGCGCGCACCTGGTCGCGCGTGCGCGAGACCAGCGCGGCGCGCTCCACCCCGACCGGCAGCTCGGCGGCGATGTCGCCGGGGGTGGGAAGAGTCGTGAACTGAGAGACGTGCAGATCGGATGTCGCATCAAGAGTGTTCATGGGTCCTGTCCTGTGATCAGGCGGACCCCGGATGCAGAGCCCGCCGATGAAACGGCGAAAGCCAGAGCAAATGCTCTGGCTTGTCGGCTCTGAAGGTGTGGTGTGCGCTAGATCAGCGCCGGCCCCTCCAGAGCCGACTCGAAATACGCATACCAACGGGTTGTCATGCGAAAGACACTACCCCATGTGCGCGGGCGTCGGCGCCCGACGCCCGCGCACATGCCGTCCGATCAGCCCAGCGGCGTGAAGTCGCGGTTCGCGATGTGGCCCGGGCGCGGGCTCTTCGCGGCGAACGGATCGACGAGCGCGTTGTCGACGCTGTTGAACACCATGAAGACGTTCGAGCGGGCATAGGGCGTGATGTTGTTGCCGGAGCCGTGCATGATGTTCGAGTCGAACCACAGCGCGGAACCTGCGGCCCCGGTGAACTGGTCGATGCCGTACTCGTCGGCCATCGCCGTGATGGCGACGTGGCTCGGCACGCCCGCCTCCTGCGCCTGCAGCGACTGCTCGTGGTTGTTGTCGGGCGTCTCGCCGACCGCCGGTACGAACGTGCGGTGCGACCCCGGCATCACCATGAGCCCACCGTTGAACGGGTAGTTGTCGGTCAGCGCGATCGACAGGCTCACGGCGCGCGGCACCGGCATGCCGTCCTCCGCATGCCAGGTCTCGAAGTCGGAGTGCCAGTAGAACCCGGTGCCGGTGAAGCTCGGCATGTAGTTGATGCGCGTCTGGTGCAGGTACACCTCTGATCCGACGATCTGCCGCGCCCGGTCGAGCACCTTCGGATCGCGGGCGAGGGCCTCGAGCACCGAGCTCAGCTTCTCGATCTCGAACACTGACCGCACCGTGCCAGTGGTGCGCTCGGCGATCATCCGCGGGTCGTCCTTCAACGCGGGATCCGCGGCGAGCCGGTCGAGCTCACCGCTGTAGAGGGCGACGTCGTCGCTGGTGATGAAGTCGTCGAGCACCGTGTACCCGCGCCGGTCGTGGGCCTCCAGCTCGGATGCCGTGAACGGGCCGTCGCCCTCCGAACCCCACACGGCAGGCTGACTGCGGGTGATGAAGTCCGTGGGAGTCGGCAACCGGGTCGGGAACAGGTCCTCTGCGGTCGTCGTCGTGGTGGTCATGCTTCGTTCTCCTGTCTCTCGTTCGGGTGGTGAAGCCGTGCGCGGGAGCGCCGGCCGGGTGGGAGGTGTCGCATTGTGCTGCTCGGACGAACCGTATGCCGCACAACGCGCCACCTCCCGCAGGTGGTCGGTGCCGAACGGCCCGGTCACGCGGGTTCGGTGACCAGCGGATACACGCCGTTCTCGTCGTGCACCTCACGCCCGGTGACGGGCGGGTTGAACACGCACACGACGCGCATCTCGGTGCGAGGCCGCACCTCGTGCTTGTCGTGGTCGTTCAGCAGGTACAGCGACCCGGGCGCGAGCTGGTGCGTCTCACCGGTGCCGAGATCGGTGATCTCTCCCTCACCCTCCACGACGAACACCGCCTCGATGTGGTTCGCGTACCAGAACCGGCTCACGGTGCCCGCGTACAGGGTGGTCTCGTGCACCGAGAAGCCGACCTTCTCCTTCGCGAGCACGATGCGCTTGCTGCGCCAGTTCTCGGTCTTGATGTCGGCGTCGGTGTCGGTGATCTCATCGAGTGTGCGGACGATCATGCGGGGGTGTGCTCCTTGCTCTGTGCGTTGTGGTGGTCGGCGACGTCGCCCTCGGCGCGATCGGCGTCGTGATCGATCGTGTGATCGGCGGCCTGCGGGTCGGGCTCGCCGAGCACGGCGCGCACCGACTCGTCGATGATGCGCAGTCCGCGCTCGAGCTCGACGTCGGTGATGGTGAGGGCCGGGAGGATCTTCATGACCTCGCCCTCAGGACCAGAGGTCTCCATGAGCAGCCCGCGTTCGAACGCCGCCTGGCACACGGCATCCGCCAGCTCTCCGGAGGGGAACTGCAGACCGCGGGCGAGGCCGCGACCCTTGGCGATGAGCTCGTGCTGCGGGTAGCGCGCGACGAAGGTGTTGAACCATCCTTCGACCCGCGCGCCCTTCGTGATGGTCGAGTCGCGCAGCTCGTCATCCGACCAGTACCGGCGCAGCGCCGCCGCAGCCGTCGCGAATGCCGGGCTGATGCCTCGGAACGTGCCGTTGTGCTCCCCCGGCTGCCAGACATCGAGGTCGGGGCGGATGAGGGTGAGCGCCATCGGGATGCCGTAGCCGGAGATCGACTTCGACAGGCAGACGATGTCGGGAACGATGCCGGCCTCTTCGAAGCTGAAGAAGTCGCCGGTGCGCCCGCAGCCCATCTGGATGTCGTCGACGATCAGCAGGATCTCGTGCTGCTTGCACAGCGCCGCGAGCTGACGCAGCCACTCCGCGCGTGCCGCGTTGATGCCGCCTTCGCCCTGGACGGTCTCCACGATCACGGCGGCCGGGGTGTTGAGTCCGCTGCCGGAGTCCTCGAGCAGACGCTCGAAGTAGAAGAAGTCGGGGTAGTCGCCGTCGAAGTAGTCGTCGTACGGCATAGGCGTCGCGTGCACGAGCGGTACGCCGGCTCCGCCGCGCTTGAGCGAGTTGCCGGTGACGGAGAGAGCGCCGAGGGTCATCCCGTGGAAGGCGTTCGTGAAGTTCACCACCGATTCGCGGCCGGTCACCTTCCGCGCCAGCTTCAGGGCCGCCTCTACCGCGTTGGCGCCGCCGGGGCCGGGGAACACGACCTTGTAGTCGAGGTCACGGGGCTTCAGGATCACCTCGTCGAGCGCCTCGAGGAAGTCGCGCCTGGCCGAGGTGAACATGTCGAGCGAGTGCACGATGCGGTCATCAGCCAGGTAGTCGAGCAGCACGCGCTTGAGCTCAGGATTGTTGTGCCCGTAATTCAGGGCGCCGGCGCCGGTGAAGAAGTCGAGGTACTCCTTGCCGTCCTCGTCGTACATCAGGCTGCCGACCGCGCGATCGAAGACGACGGGCCATGAGCGGGAGTAGCTGCGAACCTCTGATTCCAGCTGCATGAAGATATTCATCTTGTGGGTGTTCTCCTCCTTGATAGATCACGTGCGGGGAGTGCACGCCGCCCCGGGTGGGCGGAAGTGACGGCTACATCGACGGGCCGATCTCGTAGAGCCGTTCGGGTTCGTGATGCGCGGCATCCGACGGGTGCGTCAGATGTGCGCTCTCGAAGAGCGGGGTGACGACCATCGGCGCGTCGTTCCAGCGCTGGGCGAGGCTGCGGAACGTCTGCTGCGAGGCGGCGTTGTCGTCGGTGATGGTGGTCTGCAGGCTGCGCACCGGGGGGAGCGCCGTCTGATCGTGGAGCAGGTCGTCCAGCATCCGCCCGGCCAGGCGGAGCCCGCGGAAGCGTTCGTCGACGGCGACCTGCCAGATGAACAGGCATGAGGGATCGGACGGACGGCGATAGCCGATGACGAAGCCCGCGGGCTCACCGCCGATCAGTGCGATCCTGCACGTCGATGCGAAGTCGCGGGCGTAGAGCACGTAGGCGTACGACGAGTTCAGATCGAGCGTCTGCGAGTCGCGCGCGATGCGCCACAGCTCGATCCCCTCGTCGACGCGAGGCGGACGGATCAGGCTCGTCTCACCCGACCGCGCATCGATATGCGTGGCCTGAACTGACGTGCTCGGCTCGAGTGAGCCGGGGGAAGTCAGAGCGTGTCACCGTCCCGGATCGGGGTGTGCAGCTCGAAAGAATTCATGTCCATGGTGTGTGATCTCCGCTGGGTGAAACAGCTTCGGTCCGTCTTCCACACTGTCATGCACGCCGGTCGACCTCAAATCCATCACGGCCTGATCGCCGTTCGCGAGGCGCTGTGGGATGCTGGGCGCATGAGCTTGCCGCACGATGATGTCGACCCCGATGGCCTCCTGGAGTACTCGGTCGTCTTCACCGACAGATCCCTGAACCACATGTCAGCGCGCTTCATCTCGGTGATGCAGCAGACCTTCGAGATCCTCGGTGCGGCGTACAACGCGCACACCTCGGCCATCGTGCCCGGCGGAGGCACCTACGCGATGGAGGCGGTCGCACGCCAGCTCGCGACCGGCCGCCGCACCCTCGTCGTACGCAACGGACTGTTCTCCTACCGGTGGTCGCAGATCCTCGAGACCGGCGGTGTCAGCGATGACGTCACGGCGCTCGCCGCGCGACCGGAATCCGACGACATCCAGGCGACGTGGGCGCCGGCGCCGATCGACGAGGTGGTCGCGGCGATCCGCGCTCGCCGCCCTGAGGTGGTCTTCGCCCCGCATGTCGAGACGGCTGCCGGCATGATCCTTCCCGACGAGTATGTGCGGGCGCTGGCGGATGCCGTGCACGAGGTCGGCGGTCTGCTCGTGCTGGACTGCATCGCCTCCGGAGCGATGTGGGTCGACATGAAGGCGCTCGGCGTCGACGTGCTGCTCAGCGCTCCGCAGAAAGGGTGGAGCGGATCGCCCTGCGCCGGTTTCGTCATGCTCAGCGAGGCGGGAGCGGATGCTGTGCGCGAGCGGGTCTCGACGAGTTTCGCCGCCGATCTCGGCAAGTGGCTGTCCATCGCCGACGAGTACCGTGCGGGTAGAGCGGCGTACCACGCGACCATGCCCACCGACCCGCTGACCCACAACCTCGCCGCGATGATCGAGACTCGCGACCGCGGCTTCGAGGCGTTGCGGTCCGCGCAGATCGAGCTCGGCACGCGGGTGCGGGAGCTCCTCGCAGAGCGCGGATTCCCGTCCGTCGCGGCAACCGAGTTCGCCGCACCCGGCGTCGTGGTCGTGCACACGGATGACACCGCGCTGAAGTCGGGTGCGGCGTTCAAGGAGCAAGGGCTGCAAATCGCGGCCGGAGTGCCGCTGCACTGCGACGAACCGGAAGGTTTCTCGACGTTCAGGATCGGGCTGTTCGGCCTCGACAAGCTCGCCGACGTCGACGGGACCGTGTCCAGGCTCGCCGCGGCGCTGGAGTCGATCGAGCGCTGACCCGATCCCTGCCAGACTGACGCCATGACGACAGTCTTCACCGGCCGCATCCGCCCCCTCGCCGGAGACGCCGACGTCGGCGCGGATGTCGAAGTCGAGGCGCTCGCCGTCGAGGACGGGCGGATCATCGCGCTCGGCGCCGCCGCCGCGCTGCAGGCGCAGCATCCGGATGCCGACACCGTGGCGCTGGGAGGCTGGGTCATGCCGGGGCTGATCGAGCCGCACGGGCACCCCGCGTACTCGTCGATCCTGCTCTCGGACCTCGTCGTCGACATCCGGCCGGTCACGATCCCGGATGCCGCGGGTGTGCTCGCGGCGCTGAAGAAGGCCGTCGCGGATGCTGAAGGACAAGCCGTGTTCGCGAACGGCTGGGATGCGCTGCTGCAGCGCGGGCTTCCCGACCCCGACATGCGCTGGCTCGACGAGCTCGCAGGAGACGTTCCGCTCGTGGTCATTCACAACTCCGGGCACTCGGCGTACTTCAACAGCGCGGCCGCTCGTGCGGCCGGCGTGAATCGGGACACGCCTGATCCCGCAGGTGCCCACTTCGCCCGCGACGCGAACGGCGACCTCGCCGGCGTCGCCTTCGAGGAGGCAGCCGTCGAGCAGGTCGTCGCCCCCATGCTCACTCGTGCGCAGCAGCACCTGCCCGAGCTGCTCGTCGCACACCTGCGCGATCTGTCGCGCCGCGGCATCACGACGGTCTCTGATCTGTCGTGGAACCCCGACCTGAATCCGCTCGTCCAGGCACTGCACGCGCAGGGTCAGTTGCCGGTGCGCCTCCGCTGGTACGAGATGTCACGACCCGGCGGCACGGCAGCACCGCGCGGCGATGACGATTCGATGTTCCGCCAGACCGGTGTGAAGACCTGGTCGGACGGCTCCCCCTGGATCGGCAACATCGCGACGTCGTTCCCCTACCTCGACACCGACGCGACGCGCGGCCTGGGCCTGGAACCGCACCACGTCGGCACGGCGAACTACACCGCGGAGCAACTGCTGGCGATCGCGGAGCCCTATGCGGCGGGCGGGTGGCAGCTCGCCTGTCATGCGCACGGCGACCGCGCGATCGACTCGACCCTCGACGTATACGAGCAGATCATCACCCGGCACGCGCTGACCGATCACCGCTTCCGTCTCGAGCACTGCGGCGCCATGACGGCCGCGCAGTTCACGCGCGCAGCATCCCTCGGGGTCACCGTCAGCCTGTTCGTCGACCACATCACCTACTGGGGCGAAGTGCTCGTCGACGACCTGTTCGGCGCCGTGCACGGCGGTGCATGGGCGGATGCCGGCGCGGCGTTCGCTGCCGGCCATCGCGCGACGTTCCACAATGACGGCTGGGTCACACCGAATGAGCCGTTCCGCAACATGGCGGTCGCCGAGACGCGCACCACGCGCTCGGGATTCCGGATGCCGGGCGGCACACCCGTCACGCGCGCCCAAGCCCTCGCGGGTCAGACGACGAACGCCGCCTGGCAGCTGTTCAGCGAGCACGAGGTCGGATCCCTCGCACCCGGCCTGTTCGCGGACTTCATCGTGGTCGACCGCGATCCGGTGACCGTTGCGGCTGACGAACTCGCCGAGACGGTGGTGCGGGCGACGTACCTCGCAGGCGCGAAAGTGATCTGACGACCGCGGCAGTCACAGTAGTGTGAGGCGCATGGATCTGCGTGTCGCAGCATATGCGGTCGTCACCGATGACGACGACAGGGTACTGCTCGCGCGGTGGACCGAGGGTCGACGCAACGCATGGACGATGCCCGGCGGTGGGCTCGAAGCCGGGGAGGACCCGGAAGACGCCGTTCGCCGTGAAGTCCGCGAAGAGACCGGCTACACGGTGCACGTGCAGGAGCTTCTCGGCATCCATTCCCGGGTGATCCCCGCCGGCAGGCGGGTGAAGCGATCGGATGCTCCGCTGCACACCCTGCGGATCGTCTACCGCGCCAAGATCAGCGGCGGCAAGCTGCGCTTCGAGGAGAACGGCTCCACTGACATGGCGGGGTGGTTCACGCTGCCCGCGGTCGCGGAGCTCCAGCGGGTCAAACTCGTCGACATCGCGCTGCGGATGGCCGAGATCCTCTGAATCAGTCGGGCGGCTCCTCAGGAACCGTGATGTCGGCGACCGTCGCGCCGTAGGCGGTGATCAGATCATCCGCGTCGACGAACAGGCTGTATCCGTGCGCACCCGCACCCATCGCGACGCGCTGGCCGACGATCGATTCGTCGGCGTAGATCGGCCAGTCGGTGGTGCTGCCGATCGGGACGATGGTGCCGCGCTCGTATCCAGTTGCGGCCAGTGCGAGCTCGGCCTCTGGCAGGCGCAGCTTGTTCACGCCGACGACGGCGCGCAGCTTCGGCCACGAGATCGATCGTCCGCCGGGGACGAGTGCGAACAGGTAGGTGTCGTCTGTGCGCTTGACGACGAGCGTCTTGACGATGCCGGACGGGTCGAGCCCGAGCAGTGCGGCGGCTTCATGCAGGCTGTTCGCCTGAGGCCGCTCGCGGATCTCGATGTCGAGACCACGCTCCGCCGCGGCATCCCGCACGCGCGAATGCGGATCAGCCCCGTCAGGGACTGATCCGCCGGAGCCGGCGTGGCTCACGCGTCGGGGGCTGAGAGCGGGTCGTCAGCGACCCAGAGCTCGTCATCCGTGCGCAGTGCCTGCCATGCGGCGTAGAGCACTCCGACAGCCGCAGCCGCGCCGAGGATGATCGCGATGACCGAACCGACGCCCGGGCCCTGCTTCTTCTTCACGATGCGTCCGCCCGTGAACTCGAGGCCCTGACGCTTGGCGTTCGCGACGTCCCACGCGGAGAGCGCGGAACCGACGACGCCGCCGACGATCGGGACGACCTTGTCGTCCACGACGTGGCGACCGAGCTTCACGCCGCGGTTCACGGTCGGGGCGACACGGCGGTTGTAGGCGTCCTGCACGACAGGCAGCACCTGCTCACGACCGACGTTGCCGAGCTGACGACTGGCCTCGCGTGCGACCTCGGCCGCATGGCCGACGACCTCCTGCTGGGATTCCCACAGCTCGGTGGCGTTGTCGCGCAGACGGCGCAGTTCTTTCTTCCGCTTGCGGGTGAGGCTCACGATGTTCTCCTGTCGACTTGGAGTACGGGTTCCCCATCTTGCCAGACGAGACTGGATGCCGGCAGTGATTGTGCCGACCCTTGTCATCCGGAGCCGCACGCGCTAACGTCACCGCGCTTCCGGCCAGCACACTGCAAGCTCTGCGACAATGGGGGCATGGCTCAGCACTCTCACGTCGCAACCCTGCACACCAACCACGGCGACATCGTCGTCAACCTCTTCGGCGACCACGCCCCGAAGACGGTCAAGAACTTCGTCGGCCTGTCCGACGGCACCCAGGAGTGGACCGACCCGGCGACCGGCAAGCCGGGCGAAGGCGCCCTGTACACGGACGTCATCTTCCACCGCATCATCCCGAACTTCATGATCCAGGGTGGCGACCCGCTCGGCAAGGGCGTCGGCGGCCCCGGCTACAACTTCGACGATGAGATCAACATGGAGCTCAACTTCAACGAGCCCTACATCCTCGCCATGGCCAACGCAGGTCTGCGTCGCAACGCGATCACCGGCAAGGCCGAGGGCACCAACGGCTCGCAGTTCTTCATCACGACCGACCCGACACCGTGGCTGCAGGGCAAGCACACGATCTTCGGTGAGGTGGCCGATGACGCCTCGAGGAAGGTCGTCGACGCCATCGCCGCCGTTCCCACCGCGGCCGGCGACAAGCCGCTCGAGGACGTCGTCCTCCAGTCGGTCGACATCGCCGCCGTCTGAGTTCAGACGTCTCAGACTTCTCAGGCCGATCCGGATGACGACACCCGAGTTCGCGAGCAATCGTGACAACTTCTGCTACCGCCATCCGGATCGGCAGAGCTTCGTGCTCTGCCAACGGTGCATGCGCACCATCTGTCCCGAGTGCCAGACGCAGGCGGCCGTCGGCGTCATCTGCCCGGAGTGCATGAAGGCCGAGCGCGGCAGCCGCACTCCAGCGCAGAAGCGCGCTCAGCGGCAGTGGAGCGGACGGCCTCGTGCGCGCGGCTCGCTCACCGCCGTTCAGTCCGGTCGCCCGATGATGACCTACGCGATCATCGCTGTGACGGCATTCGTCGGCCTGCTGCAGCTCATTCCCGGCTTCGACGTCACGGGTCTGCTGCTGTTCCACGTCGGCTATCTCTTCCCCGACCTGTCGGGATTGCCGTTCCAGCCTTGGCGTCTGATCACCGCGGTGCTCGTGCACAGCGGCATCTGGCACATCGGCCTGAACATGCTGGCGCTGTGGATGATCGGCCGCAGCCTCGAGCCGATGCTCGGGCGATGGCGCTTCCTCGCGCTCTACGTGCTCGGGGGTCTCGGCGGCTCCGTGGCCGTCGGCATCATCTCGCCGGGGACGGCTACGGTCGGCGCGTCCGGGGCCGTGTTCGCGTTGTTCGGGGCCCTGCTCGTGATCGGCCTGCACCTCGGCGCCAACATGACCGGTCTGTTCGTGCTGCTGGGCATCAACCTCGTGATCGGGTTCGTCCCCGGCTTCAACATCGCGTGGCAGGCCCACGTGGGCGGTGCGGCCGTCGGCGCTCTGGTCGGTCTGATCGTCCTGCGCACGCGCAAGCGCAGTCAGCGCAAGTGGCAGATCCTCCTGCTGATCGCCCTCGCCGCCCTTCTCCTCGCCGCGGTCTTCATCGTCCCACCCATCCTCGTCGGCGTCTGAGGATGCACCTGGCCGGGCACCTTCACCCCCGGTCAGGAGTTGTTAACACCTTTATCCCCCGTTGTGAATAACACCCGTGTAATTCATCCCCAGGCTGTGGATAACTCTGTGTACAACTTCTTCCGGTGTCTGGTACGCAAGCGAAAAGGCCCTCGCAGATGCGAGGGCCTTTCGAAGATCAATGGATGCCGACTCAGCGCCACCGCGTCGTCATCAGGAATCCGATCAGCGCGATGCCGAGTCCGATGGCGAGGTTCCATGAACCGATGCCGGGAACCGGGAACTGCATGCCGGAGATGTAGAACACCAGGATCCAGGCCAGGCCCAGCAGCATGAAGCCGAGCATCACGGGCTTGAACCACACGGCGTTGGGCGCAGCCTCGCCTTCCGCGCGCTCGACAGCGGGTTCTTCGCTCTTACGGTCTCGTGCCATGGGGTCAGTCTACCCAAGACGGCGATGACTGCCTGCTCCGAGGGAAGGTGTCCATCCAGGCGGGATAAGATCGCGCCTATGAGTGCAGCCGGGTCATCGACGCGCACGCGCACTCGGCATCCTCGGCGGCGCTCGCGGGCCACGTTCACCAGCGTTCTGGGTGAGCTGTTGCTGACCGCCGGTGTGCTCGTCCTGCTCTTCGTCGCGTGGCAGATGTGGATCGGCGACATGATCATCGGTGCGCAGAGCAACAACGCGGGCAACGCGGTCTCCGCGACCTGGGAGCAGCAACCAGCCCCCGAGCCTCCGCCTGTCGTCGAGAACGAAGACGGCGAGTCCTGGTTCGAGCCACCCGTGCTGCCGCATCCGGCCGCGGGGGAGACCTTCGCCCAGCTGCGCATCCCGCGGTTCGGCGACGAGTACAACGTGGCGATCGCGGGCGGAACCACGCGTCCCGTCACGCTCGACAACGGCTGGATCGGCGTCTACGACCAGTCGGTGATGCCGGGGGAGGTCGGCAACTTCTCGGTGGCCGGCCACCGCACCACGTGGGGCGCTCCGCTGAACCGGATGGACAAGCTCCGTCTCGACGATGCGATCGTCGTGGAGACGCAGGAGGGCTGGTACACGTACCGCTTCCGCACGCTCGAGTACGTGCAGCCGAACGAGGTGGACGTGCTCCTCGATGTTCCGCAGGTACCCGGAGCCGCCACGGGAGAGCGGTATCTCACCCTGACCGCATGCTCGCCCCTGTATTCGCTCGCCGAGCGCATCGTCGGATACGCCGTGTTCGAGGGGTTCCAGCCTCGCGCCGAGGGCGCCCCGGATTCGATGGCTTCCGTCGATCAGATCGCGTCCCCGTCCCTGTAAGGAGGATCAGATGTACGCAGCGCTCTGGCGCATCCTGCCCGGCCCCTGGTGGTTGCGCCTTTTCATCGCGCTGATCGTGGTCGCCGCGATCGTGTACGGACTCTTCTTCTACGTGTTCCCCTGGGTGAGTCCGCTCATCACGCCCGGTGAGGTCGACCTGGAGTGAGCGTGCGGGTGCTGGTCGTCGACAATCACGACAGCTTCGTGCACACGCTCGTCGGCTATCTGCGAGAGCTCGGTGCGGCCGTCGAGCTGATCGAGGCGGATGCCGCTGATGCGGCGGGCTTCGCCCGCCTCCTGCCCGACTTCGACGCCCTGCTGCTCTCGCCAGGGCCGGGCAGACCCGAGGACGCAGGGGCATCGGTCGAGATCGTCGCACTCGCCGCCGAGCGAAGGATGCCGCTGCTCGGCGTCTGCCTCGGACATCAGGCGATCGGCGCCGCGTTCGCCACCGCGGTCACAGAGGCACCGGAACTCATGCACGGCATGGTGTCCGCGGTCCTGCATGACGGTTCGACATTGTTCGACGGCATCCCGTCGCCTTTCGATGCCGGGCGATATCACTCGCTCGCGCTCGCCGAGGCCGAACTGCCGACAGCTCTCCGGGTGACCGCGCGCACGGCATCCGGCACCGTGATGGCGATCACGCACAGCGAACTTCCGATCCAGGGAGTGCAGTTCCACCCCGAGAGCGTGCTCACCGCGCACGGCTACCGCCTGCTGGCGAACTGGCTGGCGCAGGTCGGATCAGCGGATGCCGTCGAGTTGTCGGCCCGGCTGCATCCGCTGGCCGGCTAGCCGGCCAGCGGATGAGCGTGGTTACTTCGCCGCGCCGGTGCAGTACCGCAGCTGCACCTCGGAGTGCACCGGAACATCGCCGGGTGCGGCGGACATCGACGCGATGGTCGCAGGGTCGGTCGCGGCGCAGTCGGCCATCTCGGTCGGGATCGCAGTCAGGCCGAGTTCCTCGAGCTCCGCGCTGGCGGCATCCAGCGTCCAGCCCGTGACATCGGGCAGCGTGACGCTGCCGCTGGCGACGATGAGATCGACGACGGTCTTCGGCGCGATCTCCGCCCCGGCCTCGACACTCGACTCCAGCACCGTGTCGGCGGCGCTGTTCGGATCGTTGCGCTGAATCACGGTGCCGAGCTCGAGACCCTCCTTGGCCAGGGCGTCCTTGGCCGCAGCCTGCGAGAGTCCGATGAGCGTGGGAGCCTTGACGGTCTCGGTGCCGGAGGAGACATAGATCGTGACGCGCTGCCCGGCCTCGACGGACTGCCCGCCCTCCGGGTCGGTGCGGATGACATTGTTCTCGGTGATCGAGGCGCTCGCTTCGTAGACGAGCGTCGACTGCAGGTCCAGATCTTCGAGATCTTGTTGTGCGCGTTCGTACGACACGTCGATCAGGTCGGGAACGGTGCGCGACGAGGTGGGGATCTGCTCGCCACGAGGCATCATGAGCACCCAGACCAGCACGGAGATCAGCAGCACGGCGAGCAGGGCGACACCCGCCCAGATCCACACCACCGGCGGCCCGGACTGCGTGCGCGTCATCGTCGTGTCGCTGCTGAGCTGTCGCAGTGACCGCGCGGTCTCCTGCGCCTGGCGGGGGCTCGGGCCGTACAGTTCGCTGGTGAGCGCGCCGAGCTGTTTCTTGCTCGGGGCCTTGCCCGCGACGGCGTCGTCGAGCGCGGCGCGGAAGTGCGCGGCATCCGGATACCGCTGATACGGATCCTTCGCCAGCGCACGCAGCACGATCGGGTCGAGGGCGCCGGGGGAGCTCTCGTTCACCTCGGTGGGCGCCAGCGGCGTCTCGCTCACGTGCTGGTACGCGACCGCGACGGGTGACTCACCGCGGAACGGCTGACGCCCGGTGAGAAGCTCGTAGAGCACGACGCCGGTCGAGTAAAGGTCGGCGCGCGCATCGACCGGCTCGCCCTTGGCCTGCTCCGGCGAGAAGTACGCCGCCGTGCCGATGATCTGCGTGGTCTCGGCGACCGTCGATGAGGAGTCGGACACCGCGCGGGCGATGCCGAAATCCATCACCTTGACCTGGCCGGCCGGGGTGACCATGACGTTTCCCGGCTTGATGTCGCGGTGGACGACGCCGGCCCGGTGCGAGTAGTCGAGCGCCTCGAGGATGCCGTCGACGTAGCGCACCGCATCCTCGACGGGAACCGGCCCCTCGGCGATGATCTCCTTCAGCTGGCGGCCCTGGACCAGCTCCATGACGATGTACGGCTCGCTGCCGGCGGAGCCGACGGCGGGAGCGCCATGCGGAGCAGACGTCGGATCGCCGGCGTCGTACACGCGCACGATCGACGGGTGCGACATGCGCGACGCAGCCTGCGCCTCCAGGCGGAAGCGGGTGCGGAAGGCCGTGTCGCGTGCGAGATTCGGATCGAGGATCTTGATGGCGACCGCGCGCCCGAGCGTGACGTCGTAGCCGCGGTAGACCTTCGCCATGCCACCGTGTCCGATGAGCTCATCCACGCGATATCGCTCAGCGATGATGCGCGGCTCTGCGGTCACTGGTGACTCCCCCTGGTATGACAACGGCATGGACTTCCTAAGGTTACCCTCAGCCCCCTGAAACGGCTCTCAGCCTTCGGGGAGGATGGAGGCCGGCTGAATGGTCACGGAGAGCGGCGGCGACGAGGGCGTCACGCGCTCGTCCGTGCTCGCGCACGTCGCGGTGTACGTCGCGATCAGCTGCTGGCCCTCCGCGTCGGCGACGGTCACCTCGGCACTGCGCTGCGTCGGCGGGAAGTTCGGACCCCCGGAGACGAAGGTGCCGTTGGTGAGCTGCACCGTGTAGCGGGTGAGGTTCGTGCCGCTGGGGCAGACGAAGTCGCTTCCCCACGAGAGGGTGACCGTCCCACCGGCGACAGGGTCGCCGGAGATCGCGGGAGCATCCGCCGGTGCGGGCAGCGCAGCGCGGTCGCCGTAGGTGGTCAATGTGACGGTCTGATCGACCGCGACGTTCCCGAGCGGCTCGACCTTGTAGACCTTGCCCACCTGGTCGTCGGATCCGGCGGGATCACCCGGTACGCAGGTGATGTCGCTGAAGCCGTTGTCCGTCAGGGTCGTGGTCGCGGCCGCGCAGTCGAGGCCGACCAGGTTGAGCGATGCCACATCGACGCGATCCGGCTCAGGAGGCGGAGTGGGCGTCTGCGAGGTCGGCTTGGGCGTCGGCGTGTTCGCCGAGGTGGTGGTGGTCGTCGGGTCGGGTTCGGGGTCGCCCTGGTTCAGCAAGGCGAACACCGTGCCGGCGAGCACGATGGCGATGAGCGCGATCAGTGCGATCAGCGGCCACGTCCAGGGGCTGCGTTTCTTCTTCTTTCCCTCGACATCGGTGCCGTCGCCGTCGGCGGGCAGCGCGGCGGTGGTCGGCAGGATGCGCGTGGTGCCGTCATCGCCGGTGGCGGTGAGGATGCGGGTGGCGTCATCGCCCGCGATGCCACCGGTCGCGATGGCGGGAACCGCGATCGCTGCGGAGTTCAGGTCGCCTCTCCGCAGTGCCTGCGCTGCACGAGCCACAGTGGCCGACGACGAAGGCCGGTCCGCCGGCTTCTTCGCGATCATCGCCATCACGAGGTTCTGCACCGGGATCGGCACGGTCGGCGGAAGCGGCGGCGGCTGCTCGTTGATCTGCGCCATCGCGATCGCGACCTGCGATTCGCCAGTGAACGGACGCTTGCCTGCCAGGGACTCGTACGCGACGATGCCCAGCGAGTAGGTGTCGGTCGCCGGCGATGCCGGGTGCCCGGAGGCCTGCTCAGGCGACAGGTACTGCACGGTGCCCATGACCTGACCGGTCGCGGTCAGCGGCACCTGGTCGGCGATGCGGGCGATGCCGAAGTCGGTGATCTTCACCCGGCCGTCCGGCGTGATCAGCAGGTTTCCCGGCTTGATGTCACGGTGCACGAGGCCGGCCGCGTGCGCAGCCTGAAGAGCGGATGCCGTCTGCGCGACGATGTCGAGCGTCTTGTCGGCGCCCAGGGCGCCGTCGCGCTCGAGCAGTGTGGAGAGGGCCTCACCGGGGACGAGTTCCATGACGAGGAACGCGCTGCCGTTCTCCTCGCCGTAGTCGAAGACGCTGGCGATGCCCTCGTGATTGACGAGTGCGGCATGACGGGCCTCGGCGCGGAAGCGCTCGAGGAAGCCCGGATCCCCCATGTACTCGTCCTTGAGGATCTTGATGGCGACGGTCCGTCCGATGACGTGGTCTGTCGCTTCCCAGACCTCGCCCATGCCACCGATCGCAATACGCGACTGAAGCTCGTATCGACCACCGAACGACACACCCTGCGTCGGCCTCATCTGTTAAGCACCGCCTCAATGACCTTCTTCGCGATCGGGGCGGCGAGCGTGTCACCGGATCCCGACTGTCCCATTCCGCCGCCGTCTTCGACGACGACCGCCACAGCTACCTGTGGATTGTCCGCCGGTGCGAAACCGGTGAACCACAACGTGTACGGCTCGTCGCCATCGTTCTCGGCCGTCCCCGTCTTACCGGCGACGTCGATGCCGTCTATTCTTGCACCCGTCGCGGCGCCGTCCGCGACGCTCGCCGTCATGGCGTCGGTCACATCGTTCGCGACGTCCGCCTCCGTGGCACGACCGAACTCGCTGTTCTCGTACTGACGCACCACTGACAGGTCATTCCCGATCACGGCATCCACGAGCCGGGGGTTCATCACCACGCCGTCGTTCGCGATTCCGGCCGAGACCATCGCCATCTGCAGCGGAGTCGCGGTCACCTGACCCTGCCCGAATCCGGTGAGCGCGGTCTGCGCGTCGTCGAGTCCGCGCGGGTAGCGGGAGGCCGTCGACTCGAGCGGCGTGGAGAAGCTCTGGTTGAAGCCGAACTTCTCGGCCATCTCGAAGATCTTCGCATCGCCGAGCTCGACCGCGAGCTCGGCCATCGGGATGTTGCAGCTGAGGCGGATGGCATCGGCGATCGTCACGGTCGAGCCGGATCCGCACGTGCCCCCCGTGGCGTTCGAGACCTGAGAGGACGAGCCGGGCAGCGCGTAGCGGGCCGGGTTCGGAAGAGTCGACTCGGGCGTCCAGTCCCCTGTCGCATAGGCGGCCGCGGCGACGAGCACCTTGAACGTCGAGCCGGGAGGGTTCAGGTTGCCGCGGATGGCGCGGTTCTGCAGCGGGTTCGGCTTCAGCGCGTCGAGTGCGTCGTACGCGGCCTCTGCCTGTGCGCCGCTGTGCATCGCGACTGCGTTGGCGTCGTAGCCGGGGGTGGAGACCATCGCGAGGATGCGTCCCGTCGCGGGTTCGATGGCGACCACGGCGCCCTGCAGTCCGCCGAGTGCCTCGTAGGCCGCCTTCTGGGCCGCGGCATCCAGAGTCAACTCGACGCTGAACCCGGTCTGCGCCTGGCCGGACACGATCCGCTCGATCTCGGCGAGGAACGCGCTCGCGCCGGTGCCGGACAGATCGCCGTTCAGCGCGTTCTCGATGCCGGTCGATGACTGCAGCGCCGGGTTGAAGAACCCGGTGACACTCGACCACATCGGTGAGTCGGTGTACATGCGCTGGTACTGGAACTCGTCTTCGCTGGCCACGGAGTACGCGATCTGCACGCCGTCGGCGATGATCGACCCGCGCTGGATCTCGTAGCTGTCCAGCAGCGAGCGCGTGTTGCGGTCGGCCTGCCCTAGCTCGTCGGCCGCGACGACCTGGATCCAACTGGTCGCGGCGAACAGCGACAGGAACATGAACAGCATCACGATGCTGAGTCTGCGGAGCTCTTTCGTCATCCGATCACCACCCTGGGCTGGCGGCGTACGCCGTCGGAGATGCGCAGCAGCAGCGCCACGATGAGCCAGTTCGCGACCAGCGACGATCCGCCGGCGGCGAGGAACGGCGTGGTGAGTCCGGTCAGCGGGATGACACGGGTCACGCCGCCGACCATGATGAACACCTGCAGGGCGATCGTGAACGAGAGTCCGGTCGCGAGGAGCTTGCCGAAGTCGTCCTGGCCGGCGATGCCGATCCGCATGCCGCGGCTGACGAACACCATGTACAGGGAGAGGATCGCGAACAGGCCGATCAGCCCGAGCTCTTCGCCGAGGCTGGGGATGATGTAGTCGCTGTGCGCCAGCGGGGTCACGGTCGGGCGTCCCTGACCGAGGCCGGTGCCGATCAGGCCGCCGTGTGCGAGACCGAAGATGCCCTGCACGAGCTGGTAGCTGCCGCCTGCGGCATCGACGACCGCGGGGTTGAACGCATCGAGCCAGTTCGTGAAGCGGCCCTGCACGTAGCTGAGGATCTGGGTGGCCACGGCGACGCCTGCGGCGACCATGACGAGGCCGATCAGCACCCAGCTGGTCTTGCCGGTGGCGATGTAGAGCATCGCGATGAACATGCCGAAGATCAGCACTCCGGTGCCGAGGTCGCGTTGCACCACGATGATGCCGAGTGAGATCAACCAGACGACGATGACGGGTCCGAGCTCGCGCATGCGCGGCCAGGTGATGCCGAGGAAGACCTTGCCGACCGAGGTGAGGCTCTCCCGGGTGCGCACCAGGTAGCCGGCGAAGAAGATCGCCAGGCAGATCTTGGCCAGCTCACCCGGTTGGAAGGCGAAGATGCCGCCGATGGTGACCCACACGTCGGCGTTCGAGCCGGATGCTCCGAGTCCAGGCACGAACGGCAGCAGCAGGAGGAGGATTCCGGCGAGGCCGAACAGGTACGTGTAGCGGAACAGCACCCGGTAGTTGTGCAGCAGGATGACGATCGCGATGGCGCCCGCGAGCGAGATACCAGTCCAGGCCAGCTGCTTGGTCGAGTACGCCTCCCACCCGGTGTTGTTCAGCGCGATGTCGATCCGGTAGATCATCGCGATGCCCAGGCCGGTGAGCAGCGTCGCGATCGGCAGGACGAAGGGGTCGGCATCGGATGCCACGACGCGAAGCACGAAGTGCAGGGCGAAGGCCAGCACGGCGAGCCCGCCGCCGATGAACAGGATGAAGGGGTCGATCAGCCCGAGCGCACCGAGTTGCACCAGGCACAGCGCGGCACCGCTGATCGCGCAGGCGAACAGCAGCAGCCAGAACTCGCGGTTGCGCTGCGTCTGCGGCAGTCGCATCCGCTTGAGTGCTTTGATGACCGCGGTGTCGGCGGTGACGTCGGTGCTCATCATCCGGCACCCCCTCCGCTCGTCGCGGTGGGCGTGGGAGTCGGGCTGGGTGCGGGAGGCGGCGTCGGGGCCGGGGTCTCGCCCGTGACGGCCTCGGAGCCGGCCCGCAGGCGGTCGACGATCGCCATGGCATCGGACAGAGAGCGCGCGTTGATCGTCCGCTCCACCGAGGCGCGCTGGTACGGCGGCAGGTCGGCGAGCAGGATGCCGGTGTCCTCGAGCTCGGTCGACAGCGAGATGGGGCCGATGTTCTGCTGGACACCCTGGAAGATCACGACGCTGTCTTCGTCCGCGCCCACGAAATAACGCGTCTGTGTCCAGCTGTAGGCCAGCATCCCCGCACCGGTGAGCGCGAGCAGAACGACCAGGAGCGCGGCGAACCAGCCGACCCGGCGGCGCTTCGCGCGGCGGCGATCTTCCTCGATGAGTTCCTCGAGGTAGTCGGCGGCCGGTTCGAAGTGCGATGGTTCGTTCGCGGCCTGGCGCACGGGGTGCAGCCAGTTCGTGCGTCCGACACGGGCGGCGGGGATCAGCACGCCGGACGGAGTGGATGCCGCGCCGACGATCGTCGCGGTGCCGGAGGAGACCGGGTGCACGCCGCCCACTTCGACGAGCACGACCGTGACGTTGTCGGGGGCGCCGCCGTCGAGTGCCTGCTTGAGCAGGTTGTCGGCGGTGCGTCCTGGCGGAAGCCCGAGTCGCATGGCCTTGAGGATGTGCGGCTCGTCGACGACGCCGGAGAGACCGTCGGAGCACAGCAGCCAGCGGTCGCCAGGGAGCGTGGGCATGACGAACATGTCCAGCTCGGGGTCGTGGTCCATGTCGCTGAGCACGCGCATCAGCACGGAGCGGCGCGGGTGGTAGCGCGCCTCCTCGGGGGTGATGCGGCCGGAGTCGACCAGCCGCTGCACGAAGGTGTGGTCGGCGGTGATCTGGGTCAGTTCGTCGTCGCGGTACAGGTAGATGCGCGAGTCGCCGATGTGGCCGATGACCGCGTGATCCTCGACCATGATGATCGCGCTGACCGTCGTGCCGAGTCCGGCGAGCTCCGGGCGCTCCTTGGCGGCGCGGATGAGGTCGCCCGCTGCCGTGGTGACGGCGGCTTGCAACGACGCCTGGGCCTCGTCGACGTCGGGGAAGGAGTGATCCAGGCGCTCGAGCCGCTGGATGGCGATGCTCGACGCGACATCGCCGCCCGCGTGGCCGCCCATGCCGTCGGCGACCGCGAAGAGGTTGGCGCCGGAGTACCCGGAGTCCTGGTTGTTGGAGCGCACCTTCCCGGTATGGGAGATCGCGGCGCTCGAGCCTTCGAAGACCATGCCGGCGTCAGGCTCGCAGCTCGAAGGTCGTGGCGCCGACCTTGACGGCGTCGCCGATCTCGATCGAGACGGGCGCTCCTGAGATGCGCTTCCCGCCCAGGTAGGTGCCGTTGGTGGAGTCGAGGTCCTGGATGGCCCAGGTGTCGCCGCGCAGCAGCAGGCGGGCGTGGTGGCTGGAGGTGTAGTCGTCGCGGATGACGAGACCGGATTCGCTGGAGCGGCCGATCGTCATCGGATCCGTGCCGAGGGGAAGCTCGAGGCCTGCCTTGGGGCCGGAGGTGATGACGAGCTTGGAGACGCTGTTCACCCTGGCGGCGCCACCGGCGCGCGGTGACGCCTTCGGCTTTGCCGGGGCGGGGGCCGCTGCGGGCGAGCCTGCGCCGGCTTCTGCGGGGAGCTTGCGCACCTTCACGCCGAACAGGTCCGCGCGCAGCGAGTACACGACGCCGAACACGAAGAACCACAGCAGCACCAGGAAGCCGATGCGCAGCAGCAGGAGGACGAGCGGGCTCAGTTCAGTCATCGATTCGCCCCCGACGGTCGGTCGGCGGACACTGGTACGACCCGGAAGACCAGGTCGGTGCGCCCGATCGTGATCGTCGTGTCGGTGGGCAGCGGTGCCTCGCGCACCTTGGTGCCGTTGACCTTCGTGCCGTTCGTGGAGCCGAGATCGCGCATCATGGCGCGCTCGCCGTCCCACAGGATCTCGACGTGCTTGCGGCTCGAACCGGCATCCGCGATCGTGATGTCGGCATCGCTGCCGCGGCCGATCACGCTGCGCGCCTTGGTGACCGAGTGACGGCGCCCGTCGACGTCGACGACGGCCTGCCAGCTGACGCGGCCCTCTGCCGTACCGGAGTTCACGCGGACGGTTCCGGTGGCGACCTTCTCGTCCGCTTCGAGTGCGATCGAGACCGGGCCGGAGAAACTGTAGCCCTGGGCCTTGGCGTGGGCGTTCATCAGAGCGTGCAGCTCTTCCGTGAGTGCGCCGCCCAGCCCCTGCATCCGTTCGAGGTCGTCGGCGCTGAGGCGCACGACGTAGCTGTTGGGCGTGATGATGCGGTCGCGGCTGACGACGGCGGCCTTGATGTCGGCTTCGCGGCGGAGCGCCGATGCGATCTCCACCGGCTGGATGCCGCTGCGGAAGGTCTTGGCGAATGCGCCGTTAACGGCGCGCTCAAGACCCTTCTCAAAGCTGTCAAGTAGTCCCACTGGGCTCCTCTGGCATGGCGACGGTAGCAACATCGTAGCCAGGTGACCTGTATATGCGCCTCTCGGCCGCCATACGGGCGCGAGAATTGACCCGCTGCATGAGAAGGCACTTGCCTGTTCCCTTCTCACGCAGCAAAAACATTCTCGCCGGATGAGGTCGGCCCGGCGCATGGTCGGGCGAGTTCTTCGACGGCGAGAGTGCGTGATATCCTCGTGAAGTTGACTTCTTCGGAACGAGACACTCGCGCGAGTGGCGGAATGGTAGACGCGCTGGCTTCAGGTGCCAGTGTCCTTACGGGCGTGGGGGTTCAAGTCCCCCCTCGCGCACGCGAATGAAATGGCCCCTGACCTGGGATTTTATCTCTCGGGTTGGGGGTCATTCGCGTCGGAGATGCGAGAAGCCGGTCACCGGGTGTCCGACGAAATGCCGATGAGGATCTTCGTTCGCCCGCCGCAACTCACGATGCTCGCTCGTTTAGGGTTTTCGCGTATCCGGGGCAGATCATGCCCAGCGCGCGGTGAGCGTGTGCACGCCGTTCGCACTCGATCGCACCGCAGATCCGATGGCATCGGCGATCGGGGAGACATCCTCACGGATCGCACCGGCCGTGACACGGATATGAGCTGGCTGAAACTCATTGCGTGGCAGGAACGGTGTGCCGCCTGCGACGCGGATGCCGGATGCGGCGAGCTGCAGGATGGCATCCTGCTCGTCGTCCACCGCCAGCCAGGTGTTGATGCCGTCCGCCGCCGGGGCGCTGACCCCGACGGCGGCGAGGGCGGTGGAGAGCTCGTGCTGACGTCGTGCGTACTCGGCTCGGGCGGCGCCGACCTGGGCGATGCTGGTGCCGTCGACGAGCAGTTCGTGGAGGATGGTCTGCAGCATGCGGCTCGTCCAGCCGGGGCCGAGCATACGGCGTGCCACTACCCGATCGATGATCTTCGATGGCCCGCCGAGAGCGGCGATGCGCAGATCGGGGCCGTGCGATTTGGAGTAACTGCGCACGTGCAGCACCCGATCGGCGATCCATCGGCCGAGGCTGACATCGTCCGCCAGGCTGATCTCACCCGAATGGTCGTCTTCGATGACGATCATTCCGCTCGCCGTCGAACTGGCACGCACCAGAAGGGCGAGTTCGTGGGCCCGGTCCTCGGTCATCGATGCACCGGTCGGATTGTGCGCTCGAGGCTGCAGCAAGGCGGCGACCGGCGACTGCGCGAGAGCGGCCGCGAATGAGCGGGGTATTGGGCCGTGAGCATCGACGGCGACGGGGACAGCGGACAGGCCGAGCTGATCGAGGAGGTCGAGGAACGGCGGGAACGTGGGACTCTCGACGATGACCCGGTCACTGAAACGTGCGATCTGCTCGAGACTGCGGGAAATCGCATCGAGGGCGCCGTTGACGACGGTGAGCGCTTCCGCGCGGTACGGCCACGAATCGTCGAGAACGGTGAGCAATTCGGGGATGACCGGAAGATCCTGATAGGTGGAGGTCACCGCCCGTTGCGAGACCCGGGCGAGTGCGGGACCGAGCGCTGGGAGAAGATCGGGATCGGGTGTGCCGCGGGACAGGTCGATGCGTGCGGGCAGGTCACGGCCCGCCATCACCTGGCTCCGAGCGGGCAGCCAATCCTGTCGTGGCCCCCGCACGAACGTGCCGCCGCGTCCACGGGAGACGATGATCCCCGCAGCCCCTGCGGCTCGCCAGGCCTGACTCACCGTGGCAGGGCTCACCCCGAGTTCTGCAGCGATCTCACGCACCGTCGGAAGTCGATCCCCTGCGTTCAGTCGACCCGTCGTCACGAGCCGGCCGAGAGCGGCAGCGATGCCCGCGGGATTGCGCTGTTCGATCTCATCGATCAGAGGATGCATGGGGCAAAGCTCGCATATCTATTGCTTGGAAGTCTCTGGCACGTGAGGATCATTAACACTTGCGTCACACGAGGAAACAGAACAGAAATGTTCACGTCTAAGAATAACAAAACCGGACGACGTCGTCCTGGTTTCGACTTAACCGCATCGGTGCCGGCTCGAACGGCCGTCCCGAGCTGAACGTGGAGGTCACGATGACCGTTGTACGAGCAGCCATCACCCAGACGACATGGACCGGCGACAAGCAGTCCATGCTCGACAGGCATGAGAGATTCGCGCGGGATGCCGCGGCCGACGGGGCGCAGGTCATCTGCTTCCAGGAACTCTTCTACGGCCCGTACTTCGGCATCACCGAGGACATCAAGTACTACGACTTCGCCGAACCGGCGGATGGGCCCATCGTGCAGCGATTCGCCGCCCTCGCGAAGGAACTGAAGCTGGTGATGGTGCTTCCCATCTACGAGGAGGACCAGCCGGGGGTGTACTACAACACCGCGGTCGTCGTCGATGACGACGGCACCATCCTCGGCAAGTACCGCAAGCACCATATCCCGCACCTGGAGAAGTTCTACGAGAAGTTCTACTTCCGCCCCGGAAATCTCGGCTATCCGATATTCGATACAGCGGTCGGTCCTATCGGCGTCTACATCTGCTACGACCGGCACTTCCCTGAGGGGTGGCGTGAACTCGGCCTGGCCGGAGCCCAGATCGTCTTCAACCCGAATGCGACCAAGCCCGGTCTCTCGAACCGCTTGTGGGATCTGGAGCAGGCGACAGCGGCCGCCGCGAACGGCTACTTCGTCGCGGCAGCCAACCGCGTCGGGCGCGAGGACAACGAATACGGTGACGAAGCCGTCACCTTCTACGGCACCAGTCAGTTCCTCGATCCGCAGGGCAACTTCGTCGGAGAACGCGGCAGCAGCGAGCACGAAGAGCTCGTCATCCGCGACCTCGACCTCGACATGATTCGCGAAGTGCGCAACAACTGGCAGTTCTATCGCGATCGTCGCCCAGACAGCTACACCCTGATCACAGCACCGTGAGGACGATCATGAAGACACTCATCAAGAACGGAACCGTGGTGAATGCCACGGGAACAGCGACCGCCGATGTCCTCATCGACGGCGAGACGATCGCGGCCGTGCTCGCGCCGGGGTCCACACTGCTCGGCTTCGACATCGAGCGAAACGTGGACACCGTCATCGATGCCGCGGGCAAGTACGTCATTCCCGGCGGGATCGATGCGCACACGCACATGGAGATGCCCTTCGGCGGAACCTTCGCGAGCGACACCTTCGAGACAGGGACCAGGGCCGCGGCATGGGGCGGCACGACGAGCATCGTCGACTTCGTCGTGCAGTACCCCGAGGAGAGTGTGATCGATCGGTATCAGGCCTGGCATGAGAAGGCCGCCGGCAACTGCGCGATCGACTACGGCTTTCACCAGATCCTCTCGGATGTGCAGGACAGCTCACTCACAGCGATGGATGAGCTCATGAATGAGGGAGTGACGAGCTTCAAGCTCTTCATGGCCTACAAGGGCGTGTTCCTCTCGGATGACGGACAGATCCTGCGCGCATTCCAGCGTGGCGCCGAGAACGGCGCGATGATGATGATGCACGCAGAGAACGGCGCCATGATCGACGTGCTCGTCAAACAGGCGCTCGAAGCAGGCAACACCTCGCCGTATCATCACGGCATCACCCGCCCGTGGCAGGCAGAGGAAGAGGCCACGCATCGCGCGATCATGATTGCTGATCTCACCGGTGCGCCCCTCTACGTCGTGCACGTCTCGGCGAAACAGGCCGTCGCACAGATCGCCGCTGCGCGCGATCGCGGGCTCAACATCTTCGGCGAGACGTGCCCGCAGTACCTCTATCTCTCGCTCGAGGATCAGCTGGGCGCCGAGGGCTTCGAAGGTGCCAAGTGGGTGTGCTCGACGCCGCTGCGTTCGAAGCATGAGGGACACCAGCACCACATGTGGCAGAGCCTGCGCACGAACGACATCCAGATGGTCTCGACCGACCACTGCCCGTTCTGCATGAAGGATCAGAAGGACATGGGCATCGGAGACTTCTCGAAGATCCCCAACGGCATCGGCTCGGTCGAGCACCGCATGGACCTGATGTACCAGGGCGTGGTGACCGGCCAGATCTCGCTGCCGCGTTGGGTCGAGCTGACCTCCACGACTCCTGCGCGCATGTTCGGCATGTACGGCAGGAAGGGCGTGATCCAGCCGGGTGCCGATGGCGACGTCGTCATCTACGACCCGAACGGGCACACCTCGATCGGCTTGAACAAAACCCATCACATGAACATGGACTACTCCGCATGGGAGGGCTTCGAGATCGACGGCCACGTCGACACGGTCCTCTCCCGGGGACGAGTCATCGTCGACGACAAGCAGTACATCGGATCGAAGGGCGACGGCAGGTACATCAAGCGCGGACTCTCGCAGTACCTGATCTGACACTTCGACAGGCTCAGCGACTGACAGCTCCCGGCCCGGGACGCAGTCACCGAAAGAACGGATTCACATGGATTTCGGAGCAGTACTTCAGACCAACCCGCCGTCCGCGCGCACCGTGCAGCTGGCCAAGCTCGCCGAGGCGCACGGCTTCAGTCACGTCTGGACCTTCGACTCGCACCTGCTCTGGCAGGAGCCGTACGTGCTGTACAGCCGCATTCTGGCAGAGACCGACAAGGTTATCGTCGGTCCGATGGTCACCAACCCGGCGACGCGCGACTGGACCGTCACGGCATCGACGTACGCGACGCTGAACGAGATGTACGGCAACCGCACCATCTGCGGCATCGGCCGGGGGGACTCCGCCGTGCGTGTGACGAACGGAGCACCGACGACGCTGAAGACGCTGCGGGAATCGATCCACGTCATCCGCGAGCTCGCGAACAGCCGAGCGGTCGAGTACAACGGTGCCACCCTGCAGTTTCCGTGGAGTAAGGGGTCGACACTCGACGTGTGGGTCGCAGCTTACGGCCCGTTGGCGCTCAAGCTCGCGGGTGAGGTCGGTGACGGTTTCATCCTGCAGATGGCAGACCTCGATGTGGCCGAGTGGATGATCAGCACCGTTCGCGCGGCGGCCGAGAAAGCCGGCAGGGACCCGCTGTCGGTGAAGTTCTGCGTCGCGGGCCCGATGTACATCGGCGATGACCGGTCGCACATGCGCGATCAGTGCCGCTGGTTCGGCGGCATGGTCGGCAACCACGTCGCCGACATCGTCGCCAAGTACGGCGAGGGCTCGGCCGTGCCGAAGGCGCTGACGGACTACATCAAGGGCCGTGAAGGCTACGACTACAACGAGCACGGTCAGGCGGGAAACTCGCACGCCGACTTCGTTCCCGACGATATCGTCGAGCGCTTCTGCCTGCTCGGCACGGCTTCGGAGCACATCGAGAAGCTCAAGGCGCTCGCCGAACTCGGCGTTGACCAGTTCGCCGGTTATCTGCAGCACGACAACAAGGAGGAGACGCTCCGCGTCTACGGCGAGACCGTCATCCCCGCGCTCAGCGAGCACATCGTGGCGAAGGCATGAGAAGAGCGGGCCGATGACCGACGAACGCACGTTGGCGCCGGCACTGCGCCGACGTCGATCGAGACCCTCCAGGGGACTCGCACGATGGGGAGCGGGTGTGCTCGGCATCCTCGCTGTCGTGATCATGTGGGAGCTCGTGAAGCTGCTCGTGCCGGCCGACGGGCTCGTGCTGTTCGGAGTGCGGGTGCTTCCCCGCACGAGCGATCTGGCGATGCCGCACGTCTGGGACATGCTCACCCGGCTCCTCGCCCCTGTCACGGCTGCGGAAGGGGCGCGTCCATTGTGGCTGGAGGTCGCAGCCGCGGCGGCTCTCACCCTCGGCATCGCAGCTGCCGGGTGGCTCATCGCGCTTGTGGTGGGGGTGGCCCTGGCCCTCGCCATGCAGCGGTGGCGAATCGCGGAGTGGAGCCTGCTGCCGTGGATCGTCCTCAGCCAGACGATCCCGCTCATTGCCTTCGCCCCCGTGGTGCGCAGCTGGGGTTCCCGTGTCGAGATCGGCTCGTTCGAGTGGCAGGACTGGATGTCGGTGGCGCTCATCGCCTCGTATCTCGCCTTCTTCCCGATCGCGGTCGGCGCGCTCAGAGGCCTGCAGTCGCCGGACACGATCCACGTCGAGCTCATGCACAGCTACGCTGCCGGCTGGTGGACGACGCTCATCCGTCTTCGCCTGCCCGCGGCCGTCCCATATCTGCTGCCGGCCCTGCGGCTGGGCGCTGCGAACGCCGTCATCGGCGCCGTGGTCGCCGAGGTGTCGACCGGGCTTCAGGGCGGCATCGGCCGCATCCTCATCCAGTACGCCGGTCAAGCCAGCGGGGATCCGGCCAAGGCATGGGGTCCGATCTTCGGAGCCGTCGTGCTCGGGCTCGTCGCCGCAGGGTCGATCGCCGTTCTCGGCGCACTGCTGGGTCGCTATAGAAGAGTCGAGGTCAACGCATGACAGAGCACGTGCACGCAGACGGGGGCCGCAGTGCGATCGATGCCGTCCGCATCAGCGGTGTCGACAAGGTCTTCGAGACCCGCGGCGGCCAGGTGGCCGCGCTCGAGGGGATCGACCTGACGGTCGCGGCCGGCGAATTCGTCTCGCTCATCGGGCCGTCCGGATGCGGGAAGTCGACGCTCATGCGTCTCATCGCAGACCTCGATCAGCCGAGCGGCGGAAGCGTGTCCGTCTTCGGCAAGTCCGCCAAGGATGCGCGCATCGCGCAGGACTACGGCATCGCATTCCAGCAGGCAGGACTGCTCCCGTGGCGCACCGTCGCCGAGAACATCGAACTGCCGCTGTCCCTGCATGGCAGAGGAAAGATCGAACGCTCGGATCGAGTGGCGGAGCTCATCGAGCTCGTCAGCCTCGGCGACTTCGCAGATCGCTATCCCGACCAGCTCTCCGGGGGCATGCAGCAGCGTGTCGCGATCGCACGTGCGCTCGCGGAGAAGCCGCGCCTGCTGCTCATGGATGAGCCCTTCGGTGCGCTCGACGAGATGACCAGGGAGCGGATGCAGTCCGAGCTCGTGCGGATCTGCGCCGAGACGGGGGCCGCCGTCGTCTTCGTCACGCACTCGATCCCTGAGGCGGTGTTCCTGTCTGACCGCGTCGTCGTGATGTCGCCGCGGCCGGGGCGCATCCAGCAGGTGGTCTCGATGGCGCTCGCGGACGATCGCTCAGAAGGTCTGCGTGAGCAGCACGAGTTCTTCGACATGATCACCGCCGTGCGAGAGGCCCTGCATGACGGATCGCCCGTGGCGGCTGTGCGCGGAGTGGAGAATCGATGAGGAGCCAGGGCGCCGAACTCACCACGCGCACGCTCGCCCCGATCGTGCTCGGCCTCATCGTGCTGGGGGCATGGCAGCTCGCGGTGACCGTCGGCGGCGTCGATGACTATATGCTGCCGAGCCCTGCATCCATCATCGGACAGTTCGTCGAGTTCGCCCCGTCCATGCTCTCGGCGGGGATCGTCACAGGCACGAACGCGCTCGTCGGCCTCGTCGTGGGCTCGATGCTCGGCATCCTGATCGCGATGCTCGCAGCCGCGGTGCGTCTGACCGACTGGATGCTGGCGCCGATAGTCGCCGCGCTCGCCGTCATCCCGATCGTGGCACTGGCGCCCGTGCTGAACACGATGTTCGGCTCCGACTCGCAGTTCGGTCGGCAGGTGATCGCGGGACTGGCCTCCTTCGTGCCCGTGTTCATCAACACGCTGCGAGGCCTGCGCCAGACGCTGCCGGTGCACCGCGATCTCATGACCGTATACGCGGCGAACCCCGGCCAGGTCATGCGCACCGTCACCCTGCCGACGGCGACGCCCTTCGTGTTCACCGGCATCCGCATCGCCTCTTCTCTCGCCGTCATCTCCGCGCTCGTCGCCGAATACTTCGGCGGACCGCGCGGGGGCCTGGGCGGGCTCATCTCGACGTCTGCGGCATCCAGCGCGTATCCCCGAGCCTGGGCGTATGTGCTCGTCTCGATCGTGCTCGGTCTGATCTTCTACCTCGTGGCGCTCGGTGCCGAGCGGGTCGCAGTGAGAAGGCGCGGCTGAATCCACCTCACGTCCTCACGTCCGCCGGACGCGATGGCATTCACAGCGATACCAGCACCTCAGAAAGGGACCGATATGAAACACAGCACACGTCGCGGCGCCAACTTCGCGGCAGCGACAATCGCGACAGCGCTCGTCCTCTCGGCTTGCTCATCGACACCGAGCGATGAGCAAGGAGAGGCAGCCGAAGGCGAGGCCCTCACCGAGGTGAAGCTGCAGCTGCAGTGGCTGCCCCAGGGCCAGTTCGCCGGGTACTTCGCCGCTGCGGAGCAGGGATATTTCGAAGAGGCCGGCTTGGACGTCGAGATCATCCCCAGCGGTGGTGACATCGTGCCGCAGGATGCTCTGGCCAACGGCGATGTCGACTACGCCATCGCCTGGGTGCCCAAGGTGCTCGGCTCGATCGAAGCAGGTGCCGACGTCACCAACATCGCGCAGATCTTCCAGCGCTCTGGAACGCTGCAGGTGTCGTGGGCCGACTCCGGCATCGACTCCGTCGCAGACTTCGAAGGCAAGAAGATCGGCAGCTGGGGGTTCGGGAACGAATGGGAGATCTTCGCGGCGATGGCGGCGGAGGGCTTGGACTCCTCGACCGTGGAGATCATCACCCAGGACTTCAACATGAACGCGTTCCTGTCCGGAGACATCGACGCGGCGCAGGCCATGACCTACAACGAGTACGCACAGCTGCTGGAGACTGTGAATCCCGACACCGGAGAGCCGTACACGGCGGAGGACTTCACCGTCATCAGCTATGAAGACACGGTCGGTGCGATGCTGCAGGACGCGATCTGGGCGGATACGGAACGGCTGGAAAGCGACACCGAGTACCAGCAGACGACCGTCTCGTTCCTCAAGGCGGTCATCAAGGGCTGGAGCTACGCCGCAGAGAACCCGGAGGAGGCCGCGCAGACGACTGTCGACGCCGGCTCCGGCTGGGGCATGAGCCACGAGCTGTGGATGGTCAACGAGACCAACAAGCTCATCTGGCCCGCCCAGAACGGCATCGGCTACATCGATGAAGCGGCATTCTCCGCGACGGTCGAGGGCGCGCTGAGCGCCGTGAACGAGACCGGTGCCAGCCTCATCACCGAGCAGCCGCCGGCATCCGCCTGGACGAACGAGTACATCGAGCAGGCACTCGCGGAGCTCGAAGAGGAGGGCGTGGACGTGAAGGGTGAAGGCTTCACCCCGATCGACGTCGAACTGCTCGAAGGCGGCGCCTGAGTGCCCATGGCCGGGCGAGGCGAGTCGCCCGGCCACATGACCACTCCGTCCACACCACCAACTATGAAAGGACGCGTGATCGCAGTGAACGACCGCACCACCTCGAATGAGCGCGTGATCGGGCTCGACCGTGCCCATGTGTTCCACTCCTGGTCGGCTCAGGCAGGGCTCGCCCCGCTCGTGATCACCGGCGGCTCCGGCTGTCGCGCCTGGGACGATGAGGGCACCGCATACCTCGACTTCTCCAGTCAGCTCATCAACCTCAACATCGGGCATCAGCACCCGGTGGTAACCGCGGCGATCGCCGAGCAGGCAGCGGTGCTCACGACGGTCGCACCTGCGGCAGCCAACCTGACGCGTGGCGAGGCGGCCAAGCGCATCGTGGCGCGCGCACCCGAACGCTTCGAGAAGGTGTTCTTCACCAACGGCGGTGCCGACGCCAACGAGAACGCCATCCGCCTCGCCCGCCTGCACACCGGGCGTGACAAGGTGCTGTCGACTTACCGCTCGTATCACGGGAACACCGGCGCGGCCATCGTCGCGACCGGCGACTGGCGCCGGATGCCCAACGAGTTCGCGCGCGGGCATGTGCACTTCTGGGGTCCCTACCTGTACCGCTCCGAGTTCTGGGCTACGACACCGGAGCAGGAATCGGAGCGGGCGCTGCAGCACCTGGAACGGTTGATCCAGGGGGAGGGCCCCGCAACGATCGCCGCCGTGCTGCTCGAGACGGTGCCGGGCACCGCAGGGATCCTGCTGCCGCCGCCGGGCTATCTGGCCGGTGTCCGCGAACTGTGCGACCGCTACGGCATCGTGCTCATCCTCGACGAGGTCATGGCAGGATTCGGGCGCACCGGACGATGGTTCGCGTTCGACGGCTACGACGTCGTTCCCGACCTGATCACCTTCGCCAAGGGCGTCAACTCGGGGTACGTTCCTGTCGGCGGGGTCGTCATCTCCGATGAGATCGCCGCAGAGTTCGACGATGTCGTCTTCCCCGGCGGGCTCACCTACAGCGGGCATCCGCTCGCGATGGCATCCATCGTCGCCGCGCAGGATGCCATGGCGAATGAAGGCATCGTCGACAACGCCGCTCGAATCGGCGCCGATGTGCTCGGGCCCGCGCTGCACGAGCTCGCGCAGAAGCATCCGATCATCGGAGAGGTGCGCGGTGAAGGAGTCTTCTGGGCCATCGAACTCGTGGCGGACCGACAGACGCGCGAGCCACTGGCGCCGGCGGTGATGGCACGGATCAAATCCGAGCTGATGGCGCGCCGACTGCTCGCCATCACCCAGGACAACCGCATCCACGTCGTGCCGCCGTGCATAGTCACGGACGACGAGGTCGCCGAAGCCGTAGTCGTGTACGACGAGGTCCTCGGCCTGCTCGCCTGAGCCGGCGCACGTCACCACTTCTCTCAACAAAGGAAAGATCATGACCACGACCCTCAACCACTGGATCAACGGTGTCGAGAACGAAGGTGCTTCGACGCGGACATCTCCGGTCTTCAACCCCGCGCGCGGCGAGATCAGCACACAGGTGCGACTTGCGAGCACTGCGGATGTCGACGCGGCCGTCGCATCCGCTGCCGCGGCGTTCCCCGCCTGGCGTGACGCCTCGCTCGCGAAGCGGCAGAGCATCCTGTTCAACTTCCGCGAGCTGCTCAATCAGCGAAAGGGCGAGCTGGCCGACATCCTCACGGCTGAGCACGGCAAGGTCACCGCGGATGCTCTCGGTGAGATCGCCCGAGGGCTCGAGGTCGTCGAGTTCGCGCTCGGCATGCCGCATCTGCTCAAGGGCGATTACAGCGAGAACGTCTCCACCGACGTCGACGTGTACACGATCCGGCAGGCGCTCGGAGTCGTCGGCATCATCAGCCCGTTCAACTTTCCGGCCATGGTGCCGCTGTGGTACTTCCCGATCGCGATCGCGGCCGGCAACACGGTCGTACTGAAGCCGAGCGAGAAGGACCCCACCGCTGCCAACTGGATGGCCGCGCTCATGACCGAGGCGGGGCTCCCCGACGGCGTCCTCAACGTCGTGCACGGTGATAAGGAGGCCGTCGACGCGCTGCTGGAGCATCCCACGGTCCAGGCGATCTCATTCGTCGGATCCACGCCCATCGCGAAGTACATCTACGAGACCGCCGCAGCGCACGGCAAGCGGGTGCAGGCGCTCGGCGGCGCGAAGAACCACATGCTGGTGCTGCCTGATGCCGACCTGAACCTGGCCGCGGATGCCGCCGTTAACGCCGGCTTCGGCTCGGCCGGTGAGCGCTGCATGGCGATCAGCGTCATCGTCGCCGTCGAGCCCGTCGCCGACGAGCTCATCGAACGCATCACCGCGCGCATGGCCGGTCTGCGGGTCGGCGATGGGATGCGCGGGTGCGACATGGGACCGCTCATCACCGAGGCGCACCGCGACAGGGTCGCCTCCTACATCGACATCGCGGCGGCCGACGGTGCCACAGTCGTGGTGGACGGGCGCGATGTGGAAGCCGACGGCGAAGCATCCGGATTCTGGCTCGGCCCCACCCTGTTCGATCGGGTGTCGACCGACTCGGCGGTGTACCAGGACGAGATCTTCGGCCCAGTGCTGTCGATCGTGCGGGTGGACAGTTATGAGGAGGGTCTTCAGTTGATCAACGCCTCACGCTACGGCAACGGCACCGCGATCTTCACGAACGATGGCGGCGCGGCCAGACGATTCCAGAACGAGGTTCAGGTGGGCATGGTCGGCATCAATGTGCCGATCCCCGTCCCCGTCGCATATCACTCGTTCGGCGGATGGAAGGACTCCCTCTTCGGTGATGCGAAGGCGTACGGACCCGCGGGAATCGCATTCTTCACGCGCGAGAAGGCGGTGACCTCACGCTGGCTCGATCCCTCTCACGGGGGAATCAACCTCGGATTCCCGCAGCACGACTGAGGAGACGCCATCGAACTGTGCATCACGCTCTCAGCGCCAGTTCGCGGAGTCGCTGATTCGAGAGCGCACGTCAGCGCACACGAATCCCGAGCTGCGCGAACGGGATGCCGCGCACCACGCGCCGCCACGGGTGCTCGCCCAGCGTCCACAGCATCCGCCCCTCCGGGTCGAGCGCGAGATCCTCGCAGCCGATCGGCAGGGGAACCTCGCTGCGTTGGAGCGCGTCGTCATCGCCGTCCCACAGCGCACCCGGCTGCAGACCGCGCGACTGCGAGACGAATCGCCGCGAGCCCCACTGCACGGCACCCTGCATCCGGGCGATCTGCGGGGCGCTCCGGTCGATGGCGACGAACGACCCGTCGATGTCGCTGGGGATCGTGAACTCGCCGATGCGTCCGAGCTTGTCGCCGCGGTACTCGCCGATGAGCACGCGCGGCAGCGACGTGCCCTCGGAGTCGAACACCCGACCGAGGAACGAGCACCGCAGCGGTACCGGATGCACGCGCGTGCGGACCGCCGCCAGCGCCACCGCGCCGAAGCCGCGGCCTC